>DATGZH010000018.1:0-132628 GCA_035297265.1 Acidimicrobiales bacterium | reverse complement strand
TGCCAGCGATTTTTGAATCTCCCCACCCTCGATCACTGAAATTCCCCAACCTGTCCCGGTGAGCTGAACCATCCACCCGCGGGGTTGGGCCCCCTTCGATGCTGACGAGCGACCAAGCCAGCCAGCTCGAAGGGAGACCCGCTCCGCATGCTCACACATGGGGAAGACGTGGAAGCACATGCATTGAGGAACAGGGGCTGGACCATCTCGGCGATCGCCCGGCACCTCGGCCGGGACCGAAAGACGATCCGGGCCTACATCAGCGGGGAGCGGGTTCCGGGCGTCCGGGCCCGCTCTGCCCCCGATCCGCTCGAGCCGTTCAAGGCGTACTTGGCGGCGCGCTTCGTCGACGATCCACACGTCTGGGCCTCCGCCCTCTATGACGAGGCCCGACGGCTCGGCTATGGACTCAGCTACCCGAGCTTCGTTCGCCAGCTACGCGTGGCCGGGCTCCGGCCGCACTGCGAAGCCTGTGCGGGGGTCAAAGGACGCGACACCATCGAGATCGACCATCCGCCCGGCGAGGAGATCCAGTGGGACTGGTTCGAGCGCCGGAACGCTCCGTGGGGAGGGACCGCCTACGTGCTGTTGGGCACGCTGTCGCACTCGGGCAAGGTGCGCGGCGTGCTGGCCGAGAAGATGGACCAAGCCCATCTCATCGAAGCCATGGACGCGGTGCTGCGTCGCCTTGGCGGGACGGCGCGGGTGTGGCGGACCGACCGCCTGGCCACCGTGATCGTGCCCGGGACCCGCGAGGTCCAGGCGTCCTTCGCTCCGGTGGCCAAGCACTACGGGGCCGTCGTCGAGCCCTGTCCGCCGAGGCGCGGCAACCGCAAGGGTGCAGTCGAGTCCTCGGTGCGCTTCACCTCGGGTCGCTGGTGGCGCACCATGTCGGCCACCAACCCCGAAGACGCCCAGCGCTCCCTCGATGTCTTCTGCACCACGACCGGTGACGAGCGCCCACGCCGTGACGCGAACGGCACACGGACAACCGTCGGTGCACTGGCCGACACCGAACCGCTGCTCGCTCTGCCGGCCGCCCCGTTCCCGGCCACCACCGAGGTCGAGCGGATCGTCGCCGACAACGCAACGGTGGCCTTCTCGGGCAACCGCTACTCGGTGCCGCCGGGACTGGGCGCCACGAAATTGCTCGTCCGGCACCGCCTGGGCGCTGGGACCATCGACGTCGTCGCTCCCTCGGGGGCGATCCTCGTCACCCACCGCCTCGCCCCGGCGGGGTCTGGAGCCCTGGTGCGCAGTGTCGAGCACCGCGAGGCGCTCGAGGCCGCCGTGCTCAGCGCCTTCACCACCGCACGTCCGTGCGACAAGAAGGCGAACCGTCCACCGGGCAGAGAGGCGCTCGAAGAGGCGGCCCGCCTGCTCGGGCCGATCGGACGCGAGCCCGTCGTCGACCTCTGCGTCTATGACGAGGTGGCCCGGTGAGCGAGTCCTCGACCTATCAACAGATCCGTTCGCATCTGGCCTACCTGCGTCTCGGTGCGGCCGCCGAGGCGCTGCCGGGCGAGCTCGACCATGCGCGCACAGAAGGACTCGGTCACTCCGAGTTCTTGCATCGACTCCTCGAGGTCGAGGTGAAGGCGACCGAGATCCGCCGACGGGCCGGCCTCGAGCGCTTCGCTTGCCTGCCGTCCCCGTGGACCCTCGAGGACTTCGACTTCTCCGCCCAGCCCTCGGTCGACAAGAAGCTGATGAGCGAGCTCGGCACCCTGCGCTTTCTCGACGACGCCACCAATGTGCTCTTGATCGGGCCGCCGGGCGTCGGCAAGACCATGCTCGCCGTCGGGCTCGCCCGGGCCTCGATCAACGCCGGCTATCGGACCTACTACACGACGGCGGCCGACCTGGCCGCTCGCTGTCACCGCGCCGCCCTCGAGGGCCGCTGGGCCACCACCATGCGCTTCTTCGCCGGACCGAGGCTCTTGGTCATCGACGAGGTGGGCTACTTACCACTCCAAGCGGAGGCCGCGGCCGCGCTGTTCCAGGTCATCACGCAGCGCTACCTGAAGAGCTCCATTGTCATGACGACGAACCTCGGGGTGAGCTCGTGGGGGAAGATCTTCGACGACCCGATGGTCGCCGCCGCCATGCTCGATCGCCTGCTGCACCGCAGCGTCGTGTTCAACATCGACGGCGAGAGCTACCGGATGCGCTCGCATCGGGCCCGCACCGAAGGCCTCCGGAAGGGGGTGTCCAAGATCACGGAGTAGCCTCAGATCACACAGCTCACCGGGTCAATCAACTGGGGAATTTCGTTGATCGCCACTGGGGAGTTTCGGAAATCGGCGGCACTGGTAGTTCCTCTCGCGATCGAGGTTGAACGCGCGCCGGAGCTCACGGTCTTCACTCAGGACCTGCACCGGGAGCTCGCGGATCAAGAGGAGGACCGAGTGACGCCGTCCGAGGCCGACGTCATAGAAGCGGCCGTTGTAGCGGAGGGAGGCCTTTCCCGAGCCATCGACGATGTCGTGGCATGGGCTGGAGGCCCCGTTGCGCTGCTCTCCCGCTGTTAGGACCCAGAGGGTGATTGGCGGACTCGCGTGATGTAACGAATCCTGATCGGAGCATGCTGGCAGGTGACACTCGATGCCAGGTGAATCGGGTGTGTCTCGCTGACCGGGCGGTCCGGGATAGTCAGGTCCGCCCTAGATTGGCCAGGGGACGCCATTTAGAAAGGAGACGCTAATGGGGACGATCACCACGGCCGACGGCACGGACATCTTCTACAAGGACTGGGGTTCGGGCCAAGCGATCGTGTTCAGTCACGGTTGGCCGCTGTCCGCTGACGACTGGGACACCCAGATGCTGTTCTTCCTAAACCACGGCTACCGGGTGATCGCCCATGACCGGCGTGGGCACGGGCGCTCCTCGCAGACCAACGACGGTCACGACATGGACCACTACGCCGATGACCTGGCCGCGGTGACCGCCCATCTCGATCTCCACGACGCCGTTCACGTCGGCCACTCGACCGGTGGCGGAGAGGTCGTCCGCTACATCGCCCGGCACGGCGAGAGCCGTGTCGCCAAAGCGGTGCTCATCAGTTCGGTACCGCCGCTCATGGTGCAGACCGACGCCAATCCCGGCGGCTTACCTAAGAGCGTCTTTGACGATCTGCAGGCCCAGCTGGCCGCTAATCGGTCGGTGTTCTACCGGGCCCTGCCATCGGGACCCTTCTACGGTTTCAACCGGCCCGGCGTCGAGCCCTCAGAAGCGATCATCGAGAACTGGTGGCGGCAGGGGATGATGGGGGGAGCGAAGGCACATTACGACGGCATCGTCGCCTTCTCTCAGACCGATTTCACCGAGGACCTCAAGAAGATCACCGTGCCCGTGCTAGTGATGCACGGAGACGACGACCAGATCGTCCCCTACGCCGACTCCGGTCCGCTGTCCGCGAAGCTCGTGCAGAACGGGACGCTCAAGACCTACCCCGGTTTCCCACACGGCATGTCGACAACCCAAGCCGAGACGATCAACGCCGATCTGCTGTCGTTCATCCGGTCCTGACGGGACGGAACCTTTGAGACCGACGTGTCGGTCGACCAAGGTTGATAATCGCCGCTCTCCCGATGTTCGAGAGCGCGTCCTTGCCGTCGCTGTCACTCATCGTCGAGCAGGTCGCTGTCCGAGCGTGAGACGATCGGTGCGCACGATGAAGACCTTGATGCCAGGGTAAGTTTGGCGATTTCCATATCAGGCATCAGACACCTGGATCGTTAACGACCATGACCCGCCCGATAACGCTTGGGGCTCTGCTCGTTGTCTGCAGCCTCGATCCGCGACTGCACGTCGCTCAGTCGGGCCCGGGCGTGGCGGCCGTAGCGGGGATCAGGCTGCGCGGTGTCGCCGGGCATCGACGGCAGCTTGAACCCCGAGTACACGACTTTGCGTGGACGAGAGATCGGCGGGTGGGCGCGGTGGAGTAGGTCGGAGCAGTGCACCGTCACGTCACCGGTCATCGTCTCCAGCATCCGAGGTCGCAGATCGAGGTGGGGGTCACGACCCGTGGCCATCGTGTTCGCCCGATGGCTCCCCGGGATGATGCCGAGCGCGCCGCTCGTCCGGTCGGCCCCTGTCACCGAGAGACCGCAGGTGAGGCCGTTGCACTCGTAAGAGTGCTTTCCTTGACCACAGTCCTTGTGCCATGGGAGGTCCGAGAGGCCTCGTACGATCCCCAGCGGCTTCACGAGCCCCTCGGCACCGCCAGAGGGCACATGCCCGTCACCGGTGAGTTCGCCGATCCAGTCGATTCGTCGGTCGTGCAAGAGCGACCGCAGCACAGGCGACTTCTCGTAGAAGAACAGCACCCGTACGGCCTGATCTACACCATGTTCGTCGGTGGCCCACCATGATTCGCCGTCGTCCGGCGTGGCCCGGGCGATCCAGTGATCGACGTCCGCAGCGAGATCGGCCATTTCCGACGGTTCGAACACGGCCCGGAGATGGAGGAACCCGGCCTGTTCCAGGAAGTGGGCCATGAGCACCCGGTCGTCATCGAGCGTGAACACCCGGCCGAGATCGAGCTCCTTGCCGGTGCCATCCACGAAGGTGACATCACCGGCCTCGTGGACCTTTCTCCCGTCGAGCAAGGCCCGAAGCACGGGCTCCCAACCGATCCAGTCGTTGATGCTGCCGCTCGTCACCTTCACTCGGGCAGTCATGGCGAGCCCCATCGTGGATTGGGTGTCCTGGAGCAGGTCAGAGAGCGCGTCCGCGTCGAGTACGACAGTAACGCCGGCCTCGTCGGTACCCGGGCGGAGGATCAGCGAACCCGATGCCGCTTCGATCGTGACGGCCCGTCCGTCGACGTCGAGCCCGAGCGGTGGTACTCCCTGGTAGACAAGGCCCCGCGCCGCCAGTTCGCCGTGGAGCGCGATGGCGTCCGGCAACACGGCGTCGAGCATCTCGTCGCGTTCGATCGAACGGACGTCCTTGGCTAATCGAGTACGAACGTCGATCGACACTCTGAACCCCTGCGCTCGGCACTCATCATCACACGGCGGCCGCGAGGCCACAATCCCCGACCCGCCGAGTCAGCAGACGCGGCTCCCGGTTCGCGGCGCGAGATGGCCCGCCGCCCGTCGAAGGCGGCCAAGCCTCCAGGGCCTCCACGTCGTCGGTCGTCTACACTGAGCTGGGGCGTCCAGGTTCGGCGAGCCGACGTCGCTGCCATGCGGCGCTGGCCGGGCTTGGGTGGGGAGGGGTCCCTTGCGAGACCGGGCACACGACAGACGGATCTGGCCGATCACCGTGCTCGGTGCGACGCTCCTCGTCGCCGTCCTGGACCTGCTGGTGCCGCTGCCAGGGGCGGTCGCGTCGGCGATCGGCCCGAGTGCTCGACCGTCGGCCGCCAAGCCGCACATCGTCCAGCACGCTCTCCCCACCCCGACCAACGTCCCGGTGCCGGGCGCCAGCCGGCCCTTGGCGTCGGCGACGCCTTCCTGGCAGCCCGTCGGCCCCGATGCCGTCTATGGCTCCTCGAACGGCTCGGTCGGCGTCCTCGGGATCGACTGGAACAACCTCCAGGTCTTCTACGCCGCCGGGGGCACCCAGGTCTTCAACGATTCGACCGGCATCTACGTCACTTCCAACGGAGGTGCCAGCTGGCAACAGGCCGACAACGGGCTGGGGAGCCCGTACATCTCCGACATCTGGGTCAGTCAGTCCGACGCGGCGGTGGCCGCCGCAGCCACCACGACGGGCGTCTTCTACACCACCGACGAAGGGGCCACCTGGTCGGCGTCCAATCTCACCCGGTGGACCTACAACATCGTCCAGATCGCTTCGACGCTCTACGCCGTGACGTCGAACGGCGTCTGGAACTCCACCAACAACGGGGCGACGTGGGTGTCGACCTGGGCGACAACGGGGACCCAGAGCCTGTCGACCCTCGGCGCGAACTCGGCGGAAGCGTGCGCCTTCGGGAGTAGCGGCGGCGCCACCCCCTCGGCGCTCCTGGTGTGCGGCAGCCCCACCGTCTCGTGGGCTGCGCAGACACCGAGCTTCAGCATCACGGGCGCCGCCTACAAGAGATTGACGATCGGGCCCGCGCCGACCAGCCCCATCTACGTGAACCTGGGCGGGACCCTCGAAGTCGGGACGAATGGCGGGACGACCTGGTCGGCCCTGCCGACACCGTCGTTCGTCTCGGGCTCCTACAACCGTCAGTGGCAGGCTTTCACACCGGACGCGGTCGACCCATCCCTGCTGTACGCCACGTCGGGCGACGAGCCGGTCTACGAGTCCACCGACGGGGGCTCGACCTGGACGAACCCGACCAACGACTGCGACACCCGGACGATCAGAGCCGATCCCGCCACCTCGAACGACCTCATGGTCGGCGCCGACCTCTGCCTGGTGCTCACGACCACCGGCTACAACGGCTCGTGGCTGTCGGTGGCGAGCAACATGACGAACTACATGACGTACTCCCTCGCCGCGTCGGGCCTCGAGCTCCTGACCATCGACCAGGACAACAGCCCAATCGTGAGCATGGATGGCGGCGCGACCTGGACCTATGGGCCCTACGGCAGCGAATTCGGCTTCGCCTACATCAACCCGGTTGACCCGAGCGACCAGTACATCAACAGCAGTCCGCCCACCTCCTACGCGATGTCGAGCGACGGCGGAAACAGCTGGGCCAGTCTGACCTACCTGCCCTACGGGATCGACGGGGTCCCGGGCGCGCCCAGCCGGCTCGACGGCTACGACCAGTCCACCTGTGCCTTGTCGGAGAGCAGCAACAGCGGCACCACCTGGAGCGATACCGCCACGTCACTCAAGACGGCCAACGGCGGCACGTGCCCGGTCACCGGTGTCTCCCCAGAGATGACGGCGGTCGACCCATCGGACACCTCCCACGTGCTCGTGGCCACGGGATCCGGCACGGTCTGGTCCACCGCCGACAACGGATCGACCTGGAGCAAGATCACGCTGCCCGCTGGGCACTCTGCCTCAGTGGTCGCCTTCGACCAGGCCGATCCGAACTACGTCCTCGCCGGCGGCACCTACTCCACCGACGGGGGCACCACGTTCTCCAACGACTCGTCCCTGTGCGGGGGCGGGTGCCCGGCGCGGGCCGTGGCCTTCATCCCCGGGGGCGCCGTCGGCGACGCCGTCATCGCCACGTTCGGTGGCCCCTACTTCTTCTCGCCGTCCGCTTCGACGTGGCAGTCCGACCTCGGAAATGCGGTCTCACCGGAGGACGAAGCGGTCGCCATCACGAACGGGTCCGTCTACCTCGGGACCTACGGCGAGGGCGTGATCCAGACTCCCGTGTCGGCCATCGACCCCAACGTCCACGAGCCTTCGGTGACCGGGGTGAGCCCGAGCACGGGGTCCTCGGTCGGTGGACAAAACGTCACGATCAGCGGAACCGGCTTCACGGGAGCGACAAGCGTCCAGTTCGGGAGCACGCCGGCCCCCAGTTTGAGCGTGACCTCGGACTCCAAGATCAACGCCGTCGTCCCGGCGGGCCAGGCGGGGGCCACGGTGGACGTGACGGTCGTCGGTGTCGGCGGACCGTCGCCCATCGTGCCGTCGGACCAGTACAGCTACTTGCCGGTCTCGGCCGCCACCTCCACCGTGGTCGCCGTCCCGCCGTTGGTCGAGGCGAACGGCGCCGCGTCGTCGACGGTGACCGTGACGTTGGAGGACCAGGCGGGCAACCCGGTGGCCGGGAAGACCGTGGCGCTGAACGCCTCGGGCGGGTTCCACTCGGTTGTCACGTGTACGGCCGCTCCCTGCCAGACCGACTCGGCCGGGCAGGTCCAGTTCGTCGCCACGGACCTCACCGGCGAGACGGTGACGTACAGCGCCACCGACGTCACCGACGGGCTCTTCGTCACCCAGAGCGCGACGGTCATCTTCACCCGGCCGGCCATCACCACCACCTCGCTGCCTGGCGGCGTCCTCGGCTCGGCCTACTCGGCGACCCTTGCCGCGGTCGGGGGAACCGCCCCCGACACCTGGTCCATCACCTCGGGCGCCCTCTTCCCCGGTCTCTCGCTGAACCCGAGCACCGGCCAGATCTCGGGCACACCGACGGCCACCGGGACCCGGAGCCTCACGTTCCAGGTTGCCGACGCCTTGGGCACGAACGCCGCGGCGACGTTGGCCTTGACGGTGCGCTATCCGACCACCACCACCCTCACGGCGGCGCCGAGCTCCACCGTCTTCGGCACACCGGTCACGTTCACGGTGCACGTCACCAGTGCGACGGGCACGCCGACCGGGTCGGTGCCCGTCGAACTCGGCACCACGACGGTGTGCAGCGCCACCCTCGCCGGCGGCACCGGATCATGCACCGCCGCGCCGCCGGCGGCCGGCGCCCTCACGCTCACTGCCCAGTACCCCGGGGACGCCACGCACGCGACGTCGTCGGGCTCGGCTGCGCTGACCGTGGCTCTCGCCGGCACGACGACCTCGGCATCCGTCACGCCGACCGCGGTGACCGGCGGGACCGCGGCCTCGTACCAGGCGCAGGTGACGTCGAGCGCCGGTACCCCGAGCGGGACCGTCAGCTTCGCCGTCGGACCGCGGCACCTGTGCCTCGCCACGCTGAGTGCCGGCCACGCGAGCTGCGCCTCGTCGGCAGCCCCGGTGGGTAGCGACCTCGTGACGGCCTCCTACAGCGGCGACGCCACCCATGCCGCATCGACCGGCACGGCCTCCCTCACGGTGACTGCGCCCCCGCCCGGCTACTGGCTGGTCGGCGGGGACGGCGGCATCTTCACCTTCGGCTCGGGGCAGTTCCACGGCTCGACGGGATCGCTCCACCTGCAGCGTCCGGTGGTCGGGATCGTCGCCACGAGCGACCACGGTGGCTACTGGCTCAATGCCACCGACGGTGGAATCTTCGCCTTCGGGGACGCCGCGTACTACGGGTCACTGCCCGGCCTCGGGTTCAACCCGGCCGGTTCCGGCCTCCCCCGCTCCCTGGAGGCTCCGATCGTCGGCATGGTGCCGTCCGCCGACGGTGGGGGGTATTTCATGGTGGCGAGGGACGGTGGGGTCTTCGCCTTCGGCGACGCCACATTCGAGGGAAGCTGCTACACGGTCGGCGGCTGCGCTGGTGCGGCCGTGGCGGTGGTGCCCGACACCTCGGGGCAGGGGTACTGGCTGGTCACGGCGACCGGCCACGTCTATGCGTTCGGCGACGCCCCAGGTCTCGTGGGCGTCGTCAACCCGGCCGCCCCGGTCACGAGCGCGGTGGTGGATCCGGCCGGCGGGCTGTGGGTCCTGTTGGCCGACGGCAGCGTCGTCGCTCTCGGCGGAGCACCTTCCCTCGGGAACGCCAGCGGCATGGGCACCGCTACGGCGATCTTCGCCTCTGCCGACGGTGGCGGCTACTGGGTGGCCGGGGCCGAGGGGGCGGTGGACGGTTTCGGCGACGCCACCTTCGAGGGGTCCATGTCCGGCCGGGCGCTGAATGCTCCGATCATCGCCGGCAGCGGGTGGTAGGGAGGTCGGGGCGGCACGAAGCGGGCGGCCGGTTCCACGAATGCCGAGCCAGCCGATGCGTTCGGCGAATCCCGGTGGCGGACGTCGCGCCGGACGGGGACCTGGGATGATGCGTTCCGTGCGAGCCATGCCGAGCCCTCGGCCCCGCGAAGCTCTTTGACGTCGGTCCATCTGTGATCGTCCACGTGCCACGGCCATCGGCGGACATCCCATCCTCGACTCTCGGCACTCCAGCCCGTCAGCTCGGGACCTTCCGATGACTGTTCGCGCCTTCTCCGGGGGCCAGATCCGCACGATGCAGGCTGGCGACACCGCCGACCTGCTCGTCATCGAGGGCGAGCGCATCGTGGACGTCGGTGACCGGAGCATGCTCGACCGCTATCCGGATGCCGAGCGTCGAGACCTCGCCGGCCGGGTGCTCGTCCCGGGGCTCATCGACGCCCACAACCACCTCTCGGTCGCCGCCCTGCACCCCCGGTGGGCGGACGTCGGCCGCGTACGCAACCGGGAGGAGCTGATCGAGGTGGTCAGGTCCCGGGCCCTGGCGGAGCCTGCGACCCGTTGGATCCGCTGTTTCGGCTGGGACGAGTCCCGGACGGACTTCACCCCCACGCGTCAGGATCTGGACGAGGCCGGGCTCGACCGGCCGGTGCTCGTCGCCCACTTCAGCCTGCACCAGGGGGTCGTGAACTCGGTGGCGCTGGACGAGCTCGGCATCGGGCGGCAGTCGCCGGACCCGCCGGGCGGAGAGATCCTCCGTGACCCCAGCGGTGAGCCGAGCGGTTTCCTCCTCGAGCGGGCGTGGAGCGAGGCGCACCGGCGGTCGATGCTGGACTACGCGGATCCTGACCGCTGGGCCGACCACATCGTCACGCGGGCCGAGGAGCTGCTGTCCGACGGCATCACCGCCGTGCACGACGCAGCCTGCTCGCCCGAGGCCGAGGCGGTCTACCGGGGGCTGGCCCGGAGCCGGCGGCTGCCGATCTCGGTGGTGATGTTGCCCCATTCGGCCGCGCTCCTGTCGAACGACCCGAACGACCGGTTGGACGGCCCCGTGTCCGGCGAGGGGGACGAGCGGTGCAGGGTAGGAGCGATCAAGCTGTTCGCTGACGGCGGTATCGCCATCGCCATCGATGCGACGATCGGTGGACGACCGGTCCGCTTCGGCATGGTGATGGAGGATCTGGGGACAAGGGGGCGCGACGCGGCCGATCGAGGGTTCTCGATCGCCGTCCACGCCATCGGCAACGTCGGGGTCGACGCTGCTCTCGCCCTCTTCGAAGAGGTGAGACGCCTCCGCGGCGCCGACTGCCTGCTCCGGTTGGAGCACGCCGGCGTGACCGGGCCCGATCAGTGGCGCAGGCTCGCCTCTCTCGGGGCCATCGCCGTCGTGCAGCCAGGGTTCGTCGAGCACGTTGGCCGAGGGGTCGCCGACATGCTGTTCGACGACCACCACTGGCTGGCCTTCCGGGGCCTGCAAGACAGCGGGGTCGAGCTCGCTGGCTCGAGCGACGATCCGTGCGCGCCGGTGGCACCACTTTGGGGCGCCCGTCGCGGCGAGAGCCGAGCAACCAGTACGGGTGTCCTCTTCGAGCCCGACCAGTCGGTTCCCTTTGATGACTGGCTGCGCGCCTACACGATCGGAGCAGCCCGCGCCGGGGGCCAGGAGGAGGAGCGGGGTTCCCTGGCCCGTGGCAAACGAGCCGATCTCGCCGTCCTGAACCTCGACCCGGGGGGCGCTGCACGGGTCGACGAGACCTGGGTGGCCGGCGAGCTCGTCTACGCCAAGCCCTGAGCCGCGACGAGGGGCCCCCGCAGGGGCCCCTCGTACGACACCTCGCCCCGACCCTGCCCCCGCTACCGGAGGGTGCTCTCTGCCAGCGACCTACCGGGAGCCCGACGGGCGCAGTGGACCAGGTGATCTAGGTCTGGATGTGCTTCGGTCCGGCGACGAAGTTGTTGAAGACGTGGACCGGATCGGTGTTGCCCATGACCGTCAACCCCCCGAACACGGTGTTGTTGTCGACGGTCACCGTGCCGACGTTGTTGAGCACGCTGAGCGACCCGATCACGAAGTCCCCGGCCACCGTCACCGTGCCGGTGTTCCCACTCACGGTGACCGGACCGGAGAGGTTCCCGTTCACGCTCACCCCGCTGCTGTCGCCCGTGACGACGATGGGCGCTGTGACGTAGTTGCCGTTGATGGCCACCGGACCGGTGTCACCGCTCGCCGTCAGCTGACCGAAGATGAGGTCACCTTGGGCGCTCACCGCCCCGCTGTTCGACAGCGTCACCGAACCTCCGATGAGGGCGCCACCGCACGAGCCGTTGTTGCCGAGCATCACCGGGCCGGAGCTGCTCGTCACGTCGACCGATCCCGTGACCGTGGCGTTGCAGACCCGGAGGCTGGCGCCGCCGTTGTCCGTGATCGACCCGCGGACTGTGCCGCCCTGGATGTCGAGCGCGCCACCGGCACCGATCGTGATCGAGCCCCTGATGTTGGCGCTCCCGTTGAGGCATACGGTCTGGCCCGCGCCCACGGTGATGTTCCCGTTGACCGTGCCGTTCACACACCCGGTCGACGTCACGGTGAGCGTGCCGGACACGAACGTGAAGGTGTAGTTCGCCGCCGAGAGCGTCCCGATCGTGCAGGTGATCGGGTAGATCCCCGCCTGGCTCGTCTGGGTCGCCGTCGTGGTGCAGCTGGCGCTGCCACTGACGACCGACGAGGTGTCACCGTTCACGAACCCGCCCACGGAGTAGGTGAGCGTATTCGGCTGCCCGAAGGGACGGCTGGCGTTGGTCGCCGTCACCGTGAGGATGGCCGGGTTGACCGTGACCGAGGTGGTCGTGGTCACCGACGAGTAGTCCGCACTGTCGGTCGGCGTGAACGTGACCGACAGCGTGTGGGTGCCGGCGCCGAGCACGGTGCCGGCCGGCGGGCTGTAGACGAGGGTCCCCGGCACCGAGGACGTGGCGTCGAGCTGCGTCGATCCGAGCGCCGTGCCGTAGGTGATGGCGCCCGGAGCGCTCCACGAGACGACCGGCGATCCCAGGTTCACCGTGATCGACGTCGAGCCGCTGGCCGACGTGTAGTCGGTCGCGTCCGTCGGGGTGAAGGTCACCGACAGGCTGTGGGTGCCCGCGCCGAGGACCGTACCGGCCGCCGGCGTGTAGGCGAAGGTGCCCGGCACCGAGGCCGTGGCGTCGAGCTGGGTCGAGCCGAGCGCCGTGCCGTAGGTGATGGCGCCCGGAGCGCTCCACGAGACGACCGGGGTGACCTGGTTCACCGCTAGGCTGGTGGTCGTGCTCGCCGAGGTGTAGTCCGTCGTGTCGTTCGGCGTGAACGTCACTGACAGCGTGTGGGTGCCTGCGCTCAGTGTGGCGCCGGCCGCCGGCGTGTAGGCGAAGGTGCCCGGCACCGAGGCCGTGGCGTCGAGCTGGGTCGAGCCGAGCACCGTCCCGTAGGAGATGGCGGCCGGCGTCGGCCAGGTGATGTTCGGGGTGACCTGGTTCACCGCCAGGCTGGTGGTCGTGCTCGCCGAGGTGTAGTCCGTCGTGTCGTTCGGCGTGAACGTCACTGACATTGTGTGGGTGCCTGCGCTCAGTGTGGCGCCGGCCGCGGGCGTGTAGGCGAAGGTGCCCGGCACCGAGGCCGTGGCGTCGAGCTGGGTCGAGCCGAGCACCGTCCCGTAGGAGATAGCGGCCGGCGTGGCCCACGAGAGCGCGGGCGTCACGGCGTTCACCGTGATCGTGGTGGTGATCATCCCGGCCGACGCGTAGTCCGTCGGGTCACTCGGCGTGAAGGTGGCCGACAACGTTTGGGTGCCCGCGCCGAGGACCGTGCCGGCGGGCGGGCTGTAGACGAAGGTCCCCGCGACCGAGGCAGTGGCATCGAGCTGCGTCGAGCCGAGCGGCGTGCCGTAGCTGATGGGGTTGGGTGCCGTCCAGCTGAGGGCGGGCGACGCCTGGCTCACCGTCAGCGAGGTCGAGGCGGTGGCCGTCGAGTAGTCCGCCCCGTTGGTCGGGGTGAACGTGACCGACAGCGTCTGGGTGCCCGCGCCGAGCACCGTGCCGGCAAGGGGGTTGTAGACGAAGTTGCCGGGCACCGAAGCCGTGGCGTCGAGCTGGGTATTGCTGAGCGGCGTGCCGTAGGTGATCGGATTCGGCGCGGCCCAGGTGATCGTCGGCGTGGCCTGGTTCACGTTGAGCGTCACCGAAGCGCTCGTCGAGTTGTAGTCGGTGGTGTCCGTCGGCGTGAACTGGACGGTCAGCGTCTGCGTGCCGACACCGAGCACCGTACCGGCGGGCGGCGTGTAGACGTAGGTGCCCGGAGTCGACGCCGTGGCGTCGAGCTGGGTCGAGCTGAGTGGCGTGCCGTAGGAGATGGCGGTCGGCGTCGGCCAGGTGATGTTCGGGGTGATCTTGGTGGTCTGGGCCACGGGGAGCTCGACGATGTCGTTCGCCCCGGTGTTGGCGGCGAAGACGTCCCCGTGGGAGTCGACGGCCACGCCGGCCGGGTTGTTGAGACCGGTGAACGGCAGCGTCAGCTGGGTGACCCCGTCAGCCGCCAGGTAGAGGACCCGGAGGTTCCCGCCGTCGGCGACATAGATGTTCCCCCCGACGTCCATCGCCACGGCCTTGGAGTTGGAGAGACCGGTGAAGTTCAACGAGGTCGCACTGGTGGCCCCAGCCGGCAGCTCGATGACCTGCGGCGAGAGCCCACCGCTCTCGATGACGACGACGTCACCGGCGGGGTCGACGGCGAGGGACGTCGGATCGGCCAGCCCGCTCAGGAGGGTGATCTGGGGCTGGCCCACCGGCAGCTCGACCACCCGGCCGTTCTGCGAGTCGGCCACGAAGACGTCGCCACCGGGATCGACAGCGACGCCGTTCGGTGAAGAAAGACCCGTGAACGGGACGACGGACTGTACGCCCCCCGCGGTCATCTCGACGACCCGGTTGTTGCCAGTGTCGGCGACGAAGACGTCCCCGGCCGGATCCACGGCGATGCGCGTCGGTGGGACGGTCTTCGACAAGCCGGTGAACGGCAGCGTTGTCTGGACGTTCGACGGCGTGAGCTTCATGATCGACCCGGCTTGACCAAGCGCGAACACATCGCCGGCGCCGTCGGTAGCGACGGAGATCGGGTCGTTGAAGAAACCGAAATTGAAGTTCAGCGTGACCTGCGCGCCGTACGTGGTGGCCGACGCGGTGGAAGGCGCGAAGACCACGGATGAGAGCGCGACCAAGGGCAACGCGGCCGCGAGCGCGAACAACCGCATACGGCTCGGTCTGACCACCCGATCGATACTGCCGACACTGAACGGGCGCTGCTCGGGCAAAGTGCGCATCGTTTTCCCCTCCGCCTGGACCCTAAGCCCCAGTCCCCAACGAGAAAATTAGCCGAGTTAAGAAGCCGGTAAAAGGGCACCCCCGACGAATTTCGAAAAACTCAGCACAGGTGCAACTTGCGCGTCATGTGGTCCGTGTCATTGCTTCCCAAACGAGCATTCGACGGGTGGTTGCACGACCTTTGCAACGGCCCGTCGGGTTCGTGACACGCCGGCAACAGACGTGCCTGATCGGGCCGCCGCTGCAACCTCGGTTGCCGTCGCCTCTGACGGAGGCCGGTCGGCCGCACCCCCGGTTCCCGACCCGACACGGCGGTACAGTCCGGAAAGGGAGAGCGAGGAAGGCTGGAGGCCATGGCGAGCGATGACCGCGTGGTAGTCGACTTCGACCAGCACTCACCGGCCTACAAGGCCGGGTTCCCCCAGGTCAGCCACGAGCTGCGGTCCCAGTGCCCGGCCACCTGGAGCGAGCGGCACGGCGGCTACTGGATCATCACCGGGCGGGACCTCCTCGGCGAGATGGCCAAGCATCCGGAGCTCTTCTCCAACGACCACGACCCCCTCGGCATCCGCCAGGGCTACGGCGGGGTGGCCATCCCCTCCCCCGTCGGCGGCACGACCCGAGGCGGCTTCTTGGAGATGGACCCGCCCGAGCAACTCGAGTACCGACGGGTGCTCAACCCCTTCCTCTCGCCCGCCGCCGTCGAGCGGTGGCGCCCTCTCGTGACCGAACTGACCAAGGCCTGCCTCGACGACGTCGTCGAGTCCGGGGCGATCGACTTCGTCGACGACCTCGCCAACGTGGTGCCCGCCGTCCTCACGATGGGCATGCTGGGCTTGCCGCTCGTCGACTGGGTGCACTACTGCGAGCCGGCCCACGCCATCGTGTACACGCCTCCGAACAGCCCGGCCTTCGCCAAGGTGCTGGAGGGCAACCTGGCGATGGTCGAGCGGCTCGCCGAGGCCATGGCCAGCATGCGGACCCGGCCGCGGGCCGGGATGATCAAGGCGTTGGTCGACGCCCGGGACGACGGTGCGGACTTCGACGAGGGCGACATCCTCGGCACCTTGGTGCTGCTCATCGGTGGCGGTTTCGACACCACGACGGCCCTCACGTCACATGCGCTCCACTGGCTCGACGGGCGCCCCGTGGACCGCCAGCAGCTGCTGGCCGATCCGTCGCTGCTCGACACGGCCGCCGAGGAATTCGTCCGCTACGCCACGCCCGCCCAGGGGGGCGGGCGGACGGTCACCCGGGACTGCGAGGTGGGCGGCTTCCGCTTCGCCGAAGGGGAACGGGTCTGGATGGCCTACGCCCTCGCCAACCACGACCCCGACGCCTACGCCGAGCCGGACGAGATCGTCCTCGAGCGGTTCCCCAACCGTCACGCCGCCTTCGGCCTCGGCGTCCACCGGTGCATCGGGTCCAACCTGGCGAGGATGTCGTTCAAGACCATGCTCACCGAGGTCCTCACTCGGCTCCCCGAGTACCGTTGCCTCGAGGAGGGCGTCGTCCGCTACGAGGACATCGGGACGATCAACGGCTACCAGCATCTGCCGGCCGTCTTCCCGCCACAGTCCCGGCAGGGACCGCCAGTGGTCGACGTCATCGACGCCTGGCAGGAGCGCCTCGAGCACGACGCCCCCGCATGAGGAGGTCCGGCTCATGAAAGTGCGGATCGACCCCGACGTCTGTCAGGGCCACACGCTCTGCAACCTGGCCGCACCCAAGGTCTTCTCCCTCCGTGAGGAGGACGGGCACGCCTACGTGGCCGACGAGGACGTCCCGGCGGACCAGGAGGAGCTGGTGCGCAAGGCCGTGCTCACCTGCCCGGAGGGCGCGATCTCCATCGACGAAGGCTGAGTGACCGGACGCCGCGCCGAATTCCGGCGCGTGGTCACCGGGCACGCCGGCCGCCGCAGGCTCAGCCGGTGAAGCGGGGCATCACCTCGGAGGCGAACAGGGTCATCGAGCGCAGCACGTGTTCGTGGGCCACGCCCCCCACGCCCATCCAGACGACGACGTTGCGCACCCCGGCGCTCCGGAGGACGTCGAGCTTCTCGGCGAACCCGTCGGGGTCGTCGAAGAGGAGGTTGGTCTCGGTCTGCTTGGCGTAGTCGGCCTCGGCGATCTCGGGCGGGTCGTCGTCGGATGCGTAGAGCGAGGCCCACTCGTGACCTTCGGCTGGCCCGCCGCTCAGCGCGGCGAGCTTCGCCATGTGCCACTCGTAGGGGCGCTTGGCGATGGAGCGGGCCTCCTCACTCGTGGGGGCCAGCAGGGCGTAGACGAGCACGATGGCCCGGTCCAAGAAGAGCTCGGCGTCGACGTCGGCCTCCCCGAGCAGCCCGACGTAGCGGGCGAACTGCGAGGCGGTGGCCTCGACCGGATAGAAGGGTGAGGCGAGGGCCAGCGGCAGGCCCCGCTCGACCGTCTCTTCGATGGGGGTCGTGCCGCCGACGCTCATGAGGAGGACCTGGTCGGCCGGGCGCCGGGCGCCCGGGAAGACCCGGACCGGGGGGAACGAGAAGAAGCGCCCGTCGTACCCGGCGGTGCCGCCGTCCCAGACGGCCTGGATGATGTCGAGCGACTCGGTGAACCGGGCCTTCGTGGTGGCCTCCTCGACGCCGAACACGACGTTCTGCGGCCACTGGTAGCCGCGGCCGATGCACAGGTCCACCCGGCCGCCCCCTAGGTGGTCGAGCAGCGAGGCCCGTTCGACGAAGCGGAGCGGATGGGTGAGCGACTGGTTCACCACCGCCGCACCGACCCGCACCCGGGTGGTCTGCCCCAGGAGATAGGTGACCATCGTGAGGGCGTCCGGGCAGCCGCAGTAGTCGAAGAAGTGCTGCTCGGGCACCCAGACGCTGTCGAAGCCCAGCCGCTCCGCCGACCGGACCCGCTCGAGCTCGTCCACCAGCACCTGCCCCGGCGTCGTCCAAGGTGGGACCTGGTAGGTGTGGTAGGTCCCGAACTTCATGCCGGCTCCTCGGAGGACGCCGGCCTACCGGCCCGCCGGGACGGCCAGCGCGACGTGGTCGGGGTCGGGCGGCGGCGGGGCGGCGGCGGCACCCACCTCGGCCCGGTGGCGGTTGGCCCAGCCCGGCCCGCGCACCACGTAGGACAGGCGTTCCCGCCAGCTGGTCGAGGCGGCCACGTCGCGGAGCATGTCCACGTACTCGTGACCGGCGATGCGACCCGGCTGGAACGTGTCGATGTTCTTGGTCAGCCCGTAGACGACGGGCTCGCCCTCCGGCTCGAAGGTGCCGAACAGACGGTCCCAGACGATGAGGATGCTGCCGTGGTTGCGGTCGAGGTACTGCCGGTTGGAGCCATGGTGGACCCGGTGGTGCGACGGCGTGTTCAGCACCGCCTCGGGCGGTCCGAGCCGGTCGATCGTCTCGGTGTGGATCCAGAACTGGTAGAGGAGGTTCACGCCCCGGGCCGTCTCGACCACATCGGGCCCGAGGCCGAGGAGGCAGAGCAGGCCGTAGGGCACCGAGGTGCCGAGCGAGTCGGCCACCGGCTGCCGGAGGGCGGTCGAGAGGTTGTAGTGCTCGCTCGAGTGGTGCACCACGTGGACCGCCCACATGTAGCGGCTCTCGTGCATGAAGCGGTGGTTCCAGTAGTAGAGGAAGTCCCAGCCGGCGACGGCGGCCGCCACCGCCAGCGGGCCCGAGCCCCAGTCCGGCAGGGCGCGGTGGCGCCAGAACCGGGCCGGCGACAGCCGGGCCGCCCACGTCGTGGTCACGGCCACCCCACCGGTGACCACCGCGGCCACGCCGCCGACCGAGGCCGCCCGACGGGCCCAGCGGTGGAGGGTGGCGCGGCGGGCTGCTCCGTCGGGCGGGTCGTCGTCGGTCCGGGCGGTGCGGCGAGCCACCGCGTCGGCCGCCGTGGTCACGCCAGCGGCGGCGACCGCCGTCCCGACGAGCACCTTGCCGAGCCGGCCCCGACCCGGGGTGAAGGGCCGGAGCAGTCGGGGGATCACGAGGGGCGCGACCAGGCTGCCCACCCCCATGGTCAGGCTGGCCAGTGTGTCGCGACGCTCGTAGTCGCCGGCGCTGCGCCCCCGGCGGGCCGCCCGGCGGCGCAGCCAGAGGTACTCCGCGCCCATGGCGGCGAAGTAGAAGGGCACGGCCACGACCGTGAGATCCGGCGGCTTCCGACGCTCCTCGCGCATTCGGCCCAATTCTGCGGCCTGCGGGGCACCGGCGTCGAACTCCCGGGTGAGACCGCCGGACGAAAGTCCAGTTCGGCGGGGCGGGGGCGGGGGCGGCCTGACGGCCAGCCGAGGAATGGCGCAATCGCGTCAGCCAGCCGACGCCCCGAACCCGAGAGGGGCCACTACGGTGCCGCTCATCGTCTCTGCACCTTCTGCTCTTCGGTGCGGACCGGCGTCCCCCTCCACCGCCGGACCGCGACGCGAATCGACGCCCGTGTTCCACGTGCCGTCGTTCAAGGCGCTGGCCCGGCACTCCCTTCCCGGGCTCGTCGAGAGCTCGATCGGCCCGGGCGTCATCTTCTACGTCGTGCTCGTCACGGCCGGCTTCAAAGGGGCGCTCGTGGGCGCGCTCGTCTGGGCCTACCTGGCGGTGGGCCGTCGCCTGCTCCGCCGGGAGCGGCCGTCGGGACTCCTCGTGCTGAGTCTCGTCCTCCTCACCGCCCGGAGCATCGTGTCGTTCGCCACCGGGAGCGCCGTCGTCTACTTCATCCAGCCGTCGGTCAGCACGTTCCTCGTGGCCGTGCTGTTCCTCGTGACCGCCCTCTCCCGGCGGCCCCTGATCGAGCGTCTGGCCCTCGACTTCTGCCCGCTCGACCCCGACCTCATGGCGCGACCCTTCATCAAGCGGTTCTTCGTCAAGATCTCGCTCCTCTGGGCGATCGTCCTGCTCACGAACGCCGGGTTCGTGCTGTGGCTCCTCTTCAGCACCTCGCTCCACGCCTTCGTCCTCGAGCGGACCATCGTGAGCACGGCGCTGACGGTTGGCGGCGTCGCCCTCTCGATCTCGCTCTTCCTTCGGGTGATGCGGGGCCACGGCGTGACCGTGCGCTTCGGGGGCAGTCCGGTGCCGGCCACGGTGCCCGCCGACACCGCCGCCTGATCCCGACCGCGGCACCTTCGCCCGCCCGCTCCGTCCGGGGTCCGCGCCCGAGGACATCGTCGTGGCCGGCCGACCGGCACCCATCCGGCCGGTAGCGTCGCCCGACGTGCGGGTCCGGGCCTTCGTCGGCGGCGAGCGCGCCGCCACCTACGACCAGCTGCGGGCACTGGCCGTCGTGGCCGAGGACCACGGCTTCGAGGGCTTCTTCCGCTCCGACCACTACCTGGCCACCGGCGCGGCACCGGGTGGCCCCGGCCCGACCGACGCCTGGACCACGCTCGCCGGGCTCGCCCGCGACACGAGCCGGCTGCGCCTGGGCACGCTCGTCTCGGCGGCCACGTTCCGACCCCCCGGACCGCTCGCCATCGTCGTGGCCGAGGTCGACGCCATGAGCGGCGGCCGGATCGAGTTGGGCCTCGGCACCGGCTACCACGAGGCCGAGCACCTCGCCTACGGGCTCCCCTTCCCCTCCCTCGGCGAGCGCTTCGAACGCCTCGCCGAGCAGCTCGAGATCGTGACCGGGCTGTGGGCCACCCCCGACGGCGGCCGCTTCAGCTTCGAGGGCCGCCACTACCGGCTGTCCGTCGACGGCGACCTGCCGCGGCCGGTGCAGCGACCGCGGCCGCCGGTGATCGTCGGCGGTGAGGGCCGGCGGAGGACCCCGGCCCTGGCCGCCCGTTTCGCTGACGAGTTCAACATCGGCCTCCACGACCTCGACGCGGCGCGGGCCCAGTTCGACCGGGTCCGACGGGCCTGCGAGGAGGTCGGGCGGGACCCGGCCGGCCTGCGCTCGTCCGGGGTGCTCGTGGCCTGCTGCGGCGCCGACGAGGCCGAGGTCCGGCACCGGGCCGACGTGGTCGGCCTGCCGGTCGAGCAGCTGCGGGCGGCCGGTGCCGCCGGCCGCCCGGACGAGGTCGTGGCCCGGTGCCGGCAGCTGGCCGAGCTCGGCGTGGACCCTCTCTACCTCCAGTTCCGGGATCCCGACGACGCCGACCACCTGCGCCTCGTGGGCGACGAGGTCATCCCGGCCCTCGCCTGAGCCGAGCTCAGCGCAGCACGCCGTCTTCGACGTAGCGGTCGACGGTGACCGGCGACACGCCGTAGAGGTCGGTGAGCACGTGTCGGTTGTCGCGTCCGAGGGACGGCGACGGGCAGACGTAGCCGCCGCGGTCGGGGTCCAGGCGGTAGCCGCTGCGTTCGGCCACGAGCGGCCCGAGCACGTCGTGGTCGAGCTCGACGAGGTGGTGGCGGGCGAGCAGCGTCTCGTCGGCGGCCACGTCGCAGTAGTCGGCCACGGGCACGGCCTCGACGCCGCTCGCCTGCAGCTCGGCGGCCGCCTCCTCGGGGCTGCGGGTCGAGGTCCAGGCCTCGACCGCCGCCTCGACGCGGTCGACCGCGCTCAACCGCTCCTCGAGGTGGGACAGGTCCGGACCCTCCCACCCGATGACCTCGGCGAGGCGGGCCCACTCGGGGCCGCTCCACACGGCCACGGCCACCCAGCGGTCCTCGCCGGCGCAACGGAAGATGCCGTGGGGCGCGGCGGCCGGCGTGCGATTGCCCTCGCGCCCCCAGCCGTGCCCCTCGCCGCACCAGGCCATCCAGGGCGAGAGCGCATAGATCGCCGTCTCGAGCTGACCGACGTCGATGTGTCCACCGCGCCCGGTACGCCGTTGGGCGAGCAGCGCGGCCGAGAGGACCGCCGCGCCGAAGCGCGGGGCCAGCGAGTCGGTGACCGTGCTCGCCGGACCGATCGGTTCGCGGTCGGGCCACCCGGTCAGGTGGTTGAAGCCCGAGAGGGCCGATCCCAGGGCGCCGAACCCGGCCTCGGTCCGTCGCGGTCCGGTCTGGCCGTGGAACGACATGCTCAAGAGGACGAGGTCGGGGTGGTCGCGCTGGAGCTCGTCGAACCCGAGGCCCAGGCGCTCCATCGTCCCGGGGGTGAAGTTCTCGATCACCGCGTTGGCCCCGGCGACGAGGGTCCGGGCGAGCCGGCGGGCCTCGTCCACCTTGAGGTCGAGGGTCACGCCCAGCTTCCCGGCGTTGGTCCACACGAAGAGCGGGCTCCCCTCGAGCCCGTGGGGGTTGGCCGGGCCGAGGGCGTAGATGCGGAGGAAGTCGGGGCGGGTCGTGCTCTCCACCCGGATGACCGTCGCCCCCTGCTCGGCGAAGTAGCGGCCCACGAGCGGGCCGGCGACACCCGCGCCGAGCTCGATGATCCTCGTGCCGCTCCAGGGCGCATCGGCGACGGGCGACGAGACGGTCGATCCGTCCGGGGCCGGCGGCGGGCCGAACCAGGCCCACTCCCCGCCGACGACCCGGCCGGCGGCGATCGAGCGTGGCACCTCGGGCCGGCCGTCGACCGGCACGAAGAAACCCCGGTCGGCCAGCTGCGCGCTCCGGCGCACGGCCGGCGCGTCCAGGATCGGCGCCACGAGCACCTCGTCCTCGGTGGCCAGCCGGTCGAGCTCGGCCACGGTGAGCGAGGCGAACAGGGCCGCCATCACCTCGGTCAACGTGGCGAGGAACGCCGCGCCAGCCTCGGCCGGGTTGTAGGAGGCCCAGTCGACGCCGTCGAGGCGCGTGTCGCCCCGCTCGGCGGCCAGGGCGGCCAGGCGCTCGAGGCTGGGCTGGCGGGCCTTGCCGCCGCGCAGGCCGAACGAGACCCAGCCGTCGGCGCAGGGCCAGATCTCCCTCGTCCCGCCCATCGCCGCGCCGATGCGTCGGCCCGGGTCGCCCTGCCAACCGGCGCTCACCCCGCCGAGGCAGGCCATCGTGTAGGTCTCCGACATCGAAACGTCCACCTGGCCCGGGCCGCCGCGGGCCAGCCCGCTCAGCGCGGCGACGACCGCCTCGGGCCCGAGGTGGGCCAGGCTGAGCGGGGCCGAGCAGCGCACCGGGGGGCGGTCGGGGTCGCCGGTGGCCCAGACGTTGCCGCTCGACGCGGCCACCCCGAGGTCGCTGGCCAACCAGCCGGCCCGCGGGCCGACCCGGCCGAAGGGGCTCACGACGACGTCGACGGCCCGCGGGGCGTGCAGCGCCTCCTGCTCGGCGAGGCGGAGGACCACGTCGGCCCGCTCGGCGAGAGCGGGCACCTCCTCGTCACCGGCCGGCACGACGCGCTTGCCGAGGTCCCACACCCAGGACCCTTCGCGCCAGCGCGGGTCGTAGCGGGCGTCGGCGTCGTCGTCGGCGGCCACCCGGACGACGCTCGCCCCGAGGTCGGCGAGGAGGCGGCCCGAGAGGCCGAAGCCCTGGGGCAGCAGGTCGAGGACGGCGATCCCCTGCAGCGGGCCGACCATGACGGCGGTCCTCATCGGCGCGGCCGGAACTGCGGCAGCGTGAGCTCCTCGTCGACGTCGACGAAGCAGACCTCAACCGGGAGGCCCACCTCGAGCTCCTCGTTCGGGCAGTCGACGACGTTGCTGACCATGAGCGGCCCCTCGTCGAGCTCGATCACGGCCACGTTGTAGGGGACGCTCGACGCGTAGGCGGGCAGCACCGGCGGGTAGCAGATCGTGTACGAGAACACCGAGCCGGTGCCGCGGCAGGGCACCCAGTCGGCGGCCTCCGAGCGGCATCTCGGGCACCGGGGGCGGGGGTGGAAGCGGTGCAGGCCGCAGTCACGGCACCGCTGGACGCGGAGCTCGTGCTCTCGGGCGTATGCCCAGAACGGCACGCCGTCGCCGGTCGGCGGCGGTTTGGGGAAGTCCTCGCGCACCATGTCATCAGTCCCTTCAGCGGGCGAGCAGCACCGCGCCGGAGCAGTCGGTGATCGAGCCGTTCACGAAGGCGAGCCGACAGCCGGGTACCTGGTTCGCCGCCGTGCCGCGGAGCTGGCGCACCGCCTCGGGCAGGTGGTTGACCCCGTGGATGAAGGCCTCGCCGTTGGACCCGCCGTGTGTGTTCACGGGCAGCCGACCGTCCGGCCAGCTGGTGGCGCCCGACTCGATGAACGGGCCACCCTCGCCCTCGCCGCAGAAGCCGTACTGCTCGAGCGTGAGGGGCACGGCCATCGTGAAGTGGTCGAAGATGAGGGCCACGTCGACGTCGGCGGGGGCCACGCCGGCCGACCCGAACAGCCGGTGCCCGATCGACCGCCCGCCGGTCTCCCGGCCCGAGTACGCGCCGGTCTCGGCGAGGAACACCGCCAGCTGGGTGTGGATGGGGTGCTCGCCCATGGCCCCGGCGAGCACCCGGACACCCGGCTGGCGCAGATCCGTGGCCCGCTCGGCCGTCGTCACGACGAGGGCCACCGCGCCGTCGTTCTCGAGCGAGCAGTCCACCAGGCGGATGGGGTCGGCGATCATCCGCGCCGCCGACCAATCCTCGAGCGTGATCGGGTTGCGCATGATGGCCGCCGGGTTCGTGGCCGCGTGGCGCCGCTGGGCCACCGCCTGCAGGCCGAAGTGCTCGGCCTTCGTGCCGTAGACGTGCATGTGACGGCGGGCGATGATCGCCATCTCCTGGGCCGGGCTGGCCAGGCCGAAGGGGTGGTGGTACTGCTGGGTGCCGCTCGGCCGGGTGCCCACCTTGGCCCAGGGTCGACCACCCTCGAGGGGGCCCGACCCGAACGCCGAGCGCCGGCCGCGCTTTCTCGCCCGGTAGACGACGACGTGGTCGGCGAGACCCGACTCGACGGCGGTGGCCGCCAGCACGATCGTGTTGGCCACGCCGCCGCCGCCCGACGGCGTGCCGGCGAAGAAGTTGAGGTGCGGCACACCGAGGGCGTAGATGAGGTCCCACTCGGTCGTCTGCTCGACGTCGTAGCGCACGACGCCGTCCACGTCGGTCACGGAGAGGCCGCAGTCGTCACAGGCCGCGAGGACCGCGTCGCAGGCGAGGGCCAGCTCGCTCCGATCGATGCTCTTCTCGAACGCCGTCTGGCCGATGCCGACGATGGTCGCCTCACGGGCGGGCGGCGTCCCGGCCAGCACCTCAGGCCGCCTTCCGACGGGAACGGCGAAGAACCCGCCCGGCCGCTTCGTGCACCATGGCGCCCCGTCACTCCTCTCGGCCGGCGGTCACCCTCCTGCGGCGATCATGCCGAGAGGCCGGCCGGTCATGCCAGCTTGTCGAGGGCGAGCGCGAGGGCCAGGAGCACGACGGTCCAGGTGAGCGCCCGGAGCGCCCCTTCGAGCGGGGCCAGGAGCTCGGCCGCCTCGACGGACTCGGTCGAGCCGTCGCTGAGCGTCGCCGTGCCCGCCACCCGGACCACCCGGCGGCGGAGCCGCCGCGCCGGCAGGCTGAGGCGACGTTGCGCGGCCGAGAGGGCGAAGGCTCCGAGGGCGGCAACACACGCCGCGGCGTTCAACTTCCCCGTCTGGGCGACGTAGGCGGTCAGCACGGGGAAGGCCCCCCACGAGGCGGCGAAGCCCACCTCGTTGTGGGCGAAGCCGCCCAACAGCTCGAAGTTGTAGGAGACGACGAGGAGCGGGCCCACGATGAGGAAGGGCACCAGCGGCCACCCGATGCGGGCCACCCCGACGATGCCGAGAGCGAGGGCGCCGGCGAGGCCGACCACCGCGGCGGTGACGAGCGCGGCGGTCGGGATCCTCGTTCGCAAGGGCCGGCCGTGGAGCTCGTCGAGGGCGTGGGCCGAGAGCCCGACGGCCAGGAAGAAGGCCAGGAGCGTGGCGAGGAGCGTCGTGACGTTGACCCTGACGGCGAGACAGGCCCCGATGACCACGTAGGCCAGGTGCCAGGCGGTGTACGGCGGGTGGAGGAGGGTCCACCAGTCGGCCAGGCGTCCCGAGCGCGCCGCGTAGAAGGCCGGGCGGACGTCGGTCGCCGGACCGAGCCGATCCGGCTCGCCGCCCGGCAGGAGACCGGCGGTCGGCTCGTCACTCACTGCGTTTGGTCCCCCACAGCACGAGGCCCCCGCCGAGGCTCATCGTCTTCGCCCCCACGTCGACGAAGCCGGCCTGCTCCCACGCGTGGATGATCCACGTCAGGGGATACCTCCGGTAGTGACCGGAGATGTTCGGGCCGAGGAACCGCCCGACCCGCCACCACTCCTCGCCGCCGCCGATCCACCCGCCGACCGGGAGGAGCAGCCGGGTGTACAGCCACCACATGGCCCGCCAGAAGGGGTTCGGGGGCTCGAAGAAGTCCAGCATGGCCACCCGGGCCCCCGGCCGCACCACCCGGGCCAGCTCGTCCAGGGTGGCCTGGGGGTCGTCGACGTAGCGGAGGAGATAGGTGAAGGTCAGCGCGTCGAACGTGGCGTCGGCGAACGGCAGCTGCTCGGCCCGGCCCACCACGAGCTGGACCCGGTGGCCGAGGGCCCGCGCCGCGACCCGGCGGCGGCCCTCGGCCAGCATCTGCTCGGTGAGGTCGACGCCCACCACCCGGGCCGGCGTGCGGTCCGCCAACTGGAGGGCCACGCCGGCGGTGCCCGAGGCCACGTCGAGCATGACCGAGGGGTGGCCGGGGACGATGCGGTCGACCATCGCCCGCCGCCAGCGGCCGTTCTGGCCGAAGGACAGCACCTCGGCCAGCCGGTCGTAGCGGGCCGGCAGCGGGTCGAACAGCTCCTGAGCGAACCGGTTGCGCTCACTCACCGCGCTCTGCGCCATCGTTCCTCCCCGGCTGCCAGGATCAGAGGCCACTGTACGGGCTCGTTGCCGGAAGGAGGGCCGTGGTGCCGAAGCGCTTCGATGCGCTCGTGGTGGGGGCCGGCCCGGCCGGCAGCATCGCCGCGCTCGTTCTCGCCCGGGCGGGGGCCAGCGTGGCCCTCCTCGACAAGGCGTCCTTCCCGCGGGACAAGGCCTGCGGCGACCTCGTCGGCCCCCGGGGGCTCCAGCTCCTCGCCGACCTGGGCGTGGACCCGCCGCCCGGGGTGGACGTCGGTGACATGGTGGTCCTCGGGCCGAGCGGACGACGGGTCCGGCTGCCCTCGGCGCCCGGTCGCACGTACCCGGGCCACGGTCGGGCGGTCACCCGCCTGGTCTTCGACGCGGCGCTCCGCGAGGCCGCCGTCGAGGCCGGCGCCGTGGCGTGCCACGCTCGGGCCGACACGCCGCTCTTCGACGACGGCCGCCTCGAAGGGTTCCGCACGGGCACCGGCGACGAGCTCCGGTCCGACGTCGTCGTCGGCGCCGACGGCGCCACGAGCCGGGTGGCCGAGGTGGCCGGTCTCGTCGACCCGGCGAAGGTCCTCTACGGCTTCGCCGTCCGCGTCTACGTCGACGAGCCGGTCGAGCTGCCGGTGATCGCCCTCTACGAGCCCGCGCCGTGGCGGGCCCTCGGGGGCTACGGCTGGCTCTTCCCCGGCCCCGACGGCGTGGCCAACGCCGGGCTCGGCGTGGCCACGAAGGCCGACCGTCGGGCCGGGGCCGAGGCGGTCCGTCTCCTCCCCGACTTCCTCGTCCATCTCGCCCGGCTGGGCTACCGCACGTCGGACGACGGCGCGGCGTCGGCCCGCCGGCTGGGCGGCTGGCTCAAGCTCGGGATGGTCGGCACGGTCCCGGCGAAGGACCGGGTCCTCCTGGTCGGCGACGCCGCCGGCCTCGTGAACCCGCTCCAGGGGGAGGGCATCGCCCAGGCGATGGCGAGCGGGCGGGCCGCGGCCGAGGCGGTCCTCGCCGGGCCCGACGGGGCGGCGGCCCGCTACCGGGCAGCCCTGGTGGCCGCCCACCTCCCCTACCACCGCATCGCCGCGGCGGCCCACGCGGCGATGGTCGGAAGGCCCCGCCTCGTCGCCGCGGTCGGCCGGGTGCTCACCGCCCCAGGGCTCGGGCCGGCGCTGGCCGGCGGCTGGGCGGTCTTCTGGAACGAGCTGCTCGACGGGGCGCCGCCGGGCTCCGACCGGGCCGTCGCCGCCTTCGCCACCGCCGTCGGGCGCCTCGTCACCGCGCCGAGCGGCGTGAGCCGCTGGTTCGAGGAGATCTCCCGGCCGGCCTAGCCGTGGTCGTGCGAGCGGAGGTCACCCACGAACTCGGCCCACGTCTGGCGGCCGTCGGCCTGGTCGGGACAGGTGTTGCGGCCCTCCCGGAAGGCCCGGCCGAGGCCCCCCGGCATCGGCAGGCGGAAGACCCGGCGCGGGCGGCCCCGCTGTTCGCGCCAGACCGCCACCATCGCCGAGAGCGTCTGCACCTCGGGGCCGCCCAGGTCGGGGGCCCGGCCGGCCGGCGGAGCGCCCACGAGGTCGACCAGGCGGGCGGCCACCTCGTCGGCCGCCACCGTCTGGAAGCGGGCGTCGAGGGGGAGCGCGGCCACCGGCCAACGCTCGACCGCCCGGAGGAGCCCGGCGACGAGCTCGTGGAACTGGGTGGCCCGCAGGATCGTCGACGGCACGCCGCTCGCCCCGATCTGGCGCTCGCAGTCGAGCTTGCGCCGGTAGTAGCCGAGGGGGATGTCGTCGATGCCGACGATCGAGACGTACAGGAGGTGCTCGACGTGCGTCGCCGCCGCCAGGAGGCGGCGCGTCTGCTCGGGGTCGGTGCGGCCGAGGCGCCGGTCGGTGGCCGCGTGCACGACCACGGTCGCCCCGTCGAGCGCGGCGCTGAGGCCTTCGCCGGTGGCCAGGTCGACCCGATGGGTACCCGCGGCCGGGCGGCGCGAGAGCACCCGGACCTCGTGACCGGCGGCCCGGAGTCGGAGCACGAGCAGCCGGCCGAGCGTGCCCGCCCCTCCGGTCACCGCCACGACGCCCACGGGTCGCCCCCTTCGTCAGGCTCGGGGCGGCCGACCGCGGTCGGGGTGGTCATGCGCCGCGAGGGCCCGGCGCCAGGCCTTCACCACCGGGGCGAAGTTGGCCGGGTTGTAGGCGTCCTCCTCGTAGGAGAACTTCATGTCACCGGCGTAGTGGAGGACGGTCAGGTTGGACTCCTGGTAGGTCTGCCCGTCCCCGGGGTCGGCGAATCGGTTCTGCACGCAGCAGATCCACCAACCGCGGTCCTCGTCGCACACGCACCAGGTGTGCGGGAAGTGATCCATCTCCGAATTGGGCCACTCGGCCATCGTGGTGGTGATCCACTGATGGATCTCCGCCCGTCCGTGGAAGTGGCCGTAGTTGTGCTCGACGTACTCGGCATCGTCGGTGAAGAGGTCGGACCACGGCCGCCAGTCGTGGGTCAGCGCCGCCTCGTTGGCCTTGGCCATGAAGTTGTCGTGCGCGGCCTCGAGCTCCTCGCGTGACCAGCGTCCCATGTCGCCTCCGTCGTCCCCTCCCGGGGCAAGGGTAGATCGTCAACTTGAAAGGCGCCGATGCGACGGACCTACACTCGGCCATGCCCCGGTTCTTCGACGAGCACCAGTACGCGGTCGTGCAGGCCGCGTGCGCCCGCCTGATCCCGACCGACGAGCAACCCGGTGCCACCGAGGCCGGCGTGGTCGACTACATCGACGGCTTCCTCGGGGCCTTCGAGAGCGATCCCCCGCTCATCTGGGCCGGCGGTCCGTTCTCCGGCCGCTTCGGGGGGTCGCCCGGCTTCGCCACGTTCCACCGGCTGGGGCCGCGCGACGAGCTCGCCTGGCGGACCCGCATCGAGGGTTCTCTCGGCATCACCGAACGCGAGCGGCTGGGACCGGTGGTCGGCCTCCAGGAGCGCTACCGGGAGGGCATCGCGGCCCTCGGCCAGGACTTCGTCGACGTGGACGGCCAGGAGCAGGACCGCCGGCTACAGGAGGACCGGTCCTTCACGAGGCTCCTCTACGACCACGCCTGCGAGGGCATGTACGGGGCTCCCGAGTACGGGGGGAACAAGGACCTGGTGGGCTGGCGCAACATCGGCTGGGACGGCGACGTCCAGCCTCGGGGCTACACCGACGAGGAGGTCAGCCAGCCGTGAGCCGGGACTTCGACGTCATCATCGTGGGGTCGGGGCCGGGCGGCTCGACCGCAGCCGACGTCCTCACCGCGGCGGGGCGCTCCGTCGTGATCTTCGAACGGGGCCGGAACCACCTCATCGACTTGGACGACCCGAACCAGCTCAAGTACGAGTACTCGAACGACGAGATCAAGTTCTGGAGCCGGCACTTCCTCGGCCCCGACCCCTGGCTCGAGCCGCGGACGTTCCGGCTCCGCGAGGAGGACGGCGAGCGGATCCACGTCGGCGAGGTGAACAACCTGCCGGCCACGGTCGGCGGCGGCGGGGTCCACGCCGACGGCAAGCTCCCCCGCTTCCGGGAGGACGACTTCCGCATGCTCACCGAGCTCGGCCCGGTCGATGGGGCCACCGTCGTCGACTGGCCCATCGGCTACGACGACCTCGAGCCGTTCTACGCCGAGGCCGAAAAGGCCGTCGGTGTGGCCGGCGAGGCCGGGGCCAACCCCTTCGCCCCCTGGCGGTCCGGCCCCTACCCCATGCCGCCGGGCGCCCCGATGTACTGCGCCGTCGTCACGTCGGCCGCCGCCGAGCGCCTGGGCTTCCACCCCTACCCGGCGCCGACCGGCTGCAACTCGGTCCCCTACGACGGCCGTCCGGCCTGCAACAACTGCGGCTTCTGCGCCTACTACGGCTGCCCGATCCACGCCAAGGGCGACCCGGTCGCCCTGCTCCGTCGGGCCCTCCTCAGCGGCCGGGCCGAGCTCCGACCCGACGCCTTCGTGAAGCGCATCGTGGTGCAGAACGGCCGGGCCGAGGGGGTCGAGTGGATCGACGTCGCCGGGGAGACCCACGTGGAGACGGCCGAGCACGTGGTCCTGGCGGCCGGGGCCATGGAGACGCCCCGGCTCCTGCTCCTGTCGGGGATGCAGCACCCGATGATCGGGCAGAACCTCATGTTCCACTTCCAGACGCTCACGTTCGGCCACCTGCCCATGCGGCTGCACGCCCACAAGGGCCGGGCGGTGACCCACACCCACGACGACCACATCATCGTGGACGACGCGGCCAAGGCCGCGGCCCGCGAGGCCGGGCTGCCCTGGATCAAGGGCGGGCTCGTCGAGCACGGCGCGGCGGCCCATCCCCTGCTCGAGTCCAAGCTCTACCCCTGGGGACCCGAGCACAAGGAGATGATGCGGGAGTCCCCCATGCGCGACCACCTCGTCGGCTTCACGATGCAGGGCGAGGACCTGCCGCAGGCCACGAACCGGGTCGACCTCGACCCCGAGATCCGCGACATCCACGGGCTGCCGGTGGCGAGGACCACCTACCACCCGCACCGCCACGAGCTCGCGGCCTCCGCCTACTACGGCCCGAAGCTCGAGGCCATCCTGGCCGAGGCCGGGGCCACCTGGGCCCGCACGACGTCGTCCCCCCGCCTCGAGGGCGACACCATCTTCGGCGGGCTGTGGAAGATGGGGATGATCCCCGCCTCCCGCCACATCGTGGGGACCACCCGCATGGGCACCGACCCGGCCACCTCGGTCTGCGACGAGTGGGGGCGCCTCCACGACGTCCCGAACGTCGTCATCTGCGACTCCTCGCCCTTCCCGACCGGCGCCGGCTACGGCCCGACCCTCACCCTCGTGGCCCTGGCCATCCGCAACGCCCGCGCCCTCGCCAGCTGACGGGGCCGTCACATCCTGGCGACCCCGAAGGGCGTCACCGCCGGCCCGCTCGGTATAGTCGCAAGGTCGATGCGGCATGTCGGCTCCGGTGCTCCGCCACCGACCGTCATGGCCGGCCGCGTCGTTGGAACCACATCAGGTCATCGACGTAGGGGGGAGACATTGTGAGCAGGTCCGAGAAGTCGCAGGGGTTCGCGGGTCGACGGCTGTCCAGGCGTCTCTCCGGTCGGAGGCCCGGCCTGCGGGCCGCCGTCGCCGGCGCCGTCGCGGTCGGGCTGTTCGTCCCGTTGGCGGTGGGAGCCGGGGGGACGGGCGCCGGGGCGGCGTCCTCGAACGTCAACCCCAACGGCATCTTGAAGTACGGCTTCGACCTCAACAATGAGTTCGCCGGCACGTTCGACCCCGAAAAGGAGCAGAACGACTGCGGCTACACCATCTACCAGAACCTGTACCAGTCGCTCACGGCGCCAGGCCAGACGGCCATCACCGGGGGCGTGGCCCAGTCCTGGACCGTCTCGAACAACAGCAGCACCATCACCTTCCATCTGCGGCCCAATCTGGTCTTCTCGAACGGCGACCCGGTCACCGCCACCGCCGTCGCCGAAAGCCTCAACTACATCAAGAAGAGCCCGCTGCGCAGCTCGCTCAGCGCTATCGCGGGCACCCAGGTCGTCAACCCGACCACGCTCGTGGTCACCCTCAACCGGCCGACGGCCGGTGACTTCCTCTGGGCCGCGACCTACATCGACGGCTCGGTGATGGATCCCTCCACCATCGGCAACGGGGTGGCCAACCTCCACCCGGTCGGGGCCGGGCCCTTCATGCTGAAGAGCTACTCGCCCGGTGGCTCGGTCGAGCTGGTGAAGAACCCGAAGTACTGGGACCCGTCGGCCTACCCGCTCGGCGGGGTGAACTTCATCGAGGTGGCGGCGGGTCCGCCGTCGGTCACCGCCCTCACGTCGGGCGCAGTGGACATGATCCAGCTCGAGCCCGAGGACTACAAGACGGTCAAGAACAACCCGAATATCGCCGTCACCACCACGCACTCCTACGACTACATGATCCTCCAGATGCGGGAGAACACCGGGCCCTTCGCCAACGCCAAGGTGCGGGCGGCCCTGGAGTACGCGGTCAACCGTCCGGCGATCAACGACGTGGTGTTCAGCGGCCTCGGCCAGCCGGCCTACCAGCCCTTCCCGTCGAGCTCGCCCGGCTACAACAAGGCCATCGGGAACTCCTACTCCTACAACCCGCAGAAGTCCAAGGCGATGCTGAAGGCCGCCGGCTTCCCGAGCGGGGTCACGTTCAAGTTCATCGTGCCCGGCGGTGACGCCACCTTCGACCGGGCGGCCCAGATCCTCCAGGCCAGCATGGCCCCGGCCGGGTTCCACGCCAACATCCAGCAGGTCCCCGGCGGCGACATCTTCACGGACGTCTACATCAACAAGCTAGGTGACGCCCTCCTGAGCGACGACCTCACCAACGGACCGGACATCACGAACAACTTCGAGTCCGAGTACGAGACCACGGGCTTCGGCGCCCAACAACTGGGTTCGGTCAACCCGACGGTGGCGAACGTCACCCTCAAGGCCAACGCCTCGCTCAGCCCGAGCGTCCAGGGGCCGCTGGCCCAGCAGGCCGTCAAGACCATCATGAGCCAGGGCCTCGAGGTGCCGATCGAGTTCATCCCGTCGATCATCGCCTACAACAAGAACGTGGTCGGCGGTCACGTGGTCGCCCCCATCGGCAACTGCCGGTCGAACCTCGCAGGCATCTACATCAAGAAATGAGCTAACGGACACCGATGGCGTCCAGCGGAGGTGGCTCTCTTCTCTCGTTCGTCGCGCGACGCCTGCTGATCACGATCCCGCTCCTGCTCCTGATCTCTTTCGGGGTCTTCTGCCTGGTCCTCATCATCCCCGGTGACCCGGCGGTGACCCTGGCCGGCGGGGCCAAGGCCAACCTGCACCAGATCGCCCTCATCCGTCACCAGCTGCACCTCGACGAGCCCTTCTGGAAGCAGTACCTCCGGTGGCTGAACGGGCTCCTCCACGGGAACCTCGGCAATTCGCTGTTCATGCAGACCCAGTCGGTGGCCTCGCAGCTCCGGGTCCGCTTCCCGGTGACGCTCAGCATCGCCATCGGCGGCATGTTCTTCTCCGTGCTCCTCGGGCTGCCGGCGGGGATCATCTCGGGCATCCGCCAGGGGACCATCGAGGACCGGTCGGTGACCGTCGGGAGCAGCCTCGGCGTCGCCGTGCCGGACTTCTGGCTGGCCATCATGCTCGTCACGATCTTCGCCGTGGACCTCCACTGGCTACCGGCCCTCGGCTACGTGCCCTTCACCCAGTCCCCACTCTCCTGGGCCGACCACCTCCTCCTGCCGTGGATCGCCCTCGGGCTCGGCGGGGCGGCCACCATCGCCCGGCAGGTCCGCGGGGCCATGATCGACACGCTCGACCAGGACTACATGCGCACGGCCCGGGCGAAGGGGCTCTCGCACAGTGCGGTCATCTACAAGCACGCGCTCAAGAACGCCCTCACCCCCGCCGTCACGGTGATCGGCATCTCGTTCGGCTACCTCCTGGGCGGCACCGTCATCATCGAGCAGATCTTCTCGCTGCCCGGGATCGGGGCCTACGCCCTCCAGGCCATCAACGACAAGGACCTGCCGGTCATCCAGGGGGTGGTCCTCCTGACCGCGGTGTGCTTCGTGCTGATCAACCTCGTGGTCGACATCATCTACGGGTTCTTGAACCCGAAGGTCCGGCTCGAGTGAGCCTGGTCACCCCCCCGGGCCAGGAGGACCCCTTCGTCGGGCTGGCCGACGGTCCGGTCATCGTCGAGGACACCGACGAGACGGTGGCCGAGGACAAGGGCGTCGCGCGCAAGCCGTTCTGGCGGCGCTTCCTGCGGGAATGGACGGCGGTCGCCGGTCTCGTCTTCATCCTCCTCGTGATCGTCTGCGCCATCTTCGCCCCGTGGATCGCGCCCTACAACCCGACCGCCCTCGACCTCAACCACCTCAACGCCGGGCCTTCCGCCACCCACTGGTTCGGCACGGACGACCTCGGCCGCGACATCCTGAGCCGGATCATCTGGGGCGGCCGGACGTCCATGCGGGCGACGTTCGAGATCGTCGGCTTCGCCGCGGTCATCGCCATCCCGATCGGGCTCGTCGCCGGCTTCTTCCGGGGCGCTTTGGACAGCGGGATCATGCGGCTGATGGACGCGCTGTTCTCGTTCCCGCCGCTCATCCTGGCCCTGACCGTGGCCGCCCTCCTCGGCTCGAGCATCAACGACCTGGCGATCGCCATCGCCATCGTGTTCGTCCCGAGCTTCGTCCGGCTGCTGCGGGGCCAGGTGATCGCGGTGCGGGAGGAGAACTACATCGAGTCGGCGCGCTCTCTCGGCGCCTCGTCGCGCCGCCTGATCGGTCGCCACGTCGTCCCGAACGTGGCGTCGCCCGTGATCATCCAGCTGGCCCTGGCCCTCGGGTTCGCCCTCCTCGTCGAGGCCGGGCTCAACTACCTCGGCATCGGCGAGCAGCCGCCCACCCCGTCGTGGGGCGGGATGCTCCAGGAGGGCTTCAACTTCATCAGCTCCAGTTCCTGGGCCCTCGTGTTCCCCGGCCTGGCCATCCTCCTCACCGTGCTGTCGTTCAACCTGGTGGCCGACGGCCTCCGGGACTCGCTCGGCCGGGAGCGCCCGAAGGGCCGGGCGGCCAAGCGGGCCAGCGAGGACGAGCCCTCGCGGCTGGCCCGTCTCCGCGGGATCTCGCCCCCGGCGCCGGCGCCCGAGGCCCCCGCGGTCACCGGACCGCTCCTCGCCGTCGAGGATCTGCGCATCGAGTTCCTCACGAACGGGCAGTGGCTGCCGGTGATGGAGGACGCCGACTTCCACGTGATTGCGGGGCGGACGCTCGGGCTGGTCGGCGAGAGCGGCTCGGGGAAGACCGTCTCGGCCCTGGCCGTGATGGGCCTCCTGCCCGAGAAGGTCTGCCGCTCGGTCGGCATGATCCGCTTCGAGGGCCAGGACCTGGCCCGCATGAGCGAGGCCGAGCTCAGAAAGTTCCGGGGCAACGACATCTCGATGATCTTCCAGGAGCCGATGACGAGCCTCAACCCGGCGTTCACCGTCGGCAACCAGGTGGCCGAGCAGATCCGCACCCACCGGGGGCTCAGCCGGAACGAGGCCTCGAAGGTGGCAGTCGAGATGCTCGACCGGGTGGAGATCCCCGACGCGGCCAGCCGGGCCAAGGACTACCCGCACTCCTTCTCCGGCGGCATGCGCCAGCGGGTCATGATCGCCATGGCCCTCTCGTGCTCGCCCAAGCTCCTCATCGCCGACGAGCCGACCACCGCGCTCGACGTCACGACCCAGGCCCAGATCATCGAGCTGCTCCACTCCCTCCAGCGCGAGGAGGGCATGGCCATGATCTTCGTGACCCACGACCTCGGGGTGATCGCCGACGTGGCCGACGACGTCGTCGTCATGTACGCCGGCCAGATCGTCGAGCGGTCCGCCGCCCACCACCTCTACGCCCGGCCCCGCCACCCCTACACCGAGGCCCTGTTCTCGTCCATCCCCCAGCTCACGCCGCGGGGCGAGGCGCTCCACGCCATCCCGGGCATCGTGCCCCGGCCGGACCAGTTCCCGGAGGGCTGCCGCTTCGAGCCGCGCTGCTCCTACGCCGACGAGCGCTGCCGCCGGGCCCCCGTGGTGCTGCGGGCCGCCGGGCAGCCCGACGCTCCGCCCGGCGAGGGCCCCGCGGGCAACGGGGGCCCGACGCCCTCGGCCGACGGCCAAGGCACCGTGGCGAGGTGCCTCCGCCAGGACGAGCTCACCCTGGCCGGCGCGCCATCCGAGCTGGTGGAGGAGGCCCCGGCAGCCGCCGTGGCGACGAAGGACGACACGACGCCGCTCTTGGAGCTGAGCGGCCTGACGAAGCAGTTCCCCATCCGCACCGGGGTGCTCCGCCGGGCCACCGGGCAGGTGTTGGCCGTCGACCGCGTCGACCTCGAGGTCCGGGCGGGCACCACGCTCGGGCTCGTGGGCGAGAGCGGCTCGGGCAAGTCGACGTTGGCCCGCCTGGTGCTCCGCCTGATCGATACGACGGCGGGGACCGTCCTACTCGACGGCCTGGACATCACGAAGCTCACGGGGCCCGCCCTGCGGCGGCAACGCCTGGCCATGCAGATGATCTTCCAGGACCCCTACTCCTCCCTCGACCCGCGACTGCACATCGCCGAGATCGTGGGCGAGCCGCTGCAGATCCACACCAACCTGTCGGCCAAGGCCCGAGAGCAGCGGGTGGTCGAGGTGCTGGGCCAGGTGGGCATGGCGCCCCACGTGCTGTCCCGCTTCCCCCACGAGTTCTCCGGCGGCCAGCGCCAGCGCATCGCCATCGCCCGGGCCCTCGCCCTCGAGCCGAAGCTCCTCGTCTGCGACGAGCCGGTGAGCGCCCTCGACGTCTCCACCCAGTCCCAGGTGATCAACCTCCTCTCCGACCTCCAGGACCGGCTCGGGCTGGCCTACCTCTTCATCGCCCACGACCTCTCGGTGGTCCGTCACCTGAGCGACCGCATCGCCGTCATGTACCTCGGCCAGATCGTGGAGGAGGGCTCGGCCGAGCAGGTCTACCTGCGGCCGACCCATCCGTACACGTCGGCCCTGCTGTCGGCGATCCCGGTCCCCGACCCGGCGCGTCAGCGGTCGCGCGAGCGCATCGTGCTCAGCGGCGAGGTGACCGTCCCGGTCGGCACCCAGAGGGGCTGCCGTTTCCGGCAGCGCTGCCCCTTCGCCATGGACGTCTGCGCCCACGTCGACCCCGAGCCCTACACCACCCCGTCGGGCACGGTCGTGCGTTGCCACCTCCACACCGAGGGTCCGGCGCTGGCCGGGGCGACGGTGGCCGGCCTCCACGTGCGAGCCTGACGCCCCCGGCGACGGGACCGTCAGGTCGGGCGGAGCCGCACCTTTCGGACGGCGTGGTCCGGCCCGAGCTCGAAGACGAGGTCGGCCCGGTCGCGGGTCGGCTCGATGTGCTCCACCAGGTTGACCAGGTTGACGGCGGTCCACACCTCGTGGGCCACGGCGGCGACACCCTCGTCGTCGAGCGAGGCGAGGAACTGGAGCGGCGAGTCCTCGTCGGCCGAGACCTCCCGGCCGACCCGCCGGAGCCGCTCGACGAACCACCGCTCGATGTCCTGGCGCGAGGCGTCGACGTAGACCGACAGGTCGAACAGGTCGGGGAGGCCCCGCCCGATCGGCTCCCGCTCGTCGGGCAGGAGGACGTGGAGCCCTTCGAGGACCACGACGTCGGGCCGGTCCACGACCTCGTACTCGTCGGGGACGACGTCGTAGCGGACGTGGGAGTAGAGGGGGAAGCGGAGCGGTCCCTGGCCGGCCCGCAGCGCCGTCACGAACTCGAGCAGCCGCGGGCGGTCGTAGGTGGCGGGGAAGCCCTTCTGCATGAGCGCGCCCTGCGCCACCAGCTCGGCGTTCGTGAGGAGGAAGCCGTCGGTGCTGACATGGGCCACGCGGGGGCCCTCCGGGACCCGGCCGAGGAGGACGGCGAGCAGCTCGGCTGTCGTGCTCTTGCCGACAGCCACGCTCCCGGTCACCGCCACGATCAACGGTCGGGGGCCGGCCCGCCACCGCTCGACGACCAGCCGGGCGAGCGGCAGGTACGAGGCCACCTCGTCGGCGGTCATGCCGGGGCGCGCCGCGGCGATGGCCTCGAGCTCGGCCCGTTCGAGGCTCGGCGGCACCGCCGCCGCCACGGCGGCCCAGGCCGCCGGGCTGAGGGTGCGGGGCGCCCCGCCGGCGGGGATGGCGCCCTCGTCGCTCACTGCCGCCGGTCGCCCTCGAGCGCCCGGTCGCCGAACGCGTACTCGCAGCCCCAGGTCCTCGAGGCATCGAAGGAGAGCCGGCCCGGACCCTCGTGGATCTCGCCGGCCTCCCGGTTCGCGAGGTAGGTGCGGGCGGCGTCGAGGTCCCGGACCTTGAAGGTCACCCCGATGACCCCCTCGCCGCACCGCTCGAGCTCGTCGGCCGGCCGGCCCGGACCCGACGGCTCGGCCAGCTCGAACACCACGCCCTCACCCACCACGACGAAGTGGCTCGTCGCGGCGTCGATCCCGGGCTGCTCGGGGAGGACGACGGCGTCGAGGGCCCCGGTGTAGAACTCCCGTGCCGCGTCGCGGTCGCGCACCACCGTCGTGATGTGGGAGAGCCGCTCCAGGCCGAGCGGCAGACGGTGAGCCCAGTAGTCGCGGGCGAAGTCGTCCCAGCGCGGGCTGAAACGCGGGTCGCCGCTCTGCGACCACGTCGACGTCGAGAACTCCAGCATCCCCGGCGAGTCCTTCGGGTGGATGAACAGCGTCGTCGAGACCCCGGCGTCGGTGTAGCGCACGCCCCGCTCGTCGAGGCGCGCCGCCAGGCTCTCGAGGTCGTCGCAGTAGATGGCCACGTTGTGCACGCGGGGGCCGAAGCTCTCCATGTAGCGGAACCAGCTCGTGCCGACGGCTCCGTCGGCCGGCGGCAGGGGCAGGAGCGGCTCGATGATCGAGTCGGCGATGGCCATGAGCGAGGCCTCGCGGTGCCAGTGGGCGGCGTAGCCCCGGTAGTAGACGAGCGGGGCGAAGACGCTCGTGAAGAACTCCACCGCCCCGTCGAGGTCGTCGACGAGCGGCGTCAGGTGGAACAGCTTGCCGATGCGCAAGGTCGCCACGTCACCTCGTTCGGTCGTTGACAGGAGCAGGCATCGGGGAGACCCTAAGGCGCCCGGTCGGCCGGGCGCACCGTCGGACGACAGGAGGCAGCCCATGGTGGAGGTGTGGACGGCCACGGCCCACGTGCCCGGTCGGGCGGTGGCCCTCGGCCAGGCGGCCGAGGAGGGCGGCTTCGACGGCCTCAGCCTGGGCGACACCCAGCACCTGGCGGCCGACCCCTACGCCGGCCTGGCCGTGGTGGCCCGGGCGACCGAGCGGCTCGGGCTGCTGGTCGGCGTGACCAACCCGGTCACCCGGCACCCGGCGGTGACGGCGGCGGCCATCGCCACCGTCCAGGTCGAGTCGGACGGCCGGGCCGTGCTCGGGCTCGGGCGCGGCGACTCGGCCGTCGGCCGGTTGGGCCGGCCGCCGGCCCCGGTGGACGACGTCCTCGACTACCTCCTCCGGGTGCAGGGCTACCTCGCCGGCGAGGTGGTCGACGCCGAGGGCTACCCGAGCGAGATCCCCTGGATCGCGGCGAGCGGCCAGCCCAAGGTGCCGGTGGACGTGGCGGCCACTGGGCCGCGCATGCTCACCCTCGGGGGCCGCCACGCCGAGCGGGTCACCGTGAACGTCGGCGCCCAACCCGAGCGGGTGGCCTGGGCCCTCGACGTGGCCCGGGCGGCCGGCGAAGGACGGGCCACCCCCTGCTCATTCGGCGCCTACCTCGTGCTGGCCGCCCACCCCGACCCGGTCACCGCCCGCCAGCTGGCCATCGGACCCCTCGCCGCCTACGCCCACTTCTCGGGTATGCGGGGCAGCCCGGTCGAGCTGCTGTCGCCCGAGGACCGATCGGTGATCGAGGCGGTGACCGCCGACTACGACCTCTCGGCCCACGGCCAGCGGGCGGCCCGGCACACCGCCCACATCGACGACGCCTTCGTCGACCGCTTCGGCGTCGTCGGCCCGGCGGCGCACTGCGTGGCCCGCCTCCGCGAGCTCGCCGACCTCGGCCTCGACCGCCTCGTGGTGGTGGAGGGCCGGGACGTCGCCCAGCCCGAGGAGCAGCGGCGGGCCCACCGCTGCCTCGTCGAAGAGGTCCTGCCGGCGCTCCACGAAGGCCGCTGAACGACCCTCAGAGCCCGGCCGGCCACTCCCCGATGACGTGCTCGGCCCGCAGCCGGTCGAGCTCGGCGTCGGACAGGCCGAGCTCGCCCCCGAGCACCTCGTCGTTGTGCTCGCCGAGCAGCGGCGGGGGCCGGCCGTACCAGCGGTCCGGCCCACCCGAGAGGACGAACGGCGGCCGGGCATAGAGGTTGGTGCCGGTGAGCGGGTGGTGCACCGGCTCGAAGAACCGGCGGGCCACCAGCTGTTCGTTCGCCACGACGTCGGGTGGGAGCACCACCGGGGCGGCCGGCACCCCGGCGGCGGCTAGCCGGGCCACCGACTCGTCGAGGTCGGCCGGCCCGAAGTGCTCGGCCAGCCGCTCGTCGAGGAGGTCGTGGGCCGCCCGGCGGCCGGCCGCGGTGAGGAGGCCCGGGTCCGTGGCCCAGGCCGGCGACCCGAGCACCGCGACGAGGGCCGGCCACTGCTCGTCGTCGGCCACGGCGAGGGCCAGCCAGCGGTCGTCGCCGGCGCAGGCGTAGACGTTCTGCGGGGCGGCGGCCGGACCCCGGTTCCCCGCCCGTTCGAGGAGCACGCCGTAGGCGTCGTACTCGGCCACCTGCTGGGCGGTCACGTTGAGCGCCACCTCGATCATCGGCACCTCGACGAGCGATCCCCGCCCCGTGCGCTCCCGCCAGGCGAGCGCGGCGAGCAGGGCGAACACCGCGTGGTAGCCGGACAGCGGGTCGCAGGCGCCCCGCGGCGCCACCGGCTGCTCGCCGGCGAAACCGGTCAGCCAGGCCATCCCCGAGATCTGCTCCATGGTCGGGGCGAAGCCCACCCGGTCGCGCCACGGGCCGTCGAGGCCGAAGGCCGGCATGCGGACCATGAGGAGGTCCGGTCGGATCTCGGCGAGGGTCTCCCAGCCCAGCCCGAACTGCTCGATGACCCGGGGCGAGAAGTTCTCGATGACCACGTCGGCCGTGGCGATCAACCGCCGGGCGAGGGCGTTGCCCTCCGGCCGGCCGAGGTCGATGGTGACGGATCGCTTGTTGACGTTCACCGCGTGGAAGACCCAGCTGAGCTCCCACCACCGCTCGGCCCCCTCCTTCTGGCCGCCGGCGAAGCGCATGCCGTCGGGTCGCTGCACCGACTCCACCTTGACCACGTCGGCACCGAGCGCGGCGAGGAGGTGGCTGGCCGAGGGACCCGCCCAGAAGGCGGTGAAGTCCACGACCCGCACCCCGTCGAGGGGGAGCGAGCCCCGCCCGACCTCGAGGGGCGCTCCCGCCGTGGGGCGCACCGTCGGCGCGACCGCACCTTCACGGGGGAGTGGCGGTGCGGCGGCGAGCGGTCGCGGCGCGACCTCGGCCATCCGCCACGGCGGGCGGGGTTGGCGGAAGCCGGCCGGCTGTCGGAAGAAGACCCCCCGCTCGACGAAGTGGTCTTCGCCCGTGACGGTGGCGCCGTTGCCGAGCGTGGCCACGGGTAGCCGGAAGAGCGTTGCCTCCTCGACCACCTCGTCCACCGTGCGGGCCGAGAGCCAGGGGGCGATGGCCGCCTCCACCTCGGCCCGACGGGGCCAACGTCCGAGCTGGAGGCGCAGCTCGGGATCGGTGGCCAGCACCGGCTGGCCCACCATCGTGGCGAAGTCGTCCCACTGCTGGGCGGTCACCATCGTGAAGCCCACCCAGCCGTCGCTCGCCCGCTCGATCGACGGGACCTCGACCGAGCGGCTGAAGCCCGGTAGGTCCATCAGCGCCACGTGGAGCCATTCGGAGCTCTGCATGGCGACGACCATGCACTCGAGCAGCGACACGTCGGCCAGCTCCCCCCGCCCGGTTGCCCGGGCCCGTCGGAGCGCGGCCAACCCCGCGACGGCCGCGGCCACGCCGCCGGCGTACTCCCCGACCTGGCCGCCCACGGAGAGCGGCGGCCGGTCGGGCCAGCCGCGGAAGCCCGTGGCCCCGCACCAGCCCTGGAGCGTGAACTCGGTCGCCGCCCGGGTGGCCCACGGGCCGTCGCGACCGAAGTCCGAGATCGCCACCTGGACGAGGGCCGGCTGGTGAGCGACGAGGTCGTCGAAGCCGAGGCCGAGGGCGTCGAGACGCCCGGGTCCGAGCGTGTCGACCACGAGATCGGCGCCGGCCACGAGGTCGACGAGCTCCCGCCGGCCGCCTGCCGTGTCGAGGTCGCAGAGCGTCGAGGACGTGCCGGCACAGAGGTAGGCGAACAACGCGCCGTCCTCGCCGTCGCCGACTGCGGTACCCGAGGCCACGAAGCGCCGCAGCGGGTCGCCCCCGGGTGGCTCGACCTTCACCACCTCGGCGCCCGCGTCGCCGAGCAGCTTCGTGCAGTAGGCCCCGGCGATCCTCGTGGACAGGTCGACGACGACGAGGCCGTCGAGCAGGCTCACCCGCCGGTCCCGAGGCCGAGACCGGCGGTCAGCCGGGCGAGGTGGTCGACCGTGGAGCCCGCGGTCAGGCTGGCCGCCTTGGCCCGGTCGGCGTAGCGGTGGAGGGGGTGGTCGGTGACGTAGCCGGCGCCGCCACAGAGCTGGAACGCGGTCAGTGTGGCCCGGCGGTAGGCGTCGCCGGCCGCCACCTTGGCCATCGAGACCGCCGCGGTCGACGGCCGATCGTGCTCGAGGGCCCAGACGGCCTGCCACGCCGCGAGGTCCGCCGCGTCGACCGCGATGGCCACATCGGCCACGTGGTGCTGGACCGCCTGGAACGTCCCGAGGGTCCGGCCGAACTGCTCGCGCCGAGAGACGTGCTCGACCGCCAGCTCGAGGGCCCGCCGGGCCCCGCCGACCATCTCCACCGACTGCAGCGCGGTCGTCTCGGCGAGCACCCGCTCGAGCGGTCGCCGGCCTTCGCCCGGTGCGCCGAGCACGTCCTCCTCCGACACGGCCACCCGGCGGAGCGACACGGCGGCCTGGCGGTCCCCGCCGAACGTGCCCACCGGGACGACCTCGACCCCGGGCGATCCTGGCGGGACGAGCACGAGCGTGCTGACCCCGGGTTCCCCCGGGCGGCGCGCCGCCACCACCAGGTGCGAGGCCCCCACGGCGTCGGCGACGAAACGCTTCTCGCCCACGAGCGCGAGACCGTCGCCCGCCGCTTCGAGCGACGTCGCCAACGAGTCGAGCTCCTCGTGGTCCGGCTCGTGGAGGGCGACGGTGGCCCGGGCCGAGCCGGCAGCCAGACCGGGCAGGAGCGCCCGGCGCTGCGCCTCGGTGCCGGCGAGCTCCACCAGCCGGGCGGCCGCCACGGCCGAGAAGAGCACGGTCGGCGCGAGGGCCCGACCCGCCTCGGCAGCGACCACGGCGAGGTCGCTGAGCGTGCCGCCGCCCCCGCCGTGGGCCTCGGGCAGGAGGAGCCCCACCCAGCCGAGGGCCGCCATCTCGGCGAAGAGCGCCTCGTCGTCCGACCGGACGGCGGGCGCACCGGGCGCCGGCATCACGGTGGCGAGGAACGACCGGGCCGACCGGGCCAGCTCCTCCTGCTCGGGGCTCAGCGCCAGGTCCACCGGCGTCCTTCCGGCGACGTCATCACGATCGCCTCGGGAGGCCGAAGCCCTGCTGGGCGATGATGTCGCGTTGGATCTCGTTGGTGCCTCCGCCGAAGCGCAGGTAGGGCGCAGCCCGGTAGACGAGCTGGGCCAGCCCACCGAGCGGCGCCCCTTCGTCATAGGGGTCCAGCTGGCCGGCCAGGCCGAGCACCTCGGTGGCCGTGTCCCCCATCCGGGCGTGCAGCTCGGTCGTGAAGACCTTGGTCATCGAAGCCTCGCCGTGGGGCACCTGGCCGGCGTCGATCATGGCCGCCGCCCGGTAGTTGAGGAGACGGGCGAGCTCGAGGTCCACCGCCAGCCGGGCGAGGGCCGTCGCCACCTCGGGGCGCGCCCCCAGCGGCCGGCCGTCGACGACGGTTTTGCGGCAGTGGTCGACCAGCCCCTCGAACAGACGGCGGAGACCTCCGGTGATCCCGATGGCCACCCGCTCGAAGTCGAGGGCCTGGGTGATGACCCGCCAACCCTCGTGGAGCCCGCCCACGAGGTGGTCGGCCGGCACGCGCACGTCGGAGAACGCCACCTGGTTGGTGCGCATCCCTCGCCACGTCGTGATGCCGTGGACGGTGATGCCGGGCGTTTCTATCGGGACGATCAGGACCGAGATCCCCCGGTGGGGCGAGGCGTCCGGGTCCGTCCGGCAGGCGAGCCACTCGTGGGTGCAGTACTCGGCCCCCGTGTTCCAGATCTTCTCGCCGTTGATCACCCACTCGTCGCCGTCACGCACCGCCCGGGTCTGGAGCGACGCCAGGTCGCTCCCGGCGTCGGGCTCCGAGTAGCCCACGGCGAACTCCACCTCGCCGGCCCGGATGGGCGGGAGCCAGCGCTCCAGCTGGGCCGGCGTGCCCGAGCGGATGATCGCCGGGGCCACCGACGAGGCCGTCATGTCGATGGACGGGGCCCCGGCGTAGCCGAGGGCGTCCATGAAGAGGACCTGCTCGACCATCGACTTGGCCAAGCCCCCCTCCTCCTCGGGCCAGGTGAGCGCGAGCCAGTCGCGCTCGGCCAACTGGCGCCGGAACCGGCGGATCATCGGGCCGCTCCACTCGCCACCGCCCCGTCGGGCGTCCTCCTCGTCGCCGGCCGAGAAGTGCTCGGCGAGGAAGGTCCGCACCTCGGCCAACCAGTGGGCGTGGGTCTCTTCGAGGTCGAAGTCCATCCGCCGGCCCCGTCCGCTCAGATCGGGTACGACCCGGCGAGCCGCTCGAGGACGGTCCGGTCACCTTCGACATGGAGCGCGTCGGGCCCCACCCGGTTCCAGAGGAAAAGGTCGAGGTCCGAGCTCGTCCCCGTCACCGTGCAGTCGGCCGCCCGGGCCCCCCGGGAGGCGCTGAGACGCTCGCCGTCCAGCGCGATGAGCCACGACGACGGGGAGTCGTGCGGGACGACGGCCAACGTCACCGGGGCCGGCCCGTCGTCGTCGACGTCGGACGACCCGATGACCGACCCGAAGAAGGAGAGGAGGACCTCGTCGATGCCGTCGGCGGCCAGGTCCGCGGGGAGGGGGCCCGGCGTGGTGGCGGGAGTCTCGGCGTCGTAGCGGTGGACGGCCAGCTCCTGGGACTGGCGGCGGGCCCAGAAGCTGAGCGGCGTCAGCGCCGGGTAGAAGGTCCAGCACTCGAGGTCGGCCGGCGCGGCGGCGAGCGCCGACTCGAGCTGGTCGCCGCCATCGGTGAACCAGGCCACGAGGTCGCCAACCCCGGGCGGCTTGGCCGCGGCCTCGCGCTCCTCTCTCGTCGGGCGCTCGACGAGACGGCCGGCCACGATGGACGCCGCCCATCGTTGGACGCCGCCCAGGTGCACGAGGAGGTCGGCGAGCGACCAGCCGGGGCACGTGGGCACGGGGGCGTCGAGGTCGGCCACCGACACCACCTCGACGAACCGCCGTTGCTCCCGCCGCAGGTGGTCGAGGTACTCGCCCACGTCCATCGCAGCATGTTGACACCACCATGACGCCACGAGCGAGGCCACCGCCCTCCTGACGGGGAGGGCTAGGGTGAACCCCCGTTCCGCCGCCCAGCTCGAGGAGACCGTCTGTCCATGCCCGCCCACGCCGCCCAGCCCGGTCCCCGACCCGTGGCCAAGGGATTCATGATCGCCGGCATCGTGCTCGTGATCCTCGGCATCCTGGCCATGGTGGTGGGCGTCATCTATCTGACCGTGAACGCCGGCTCGCTCCCCTCGTTCATGGGCCCCGTGCACGGCAAGGGTCACGCCGGTCACCGCACGACCCGGGGCGGCGTGGCTCTCGGACTCGGGATCGTGCTGTTCATCGTGGGGACGATCATCGCCCTGGTCCAAGCGCGCAAGAAGCCGTCACCGAGCACCGGCCTGCAGGTCTGAACGCCATCTGATGGAGGCGCACCGCGTCGTCTACGACGGGTTCGAGGGCGTCCACCTGGTCGCCGACGTCCGGGGCCAGCCCGACGACCCGCCGGTCCTCTTCCTCCACGGCGGCGGACAGACCCGCCACGCCTGGGGGGCCACCGCAGAGATCGTGGCCTCGAAGGGCTGGCGGACCGTCTCGGTGGACCTCCGGGGCCACGGCGACAGCGACTGGTCCCCGAACGGCGACTACTCCTTCACCGCCTTCTGCGCCGACTGCCTGGCCATCGTCGACGAGCTGGGCCGGCCGCCCGTGCTGGTGGGCGCCTCGCTCGGCGGGGTCTCGGCGATGCTCGCCGAGGGCACGAGCGACCGGGTGGTCTCGACCGGCCTCGTCCTCGTCGACATCACGCCCAAGCACAACCCCGAGGGCGTCCGCCGGATCCAGGAGTTCATGCAATCGGGCCTGCACGGCTTCGACTCCCTGGAGGAGGCGGCCGACGCCATCGCCGGCTACACGCCCCAACGCCCGCGGCGGGTCAACCCGGCCGGGCTCATGAAGGTGCTCCGCGAGCGCGACGGGCGCTACTACTGGCACTGGGACCCCCGGTTCATCGACGCCAAGCGGATGGAGCGGACCGAGGTCCTCCCGGACCGTCTCCAGGGACTCCTCGAGGTGGCGATGTCGAACATCAACGTGCCCACCCTCCTCGTGCGGGGGCTCCTCTCGGACGTCGTGACGGAGGAGGCGGCCCACCAGTTCCTGGCCAAGGTGCCGACGGCCAAGCTCGTCGAGGTGGGCGACGCCGCCCACATGATCGCCGGCGACCAGAACGACGCCTTCACCAACGCCGTCGTCGAGTTCCTCGAGGACGACATCCGGCCGACGCTGACGTGAGGCCGGCGTCGTGAACCGGGTCCGCATCGGGTACTTCTCGCTCTCGGCCTCCTCGCCCGACGGCGACGACCGGCCGTACCTCGAGTGGCACCAGCTCGACCACATGCCCGAGCAGTACCAGCTGCCCGGCCTGGTGTTCGGCCAGCGGTGGGCGGCCACCCCCGCCTGCCTCGCCGCCCGGGCCGCCGCCGTCGACGACTGGGAGCAGGTCCGCCACGTCGTCTGCTACCTGATGGGCGAACCGGTCGAGCCGACGCTCAACGACTTCGTGGCCCTGGGCGGCCACCTGCGCCAGATGGGCCGGTTCTCGCTGACCCTGCCGAGCGTCTACCGCGGCGGCCTCCCCCTCCTCGAGTACCACGCCGCGCCGCACGCCCTCGTGAACCCCGAGGTCGTCCCCATGCGGCCCAACCGGGGGATCTACCTCATCGTGGAGGAGCCGATCGACCGGGATCGTCTGGACGAGTACCTGCGCCGGGTGCACACCGACGACGTGCCGGACATGCTCGAGGTCCCCGGCGTGGCCGGCGCCTGGTTGTTCCGGACGAGCTCCGAGCTCGCCCGGTCCGAGCTCCTCAAGGCCAACTTCAGCCCGGGCCACTTCCTCTTCACGGTCCTCTACCTCGACAATGAGCCGGCCACCGTGGCCGAGCGGCTCCAGCCGCTCCTGGCCGCCCGCTGGGAGGGCGCTCCGGTGCGCCCGGTCCTGGCCGCCCCGTTCGAGTCGATGATGCACTGGGACTGGGACCGCTTCGGCCCGGCCACCTGACGGGTCAGCTCCCGGCGACGAGGGCGGCCAGCCGCTCGATGAAGGGGACCTGGGCGGCCAGCAGCTTGGTCCTCGCCGTCTCGAGGCCGAACCACCCGGCCCGGTCGACCTCGGGGAAGGACTGCCGCCGGCCCGAGTGGGGCGGCCACTCCATCTCGAACGTGTTGCTCACCACGGCGCGCTCGTCGAGGTCGCCCGGCGTGGCGAAGGCCCGGACGACCTTGCCGCCCCGTTGGCGCACCTCGCCGAGGTCCAGCCATTCGCCCGCCGGGGGCCGGGTGCCGAGCTCCTCTTCGAACTCGCGGGCCGCCACGTCCCTCGGCTCCTCGTCCCCTTCGAGCTCGCCCTTCGGCACCGACCAGACCCCTTCGTCCTTCTTGGCCCAGACCGGGCCGCCGGGGTGGACGAGGAGCACCTCGGGCCCGTCGGGGCCGGGACGGTAGAGGAGGAGGCCGGCGCTGCGCTTCGGCACGTCCCATCATCGCCCCGGACACCAGGGCGATGATGGGCGCCTCAGGCGGTCAGGCCGTTCGAGACCGGCACCGCGGGCTCCGACCAGGTCGGCGCCTCGACGGCCCAGCACGGGTCGCAGACGTAGGCCTCGCCCCGTCGCCGGGTGGGGCCCCGCTGGTCGCAGCGGGCGCAATGGTGCGAGAAGTAGACCACCTTGTCGCCCGGCGGCGGCGGGGCCGACAGCTCGGCCAGCCGCTCCTGGGCCATCTCGCTCAGCCGCCACACCGGGGCGCCGTCGACATCGGTGGCCGGTTCGACGAGGTGGGTCGAGAGGAGCTGCCGCAGGACCGGGTCGAACCGCCTCCGGGCCCGCTCTGCCTCGGTTTCGGCACTCATGGGCACCTCCTGCGGACACGTCCTTCCGATGGAGGAGAGCCGAGTCGACCCGCCGTGGCGCCGGCTTCCCTGTCGGGAGGAACACCAGTCTTCAGGTCTGCAACTGCTCGGTGATGCAGGGCACAACCTGCAGCCGCCGTCTGCAGGACCCCGTCGTCGGGGGACGAGCGTGGTCGTCTGAGTCATACCACGACCTGAGGGCCGAAGGATCGTCACCCCACAGGATTTTTCGCGCCGGCGCGTGTGCGCGCCGACGCGGCGCGTCACGCCGGACGGCTGCCGTCGCCGGTGAACGTGAAGAGACGGCGGTCCCCGGTGCACGGCCGTGGGTCCGCCGTCAGGCGGTGGACGCCGACGCCGAAGACGAACCCGTCGGGCCCGACGAAGGCCCGCTCCTCGAAGCCGGCCTCGGCGAACCGGCGCCGGATGGCCGGGGTGAGGTCGGGCGGCCGCCGGTGGCGGGTCCAGACCACGGTGGCCCGCGCCGCGCACAGCTCGGGCAGGTGGTCGACGGTGACGCAGATGTCCTCCCAGCTGATGTTGCCGAACACCCCGCAGACCAGGACCAGCTGGGCCGGGACGGCCCCCCGGTAGGCGCCGGTGGTCGAGGCGTCGCCCGTGACCACCTCGACGCCCCCGAGACCGGCCGCCGCGGCGGCCTCCCTCGCCCGCGCCGCGTTGCGTTCGTCCGCTTCCACGAGGCGCGCCGTCACGTCGCTGGCCCGCGGGTGGCCGGGCAGGACACCGAGGAGGTCACGACCCTGGCCGGCGCACATGCTCACAACCGGGATCGGCCCCGGCGGGGCCTCGGCCAAGCAGTCGGCGATGGCGCGCTGGACCACCGCCAGGCGGTGCGAGAGCGGCGAGTCGGGGTCGTCGTAGGGGAGGTGCCAGGCGTCCCAGTCCCGCCCCCCGGCCGGCTCGCCGCTCGGGGCGCTCACCTCGCCGCGCCCGCCGCGGGTTTTACCGCGAGGAGCGAGTACTCGAGGGGCAGGGAGGGCACGGACGTCGGGAAGCCGTAGCGCCGCCTCGGACCGGGGAGCCGCTCCAGGAACGAGAAGCGCTGGAAGGAGATCTCGTCGAACTCGTGGAGGAACCGGAGCTCGAGGCCGGCGGTGACGAGGGCCGTCACCACCTCGCCGAGCGGGTGGTTCCACTCGTAGGTGGTGGAGTTGACGAGCCGGGCGGCCGGGTCGGCGTAGTCGCTCTCATCCTCGTCGTCGACGAACGGCTCCGTCCCCCAGAAGTAGGGGTAGACCACGTCCAGGTTGTCGTCGCCGAAGATCCAGGTGAGGGGGTGGAACTCGACGATGTAACAGCGGCCCGCCGGGGCGAGGAGCTCGGCCACCACCTCGGCCCACCGGCCCATGTCGGGCAGCCAGTTGAAGGCCCCCCGCCCGGTGTAGACGACGTCGTAGGTCCGACCGAGCGCGGCCGGGGCGTCGTAGACGTCGGCCTCGACGAACCTGGCCTCGACCCCAATGCGCTCGGCCAGGCGCGCCGCCTCGGCCACCGCGGGGGCGGAGAAGTCGAGCCCGGTGACCACCGCCCCGTGGCGGGCCCACGAGAGGGTGTCGAGGCCGAAGTGGCACTGGAGGTGGACGAGCGAGCAGCCATCCACCGACCCGAGCTCGCCGGGCTCGAACGGGAGCAGCGTCGAGCGGCCCTCGACGAAGCCGTCCACGTCGTAGAAGTCGCTCGCCACGTGGATCGGCGTGCGCTCGTCCCAGCAGGCCCGGTTGGCCTCGCGCCAGGGCCAGGGCTCGTCGGGCATCGGGCCATCGTAGGAGGCCGTGGGTCCACCGATCGCCGGCGGGCCTCCTATTAACTGGGGTGGCGACCGGACCCCCGGGGTGACCCGCTCGAAGGGGGAGGGAAGGAGCAAGACCTATGGTGCGCAAATTCTCTGCGGAGCTCGTCGGCACGGCGCTCCTCGTGTTCTTCGCCGTGGGTGTGGCGACGCTGTCGTTCGGCTTCAAGTTCACCGGCATGAGCGTCGCGGCCGGTGTCGTGGCCACTGCCCTCACCTTCGGCCTCGTGCTGCTGGCCCTGGCCTACGTCTTCGGGCCCGTCTCGGGCAGCCACGTCAACCCGGCCGTCACGATGGGCGCCCTCGTGGCGGGGCGCATCGGCCTCGCCGAGGCCGTCGGCTACTGGATCGCCCAGTTCATCGGCGGGATCCTGGGCGCGCTCCTCCTTTGGGCGGTGTTCGAGCAGTCCCCCATGTACCACAAGTCCATCCAGGGCCTCGGCACCGACGGCTACGGGGCCAAATCCATGATCCACATCAGCGCCGGCGGCGCCTTCCTCTTCGAGGTGGTGGCGACGGCGGTGTTCATCTTCGTGATCCTCGGCGTGACCTCGAAGACGGCCAACGCGGTCACGGCCGGGGTGGTGATCGGCCTCACGCTGGCCTTCATCCACCTGATCGGCATCCCGATCGACGGGACGTCGGTGAACCCGGCTCGGAGCCTCGGGCCGGCCCTCATCGTGGGGGGCACGGCGCTCTCCCAGGTGTGGCTCTTCATCGTGGCGCCCCTCGTCGGGGGCATCGTGGGGGCCCTCGGCCACATCTTCCTCATGCCGAAGGCCCTGGCCAACCTCGAGGCCGGCCAGCCGGCCTGACGCCACTGGGCGGCACGTCGATCGCCCGGGCGCCACCGTTGATCAAGTACCTCGGATCGAAGCGCCGGCTCCTCCCGGTCCTCGAACAACTCGCCGCCGAGGCCGGGGCGGAGACCGCCCTCGACCTCTTCACCGGCACGACCCGGGTGGCCCAGGGCTTCAAGCGTCGCGGCCTCTCGGTGACCGCGGTCGACGCCGCCCGTTACTCGGAGATGTTCGCCCGTTGTTATGTCGAGACCGATGCGGCGGCCATCTCCGAGGCCGACCTCGACGAGGCTCTGGCCCACCTGGGGTCCCTCCCGGGGCGGCCCGGCTACGTCACGGAGACGTTCTGCGTGAGCTCCCGCTTCTTCCAGCCGTTCAACGGGGAGCGGATCGACGCCGTCCGTGAGGCCATCGAGCGGGACTACGCCGGGAGCGCCCTCTATCCGATCCTCCTCACCAGCCTCATCGAGGCGGCCGACCGGGTGGACTCGACCACCGGCGTCCAGATGGCCTACGTGAAGGCGTGGGCGCCGAGGTCCTTCAACCCGCTCGACCTCCGACGCCCGGCACTGCTGCCGGGCCCCGGGCGGGCGGTGCGGGGCGACGCCGTCGAGCTCGCCCCGACCCTGGGCCCGTTCGACGTGGCCTACCTCGACCCGCCGTACAACCAGCACCGCTACTTCACCAACTACCACGTCTGGGAGACCCTGGTGGCCTGGGACGCGCCGGAGCACTACGGCGTGGCCTGCAAGCGGGTCGACGCCCGGGACCCCACGACCAAGAGCGTCTTCAACTCCCGGCGCACCATGCCGGGCGCCCTCGCCGAGGTCGTGCGGGCCGTGCGGGCCGAGCTGGTGCTCCTCTCCTACAACGACGAGAGCTGGGTCGCCCAGGAGGAGCTCGAGGCCATGTGCGCCGGCCGGGGCGAGGTGGTCACGCTCTCGTTCGAGTCGGCCCGCTACGTCGGAGCCCGCATCGGCATCCACAACCCGGCGGGGGTGAAGGTCGGCAGGGTCTCGCACCTCACCAACCGGGAATACGTCGTCGTGGCCGGCCCCCCCGACTGCGTCCGCCGGGCGACCGCCGGGCTCAGGCGCGACGGCGCCCTGGCGACGGCGGCCGGCTGAGCGGGCCCGCACCTCGGCCCGTCGGGTTCAATGGAGGACCATGGCCGGAAAGCACCACCGACTGGCGAAGGTCGACCTGTCGCTCCGCATCTCGCCCGAAGAAGCGGTCGAGCGGCTCTCCCGGGCCCAACGCCGCCTCCTTCACCTCCGCCTCATCAACGCCGGGCTCCTCGGTGACGGCCGCCTCGGGCCGCCGGTCTGCGTGCTCTTCGAGGGATGGGACGCCGCGGGCAAGGGCGGGACCATCCGCCGCCTCGTGGCCTCGCTCGACCCCCGCCACGTGCGGGTGGCCGAGTTCGGACCGCCCACCCCGACCGAGGCCCGGCACCACTTCCTCTGGCGCTTCTTCCCGTCGCTCCCCGGGTGGGGCGGCATGGCCGTCTTCGACCGCTCCTGGTACGGGCGGGTGCTCGTCGAGCGGGTCGAGGGCTACGCCACCGACGAGCAGTGGCGCCGCGCCTATCAGGAGATCAGCGCCTTCGAGCGTTCGCTCACCGACGAGGGGATGGTGATCGTGAAGCTCTGGCTGCACATGTCCGACGACGAGCAGCTCCGGCGGTTCGAGGCCCGACGGAAGGACCCGCTCAAGCGGTGGAAGCTGACCGACGACGACTGGCGCAACCGCGGGCGACGGACCGAGTACGAGGAGGCCGTCGAGGACATGTTCGCCGAGACCGACCACGACGACGCCCCCTGGGACGTGATCCCGGCCGAGCAGAAGCGCTACGGCCGGGTGGCTGCGCTGCAGCAGGTGATCACCCGGATGGAGGACGGCATGCGCAAGGCCGGTCTCGCCGTGCCGCCGTCGAAGGGCGTCGCTTACGGCTGAGCTGGGCCGGCGGGAAGGGCCCGTGCCACAGTGGGGCCCATGAGCGACGAGCCCGCCCGGCGCTACGGCATCACCATCCCCTTCGACGGCGTCCCCCTCGTCGAGCACCGGCGGTGGTACGAGGAGCTGCTCGAGCTCGGCTACACCGACCTGTGGTCGGCCGAGGTGGACGGGGCCGACGGCTTCACCCCGCTGGCCCTGGCCGCTGCGTGGGTGCCCGAGCTCCGGCTCGGTGTAGCCATCGCCCCCGCCTTCACCCGCGGCCCGGGCCTCCTGGCCCAGACGGTGGGGGCGCTGGCCGACGCGGCCCCCGGCCACTTCGCCTTCGGTCTCGGGGCCTCTTCCGAGGCCATCGTGGCCCAATGGAACGGCCTCGCCTTCGAGGCCCCCTACGCCCGGGTCCGCGACACGCTGTCGTTCCTCCGCCGGGCCCTCACCGGCGAGCGGGTCGACGAGGACTACGAGACCTTCGGCGTCCACGGCTTCCGCCTGAGTCGCCCGCCGGCCGTCCAACCGCCCATCTACCTCGCCGCGCTGCGGCCGGGGATGCTGCGCCTCGCCGGTCGGGAGGCCGACGGGGCCATCCTCAACTGGCTGGCCGCCGACGACGTGCCGAGGGCCGTGGCCGAGGTGGGCCCGGGCAAGGAGATCGTGGCCCGCATCTTCGTCGTCCCCCTGGAGGAGGCGGAGCACGCGCGGGCCATCGGCCGCCGCATGGTCACCGCCTACCTGAACGTGGAGGCCTATGCGGAGTTCCAGCGCTGGCTGGGCCGCGGCCCGCTCCTCGAGGCGATGTGGGAGGCCTGGGCGGCCGGCGACCGCAAGGGCGCGCTCGCCGCGGTGCCTGACGAGGTGGTCGACGCGCTGGTCGTCCACGGGCCGCCCGAGGCCTGCCGGGAGCACGTCGAGCGCTACGTGGCGAACGGGGTGACCGTTCCGGCCCTCGCCATCCAGGGTGTCGGGGCGGGCCTGGCCGACGCGGTGCGGGCGCTCGCCCCGCGCTGAGCCACGGGCGGTCGCCCCGTGGCCGTGGTACCAAGGTGACGATGGACGACGCGCTCGACTTCCGCAGGACGACGGTGACCCAGCTGGCCGGCATGGTCTCCCGGGCCGAGGTCTCGGCCCGGGAGCTGACCCAGCTGGCGCTCGACCGTATCGAGGCCCTCAATCCGACGATCAACGCGTTCGTGGCCGTCGACGGTGAACGGGCACTCGAGCAGGCGGCGGCCGTCGACCAGCTCGTGGCCACGGGGGCCGACCCCGGGCCGCTGGCCGGCGTGCCCATCGGGGTGAAGGACCTCGAGGACGCCGCCGGTTTCCGCACGACGAAGGGTTCCCCCCTCTACGCCGACGCCGCGCCCGCTCTCGCCGACTCCATGCTCGTGGCCCGGCTGCGGGCGGCCGGCTGTGTCGTCGTCGGCAAGACCAACACCCCGGAGTTCGGCTGGGCGGCCAAGACCGACAACGCCCTCTTCGGGCCGACCCGCAACCCGTGGCAGACCGACCACGGGCCCGGCGGCTCCTCGGGCGGCTCGGCCGCCGCGCTGGCCGCCGGGATGGTGCCCCTCGCCACGGGCTCCGACGGCGGCGGCTCCATCCGCATCCCGTCGTCGTGCTGCGGGCTGTCCGGCATGAAGCCGTCACTCGGGCGGGTGCCGACCGGCGGCCCGCACCCGCCGGAGTGGCTGGACCTGTCGTCGAAGGGTCCGATGGCCCGGCGGATAGCCGACATCGTCCACGCCCTCGACGTGGCGGTCGGCCCCGAGCCGACCGACCTGCGGGCGCTGCCCCGCCCCGAGGCCTCGTGGCCGGCCGTGCTCGACGACCCCCACGTGCCGGCCCGGGTGGCCTGGTCACCCACGCTTGGCTACGCCGTCGTCGACCGCGAGGTGCTCGAGATCTGCGAGCGGGCCGTCGGCGTCCTCGAGTCGCTCGGGGCCGAGGTGGTCCAGGTCGACACGGTGTTCGAGGAGGACCCGGTGGGACCGTGGCTGACGATCGTCACTGCCTGCCTCCTGCGGAGCCACCGGCGCTTCGAGGACGACGAGGCTTTCGCCCGGGTGGACCCGGGCCTCGTCGCCCTGATGGACCCGGCGCGCACGGCCGGCGCGGTCGACGTCGTCGAGGCCCTCGACGCCGGCCACCGCCTGAACCTGCGCCTCGTCGAGCTGTTCCACGACGTCCGGCTGCTCGTCACCCCCACCCTCGCCGCCCCGCCACCGCCCCTCGAGCTGGGCGGGGCGGGGCTCTTGAACGGCGAGGTCGACGTGAACTGGGTCCGCTTCACCTACCCCTTCAATCTCACCCGCTCGCCCGCGGCCACGGTCTGCGCCGGGCTGACGGCCTCGGGCCTGCCGGTCGGGCTGCAGCTCGTCGGGCCCCAGCACGGGGATCTGGTGGTGCTCCGTTCGGCCGCCGCGCTCGAGGCCGCCCTCGGCTTCGACGCGCTGGCCCCGTGCTGAGCCGGACCGACCGGCCGCGGTGAGCACGTCCGGGCGTCCCGGCGAGGACCTGGCGGTGGGGCTCCTCGACCCGGCCTTCTACGAGGGCGACCCCTTCCCGCTCTACGCCCGGCTGCGGGCGGAGGCCCCGGTGGCCTGGAACGCGGCGGCCGGCTTCTGGGCCCTGACCACCCACCGCGACGTCATGGCGGTGGCCACCGACCCGGCCACCTTCTGCTCGGGCCAGGGCATCCTCGTCGACGAGATCGGGGTCGAGTACCCGTCGCCGCCGACGATGATGCACACCGACCCCCCGGCACACACCCGCTACCGGCGGCTCGTCCAGCCGGGCTTCAAGCCGACCGTCGTGGCCGACCTCGAACCTTCCGTCCGCCGGGCGGCGGCCGCGCTCGTCGAACTGGTCGAGCCCGCGGCGACGGTCGACGTCGTGCCGGCGATCGCCGTGCCGTTCCCGCTCCAGGTGATCGCCCAGGTGCTCGGGGTCTCCGGGGACGACTGGGAGAAGTTCTACGAGTGGTCCGAGGCCGTCATCCCCGGCGCCACCGACTGGCCGGCCGAACGGCGGGCCGCTCTCCAGGCCGAGATGTTCGACTACCTCGTGGCCGTGGCCACCGAGCGCCGGCGGGATCCCCGCAAGGACGTCGTGTCCACGCTCGCCACCGCGGCCCCCGAGGGCGACCAGCTGAGCGAGGCCGAGCTCGCCATGTTCCTCGTCCAGCTGCTGGTGGCCGGCAACGAGACGACCCGCAACCTCATCTCGGGCGGCCTCGCCGCCCTGGCCGAGCGGCCCGAGGAGTGGGCCCGCCTACGCGCCGACCGGGACCTCGTCCCGCACGCGGTCGAGGAGCTGCTCCGCTTCACCTCGCCGGTGATCTCCTTCATGCGCACCGCCACCGTCGACACCGAGCTCTCGGGTCAGGCCGTGGCGGCCGGCGAGCCCGTGCTCCTCGTCTACGCCTCGGCCAACCGAGACGAGGCAGTGTTCGGGTCGACGGCCGAGCAGCTGGACGTGGGCCGGCACCCCAACCCCCACCTGAGCTTCGGCTTCGGTGTCCACTTCTGCCTGGGCGCGGCGCTCGCCCGCCTGGAGGCCCGGGCCGTGCTCGACGAGCTCCTCGACCGTTTCGCCGCCGTCGAACCGGCGGGCGAGGTGGTCCGGGCGCCGAGCCCGGTCATCGCCGGCGTGCGGGCCGCTCCCCTGCGATTCTTCGCCTAAAGACGCCCGAGGCCACCGGATCGAGGCCGGTCCCGATCACTGAGGAGTTCCTGGTCAAACCGGCTGCAGCCGCGTGGCGCCGACCGTCCAGCCCACCGACTCGTGCTGCAACCGGTCGAGAGCGCGACCACTCATCACCCCAGGTGAGGCGAAGCTGGTCGTAGCCCATGGATCGAGCTGGTCGGACGCTGAGACTCCATTCGGGCCACGTACGTGTCACACCGGAGTGGACGACCTCGGGCGGTAAGCCGATACGGGGTTGGCACCACCGCATCAGTACTGGTCACGGCGTTGAATGGCAGCCACGGGGGCGCGCGTGCGGTGACCGGTGGATGGCCGGAGACCGAACGACCTAGGAGGTCGTCTCTCGGCGCAAGCCATCCGGAGGGGGGTCGGTGCCGGGGACGCCGTCGTCGGTGACCTGATCGGTCCACTCGCTCCCCGACCAGTACCGCTGCTGGTGTCGGCCCGAAGGGTCGGTGAGCCAACCCGGAGCGATCCCGACGAAGTGGGGGCTCCGGGGGTGCCCGTCGGGGCGATCCCCGGTCAGGCCCGAGGGCGGGGCGTCGGTGAAGGAGCTCATCGGAGCCGGGGCCGGCCCGGATGCTCGGCGCCGGCGCGTTCGGGAGAACATCCGGAGGGCGAAGAACGCGAAGAAGATGACCAGGGCGATCCAAGAGCCGTGGCCGTAGTACAACATGACCACAGCTTAGCGAGGCTTCGCCCCAACCCGACGAGTCGACGATCGCCAAGCAGACAACCGGCCAGGGCAGCTGTGCCACCCCTTCGATGTCTCTTGCCGGAGCCCGTGAAGGAAGCAACGCAGCATTTTGTTGAATGAGCACGGGAGAACCGCAGCTACCCATAGATCCATGACGAGGCATCGATGGGCCTTGTCATGATGTCGTGGTGTGGAGGGCACGCCCTTACGTGCTACTCATGGTGCTCGTCGCCGGAACAGCACTTGGACTGGCTCTCGGGGTGAGCCAAGCATCGCCGCCAATACACCCACCAGTTCATCCCCTGGCGGCGTCTGCGCTATTGACACGAACCGATGCTTCCAGGCTGCTGAAGGAGCCCATCGAAGCGGCAGCTACGCCCCCCGCACAGTCGAAGTACCTCTGTGGATACTCGCGGGACGTGGGCTAATCTCCGTTCGATGTGGGAGACATCAAACGTTCGTGTCTCTTTGAGCGTCGTGGGCGAGGACGTTGACCCAGAGGCGGTTTCGGATCTCCTCGGGTCGCCTCCTGATCGCAGTCATCGGCTCGGCGACTTTGGTTCTAGCGACCCCGATGGCAGCCCCGTGCCACCGCGCGGTCATTGGGGCATCTCGACCGAGGGACGGATTCCCGAGGATGAGCCGCTTTCACGGCACGTTCAGTCTCTCCTCGACCGAGTAACGGCCAATGTCCCCACATGGCGAGAACTGGCCGACAAGTACTCCTGTCGGATCTTCGTTGGCTGGTTCATGGCGCAAAGAAACGAAATGGTCAGCCTGGATCCCGAACTTCTTGGCGCACTCGCTGAGCGTCAACTGCGGCTCGAGGTCGATCTCTACTGCCCCGATGAATTGACGAAGGCAAGCAACCTCTTGACGGAGTGACGCTGGGCACCCCTTCGGCCATCGCAAGCCACCGCCCCTATGCGGCTTACTGAACGATGGGGCACCTCAGTTCCCGACCGACTCGTCGGGCCCCGTGCCCGTCACGCTTCTAGCAGTTCGAGTGCAGCGGTGGATCGGACTCAGCGCCACGAACGTGCCATGCTCGACGGTCACAACGGGCCTCAAATGATTCAGCCAACGCGTCTCGGGTTCGGGAGCTGAACGGACAGCACGCGTTGGTCGTCCGGGAGCGATGTCGTCTGTTCGGCCTGGTCGAGCCGCCGGCCTCTGGCATGGACCGGCTCTCCTGAACGACGCGTCAGTCGTTCGCCGTCACCGCGTCGAGGAGCTCGGCGAACTTGGCCCGGGCGGCGGCCCGGCGGGTCGGGATGTGCTCGGTCGGCACCTCGGTGGCGCTGTAGTTGCGCAGCGTCCGGCGGGCCACCGTTTGCTTGTGCACCTCGTCGGGCCCGTCGTAGATGCGTGCCGCCCGGGCCGCCCGGTACATGGCCTCGAGCGGGAGGTCGCTCGAGTAGCCGAGGGCCCCGTTCACCTGGATGGCCCGGTCGATCACGTCGTAGAGGACGCCGGCCCCGTAGTACTTGATCATGGCGATCTCGACCCGGGCGGCCGCCGCGCCCTCGCGGTCCATCTTCCAGGCCGCCTGGAGCGTCATGAGGCGCGCCGCGTGCATCTCGGCCAGCGACTCGGCCACCCAGTTCTGGACGGTCTGCTTGTCCGAGAGGAGCGAGCCGTGGGCGTAGCGGGACACGGCCCGCTCGCACAGCATGTCGAAGGCCCGTCGGGACTGGCCGAGCCAGCGCATGCAGTGGTGGATGCGGCCCGGCCCGAGGCGGGCCTGGGCGAGGGCGAAACCCTCGCCCTCGCGCCCGATGAGGTTCTCGACCGGCACCCGGACGTCGCGGTAGACGATCTCGGCGTGGTTGCCGAACCGTCCGAACACCGTCTCGGGGTCGTGCATGGTCGGGACGTCCCGGACGATGTCGACGCCGGGGGTGTCGACCGGCACGATGATCATCGAGGAGCCCTGGTACGGGTGCACGTCGGGGTTGGTGACGGCCATGACGACGAGGAAGTCGGCGACCGACCCGTTGGACGTGAACCACTTCTGGCCGTTGATGACGTACTCCTCGCCGTCTCGGAGGGCCGTCGTGGCAAGGAGCTTCGGGTCGGAGCCGGCCGTGTGGGGCTCGGTCATCGAGAACCCGCTGCGGAGCTCGCCGTCGAGGAGCGGCTGCAGCCAGCGCTCCCGCTGGTCCTCCCGCCCGGTGCTCTCGATGCCGATGGCGAGCAGCTCGGCGTTGCCCGAGTCGGGGGCGTTGTTGCCGAACACCACTGGGGCGAGCGGGCTCTCGCCCAGGATCTCGTGCATGAGGCCGAGCCGGACCTGTCCGAAGCCCACTCCGCCCAGCTCGGGCGGCAGGTGGGCCGCCCAGAGGTTCCGGGCCTTCACCTCGTCCTGCAGCGGGCGGATGACCCGGAGCAGGTCGTCCCACTCGAGGTCCAGGGTCTCGAGCGGGTACACCTCCTCCTTGACGAAGCCGCGCATCCATGCGAGCTGCGCCTCGAATTCCGGCTCGGTGGAGAAGTCCCACGCCATCGATCCACCTCCCGCGCCACGCTGCGCCCAGCTTCCCTGTCCGCCAACCCTGCCACTACGGTTGCCGCCGTGCACGGCGAGGCCCCGACCGGTGCGACCCGTGCCGTGCGACTCACGACCAAGGGGCCGGCACGCCGCGAGCACGCCCCGGTGCGCCGGGAGGACCGGGCCCTCGTCGAGGCGGCAGCCGGCGCGCTCCTCGACGAGGGGCGGCCACTCAGCGGTGACGAGCTGACCGCGCTGGCCGCCCTGCCCGACGGGGCGGTCGTGGCCCTGGCCGCCCTGGCCCACGAGGTGCGCCTCGACCGGCTGGGACCGGCGGTCGAGGTCGAGGGGATCCTCTCGGCCAAGACCGGCGGCTGCCCCGAGGACTGTCACTTCTGCGCCCAGTCGTCGCGCTTCGCCACCCCGGTCAAGGCCACCCCCTTCCTCGACACCGAGGCCGTCCTCTCGGCGGCGCGGGAGACCGCGGCCCTCGGGGCGAGCGAGTTCTGCCTCGTGCTGGCGGTGCGGGGCCCCGACGAGCGCATCCTCGGGCGCCTGCTCGAGCTCGTGCCGATCGTCCGGCAGGCCACCGGGCTCAACGTGGCGGTGAGCGCCGGCATCCTGACCGACGACCAGGCGCGACGGCTGGCCGAAGGGGGCGTGCACCGTTACAACCACAACCTCGAGACCGCCCGTTCGTTCTTCCCCGAGGTGGTGACGACCCACACCTGGGAGGAGCGGGCCGAGACCTGCCGGCTCGTCCGTCGGCACGGCATGGAGCTGTGCTGTGGCGCGCTGCTCGGCATGGGCGAGTCGGCGGCTCAGCGCATCGAGCTGCTGCTCGAGCTGCGCGAGCTCGACCCGACCGAGGTGCCCGTCAACTTCTTGAACCCCCGGCCCGGCACCCCGCTCGGCGACCGCCCGGTCGTGTCGGCCTGGGAGGCCCTCCGCTGGATCGCCCTCTTCCGCCTGGCCCTCCCCGACGTCATCCTCCGGTACGCCGGCGGGCGTGAGGTCACGCTGCGGGACCTCCAGGCCATGGGCATGACGGCCGGGATCAACGCCCTCATCGTCGGCAATTACCTGACGACGCTCGGACGGGCTCCGGCCCAGGACCTCGAGATGCTCGAGGACCTGCACATGCCGGTCGGGGCGCTCAGCTCGGCGTTCTGAGGCCCGCCGGTGGAGGCGGGCCACTGCCGCGGCTGCGGGCGGCGCCTCACCGAGTGCCCGGGCTGTGCCCGTCCCCTCGACCCGCCGCGCTACTGCCAGGCGTGCGGCCAGAGGCTCACGGTGGCCGTGACGCCGACCGGCTGGACGGCCCGCTGCCGCCAGCACGGCGTCGAGCGATCGGACGGGCCGGACGACCGTTGAGCGGGGCCGTGCGACTCGCGTCACCCGTCGCACGAACGAGCGACCGCCGTTGCACGCCCCGCCGATTTGGGTTGGACTGGGGGGCGACGAGAGGGGGTCCCATGGCGGACACGGCAATGTCGGGCCGGTGCCAGCAGGGCGGAGGTGGCGTCCGCCCCCGTCTCGGGGCGTTCGCCGGCCGCGGGGCGGCGGCCCTCCTGCTGCTGGCCGTGGTGGTCCCGGCCCTCGTGAGCGTGGCCCCGGCCGCGGCCAGCGCCGCCCCGTCCCCGACGGGCCGGGTGTCCGACGCCGCCACCCACGAGACCACGGTGCAGCTGTCCCCGGCCCGAGCGGCGGCGTTGCGGGCCGAGCTGCTGCGTCGCATGGACCGCCAGCTCCCCGGCGGACGGGCCGTGGCGCCGGCGGTGGCCCGTCCCGCCGTGGCGCAGCCCCCGCTCAACCGGGCCAACATCATCGTCGCCGGGTTTTTCAGCGTGGTGTCGTTCTCCCAGATGGTGACCTCGATCACGCCGACGTCGGTCGCCCCCAACGGCAACGCCAGCGGTCTCACGATCTCGTCGCCGAGCTTCACGCTGACGATCGGCACGGCGTCGCCGCAGGGCTTGACAACCGGCACCTACCTCACCGGCAGCGGGGTCACCGCCACCGACACGGCGTGCGGCCCGCTCGGGGCCATCGTCGCCCAGTTCGAGATCGACCAGGCGACCTACGGGCCGATGGGGCAGCCAACGGCCTTCGCCGTCCAGTACACCGCCATCTGCGCCACCCTCGCCATCGTGGTCGCCACGATGGCCTACAACATGGTGAACACGACGCCCGGCCAGGGCTACTACATCTTCTCGCCCGGCGGTGACGTCCTCGGCTTCGGCAACGACAACTACCTCGTCTACCTCGGGATGCCGTTGGCTCTGATCCTGAACGCCCCCATCGTCGAGATGGTGCCGAGCCCCGACGGGTACGGGTACTGGATGCTCGGGCAGGACGGGGGGATCTTCAACTACGGCGACAGCGGCTACCACGGCTCGATGGGCGGCCAGCCCCTCAACGCGCCGATCGTGGCGATGGCGTCGACCACCGACGGGGGCGGCTACTGGTTGGCCGGCGCGGACGGCGGCGTCTTCGCCTTCGGCGACGCCGGCTACCACGGCTCGATGGGCGGCCGTCAGCTGAACGAGCCGATCGTCGGCATGGCCGCCGACCCGAACGGCTTCGGGGGCTACTGGCTCGTGGCCTCCGACGGCGGCCTCTTCGGTTTCGGCAAGGTCGGCTTCTTCGGCTCGACGGGCAGCCTCACCCTGGTCCAGCCGATCGTGGCCATGGCCGTCACGACCAATGGCCAGGGCTACTGGTTCGTGGCCGCCGACGGCGGGATCTTCGCCTTCGGCACGGCCGGCTACCACGGCTCGACCGGGGGCATGCCGCTGCAGGCGCCGATCGTGGGGATGGTGCCCACGACCGACGACGGCGGTTACTGGCTGGCCGCCTCCGACGGCGGCATCTTCGCCTACGGCGACGCCCCCTTCTACGGCAGCCTCGGGGCCGGTGGCGTGCCGGGCGAGGTGGCCGGGGTCGCCGCGTAGGAGCGGGTCCGGCCGGGCCAGGGGCGCGTCGCGCCGGGGCCCCTTGTGCGAGAATGTCCAGGCCGGCGAGGAGCCGGTAGCCGTCGGGCAGCGGCGGTCAGGCTGAAGGGACGCTGCCGGGAGGACCGTCATGCATCGTCTCGGTGTGGTGGACACGATGTTCGCCCGCTACGACATGGGCGCCGAGGCGCTCGACGAACTGGCCCACTGCCCGGGCTACGGGCGGCGCTTCGAGACCATCCGGATGACCGTGCCGGGCTTCAAGGACCTGGCCGTGGCGGCCAAGCGGATGATCGAAGAGGACAGCTGCCGGATCGTGGTGGCCCTCGGGATGCCGGGCAAGGCCGAGATCGACAAGACCTGTGCCCACGAGGCCTCCCTCGGCATCATGTTCGCCCAGCTCATGACGAGCACGCCCATCCTCGAGGTCTTCGTCCACGAGGACGAGGAGGAGGACCCGGTGCGCCTGGCCGAGGTCTGCCGGGACCGGGCGCGCAAGCACGCCCGCAACGCCTACTGGATGCTCTACGAGCCCGAGCAGCTGAGCGACCGGGCCGGGCAGGGCATCCGCCAGGGCTACGCCGACGCCGGCCCCCTCGTGCCGCCCGGCCGCTGAGCCGGACCGCTCCTTCCCTCAGCCCGCAAGGTCGCGAGGCAGCCCGAGCACCCTCTCGGCCACGATGTTGCGCTGCACCTCGGCCGTGCCGCCGCCGATCGTGAGCGCCGGGGCGTAGAGGAAGCCCTCGGACCAGGTCGAGGGCGGCCAGCCGCCGGCGACCGGCGCACCAGGGGTCGGGCCGGTGCCGGCCACCATGCCGTGGGGGCCGGCGAGGTCCCGGCCGAGGTCCATCACGTGCTGGCCGTGGGCGTCGGCGAGGGCCTTCCTGACCGAGGCCTCCGGGCCGGGGGCCCGGCCGGCCACCACGGCCGAGACCGTGCGCAGCCGCAGCACCCGCAGGATCTCGCTCTCGCAGAACACCGTGGCCAACCGGTCCCGGAGCACCGGGTCCGGCGCTCCGCCGGCCGCCCGCACCAGGGCCACGAGGTCGTCGGCCGTCGGGCCCCGCCCCCAGAGCACCCCCTCACCCGAGAGCGACACCCGTTCGTTGCCGAGGGTCACCTTGGCCAGCTCCCAGCCGCCGTTGACCCGGCCGACGACGTGGTCGGCCGGCAGCCGCACCTCGTCGAAGAAGACCTCGTTGAAGGCGTGCTCGCCGGTCATGTCGACGAGCGGCCGGACGGTGATCCCCGGCAGGTCCATCGGGCAGACGAAGTAGGTGATGCCCAGGTGCTTGGGCGCGTCCGGGTCGGTCCGGGCGAGGAGGATGCCGTAGGCCGCCCAGTGGGCGTAGCTCGTCCACACCTTCTGGCCGCTCACGACGAAGTGGTCGCCGTCGGCGACCGCCCGGGTGCTCAGCGCGGCGAGGTCCGAGCCGGCCCCCGGCTCGCTGAAGAGCTGGCACCAGAACTCCTCGCCGGCGAGCAGCGGCCAGAGCCAGCGCTCCTGCTGCGCCTCGGTGCCGGCGTGGAGGATGGTGGGGCCGGCCCAGCCGATGCCGATCGGGTTGAGGGGCCGACGGACCCCGGCCCGCCTGAGCTCGTCGTCGATCACGAGCTGGGCCACCGGGTCGGCCCCGAGGCCGTAGGGGGGCGGCCAGTGCGGCACGACGTAGCCGGCCTCGGCCAGCTGGCGCCCCGTCGGCCGCTCGTGCTCGGCCAGGAAGGCCCGGCACGCGTCCCGGGCCGGGTGCTCCTCGGGCAGACCCAGGTCCACCAGCCGAGCGTAGGCTCGACCGGATCACTGGACGACCGGTCGGGGCCCAATCGTGACGAACTGGAACTACGCCGACGTCTGGGAGACCGTGGCCGACACCCTCCCCGGGGCCGAGGCCCTCGTCCAGGGGCCCCGCCGGCTCACGTGGTCCGAGTTCGACCGACGGGCCGACGGCGTGGCCCGCTGGCTCCTCGAGCTCGGCCTCGGGCACCAGGACAAGGTGGCCGTCTACCTCTACAACTGCCCCGAGTACGTGGAGAGCCTGTTCGGCGCCATGAAGGTCGGCCTCGTGCCGGTCAACACGAACTACCGCTACGCCGACGAGGAGCTCGCCTACCTCTGGGACAACGCCGATGCCGCGGCCGTCGTCTTCCACGGCGCCTTCACCGGGCGCATCGAGGGGCTCCTCCCCCGGGTGCCCCGGGTCCGGGGTTGGCTGTGGGTCGACGACGGCTCGGGCCCCTGCCCGGACTGGGCCGAGCCCTACCAGGCGGCCGCGGCGTCGGCCGGCTCGCGCACCGCCGCCCGTTGGGGTCGCAGCGGCGACGACCTGTTCATGCTGTACACCGGGGGCACGACGGGGATGCCCAAGGGCGTGATGTGGCGCCAGGACGACCTCGTGGCCAAGCTCAACCAGGCGTCGTTCCGCCACTACGAGGAGGACGAGGGCCTCGCAGGGGTGCGCCGCCAGCTGGCCGAGGGCGGGCCGGGGTCGACCCTCCTCCCGGCCTGCCCGCTCATGCACGGCACCGGCGGCCTCACGGCCAACGAGTGCCTGACCGAGGGCGGGCGGCTCGTGCTGCTCGAGGGCCGCCACCTCGACCCGGTCGAACTGCTCGGCGCGGTGGGCGACGAGCACGTCAACACGCTCGTCATCGTGGGCGACCCCTTCGCCCGGCCGATCCTCGCCGCGCTCGACGCCGAGCCGGAGCGCTTCGACCTGTCGTCGCTCGTCGTGGTCGGCTCGTCGGGGGCCATGTGGAGCGAGCCGGTGAAGGAGGGGCTGCTGCGCCACAAGCCCGGGCTCCTCCTCGTCGACGCCTTCTCCTCCTCGGAGGCCGTCGGCATGGGCTCGTCGGTCGTCACCGGCGGGGCGGCCGGGGCGACCGCCGTCTTCACCCTCGGGCCCGAGGTCCGCGTGCTCACCTCCGACGGGCGCGACGTCGAGCCGGGCTCGGACGAGACCGGGGTGCTGGCCCTCGGGGGGCGCAACCCCCTCGGCTACTACAAGGACGGGGCGAAGAGCGACGTCACGTTCAAGGTGATCGACGGCGTCCGCTACTCGGTGCCCGGCGACTTCGCCAAGGTGCGGGCCGACGGCACGATCCAGCTGCTCGGCCGGGGCACGGTCGTCATCAACACGGCCGGCGAGAAGGTCTTTCCCGAGGAGGTGGAGGAGGCCCTGAAGACCCACCCGGCGGTCGACGACGCGGTGGTGGTCGGCGTGCCCGACGAGCGGTACGGCGAGATGGTGGTCGCCGCGGTGGCCGTCTCGGGCGACCCGCCGAGCGAGGCCGAGCTCATCGAGCACGTGAAGGGGCGCCTGGCCCACTTCAAGGCACCCCGGCGGGTGCGCACGCTCGACACGCTCGGGCGCTCCCCCTCGGGGAAGATGGACTACGGCCGCCACCGGGCCGAGGCCACCGCCTGGGTGGCCGCCGGGACCGGCTGAGCGGTTGCCGGCATAACGAGAACCTGTTCTACTGGCGTGCCGATGGAGTTCAACCTGGCCGATCTGTTCGAGGCGGCGGCCGACGCCTTCGGCGAGCGCGAGTACCTGGTGGCCGAGGGAGAGCGTCGCACCTACGCCGAGCTGGAGGCCCGGGCCAACCGGCTGGCCCACCACCTCGCCGGCGTCGGGATCGGCCGGGGCGACCACGTCGGGATCTACGCCTACAACAGCGTGGAGTGGGTCGAGACGGCCTGGGCCGTCTTCAAGCTGCGGGCGGTCTGGATCAACATCAACTACCGCTACGTGGCCGACGAGCTGCGCTATCTCTTCTCGAACGCCGACCTCAAGGCCCTCGTCCTCCAGCGGGGCTTCGCCCCGCGGGTGGCCGAGTTGCTCCCCGAGCTCCCGACGCTCCGCCACCTCCTCGTGGTCGAGGACGGGAGCGACGAGGCCGACCCGAGGGCCGACGCCGCCCACTACGAGGAGGCCCTCGCCGCCGCCTCACCCGAGCGGGACTTCGGCCCCCGATCGCCCGACGACCTCTACATCCTCTACACCGGCGGCACCACCGGCCTCCCGAAGGGCGTGGTGTGGCGGCACGAGGACGTCTTCTACGCCCTCGGCGGCGGCACCGACCCGTTCACGAGCGAGCGGGCGACCCGGCCCCAGCAGATGGTGGAGAAAGGGCTCGCCGGCTCCCCGCTCACCCACTTCCCCATCGCCCCGCTCATGCACGGGGCCACCCAGTGGTCGGTCATGGGCCAGAGCTTCGTCGGCTCGAAGGTGGTCCTCGTGGCCCGGTTCGAGCCCGGCGCGGTCTGGCGCTTGATCGGGCAGGAGAAGGTCAACACGCTCATGATGACGGGCGACGCCATGGCCAAGCCGCTCGTCGAGGCGCTCGACGAGCCCGGAGCCGACTACGACCTGTCCTCGCTCGTGGCCGTGGTCTCGACCGCCGCCCTCTTCTCCGCCCCGGTGAAAGACCAGTTCTTCGAGAAGCTCCCCCACATCATGATCACCGACGCCATCGGCTCGTCGGAGACCGGCAACAACGGCATGACCGTGCTCGCCCCCGGCCAGACGGCCATGAAGTCGGGGCCGACCGTGCGCCGGGTGGGCCAGACAGTGGTCCTCGACGAGGAGCACCGGCCGGTCGAGCCGGGCTCGGGGGTCACCGGGAAGATCGCCCGGTCGGGCGACATCCCCGTCGGCTACTACAACGACCCGGTCAAGACGGCCGAGGTGTTCATCACGGTGGACGGCGTCCGCTACGCCATCCCTGGCGACTTCGCCACCGTCGAGGCCGACGGTTCGATCACACTCCTCGGCCGGGGCTCGGTGGTCATCAACTCGGGGGGCGAGAAGATCTACCCCGAGGAGGTGGAGTCGGCGGTGCGCTCCCACCCCGACGTCATGGACGCCATCGTGGTGGGGGCCCCCGACGAGCGCTGGGGCCAGACGGTGGCGGCCATCGTCCAGCCGCGGGTCGGCCGCGCCCCGACCCTCGAGAGCATCCAGGAGCACTGCCGGCAGTCCATCGCCGGCTACAAGGTGCCCCGCCGGCTGCACACCGTGGTCACCGTCCAGCGGGCGCCGAGCGGCAAGCCCGACTACCCGTGGGCCCATGCCGTGGTGGCCGGCACCGTCGAGGCCGAGCTGGCCGAGGAGCTGAGCGGACCGGTCGAGGAGCGCCGCTGATCCGCGGGCGGCGGAGCGCTGAGGACGCCCGGACGCCGCAGGGGACGCTCGCCCACCCGGGACTACTCTGACCAGCCATGCCGCCTGCGTCGGAGGACGGCGTGACGCGCACGGGCCCCCGGCACGCCCGCCAGAAGCGACCGCACCCCTGGCGCCGCCGCGCCCTCTGGAGCCTCCTCGTCGTGGGCGTGGTGTGCCTCCTCCTCGTCGGCGCGGTGGGCATCTACTTCTGGCACCTGAACAGCGAGATCCGCCGGGTGACGATCAAGCGCCTGCAGAGCACGCCCACGGCCGGGCTCGACAAGGGCACGGAGAACATCCTGATGGTGGGCAACACGTCCCGCTGCGCCCTCAAGGTGCAGAGCCCCTCGTTCGGGCTGTGCTCCCAGGGCATCACCGGCGTCAACAGCGACGTCGTCATGATCCTCCACCTGAACCCGGCCACCCACGCCGTCTCGGTGATCTCGATCCCCCGGGACCTGTTCATCCCGAACGCCCGCTCCGACGGCGCCAACAAGATCGACGCCGCCCTGTCGGAGGGGCCGAGCCAGCTGGTCGACGCGGTCCAGGAGGACTTCGGCATCCCCATCCAGCACTACGTCGAGCTCAACTTCGACAGCTTCGCCGGGGTGGTCGACGCCCTCGGCGGGGTGAAGATGTACTTCCCCGAGCCGGTCTACGACCAGGAGACCGGCCTCAACATCCAGGTCCCGGGCTGCGTCCACCTCGACGGCTTCCAGGCCCTCGCCCTCGTCCGGGCCCGCCACCTGCAGTACAAGCCGCCCGGGGTGACCACCACCGACCCGGCCTACTGGCCCCAGGACCCCGAGAGCGACCTGAGCCGGATCCGGCGCGACCACGAGTTCCTGCGGGTGCTGGCCACCGCGGTGGCGGCCAAGGGGCTCGGCAACCCCTTCACCGACCGCTCGGTCCTCGACGCCGTGGCCCCGCAGCTGCATGTGGACTCGAGGTTCTCCATCGGCGACATGCTCAGCCTCGTGCTCGGCTTCCACGCGGTCGACATCAACACCGCGCCGCAGCTCACCATCCCGGTCATGGTCGACCAGAGCCTCGACTACTACTACCAGGGTTACGACTACGGGAACATCGAGCTCCCGATCGAGCCGCTCGACCAGCAGGTCATCGACCAGGCGCTCGGCGAGACCGCCGGCACGAACACGTTCACCGGCCAGCCGCTGCCCGCGCCGTCGGACGTGACGGTCTCGGTGGTGAACGCCACCGGGTCGGCCAATCAGGCCTTCTACACCGGCCAGCAGCTCCACGAGCTCGGCTTCCAGGTCACCGGGGTGGGTGACGCGCCGTCGCCGGCGACGGAGTCCGAGACGATCGTCTACTACGCCAAGCGCACCCCCACCGACCTCGCGGCGGCCCAGGTCGTCGCCCACCAGCTGTCGGGGGCGGTCGTCATGGCCCTCGGCCCGACGATCGACGGGGCCGAGGTCACGGTCCAGACCGGCTCGGACTACGCGGTCAACTCCGCGGCGCCGGCGCCCACGACCACCACGACCGCGGCCAAGAAGCACCACGGCGCGACGACCACGACCACCGCCGCCCCGTCGACCACGGGGAACTCGGGGGCGGGCGGGAGCGCACCGAGCGGGGTGACCACCACGACGACCGCCCTCGTGGCCGACGGCTTCGCCCCGCCCACCGCGGCCAACCCGGCGCTGGCCCAGTTCGACCCCCGCTCCTGCACCCCCGCCGGTGGCGAGGGCACCTAAGCCCTACCTCACGGGTGGTGGCTGGCCACCATCTCGAACCAGGTCACAGAGACAGGCGGGGGCAGCTCGGCCTGCTCCAGGGCCGGCCCGAGCCGCGACTCCATGAACCGGGCCTGGTGCTCTTGGCTGTCCCAGAGCTCGGCCACCACGAAGCCGCCGTCCTCGGTCGGCCCGGCGGTGTGGTGGAACAGCCCCTCGGGCCAGTCGCCCGTCCCGGTCGTCGGGTCGATCCCGAGCAGTTCGTTGACCTTGTCGTAGTGGCTCTTGTCGACACCCTCGAAGACGAGCACGAGACCTGCAGACATGGCCTACCTCCCGGGTGAGGCGCCGGGCCCCCGCCGCGGCGAGGAGAGCGTGACACGTCGCACCGGGGCGGTCAACGGAGCCGCCACGATCCCAAACCCCGCCCGTCGTAGAGTCCGCGCCGTGCTCAGCCGGACCAACCTGGTGACCGTGGTGCGCGCCGTGCTCGGCTGCTGCATCCTCGCCGGGCTCACGGCCGCGCTCCCCGACCCGGCGGGGGCCGCCGTACCACCTCCGGCCACACCCGACGCCGCCGGGACCGTGTGGCTCTGCCGGCCCGGTCTGGCCAACGACCCGTGCACGGCGGACCTCGACACCACGGTGGTCGAGGGCGACGGCCGTGTGCACGTCCAGGCGTCGTCGCCCGCCGTCAACTCCCCCTACGACTGCTTCTACGTCTATCCGACGGTCAGCAAGCAGCAGGGGGCGAACGCCAACCTGCGGATCCAACCGGCCGAGATCGGGGCGGCGGTGGCCCAGGCCTCCCGCTTCTCGCCGGTCTGCTCGGTCTGGGCCCCCATCTACCGCCAACGCACGACGGCCTCGCTCGAGCAGGGCCTGGGCGCCAACCCGGCGGCCGACGCCGTGTCCTACGCGAGCGTCCTCTCGGCCTGGCGGGACTACCTGGCCCATGACAACGACGGCCGACCGATCGTCTTCATCGGCCACTCGCAGGGCGCGGCCATGCTCATCCGCCTGCTGCGCAGCCAGGTCGACAACGACCCGGCGCTCCGCTCGCGGGTGGTTTCGATCATCCTCGCCGGGGGCAACGTGACCGTGCCGGAGGGCCGGTCGGTCGGCGCCACCTTCGACCACCTGCCACTCTGCCGCTCCACCTCCACCCCGGGCTGCGTCATCGCCTACTCGAGCTTCCCGTCGCGCCCGCCGGCCGACAGCCTCTTCGGCCGGGTCGGCCAGGGCGTGAGCCTCCAGTCGGGCCAGACCGCCAAGAAGGGCCTCCAGGTGGCCTGCGTCAACCCGGCCGACGTCGGCGGCGGGACCGCCGACCTCCAGCCCTACTTCCCCGTGCCGCCGGGGACGAAGGCGGCGTCGGTCGTCACGACCCCGTGGGTGGCCTTCCCGAACCTCTTGTCGGCCCGGTGCGAGAGCCGAGGCGGCGCCACGTGGCTACAGGTCACCGACGTCGCCAAGTCGGGGGACCAGCGACCCGTCGTCACCGAGACCCAGGGCCCACAGTGGGGCTTCCACGTCGAGGACATCAACCTGGCCCTCGGCAACCTCGTCGAGGACGTGCAGCTGCAGGAGGCCGCCTGGTCGGCCGCCCACCGCTGAGGTCCGGGCCCGACGGCGCTCAGCTCGGCGGTGGCCCGGCGACGGGTGTGCCCTGCTCCGGGGGCGGACCCCCGACCGGGGCGCCGTGGCCGTCCGGCGGCACGTTGTCGAAAGGCTCGACCCCGAAGAGGCCAACGGGTGTCCCGATGTCGTCGGGCACGAGCGTCGGCGTGTCCCGGTTGAGCACCTCCCCGCGGAAGAAGGGCGGGCGAATGGCTCCGTAGATGAACATGAGCACGAGGCCGACGAGGAGCGCTCCGACGGCGATGATGAACACCCCGCCGATCTTCCAGTGGGGCGGGAACCCCATCTGCCACATCGTGAAGCTGCTCGACGGCTTCCAGTCCTCGTAGAGGCTGTAGACGAGGATCGCCCACATGATGGCGCCCCCGACGCCGGGCAGGATGCCGCGCATCCAGAGCGTGCGAGCGTCGTCCCGCAGGCTCTTCCAGTAGTACACGATGCAGGCGATGCCGGTCATGCCGTAGTAGAAGGCGATCATCACGCCGAGGGCGGTCACCGCATCGGGGATGAGGTAACCGCTCTTCGACGCGTAGTTGAAGATCAGGTACTCGGCGAGAGCGGCCACCCCGAACACGACCGTCGAGACCGACGGGGTGAGGAACCGACGGTGCACTCTCCCGAAGACTTCGGGAAGGCCCTTGTACACAGACATCGACAGCGTGGTGCGGGCGTTCGGCAAGATGGTCGTCTGGGTCGACGCGGCAGCCGAGGACAGGACCATCAAGATGAGGACCCGGTACATGACGTTGCCAAAGGTCGAGGTCCCGAAGATGGCGTGACCGAGTATCGAGAGGGAGTCCGACTCGTGGGCCGGGTTGGCGAGACCGAGGCCGTGGCTCCCCACACCGGCGAACGCCTGCGCGGAGAAGATCACGAGGAAGTAGATGAGGAGGAGGATGATCGTCGAGATGACCGCGGCCCGCCCCGGTGTCACCGTGGCGTCCCTGGTCTCCTCGTTGACCGAGACCGCGGTGTCCCAACCCCAGTAGATGAAGAGCATCAGCGTGAGGCCGGCGACGAACGCCGGGAAGCCCAGATGGAAGGGGTTGAGCCACGCCCACTGCGGGCTCAGGTGGCCGGCCGGGGCCGTGCCGTTCCCGACCTTCACGAGGGCGAAGATGGAGAGGAGCGTCAGGGCGAAGAGCTCGATGCCGAGCAGCACCTTCTGGAGGTTGGCGGAGACCTCGATGCCGACGTAGCAGATCGCCGTCATGACGACGAGCCAGCCCACCCCGACGAGCAGCACCCAGCCGCTCGTGGCGTTCGCCCCGATGCTGTTCGCTCCGAACAAGAAGAAGACGTACTGCCCGGCCACCTGGGACAGGCTGGCCATGACCAGGAGGTCGGCGGCGATGAGACCCCAGCCGCCCATCCAACCCACTCGGGGCCCGAGGGAACGGGCCCGCGGCCACGAGAAAGCCCGTACCGACCACGTGAAGACGGTGCCGCAGTCGGGGTCGGCGTTGTTCATCTCCTTGTAGCCGAACGAGATGAGCAGCATCGGCACGAAGGCCAGCACCGCCACGACGGGTGCTTGCAGCCCGACGGCCAGGACGACGAGGACGAGCGTCGCCGCCAAGCTGTAGGCCGGCGCGGTCGACGCCACCCCGATGACCGTGCTCGAGATGAGCCCGAGCGCCCCCGACTTCAGGCCCTTGTAGGCGCCGGTGGACTTGCCCTCCCGGGCCTTGGCCAATGCCGCGTCCGTGGTGACCATGCGTGCGGTCCTCCCCTTGGCAGCTGCCGGCGCGCACGCCAACGGGCCTCGGCAGCCCCCCTTGGCGCCCGTTGGCGATCATTATTGGGCAATCCCCGGGAAATTGCACCCCTTTTCGCTGAGGGGGGGTGGCGAGGCTCCGCATTCCTCCGCGAGAGGGGGGGTTTGGCGACGGATCGCGCCCGGTGGCGGGCGCGGGCGTCGGCCGTCTCGGCCGTCACCGCCGGCCCGTATCCTCTCTCTACTCCATGTGCGGACGCATCGCCCTCTACACGCCGCCGGCCCGGCTGGCCCGCTACTTCGACGCCGAACTGGCCGAGGGGGTGGACCGGGACGACCAGCCGACCTGGAACGTCGGCCCGACCACCCTCATCGACGGCGTCACCCTGCGCCGGCGGCCCGACGAGGAGCCGAAGCGGGTGCTCCGCCTCTACCGGTGGGGTCTCGTCCCCTCCTGGGCGAAGGACCCCTCGGGCGGGAGCCGGCTCTTCAACGCCCGGGCTGAGACCATCGCCACGAAGCCGTCGTTCCGCGCCGCCTTCGAGAAGCACCGGGGCCTCATCCCGGCCGACGGCTTCTACGAGTGGCGCAAGGTCCCCGGGCGGGGCCGCCAGCCCCACTTTTTCCAGCGGGCCGACGGCGACCCCATGGCCTTCGCCGGCCTCTTCGCCTTTTGGCGCGACGAGCGCCGGCCAGAGGACGACCCGGAGGCCTGGATCCGGTCCTGCACGATCGTCACGACCACGGCCGGCCCCGACATGGACGGCATCCACGACCGCATGCCGGTCGTGCTCGACCCCGAGGTCTTCGACGTGTGGCTCGACCCCGACGGGGACCAGCACGAGCTGCGGGGCCTGCTCCGCCCACCGCCGCGCGGCACGCTCCGGCACCACCGGGTGGACCCCAAGGTGGGCAACGTGCGCAACGACACGCCGGACGTGCTGGCCGAGTACGCCGCGCCCTCCGGCCGGTCCGACACCCTCTTCTGAGGACGCGGGAGGCGAGGTCAGGCGACGAAGCGGTCGGCCGCGTCGGTGGCCGCCGCGGTGAGAGCGGGGTCGCCGGAGCGGTCGAAGGCCCGCAGCGCCGCCTCGGCCAGCTTGATGGCGTGCTCGTCGCCCGACTCGACTGCCGCCTCGACCAGGTGCTCCCGGCTCCCGGCCGGGCCGGGTGTCGGGTCCTCCCGGTCCGGCGTGTAGGCGACGTGGATGGCCGCCATCGCCTGCCAGAGGTAGGCGAAGACCGTGGGGCGGTCGGCCGGGTCGACCGCGGGGAGCAGCAGGTCGAGGGCCATCGGGATCGTGACCGCGTGCAGGAGGGCGATGCCGTGGCCCCGGTTGACGTTGCTCAGATAGCCGCGGGCGCCGCCGGCGGCGAGGGCCACGAGGGCGGCCGAGGCGTCGGGCGGGTCGGCGAGCGCCGCCACCGCCTGCTCGAAGGGCGCCGCCACCATCTCCACGTGCTTGACCTGGCTCGCGATGAGGAACTCGTCCGGGGCCTCCTCGGGGAGGACGGGGAGCCCGGCCAGCGCGGCTTCCACGCCCCGGTCGCCCACGAGGAGCGGCGGTCCGGGGAGCTCCTGGTAGCGGGCCGCCCAGTAGGCGAGGCCGCTGGCCAGCTCCTGGCGCCGCGCCGGCGTGTCGGCCGCCGACAGCGACCGCCGGGCGTGGGCCGTGCGGAGCAGGCCGTGGCCCGCCGCGGCGATGGCCCCGGGGGCGAGGCGCGGCACCCACCGGGCGAGGGCCTCGTCGACCGGGTCCTCCGCCACCTCGCGGTCGAAGCGGGCCCGCCAGTCGGCGAAGCGGTCGAACGCCCCGAGCGCGCCCTCCCACTCGTCGTCGCCGAGGGCCGAACCTGCGCCGACGAACGGTTCGAGATGGCCGACGTAACGGTCGACGAAGCCCGGCACGGCGTCGGCCCGGTCGAGGGCCACGAGGGCCTCGGCCGCCATCGGGCCGTGGTTGGCGAAGCCCGGGCCGAACTCCGGCCCGAAGCCGCGCAGGCGCCGGAGCGCCTCGTCGAGCTCGTCTCGCGCACCACCGTCAGGAGGAGCCAACGGGCCCAGTATGGCCGGACGGCCCGCCCCCGGCACCGGGGCCCCGGCGGACCCCCTCGCAGGCCCCGGGGCAGGTCGGACCGGGTGGGGCCGGGGTCGAGGGTCGCCACCAAAACCCCGGGTGGTAGCGTTGCTCCGCCGAGGTGTGGGGGCGGCAGCAGCCGGGGGCGGGGGCGCGGAGCGGTCACGATGGACAACTACAGCCTGAGGCCCGACCGGCGGCGCGTGGCCGAGATCACGTACTCGCCCCAGACACCCCTCGAAGCCGCGGTGCTCGCGTCCGAGAGCTTCCAGCTGGGCGCGGACTCCTCCGGGCGCGAGGTGGTCTGCGTCGGCCCCCGACGCCTGCCGAAGACCGTGGTCCCGAGGAAGTCCGAGGGCCTGCACGGCCTCCTCGGCGTCCTCGGCACCGACGCCGAGGCCCTCCAGGCGTTCAACGTCATCGAGGGCGACCCCTGGCAGATCTCCGAGGCCGAGGTCGACGAGTCCCTCGTCACGCCGGCGGCCGAGGAGTACCTCGTGATGGGGCTCCGGCCGCTCCTGGCCGACGGCCGCCCGGTCCGGGTGGCGGTGGCCGGGTCGGTCGTGCGGCTGTTCATCCTGCCCTGGACGATCCCGGCCAAGACCCTCAGCTTCGGCGGCGCGACGCACTTCCTCGTGACCGCCACCCGGGGCGTCGTGGGCGACTGGACCCTCGTGGCCGACGGGCGGGAGGGCGTCATCGTGGGTGTGGCCGAGGCCTGGGTGAGCGTCTTCGAGCGCCAACAGACGCCGGGCACCGAGCTCGTCTTCCGCTGCGACGTGCCCGTCCCCTGGATCGGCGACGGCACTCTCGTCTACGCCGCCCCGCAGGCGGTCGGCGTCTTCGAGGCCCGGGCCGAGGGCGGGACCGAGGCGGCCGGTGACGAGGGGGACGACACGATCTCGGTCGACGTCGAGGTGGCCTGGGTGGCCAAGCTCCCCGTGGCGATGACCGAGGGCACCGTCGTCACCCCGGTCGAGGTGCCGAGGGACGTGGCCGTCGCCCGGGTGCCCGACGGCCCGTTCGAGATGGAGTGGCAGTCGACCTACCCCGACCTGGTGGCCTCCCAGACGAGCGCCGTCGCCACGGAGGAGAGCCCGGCGCCCCCGGCCGAGGAGGCCCCCGCCGACGAGCCGCCGGCGGCCGCGCCCGAGGCGGCGAAGGACCCCGCCGAGGAAGCCCCCGCCGAGCGGCCGGCGACGACCCGGCGCCAGCGGACCCGCCGCTGAGCGACGGTCAGACCGGTCCGGCCGAGAGGACCTGCACCAAGAGCTCGGCCGAGATGTTGCGCCCGGTGATGAGGACAACGGCGGGCCCGCGCCCGGTCGAGACCGTCCCGTTGCGGACCACGGCCACGCCCACCGCCCCGGCCCCCTCGACCACCAGCCCCACGTCGAAGGCGAGGAAGCGCACGGCCTCGGCGATCTCCCCCTCGCTCACGGTGAGGAGCTCGGAGGCCAGGCGCCGGGCGAGGTCGACGGTCACCGACCCCTCCTCGAGGTTCCCGGCCAGGCCGTCGGCCATCGTGGGACCCAGCTCGACCGGGACGACCCGGCCGGCGGCCACCGCGGCCATCATCGCCGCCGCGTGCTCCGGCTCGACGCCGACGAGGTGCACCCCGGTGCCTTCGGTCGCCAGGCCGACCCCCGACAGCAGCCCGCCGCCGCCGAGCGGGACGACGAGCGTCGCCATGTCGGGCACCTGCGACAGGAGCTCCCGGCCGAGGGTGGCCTGGCCGGCGATGACGTCGGGGTCGTTGTAGGGCGAGACGAAGTGCCACCCCTTGGCCTCGGCGAGCTCGAGGGCGTGCGCCTCGGCCTCGTCGTAGGTCGTACCGTGGCGGACGAGCGCCGCTCCGTAGCGGTGGAGCGCCCGGACCTTGGCCGGCGCGGCGTTCTCGGCCACGACGACCGTCGCCTCACAGCCCAAGCGGTCGGCGGCGTAGGCCACCCCCAGGCCGTGGTTGCCGGCCGACGCCGCCACGAGGGGGACGTCGGGCTGGCGCCGGTGCGCGGCGGCCACCGCAGCCAGCCCGCCGCGCACCTTGAACGAGCCGGTCGGCTGGAGGAGCTCCAGCTTGAGGTGCACATCTTCGCCGAGCAGGGGAGCGGCGACGACCGGGGTCACCGGCAGGAAGCGCCGGACCACCTCCTCGGCCCCCGCCAGGTCGGCGGGCGTCGGCGGGTGGACCTGTCGCACGCCTCCAGTCTTGCCCAAGCGGGCGACTGGTCAGACCGCCGCAATGACCGCCGCTCTCCTACGGATGGAGGAAGTCCCAACCGGCGTCGATCTGCCGGGGGGTGACCCGCACCTTGGGCGCACCGCGCGGCGGGATCCGGAGCGACTGCAGCTGTTCGAAACGGCCCGGCAGGTGGACGTAGGTGTGGACGTCGACGACCCGGTGGATGCTCAGCTGGTCCTCGGCCGGGCGGCCATTGATCGACACGGCGATCTCCCGCTCGGCCGCTTCGGTGGAGAGCGCCGCCAGGTAGGCCACGAGGTCGGCGCTCGACCGCTCGAGGCCGCGCAGGGGGTCGGGCTCGGCCCGCACCCGCTCTTCGTCGAGCGCCGGGGCCCCGTCGAACGTTCCCGTCTCGAAGCCATCGAGGAGCAACCGGTCGTGGAGCACGAGGTGGGCCACGACCATCCGGGCCGACCAGCCGGTGACGGGGGTGGCGAAGGTCACCGAGCTGGCGACGGCGATGACGTCGTCGTACCGGCGGCGCAGCTCCGTCGTGTCCACGGCCGACCATGCTACGGCGGCGCCGGCCCGGAGGCCCCGGGCCGGGGGCTCAGGGCACCTTGCGCCAGTAGATGACGGCGTCCTCCCCGTCGACGGCCTCGGGCACCCGGCCCACCTCGCGCCAACCCAGCTCCTCGTAGAGGGCGCGGGCCGGGTTGGACGCGAAGACCAGGTTGAACTGGACGGCGTCGTAACCGAGGAGGGGGGCCCGCCAGATCGAGTCGGCGACGATCGCCCGGCCGAGGCCCCCGCCTCGCCGCTCGGCCACGACGAGGTAGCCGGCGTTGGCGATGTGGGCCGCCCGGCCGACGAAGTTGGGCTTCAAGTAGTAGGCGGCCACGAGCTCGCCCTCGAGCCGCCCGGCCACGACCGTCGTCTCTGGCCCGGTCCACGTGGCGAGAAAAGCCTCCCGGCTGAGCGGCGGGGCGTGCGGGTAGCCGTCGAGGTCCTCCACGATGCGGGCGAAGACCGAGAAGAGCGGGTCGAGCTCCTCGGCCCGGAGCGGACCGACCTCGAGCTTGCGCCCGCCGGCCACGCCGACGGTGACGACGGCGTCGGCGTCGGTCGGCACCGCCCGGCTCAGACCGCCGCGCTGAGGCCGCCGTCGAGGTTGACGGCCACCCCGGTCACGTACGAGGCCCGGGGCGACAGCAGGTAGGCGGCCAGGTCGCCGAACTCCTCGGCCCGGCCCATGCGCCCGAGCGGGATGCCGGCCCCGGCGCCCAGCTCCCGGTAGAAGTCGGCCAGGTCCCGACCTGCGGCGGCGGCCATCCGCTCGTACTGCGCGCTCTCCACCATCCCGATGAGCACCGCGTTGACCCGGATGCCCTCGGGCCCGAGCTCCTTCGAGAGGGCCTTCGTGAGGGCCATGCCGGCGGCCCGGGAGACCGAGCTCGGGGCGGAGCCGCCGGCGGGTGCCTTGGCCGCGATGGCGAGCACGTTCAGGATGGCCCCCCGGGACTTGCGCAGCTCCGGCAGGGCCAGGCGCACCAGCCGCACGGCGGCGTAGAGCTTCAGCTGGAGGTCCTCGTCCCACTCGGCGTCGGTCGTGGCGTCGACGGGCTTGGCCGCGCTCCGCCCGGCGTTGTTGACGAGGCCGTCGAGGCGGCCGAAGCGCTCGACCGTGGCCCCGACGAGACGAGCGAGCTCGGTCGGCGCGCTGACGTCGACCACGAGATCCAGCACGTCGCCGCCGGCCGCCCGCAGCTCCTCGGCCGCGGCCCGGAGCTGCTCCTCCCCCCGGGCGCAGATCGCCACCTTGGCCTGTTCGTCCACGAGGCGCCGGGCCAGAGCCCGCCCGAGGCCGGTCGAGCCGCCGGTCACCAGTACGACCTTGCCCTCGAGCTCGAGATCCACGGCCCGCTCCTCTCGGGCGGTGCCGCCCGGCGACATCGGGGGTCCGGGCCGTCGCCCGTGTCGAGCGCGGCCGGTCCCGTTAACCTAGGGGTTGCCGGTCCTCGCGGCCATCCGTCGGACGCTCCGCTCGACGGGAGGTCACCCGGGCCGAGGGGTCGCATCCCCGGCAGCCCACCGGGCTGAGCGACCCGACAGCGGCCGGTTGTGGCGTGATTGGCTCGTGCCGGCTTGCACTCGCACTGGAATCCCCCTCCCGGTGCGAGGGCGGTCCGATCCGGTGGTTCGAGGTTCCCAATTTCGGCCACCGGGTCGAACCGCCGTCCCCGACCACCCCACGGTCCTCAGGACGGCGCGCCTTCGAGGCCGAGGGCGTAGCCCTCGAGGAAGACGGCGGCCTCGCGGTGCTTCGGGTAGCGCTCGGCCAGCGCGTGGAACTCCGGCGAGTGGTCGGCGTGCACGAGGTGGGCCAGCTCGTGCACCACCACCGCGTCGAGCACCCAGCCGGGCACCGGTCGCAGCCGGTGGGACACCCGGATCTCGCCCTTCTCGGCGGTGCAGGAGCCCCAGACCGACGACTGGTTCATGACCCAGCGGATGGACCTCGGGCGCACACCGTCGACGTAGCGGTCGGCCAGCTCGGCCGCCCGGCGGGCGAGGAGCTCGTCACCGGAGCGGACGTGGGGCCGCCGGGCCTCGGTCCGGGCCACGAGCCAGCGGACGAGCTCGGCCCGCTCGGCTCCTTGCACGTGCGTCGGGAGCACCACCACGATCCGCCCGTCCTGCCAGAACGAGGTGGCCGTCTTCTTGCGCCGCGCGCTCGTCCGTACCTCGACCTCCGGACCGTCGCCGGCGGGCGGTACCTCGGGCGTCGGTGCGGACGGCCGCCGACGGCGCCGCCACCGGGGCGGCGTCGGTGCGGTCAGCAGCTCGAAGGTGGTCTGCTCGTACGGCACCGCCCCATTGTGGTGCCCGGGTGTGCCGCGACCGGGCACCCGCTCAGGAGAGCCGCTTCTGCCAGTTGAGCTCCCTGGCCCGGATCGTGCAGCCCAGGGCCTCGTTCACCGCCACCATCGGCCCGTTCTCCTCGGCGTTGAACGTCATGACCCTGGTCGTCGCCGGGGAGTGGGCCATGACCGCCCGCAGGTTGGCCACCTTGATGAGGATGCCGAGCCGGTGCCCCCGGTGCTCGGGGAGCACGATCGTGGCCCACTGGTGGGCCTTGCCCGGCGCGTCCCGGTTCACCCGCATCATCGTGTAGGCGACGAGCCGGCCCGAGGGCCGGTGCACGGCCCCGGTGGTCACGATGTCGTTGCCGGCGGCCGTGGCGAGCGCTTCGCTCTGGCGGAGGCGGGCCTCGTCCCAGTGCTCGGTCTCGAGCTCGAGGTCGCCCGAGGGCGGGTCCGTCGACATCCGGATGTTGAGGGTCAGCCGGTCCTCGACGAAGGCATCGGGGGTGCTCCCCTGCCAGCCGACGATCTCGTAGTCCGCCGCGTACGGCAGGCCGGCCTCCCAGAGGTCGTCGAGGCGGCCGTCAGGCGGCGGCAAAGTCAGGTCACGGCGGATCCCGACCATGGCCACCTCGTAACCGAGCGCCTCGCCGAAGACCCGGGCCTCCCGGTGGCGGTCGGGCCCCTCCACCGGGAGCTCCTGGAAGCCGATCGCCACCTTGCGGCCTTCGGCCACGGCGAAGCGCTCCATCGCCGCCACGACCGCCGTGCCGACGCCCCGTCGGTGGCACTCGGGCAGGACGTCGACCTCGAGCTCGGCCATGGAACGGTTGTCGGCCTCCGGGAGCTTCATCCAGCCACCGCCCATGACCCGGCCCTGGCCGTCGCGGGCCGCGAACACGAAGTGCCGGCCGTGCGCGCCCCAGGGGTCGAGGACCAGCGCTTGCAGCTCTTCGAGCGTCCAGTTGGACTCGCCCGGATAGAGGTCGGCGTAGCCGGCCTCTATCGCGGCGAACCATTCGCCGAAGGCCCGCTCGTCGCGTGCATCGACCACGTCCACGTCCACGTCCACGTCCACGACGGGCCAGGCTACGCGACCCTCCGAGGGACCCTGACACGGCGGGCCATGATGGAGCCATGCCGGACACGCCGAGGGGACCACGCTCCACCCCGGCCGGGCTCGTGCTCACCCCGGGGGCCGGGGCCGACCGCAACCAGAGCGCGCTCGTGGCCATCGACGCCGCGCTGGACGAGGTCGGCGTGGCCGTCCGGCGGATCGACTTCCCCTACCGCATCGCCGGCCGCCGCTCGCCGGACCGCCCGCCGGTGCTCATTGCCGCCGTCGCCGAGGCCGCCGACAGCCTCGCCACCGAGCTCGGGGTGGCCCCGAAGCGCGTGGCCCTCGGGGGCCGCTCGATGGGCGGGCGGATGTGCTCGATGGCCGTGGCCGACGGTCTGCAGGCGGCGGCGCTCGTCCTCGTCAGCTACCCGCTCCACCCACCCGGGCGACCGGACCAGCTGCGGGTCGAGCACTTCGCCCGGCTGGACGTCCCGTGCCTCTTCGTGTCGGGCACGAAGGACACCTTCGCCACGCCCGAGGAGCTCCAGCGCGAGGTGCGGGTCATCCCCGGACCGGTGACGACCGTGTTCCTCGACGGCGGCGACCACGGGCTCCGCAAGAAGGACGACGAGGTGGCCGAGGCGGTCCGGCACTGGCTGGTCCGCGGTCGGCGGACCAAGGCCGGCTGACGTCCCGCCGCCCCCGGCGGCCGTATCTGGTAGGACGCATCTCATGTCCACGTCGCACCACGACCACGCCGACCTGCCGCCGCCCCGGGTGGAGGAGGTCTCCGACGGGCTCTTCGCCTACATCCAGCCTGACGGCAGCTGGTTCATCAACAACACCGGCTTCCTCGTGGGCCGGGACCTCGTGGTCTCGATCGACACCTGCTCGACCGAGCGCCGGACCCGCGACTACCTGGCCGCCGTCGAGTCGGTGGCCGGCCGCGCCCCGCGTACGCTCGTCACCACCCACCACCACGCCGACCACACCAACGGCAACTACCTCCTCCCGTACGCCACGATCATCGGGCACGAGCGGTGCCGGGAAGAAGTGCTGAAGATGGGCATCGTCCGGCCCGAGGGCATGTTCGAGCCGGTGGTGTGGGGTGACCTCGAGCTGGCGGCGCCGTTCGTGACGATCGAGGAGAGGGCCTGCGTCCACGTCGACGACCTGCGGGTCGAGCTCCTCCACCTCGCCTCGGCCGCCCACACCACCAACGACCTCGTCGCCTGGGTGCCCGAGCGGCGGGTCCTCTACGCAGGCGACCTCATCTTCAACGGCGGCACGCCGTTCGTGCTCATGGGCTCGGTGGCCGGCTCCCTCGAGGCCCTCGACCGCATCATGGAGCTCGAGCCCGACGTGATCGTCCCGGGCCACGGCGCGGTGTGCGGCATCGAGCAGGTGGACGCCTGCGGCCGCTACCTGCGCTGGCTGCAGACGATCGCCCCCGAGCTGAAGGGGGCCGGGCTCTCGCCCTTGGAGGGGGCCCGGGAGGTCGACCTCGGCCCCTACGCCGAGCTGCTCGACGCCGAGCGGCTGCCCGGCAACCTCCACCGGGCCTACGCCGAGCTCGACGGGGCCGCGCCGGGGGCCGACATCGACGTCATGACGGCCTTCGCCGACATGATCGCCTTCAACGGCGGCCGCCCGTTGCGCTGCCTGGCCTGAAGCACCTCGGCCGGGGCGGGCGAGGCCCCCCGCCCGCGATACTGAGGGGGCCGGGTCGGCGGCGGCCGACCGGCAACGGAGGTCGTGATGGAAGAGCGCTACACGGTGGCCGGGATGCTGCGCACGGTCGCCGGCGAGGCGCCCGGCTCGACGATGTTCGTGGCCGGAGACGAGCGGCGCACCTGGGCCGAGCAGTACGAGCGGAGCTGCCGGGTGGCCCGGGCCCTGGAAGCCGAGGGGCTCGGCCCGGGCGACCGGGTGGCCTTCCTCGACCGCAACGGTCTCCCCCACTTCGACGTCCTCTTCGGCGGGGCCCTGCTCGGGGCGGTGAACGTGGCGGTGAACTGGCGCCTGTCGCCGGTCGAGATCGCCGGCATCGTCGACGACGCGGAGGCGAGCGTCCTCGTCGTCGACCCCGACTATCTCCCCCACCTGGCCCAGATGCCCTCGCCCCTCCCGAGCGTCCGCCGGCTCGTCGTGCTCGGCGAGGTCGGCCCCGACCTCGAGCAGGCGGGGGCGATCGACCCGGACCGCACGGTCGCCTACGAGGCGTGGCTCGCCGGCCACCCGGCCACCGACCCCGGTGACGTCGGGGGCCCCGACGCCGTCTCGCTCCAGCTGTACACCTCGGGCACGACCGGCCTGCCGAAGGGCGTGATGCTCACCAACGCCAACCTGGCCACGGCCATCGGACAGGCCCACGAGAACTTCGAGATCGGCCGCGACACCGTCAGCCTGGTGGCCATGCCCCTGTTCCACATCGGGGGCGTCGGGTGGGCCCTCTGTGCCATGTCGCGGGGCGGCACCTCGATCGTGCTCCGCGACGTCGACCCGAAGCAGCTCCTCGAGCTCGTCGAGGGCGAGCGGATCACCGACATGTTCGTGGTCCCCGCCGTCCTCATGTTCCTGCTCGCCACCGAAGGCGTGGACCGCCGCGACTTCTCGAGCCTGCGCCGGATCTTCTACGGGGCCTCGCCCATCGCCGAGGACGTGCTCGTGCAGAGCCTCGAGATCTTCGGCTGCGACTTCTGCCAGCTCTACGGGATGACCGAGACCACCGGGGCCATCTGCGCCCTCGGGCCCGAGGACCACGACCCCGACGGGCCCCGCCAGTACCTGCTGCGCTCGGCGGGGAAGGCCCTCGGCCGCGTCGAGCTGCGCATCGTCGACGCGGCCACCCTCGAGGACCAACCGACGGAGACGACGGGCGAGATCTGGACCCGCTCCCCCTACAACATGGCCGGCTACTGGGAGAAACCCGACGACACGGCAAAGACCCTCGTCGAAGGGGGCTGGCTGCGCACCGGCGACGCCGGCTACCTCGACAAGGACGGCTATCTCTTCCTCCAGGACCGCATCAAGGACATGATCGTCTCGGGCGGGGAGAACGTGTACCCGGCCGAGGTGGAGAACGCCTTGCTGTCACACCCGACGGTGGTGGACGCGGCGGTCATCGGCGTGCCCGACGCCAAGTGGGGCGAGACCGTGAAGGCGGTCGTCGTCCGGGCCCCCGATGGGAGCGCCGAGTCGGCCGACTTGATCGCCTACTGCCGCACGCTGCTCGCCCACTACAAGTGCCCGACCTCGGTCGACTTCGTCGAGGCCCTGCCCCGCAACCCGTCAGGCAAAGTGCTGAAGCGCGAGCTGCGGGACAAGTACTGGGCCGACACGGAGCGGCACATCAACTGAATCCCGGTTCCCTGTCGAGCCGATGGCTGGCGCGGTCTTCAGCTGAGCCGTGCGGTCGCATCCCGTCATTCGCGCCACGTTCGGCCCGCGCCGACGGCCCACCCGGCGGTGGGTGTCGACGCAGAACGCGGGCTAGGACTGTCGGCCCATCTCTGGTCGAGAGGTCATCCTCAGCGCCCGGATCCCCCGGGCCAGCGTGAGCAGGCCGAAGATGACCGGCCCGAAGGCAATGACGTAGTGCCCACCGTTCGGATTGGACGCGGCCATGGCATAGGTGGCGGCGGTCAGCACCACCCCGACGACCGTCACGAGGAGGCCGATGGCGATCGTCCACTTGGCGCGGGTGACCGCAGAGCCGTGGGCCGAAGAGCCGTGAGCGGTGCCGGCGATCGGTCCTTGACCGGTCGGCGGCGAAACGGGGTTCTCGCCGTTCGGGGTGTCAGGCATGCGAGGACTCCTCCCCGTCGACGAGGCTGTCCGACGCCTCAGCGAGGGATCGCCCCGAGACCATCTGGGTGAGCGCTTGTGAGAAGCCGCGGGCCGCCGGGACCTGGCCGGGGGCCTCCAGCGCCAGTGTCGACCCGTCGGTGAACCGGAGCCGGAGCCGCGGCATCTTGCGGCCGAGGGACCGGCTCTCTTCGTTGTCGACCCCGACGACGTGGGCGAGCGGGACCGAACGGATCACCTTCGTTGCCCGACCGGTCAGGGTGCTCACGGCGAAGACGAGGATCCGGCGCTCCGTGAGGCCCAGCGCCAGATCGTGGGGCAGCGACTCGCCGTGGAGGGCGTGGTCGGCCGGGGCTCCCAACTTGGTGAGGACCGTCCCGCCGAGCGCACCGGCCAGGCCGAAGGTGAGGGCCCGGCGTGAGGTCGCCCCGACGGGCACGCACCGGGCGCCGGCCATGATGACCTCGCCGGGCTCGAGCCGGTCGGCCGCCACTTTGGCCAATTGGTCTGTCAGCTGTGCCATGTCGCTGCCTCCTCGCTCTCCGTCTCGAAGGTCCGGACCGCGCCCCGGGGCGTCGCCCCGGGCGCCGGGCCATCCCGGTTGGCCGGTCCCTCCGTTCCTGCCGACCCGATCGGGGAGCCCGATCCGGCTGTCTGGCCGCCCAATCCACCTGCGGCGACCTCACGGGAACGGTAAAGAGCGCCGGTAACAGCCCAGTAACTTCCCGGACCTCGAGGCAGGAGCGCCCGCCGAGCAGCCGGATCCGCCGTACAGGGGCGTGAACGCCCAGCACCCGGCGGGTCACGCCGGGTGCGCTCCGATCGGGGGACCGCCCCAGCAGGGGCTGGGAAGCCGGACGAGCGACGTGGTCCGTCGGACGTCGGCATGGCCGCCGAACCCCGAGGCGTTACCAGGCGATTACTGGCACTGGACACGATGTGGGTCGGACGGGTGATAATCAACGGCCAGACAGTGAGGTCCACGACCACCCGCTCGTTAGGGGATGGCTTGTGGGCCTAGGGGAGGGCACTGGTCAGTCGATGGTGACGTTGGAGCATCTGGACGTGGCGCGCAGCCCCGTCGTCGATCGCGGGCCGAAGGTCCGGGTCACCCCGGCTCGGCTGCGGCTGGCCTCCGTCGGCCTGGCCGTCCTGGCCCTCGTGGTCGGGCTGGTGACGGCCCTGGCGGCGGCCGAGCGGCACGCGGCGACCGCGGCCGCCTGGCAGCAGGCCGAGCCCCTCGTGGTCCAAGCCCAGGCCATCGACACCTATCTCTCGGACGCCGACACGACGGCGGCCGGCTCCTTCCTCCAGGGCCAGGTCCAACCGGCGAGGCTTCGGGTCCGCTACACGGACGACATGGCCAGCGGGTCGTCCAGCCTGGCCGAGGCGGCCCAGGAGGCCGGGAACGACCCGGCCGTCGCCTCGTCCATCCGAACGATCTCCGAGGACCTCCCCATCTACGCCGGGCTGGTCCAGACGGCGGCGTTCAACGAACGCCAGGCTTACTTCCCGCTCGCCGCGGCCTACATCGGTGAGGCGAACCACCTGATGCGGACGAGGATCCTGCCGGCCGCGGCGCAGCTCTACCGGGTGGAGAACGATCGGCTCTCGAGCGACCTCGGTACGGCCGACGGGTCGTGGCTGGTCCCCCTGGCGGCGGTCCTGCTCGTGGTGCTCCTGGTGCTCCTGATCGTCGCCCAGGTCTGGATGAGCCGACGCTTTCACCGGACGTTCAACGCCTTCCTGGTCGGGTCGACGGTCGTGACGCTCGTGCTGGGCATCTGGTTCATCGCAGCGGTAGGCCTCGAGAGCGGCGCCGTCAGCACAGCCACCTCCAACGGGTCCAGTCCGGTGGTCGTGTTCACCCAGGCCCGGATCGGCGCGCTGCGGATGACCGCTGACGACGAGTTGACCCTGCTCACCCGGGACTCGGACCCCGCGGACCAGCCCGACTACGTCAGGACGGTCGACCACATCGACCTCCTGTTGACCTCGGCCGCCAGCCAGTCGGCGCCCAAGGAGTACAACGAGATCGCCCAGATCGACGGAGCACTGGCCGCCTACGGCCGGGTGCACCGACACATCAGGCAGCTCGACGGCTCGGCGAACCCGACGCTCGAGCAAGAGGCCGACACGCTGGCCGCGAGCCAGCTGCCCGCCGCCTCGTCGACGCTCGACGGGGATCTGTCTCAGGCGATCGCCACGTCCCAGCAGGCCTTTGACCGATCGATGTCCGGAGCGGTCGACGACATCGCCGGGCTCATCTGGGCCAGTGCCATCCTGTCCGTCCTGGCGGCCGTCCTCATCCTGGTGGGCTTCCGGCCCCGGATCGCCGAGTACCGGTAGGCGTCGTGTCCCGGCCCCCCGCCCCGACCACGCGGTGTCGGATGGTCGCGGCCGCGCTCGCCGGCGCGGTCCTCTTGCTCGGGGTGGGCAACTCGACGGCCTCGGCCTCGCCCGGGTCGGCCGACCCGCCGACGGTGTTGCCGGCCGGCGCCCAGGTGGTCCATCCCACGCCGACCCCGCCGGACGCGACGAACTGCACCGCCAGCTACCCGCCTCCGGCCACGATGCCCACGCCGGGCGCCATGCCGGCCGGCTCCTGGATGGCCCACATACAGGCCCGGGGCTATCTCGTCGCCGGCGTCACCCAGAGCACCTACCTGTGGGCCTACCGGAACCCGGGCACGGCCCAGCTCAAGGGGTTCGACATCGACATGATCGAGCAGGTGAACCAGGCCATTTTCGGGGCCGATGCTCCTCCCGTGCACTTCGTGCTGGTGCCGAACGCGGATCGGTCCCAGGCAGTGGCGACCGGCCAGGTGGACCTCGTGGCCGAGACGATGACCATCAACTGCTCCCGCCAGACCAAGAGCACCAAGGACCCCTACCCGGTCGACTTCTCGACCGTCTACTACGACGCGGCGGAGCAGCTGCTCGTGCCCTCCAACTCGAAGATCAACGGTCCGGCCGACCTCGGCCACAGCCGGGTCTGCGCGATCGGCGGCGCCGACTCCTTCGGGAACCTGGTCGCCGTGGCCGGGGCCGGCCACATCGTGGCCTGGAGCGACAACAACTTCGCCGACTGCCTGCTCATGCTGCAACAGGGCCAGGTCGACGCCATCGCCACCGACAACGCCATCCTCCTCGGTCTCCAGGCCCAGGACCCCAACACCACGATCGTGGGGCCCGAGTTCAGCCCCGAGCCCTACGGCATGGCCATCAGCCAGACCCACCAGGGGTTCACGGCCTTCGTGAACGGGGTCCTCGCCAACGAGCGGGTCGACGGGACGTGGGAGCAGCTCTACAACCGTGACCTGCTGCCGTACACCAAGGTGCCCGCGACCCCGCCGGCCGCGACCTACAAGACCGGTCCCTGATGTCGTCCCAGCTCGAGACCATCGACCGCCGGATCGCCGACCTACGGGCGACCCACGAGCGGATCGCCCAGAACCTGGTCGAGCTGGACGACGACGTGACGCGACAAATGCTCGAGGCATCGTCGTCGCTCGCCGGTACGACCGCCGAGCAGTGGGCCCGGGCCCAGCAGGCGATATCGGCGTTGTGGCAGGGGCAGCTGGCGCTGGCCGACGTGCTCGAACGGGTGGCCGACGCACGAGGCACCAAGTCGTCGCCGACCCGGGCGTCGCTCGGCCGCCTGCACGAGCTGCTCGACGGCCCGTCGGTCCCGGTGGCCCGTCCGGGGGCCCAGCGCGCCCTGACCGAGGCGGAGGCGCCGACCGACCTCCTCACCGTCGAGGCGGTGATCGCCGGCATGTCGGCCGACTACGACGCCGTGATGGCCTTGGTCAACGAAGTCGCCGCCGTGTGGACGGTCATCGTGCCCCGCCTGGCCGCTCTCGAGGCGGCCATCGGCGACTTGGAGTCGGCCGCCGACAGCTCGGCCGTCCGGCGACCCAACGAGCTGGCCTCGGCCCGGCGGGCGGTGGTCGACGCCGAGGACCTGGCCCACCGCGACCCGCTGGCCCTCTCGGACGACGCCCTGTCGTCGATCTCGGCCATGGTCGACCGGGCGGCCGCTTCGATCCGGGACTCCCGGGCGGCCCGTCATGAGCTCCTCGCCGAGCTGGCCTCGGTCACCGCCACGCTCGACGACGACCGTCGGGCTCTCGACGCGGCCAGGTCGGCCAGAACCGAGACGGCAGCCAAGGTCCTCACGCCCGAGGCAGAGCGGGCCGAGCTCGACGAGGCGGCCGCCGGCCTGGCCGACCTCGAGAGGTGCGTGGCCGACGTCCGCCGGTTGGCCGAGACGAGTCCGGCCGAGGCCCGGCGGCAGCTCCCCGCGCTGGCCCAGCGGTCGGCCGACCTCGGCGAGCGGATCGGCCAGCTGGCGCGCGCTGGCGGCTCCGGCACGGCGACGCGCGACGAGCTCCGGGGCCGGCTCGAGGCCTACCGGGCCAAGGCCAAGGCGCTCGGTCGCAGTGAGGACCGCCAGTTGGACCGGCTCTACGTCGAGGCGAGGGACGTCCTCTACTCGGCCCCCTGCGATCTCGACCGGGCCCACGCCCTCGTCGTCGAGTATCAGCGGACGGTCGGCCCTCGGACGGGGGCAGCGACGTGACGGTCCGGTGCCAGCGGCCGGACTGCGCGGGTACCGGCCAGATCGACGAGGACGGCTACTGCGACCAGTGCGGCCGGCCGCCGGCCCTCGCCCCGGCACCGGCCGTCGAGCCTGGCGCGTCGACGCCCGCCCCGGCGGTCGCCGTCCTCCAGCCGACCCCCAGTGCCGAAGGGCAACCGTGCCTGCGCCACCCCGAGCCCGGCGTCATCGAGGACGGCTACTGCAGTTTCTGCGGCCTGGCCCCCCAGGCCGCCGTCCCGAGCTCGGCCGCCGGGGTGCCCGACGGCGGACCGGTCGGGTCAGTCCCCTCGGCGTCCCCTGGCCGGGGAAGCGCTTCGACCTCGCCCGACACCAACACGCTCCGGGCCGTCCCCGGTCGGGGCGCCACGTCCGGGCCGAGCCAGGGGACGGGGGTCTTCCGGGAGGGCCGCGGGAGCCTGGGCGCCGGGCTGGTCAAGGTGGCGCCGGTGCCCCGACGCGACCCCCTTTCGGTGGTGCTGGCCGACCCCGAGGTCCCCGAGCACCGGCGCTACTGCGCCCGCTGCGACCATCAAGTGGGCCGACCGCGCGGCGACCGGCCCGGACGGACGGAGGGCTTCTGTCCCCAGTGCGGTGCGCCCTATTCGTTCACTCCCAAGCTCCATCCGGGTGACCTCATCAGGGACCAGTACCAGGTGGCCGGGTGCATCGCCCACGGGGGTCTCGGGTGGATCTATCTGGCCCAGAACCTCAACCTCGCCGAACGGAGGGGCTTCCGGTGGGTGGTGCTGAAGGGCCTGCTCGACTCCGAGGACGAGTTCGGCATGGCCGCCGCGGTGGCCGAGCGCCAATTCCTGACCGAGGTCAAGCACCCGAACATCGTCCAGATCTACGACTTCGTCCAGCACGCGGGCGCCGGCTACATCGTCATGGAGTACGTCGGTGGCCATTCGCTGCGCGAGATCCGCAACCAGCACCGGGCCGAACACGGGACGTCGCTGCCGGTCGCCGAGGCCATCGCCTACATGCTGGCCATCCTGCCGGCCTTCGCCTATCTGCACGGGCACGGGCTGCTCTTCTGCGACTTCAAGCCGGACAACGCCATCCACACCGACGACTTGCTCACGCTCATCGACCTGGGCGGGGTCGTGGCCATGGACGACGAGGACAGCGCCCTCTACGGGACGATCGGCTACCAGGCCCCCGAGGTGGCCGGTCCGGGGGCCTCGGTCGCCTCCGACCTCTACACGGTGGCCCGCACGCTGGCGGCCCTCTGTCTCGACATCCCCGGCTTCCACGACAAGAAGCGCTACGCCACCTCATTGCCTCCCGCCGGCGGGGTGCCGGCCTTCGCCCGGTACGAGGCGTTCCACCAGTTCCTGCTGAAGGCCACCGCCACGGACCCGGGCGCTCGCTTCCAGTCGGCTGACGAGATGGCCGAGCAGCTGATGGGCGTCCTTCGGCAAGTGCAGGCGGTCAATGGGGAGCCACCCCAGCCCGCCCCCAGCCTGCTCTTCAGCGCCGAGCTCGGCAACGGCGCCGACGCCAGCGCGTGGCAGAACCTCCCGGTCCCGGCGGTCGACCCCTTCGACCCGGCGGCCGGCGTCCTGGCCACGGTGGTAGCCACGGGCCCGGAGCAGATCCGAGCCGTCCTGGCGTCGACCCCACGCTCACCCGAGGTGGCCCTGCGGCTGGCCCGGTCATTCATCGACGCCGGGGCGTTCGACGAGGCCGAGGCCGAGCTCGACACCGTGGAGGCCCGGAGCAGCGGGTGGCGGGCTGCCTGGTGGCGGGGGGTCATCCAGCTCGCGGCCGGGCGCCCGGGCGACGCCCGGTCCTACTTCGACGCGGTGGTGGCCGAGCTGCCCGGCGAGCTGGCCCCCCGACTGGCCCTGGCCGTCTGCTGCGAGCTCTCGGCGGTGGGCGACCCGGCCTGGTCGGCCTCGGTCAACGGCGGGCCGGCCTACCTCGGCAGCCCGGAGGACCTCCGCCTGGCCGCCCGCTACTACCACATCGTGTCGGCCACCGACCCCGGCTTCGCCAGCGCCAGCTTCGGCCTGGCCCGGGTGCTCACCGCACTCGGCGACCGCGCCGGCGCCGTGACCGCCCTCCAGCGCATCCCCGAATGGTCCAGCTCCCGCGCCGCGGCGGGGGTCGCGCTGTGCTCGCTGTGGTGCGCCGACGTCGACGGCCGACTCCCGGACCTGGCCGATCTGGCCGCGGCTTCGGAGCTCCTGACTCGGCTCCAGGCCGAGCCGTCGGTCCGCCTGGCCCTGACCCGGGATCTCCAGCTCCAGGCGCTCAACCTCCTCGTCCGCGGGGCCGCGGCCGCCGACAGCCAAATGACGCTGGCCGGCACCCCGCTCGTCGAAGACGTCCTGCGGTCGTCCGTCGAGGGCACGTACCGCTCCCTGGCCCGGCTGGCCCGCACCGACGAGGAGCGCTTCGACCTCGTGGACCTGGCCAACGCCTACCGACCCCGGACCCTCACGTGAGCGCCCACCCCGACGTCGCGGTGGCTGCCTGCCCGGCCTGCCAGTCCCCGGTCTTCGAGGACGAGCGGTACTGCGAGGCCTGCGGCCGCCAACTCGTGCCCGACCCGGTGGTGGTCGAGGCGGCCGAAGACAGCAGCGCGACCGCGCTCCCCCCCGAGGCGCAGCAGCGGATCGAGGTCGACGAGGGTTTCGTGGCCACCGTGTCCGACCGGGGTTGGCGCCGGCGGCGCAACGAGGACGCGGTGGAGGCGATGGCCGTGGGCGACCGCGCCGCGGTGGCGGTGTGCGACGGGGTGGCCTCGACCGCCAGCTCGCACCGGGCGGCCCAGGCGGCCGCCCGGGCGGTCCTCAACGTGCTCGGCGCCGCCCTGCTCGACATGAAGTGGCCGAGCCGGCCTGAGCTCCACGCCGCGCTGAGGACCGCCTTCGCGGAGGCCCAGCGGTCGGCGGCGGCGATGGAAGGCGAGGGGCGGGACACGAGCGACCTGGCCCCCTCGACCACGCTCGTCGCCGCCGTTGCCGTGCCGGGCTACGTGGTGGTGGGCAATGTCGGGGACAGCCGGGCCTACTGGCTCGGCCGCGACGACCATCGACTGCTCACCGTCGACGACACGAAGGCACAGGACCAGATAGCCCGGGGCGTCCCCGAGGCTGCGGCGTACGCCGACCCGGAGGCCCACCAGATCACCCGGTGGATCGGCGCCGACGCCGAATCGACCGAGCCTCGGATTACCGAGCACGAGGTGACCGAGCCTGGTCTTCTCCTCGTCTGCACCGACGGGCTGTGGAACTACTTCGAGACACCCGAGGAGCTGGCCGAGCTGACGGCCGGGGCCGGGGACGACCATCCGTTGGATATCGCCCGGCGGTTGACCGAAGCCGCCCTCGACGCCGGCGGCCAGGACAACATCACGGTCGCCGTGGTCCCGGTTGGGCCGGCCGCGCCGACCACATCAGTCGAGGTGTGACGATGGCCGAGTTCCAGATCGCGTGCTACCAAAACGAGTTCCTCCCGGCCGGCGCCACGCGGATGCACGCGGTCATCACGGTCACGGCCGAAGGGACGTCGGTCGGCGGGCCGGCGAGCCGAGGCAACAGAGGTCCCGAGGACCGGGTCGAGGTCATCATGCTCGACACCTCCGGATCGATGGACGGGGCCAAGCTGCAGGAGGCCAAGGCGGCCACGGCGGCGGCCATCGACAGCCTGCCCGACGGGGTCCGCTTCGCTGTCGTCACCGGGAACCACCAGGCCGTCGTGGCCTACCCACCCTCGCCCTCGCTCGCCGTGGCGACGGCCCCAGCCCGCCACCTGGCCAAGGAGGCGCTGCGGCGGATCGAGGCCCGCGGGGGCACGGCCATGAGCACGTGGATCTCGCTGACCACTCACCTCGTACGCGACGAGCCCGGCACTCGCCACGCCATCTTGCTCACGGACGGCAAGAACGAGAGCGAGGAGAGAGCCCAGGACCTCGACAAGGCCCTGGCCAAGGCGGCCGGAGTGTTCCAATGCGACTGCCGGGGGGTCGGGGCCGACTGGATCGTGGCCGAGCTCCGCAAGGTCGCCACCGCCCTCCTCGGGACCTACGACATCGTCCCCGACCCGGCCGGTCTGAGCGCCGATTTCGCGTCGATGATGCACGAAGCCCTCAAGAAGCAGATCGGCGCGGTCACGCTCCAAGTCCGCACGCCTCAGGGCGGCCGGGTCGAGGTGCTGAAGCAGCTGGAACCGGACATCGACCTGCTCGCTGCCCGGATCGAGGTCGACCCGTTGGTCGGGGACTACCCCACCGGTGCATGGGGCGACGAGTCACGCGACTACCACCTCTGCGTACGGGTGCCTCCCGGGGCGGTCGACGACGTCCCCATGCGGGCGGCCCAGGTGAGCCTGCTGGTCGACGGCGAGCGGGTATGTCAGGTCGCGGTCCGGTCCGCCTGGACGGACGACGTGCCTCTGTCGACGCACATCAACGAAAGGGTGGCCGAGGTCTTGGGCGCAAGCGAGATGGCCGAGGCCATCCAGGAGGCCATCGACGCCTGGAGGGTCAGGGACGACGAGGTCTTCACCGACCGCATCGGCAAAGCCATGACGATGGCCCGAGAGCGGGGCGACGAGGACGTGGTCGACCGGTTGGAGAAGCTCGCGTACGTCGACCCGGTCACGGGCCTCGTGAGGCCGAAGGCCCACGTGGACCCGAAGGACGTCTTGGAGGCCGAGACCAGGTCGACCCGAACCGCACGGACCGGCCGGGAAGAGGTCGCCCCGAGGAAGGAGCGGTCACCCTCGTCGAACACGGCTCCGCCGGACCAGGACCGGGACCCGTGACGCCGACCTGCCCGGATGGTCACGCCTCGGAGACGGCGGACTACTGCAGCATCTGCGGGAAGACGATCGGCGAACCCGATCGCTTGAGCGCCGGTCGGGGGGTCAAGGGCCAGAGGGGAGCGAAGACGCCGGGCGGGGCGCGGCCGGCGGCGGGCGCCCCGTCAGGATCGGTCGGGACCTGTCCCAACTGCGGGTCGACGACCGAGACCGGACCGAAGTGCGCAAAGTGCGGCCACGCCGTCGGGACGTCCGACAGCGTGGCCGTGTGGGAGGAGGAGGTCTGGGAGGTCGTCGTCCGACCTGACCGCGAGCACTACGAGATGATCGACCCTGAGGGCATGGAGTTCCCCGAGACGGTGTACAGCCGTCGCATCACCCTGGTCGGCGACTACGTCCGCATCGGTCGCCGGTCTCGGGACGGGAAGCCCGAGATCGACCTGTCGGGGACGCTCGAAGACGTCGGCGTGTCGCGCCACCATGCGCTGCTCATGCGTCAACCCGACGGAACCTGGGCCCTGGTCGACCAGGGCTCGGCCAACGGTACGTATCTGAACACCGAGCGCGAGCCAATCCCGCCCAACGTGCGCTTCCCCCTGCAGGCGGGCGACCGGATCCACGTGGGAGCGTGGACCACGCTGACCGTGGAGCAGGTCGACGTCTCGGTGTCGCCGTCGCGAGAGGTCTCGGTTCCCTCGAAGGACACCCGGGGCGTCGGCCGACCGCACCAGCTCGAGATCTGCCTGCTCGGGCCGCTCAGGGTCACCGTCGCCGGCAACGAGGTGACGGTCGGCTCCCCCAAGGTCCGGGCGGTGCTCGCCGTGCTGGCCTTGCGGATCGGCCGGGCCGTGTCGACCGGCCAACTCGAATGGATGCTGTGGGGTGATCGCGAGCCGGCGACGGCCCACAATGCCCTGCAGAACCACATCGTGGCCCTCCGGCGGCTGCTCGGTCCCGAGAGTATCGAGACCACGCCGCAGAGCTACCGGCTGGTCGGACCGAAGGACATGGTCGACACGTTCCGCTTCGAGCGGCGGGCCGGGCGGGGCCACGACCTCCTGCTCTCGGGCCACCCGGGGGCCGCCGTGGCCGAGCTCCGCCTGGCCCTCGAGCTGTGGCGGGGCGACCCGCTGCCCGACCTCGTCGACAGTCCCGACGGGGCGGGGGAGGTGGCCGGGCTGCTCGAGCGCCGGGCCGGTGCCGAGGAGGACCTGTTCGAAGGCCGCCTGCAACTGGGCGACCACGAGGGCGTCGTCCCCGACCTCACGGCGGCCGTCGACGAGGAGCCGCTGCGTGAGCGGCGGTGGGCCCAGCTCATGCTGGCCCTCTACCGTTGCCGGCGCCAACCCGAGGCCATGCAAGCCTTCCAGCGCTTCCGGAAGGTCCTCGGTGAGGAGCACGGCCTGGAGCCGTCTCCAGAGATCGTGGCCCTGGAGCGGGCCATCGTGCTCGACAAGGCGGACCTCCGCTGGACACCCGACGAGCGGGGCGAAGGGTGACGCCGCGGCCGGCCGGCTGAAGGCCTTACCGAGCGCTTACCAGGGAGGGGCAGACTGGTGACAACGGCCGAGGAGTCCCGTAGCAGGGAGGCCCCGGGCAAGGAAGAAGAAGAGCGGGCTGTGGTGTCGGGGCCGATGGCCGCCCCCGACGCCGCAGCCCAGCCCGAGCCGGCCCTTCGCACCGGCGTGGACTCCTCGGCTGGGACCGCTACCCGGGCGCTCACCGTCGTCCTCGTGCCCTTCGTCGCCGTCTGGGAGGTCAGCAAGCTCGCGCTGCGCCGGGCGGGAGCGGCCCGTGGCGGTGTCACGTGGGTCGCCCGGCAGGTCGGCCGGGTCGCCCGTCAGGTCGGGCGGCTCCTCGCCGGCGGCGGGCACGCCCTACGGGCCGTCCTGCGGCCACTCGGGGCGGCGGCACGATGGTGCGGGTCGCGACTGGCGGCCCTCGTTGGCGCCATCGCCAAGGTGTGCACGGTCCTCGCGGGGTTCGTGGTCACCGGCGGTCGGGCCGTCGGGCGGGCGATCGCCAAGGTGGCCCGGTTCGCCCTCCGCCTCGTCGTCGCCGCCGGCTTGGCCGTCGGTTGGCTGTTCGGGCCGGTCGTCCGGGCCGTCGGGCGCGCCGTCACCTGGCTGCTCCGGATCATCGCCGCGGGCATCGCCCGGGCGGGGGCGGCGACCCGGGCGGCCCTCGTGCGAGCGGGGCGCGCCATCCGGACGGTCGCCGCCGCCGTTGCCTCACGTGTCGGCGCGACGCTGGCTGCCCTCGGGCGGGCGATGGTGGCCTTCGGCCGCGTCGTTGCTCATGTCGTGGCATGGGTCGTCGGAGGAGTGCTGGTCCCCCTGGCCCTCGTGGCCAAGTGGGCAGCCGCCCTGGCGACCGCCGTCGCGCGCGTCGTCGTCGGCGCAGGCAAGCTCGCCGGGCAGGTGCTGGCAACGCTGGCTCGCGCTCTCGCCCGCGGGCTGCGGCTCGCCGCCGCATCGCTCTGGCGCTTGGTGACACCCATCGGGCGAGCCGCAGCCACGATGGCGAGGGCGGGGGCCGGAGCGCTGGTGGGCCTGCTGAAGATGGGGGCTCGAGGCCTGGTCAAGGCGGGCACACCGGTCGTCGCGCTGGCCACGGCCACGGCCACGGCCCTCGCCCGGGGTGTCGGCCTCGGGGCCAAGCGTCTCGGCGGCCTTCTCGGGCACATGGCTGGCGCGGCCCAACGTGGCGTGGGGCGCCCGCTCAAGGCTGGACTCACGGCCCTCGGTCGGGCCGGGACGGCGATCCTGCGCCCGACCGCCTCGGTCGTGCGGCGCATCATCGGCCACCTCGCCCCGGCGGCGCATCGTGCGGCGGCCGCCATCGGCCGGGTGGCCCGGTGGCCCTCCCGCATGGCGATGGCGCTCCGCTCATCGGTCGGACGGATGGTCCAGGGGTCGCTGGTCGCCTTCGGCACGGCCCGCCATCAGGCCCGGCTCACCCCGCGGGCGGCCACAGGGGAACTCGAGTTGCCCCTCGTGTCGGACGGGACACCCCCGGAGGACGACCGGCCTCCCACCGCGGTGTTCACCGCGGAGAGCCATCAGAACCGGTACCTCGCGCCTGGCGGATCCCAGGTCGAGGCCATCGTCTCGGTCACGGCCGACATCGGGACGTTCGACGGCCGACCACGAGAAGCCGTCGAGATCTTCCTGCTCGACTGCTCGGCCTCGATGGGTCACCCCTGGGGCAAGATCCGGGCGCTCCGCCGGGCGACCCGGGCCGCGTTGGCGATCCTGCCTGACGGCGTCTGGTTCGTGGTCGTCCGGGGCGCCGAGTCCGCCGAGATCGTCTATCCCCTCTCGGGCGGCCTCGTGCAGGCGTCCGCCACGACCCGCAGGGAGGCGGCGGCGGCCGTCGGTTCACTGCAGCCAGTGGGCGGCACGGCCATCGGACGCTGGCTGGAGCTCGCCACCCGGCTGAGCGCGCTCCGTCCTCGAGCCCTGCACCACGCCCTCCTCTTGACCGACGGCAAGGACGAGGACGAGACGGAGCAGGAGCTCGATCGCGCCGTGGCGGCTTGCTCAGGGGGCTTCCAGTGCGACTGCCGGGGCATCGGCAGCGACTGGGCGGTGAGCGAGCTGCGGAAGATCTCGTCCGCTCTCCTTGGCACGGTGGACATCATCCGCGAGCCGGCCGACATGGAAGAGGACTTCCGGTCGATCACTGACGCAGCACTGGCCCGGCGGGTGGAGGCCTCCCTCCAGATGTCGTGGCCGAACGGTGCCCGCGTGAGGTTCATCAGACAGGTGTCCCCGACCATCGAGGACCTGACGGCCCGGGCGCGGCCGGTCGACATTCGCACCATCGAGATCCCCACAGGGGCGTGGACGACCGAGAGTCGGGAGTACCACGTGAGCCTCGAGGTGCCACCCGGCCCGCTCGGGGCCGAGATGCTGGCCTCCCGGCTCAGCGTGATGGTCGGCGACCAGAAGGTCGCCCAGGCCCTGGTCAAGGCCCAGTGGACCGACCAGGCCCTGCTCTCGGCCCCGATCAGCGCGACGGTGGCCCACTACACCAAGCAGGCCGAGCTGGCCGAGCTCATCCAAGAAGGCCTGGCGGCCCGGCGGGCCGGCCAGGAGCAGACCGCCGCCGACAAGCTTGGTCGGGCCATGCAGCTGGCCGCCCAGAGCGGGCGGCAGGCCACCGTCGAGCTCCTGGCCAACGTGGTGGACGTCGAAGACGCCTCGACCGGCCGGGTCCGCCTCAAGGCCGACGTCGAGGAGGCCGACGAGATGACGCTCGACGCCCGTTCGACGAGGACGGGACGGATGAGGGGCGGTGCGGCAACCGGGCGTGGCTGACGTGTCGCTGCGCCTCCCGACCCGAGCGATTGCCGAGGCTCCTCGGGCCTGCGCCGAGCCAGTGAGGCGGCGGCGGATCGTGGTCGTCACCTCGGAGCACTTCTCGGTCGTCTCCGGGGACCTCGTTGCCGTCACGGTCACCACTCGCCTCCGTCGGTGTCCGCTGGCCGCGAGGTGTCGTCCCGCACCGGCACCTGGCGCCATTCGCCACGCGCCCTGCTGGCCGATCCTCCACCGCGTGCGCCCGTCCCTGAACCGCCACCGGAGACCGAGCGGCGGGTCGGCTCCTGTCGGCTCGGTACCGGGAAGAGACGACGAAGGCCGATGCATGGGCCACGCTCTCACCCTCAACGGGTCCCTCAGCAGCCAGGGTGGTCGGACGTCCCAACGGGCAACCGAGGGGACCAATCGGCGAGTTCGGGGCCACTCGGGGTCGTTCCCGGTGGTGGTACCCGACCGTGACCGAAGCGGGTGACACCTACTTGCCCTTCAATGACAAGTTTATGGCGTCGGTGCAGGCTGGGGTAGTGGCTCAATTCGCGATGTCGCACCCCCAGAGTACGGTTCGGAATGCGAAAGCCGTCGGTTCCTCGGTAGGAGGAGGCGTGAAACTGCCCTTCTGGGCTTCCGACGTTAAGCCGAATGTACGTGGAGGCTTGAAATTGAGCCACTACCCAGGCTGGGGCTTCGTCTTTCACCCGGCCCGAGCGCGCTCCCCGACGGACGAGCCCCGTCGTCGGGCCGGAGGAACGAGGAGGTTCAGCGCCGGCTCCTTTAGGAGGCCATCTGGATCAGGGCCTGGTTGAGGGCGTTGAACGTCCGGTCCAGGTTGCTCAGCTTTGCCTCGAACCCGCTGGTCTCGAGGGCCGAGATGTACCCGCTCAAGGTGTTGCCCGACTGCGAGAGCCGAGCCATGACCTCGGCCGCCTGACGGGCCGCCTTGAGCGCCGCGTGCGACTGGGTGGAGACCCCGGGCGGGTAGGCGATGTCGGCCAGTTTGTGGGCGTAGGAGGAGATGTCGCCGGCGAGACCGGCGTCTACCGCCTTCAGGCACCGGAGCTTGGCCGAGGTGCCCGACTTGGCGTCGCAGCCCGTGGCGGAGGCGTCGAGGGCTTTGGCCTGGGTGCCGAGCGTGTTGTACGCCGTCACGGCCTCGTTCTGCACCTGGACGACTTGAGCGTTCGGGCTCGACCGGGCGATCGCCCAGAGGCCGACGACGTAGCCCAGCTGTCCGACCGCGCCCAGCACGAAGAAGACCACGACCAGCCGTCGGGCTCCCTTCGTCAGACGGAGCGCCCAGGGGCTTCCCTCTTCCTGGGGCTCGGCGGGCGGGACCGACGCCGTGCCCTCGCCGGTGGGTGCGGCGTCGCCGTCGCCAAGGACCTCGGACGGGTAGAAGGAGGTCAGCATGAAGAGGTAGCCGGAGAACCTCGCGGCGTAGCGAAGGCCCGCGGCATTGGCCTCGTAAATGGTGTCGGGTTGGCGGCCCCTCACGAGAGTGATGAGCCAGCCCACCACCGAGAACAGGCCGAGGCCCCACCAGAGGAGGGAGACGGCGATCGACGCCGGGATGGCAAGGACGAGGCGAAAGAAGACGGCGAGCCGGTTGAGGCGGCCGATGGTCGCCTGCAGGTCGACCGGGAAGTCCGCAGAGGAGTGAAGCGAGAACGGCGGGTAGCGGTCGGTCAGGCAGAAGAGGTAGGCCTGCACCCTCGTCGTCCAGCGAGCCAACCGATCAGGAACTCGGCGATCCCGCCCGGGACACGCCCCGTGACCAGCGCGGCGAACCAGGCGACGACGACGAGTACGACGGCGGCGAGGGCCAAGAAATACAGGGCGACAAGCTGGGGGATCACGAGGATCAAGCGAAAGACGACCGTGACCCTCTTCTGGCGCTGCGAGGGCCCGAAGGTCAGGGCGACCGGCGCCGACCCCTCGGCCGGACCCTGTGGCGGGGCGGCGGCCGCCGTTGTCTCGATGGAAGTCATCGCACTCCTCTCCTTCCGCTCCAGGAGATCCGGCGCTCACGACAGCCGCGTCGAATCCCGTTGCACCCTTCGGACCGCCCGCGCTCTTCGCCCCGCTCACGTAGGGACTGCGTCCCGGTCCTGCATTGCGGCCGGGAGACGAACTGCCCGAAGGGAGCTCGGCGGGAGGTGGTCGTGATGCTCACGGTGTCACCGTACGGAGTGCCGGTAACAGACCGGTAAGGCGAGGTCCCGGAATAGCCCGTGAGTGTCACGGCTTGCGTGGCGCGCTCGTCTGCGGCGAGAGCTGAACTCCCGCCGCAGACGAGCTACGAGTCATCAACCGTGATCCGTCCGACCACGGTGACCGTCCCGGATCAAGGCACGACGCCGACGATCCCCGTGAGCCCCTGTCCTCCGAGGCTCCCGAAGTACGGTGCGTCGCCGTAGGCGAACAGCCCACCGTCGTCGGCAACCAGGAGGTAGCCCAGGTCGTCGTCGGTCGAGATCATCCCGGTGATCGGTTGGGCGAGTTGGAGGCTGCCGGTCGATCCGAAAAAGCCGGCGTCGCCGTAGGCGAAGATGCCGCCGTCGGAGGCGACGAACCAGTAGCCGCCACCGTCCGTCGTCGAGGTCATGCCGACGATCGGCTTGTTGAGCGGCTTGCCGCCCTCCGAGCCGAAGTACCCTGCATCACCGAAGGCGAAGATGCCACCGTCCGAGGCCACCAGCCAGTAGCCCCCGTCGTCAGGGGTGGAGGTCATGCCGACGATCGGCTTGTTGAGGGGCTTGCCGCCCATCGAGCCGAAGTACTGGGCGTCGCCGTAAGCGAAGATGCCACCGTCGGAGGCCACGAACCAGTAGCCGCCGCCGTCGGAGGTGGCCGCCATGCCGACGATCGGCTTGTTGAGGTGGATGTTCCCGGTCGAGCCGAAGTACGGAGCGTCGCCGTAGGCGAAGACCCCCCCGTCGGCGGCCGTCATCCAGTAACCCCCACCGTCCGGCGTGGTCGCCATGGCGACGATGGGCTGATTGAGGTTCTGGAACCCCGGGTTGCCGAGGTAGGTCAGGTACGAGTCGTTGCCGAACCCGAACGTGTCCCCGAAGTTGTCGTAGAGGTAGTAGCGCTCGTTGGGGGTGGTGTTCTGGGCGTTGTAGGCGATGGTCCCGTAGATGCTCACGTCAGCGTTGGCGCAGGTGACCTGGGTGGCGACCGTGCCGATCGGCTCTGGATCGGCCTGGTTCAGGACGAACTGGTCGACCTCGACGCCGCCCTCGTAGCCCCCAGAGATGCCCTGGAACTCCCCGCAACTCTGCCCCCCGGCCGACACCGTCATGGCCCCGCCCCCTGGGAACGAGTACACCTGGCCCGCCTCGAGCGGGTTGGGCACGGTCATGGTGAAGGCGCCGCTACCGAGGGTCAGGCAGAAGAACGTGGCGCTGTTGCCACACCCTGTGTTCACCGACACCGGCTCGTTCGTGTAGCTCGTCGTCTCACCGGTGTTCTGATCGGTCACCGCGAAATTGGCCAAGGTGAGCCCGCCTCCACCATCGGCGGGGCGCTGGCGGCTGACGGGTCCTGCGACCACTGACCGCTGGGCCGTGTGGCTGGCCGCGATTGCCCGAGCGAGAAGTCCTCGGCTGGGAGCGTGCGTCCGGACACCGTGCGGCGATGTACGGACCGCGCCAGCAGCGACATCGGCGCCGGCCGCACTGGCCACCGTCGCAGAACCGACGACACCCGCCGCGAGGACGAGGAAGCCGGTGCTGATGAGCCGCCGATGGAGGCCCGTGTGACCTCGGTCCCGACGCGGTGGGTGGTCGTTGACCCGATCCGATACCAACTTGATCTTGCGAAGCACTTTGCTCTTCCTCCTCCCCGCCTACAGACCCTCCTGATCTGGCACCCTCCGCCCTTATCGATGGGCCGGGCTGCACCGTCACATGGACGCTCTGTGAAGCGATAGCTGCATCGTGTGGAGGTACCAATCAGCGGCGCGGATGCAGTGCATGCACGCACCCAGTCGCCTTCGTCCCTCCGTTGCCATCGATGAGCAAACACCTCTCGGGTAATGCATCGGTAATACGCGAGGGCGAGTGAGGAATCGTTTGTCCCAGCGACGCCCGTGCTCATGGATCGAGATCGACGACCCGACCGTGAAGGCAGCGGTTGGCCGGAGAGGGGCTCCTCAGCGGAGCAACCGCAACAGAGCAAGCTGCCCGAGACCGGCCAGCTCTCGTGCCATCGTCGAGCAGCACAGAGGTGAAGGGCTGAGAGGGAGAACAGGCGACTGGCTTCGATGACGGTCACGATCCGTCCTCTTGGGGCATGATCTCGGCCGGCATGGGCGGCCGTCGAGTTCCGTCAGGGGGGAGATCGATGGCGGCAACGAGCCGCCTGGCGAGGTGGCGGGTGTTCGATCGTCTCCTCGCGGTCTTCGCTCTCCTCGTCGCCACCGCGCTCCTCCCCGCCCCCGTAGCGAGCGCGGCGACGAGCGGCGCCGTTCACAACGTGGCCGTCGAGGTGGGCTCACCTCCCCTCATCGGCACGCTCACCCTGCCTGTCGGCAGGGGTCCCTTCCCGGCCGTGCTCCTGCTGGCCGGCTCCGGCCCTGAGGACCAGAACGAGGACATCGGGTCCAACCACCCGCTCTCGGACATCGCCAAGGGGCTCGCAGCAAAGGGTGTGGCGAGCCTCCGGTACAACAAGCGGACCTACCAGTACCCGGAGAGCATCAACCCGGCCACCTTCACCGCCACGGACGAGTACGTGCCCGACGCCCTGGCCGGCCTGACCCTCCTCCGGCACCAAGCCGAGATCGACCCCGACCATCTCTTCGTGCTGGGCCACAGCCAGGGCGGCACCTTCGCGCCCAAGGTGGCCGCCGAGGCGCCCTACGTGGCGGGCGTCATCCTCCTCGCCGCGGCGTCAGAGCCCTTCGGTCCGGACCTCGTGCGCCAGGAGACCTACCTGTCGACGCTCCCCGGACAGCTCGGCCAGCAGGCCAAGGCATCCCTCCGGCAGGTCAAGACCATCGCCCAGCAGATCGGCTGCTCCAACCTGGCCAAGGACAGCCCGACCTCCACGCTCTTCGGCGGGACTGGGCCGGCCTACTGGCTCGACCTCTGTCACTACCAGCCGGTGGCGACGGCCCGAGCGCTCCACCAGCCGATCCTCGTGCTGCAGGGCGGGCGTGACTACCAGGTGACCGTGGCCGACGACCTCCGACTCTGGGAGAAGGGCCTCGCCGGCAAGCACAACGTGAGCATCCGAGTGTTCCCGGCCGACGACCACCTGTTCCTGTCGGGCACGGGACGGCCCACCCCGGCCGAATACCAGGTGGCCGGGCACGTCGATCCCAACGTGATCGCCACCATCGCCACCTTCGTCGACCACTACAGGTACACCTGAGCGACGACCCGTGCTCCGGGTCTGGTGCCCCTGACCACCCACGAGGGGTGGAGTTCGGCGAACGGTCCAGTTCAGAGCTGGCGAACGGTCCAGTTCAGAGCTGGCGGCATCGCTGCGATCCCCGCTGGCCTGCTCGCTCCATGAGAGAGCGAGCAATCCCTACGGCAGCAACAACTTCGCCAGTCGACGGGCGGTCACCATCAGGCCGAAGCTGCCCATCACGAAGAGATAGAAGGCGTGGCCCAGGAGCGCCCAGGAGAACTGGCCCAGGTCGAAGCCCCGGAGGAGCGCCACGCCCTGGTAGAGCGGGGTGATGCTGACGATCACCGCCAGCCAGTGGGGGTAGACGCTGAGCGGGTAGAAGGTGGCCGAAAAGAGGAAGAGGGGGAGCACGACGAGCGAGACCATGTCGAAGTCCTGCCACGTCCGCATGTAGGAGGTCCCGGCCATGCCCGCCCCGGCGAAGGCGAAGGACACGAGGATGGCGCCGGGGAAGCAGAGCACCGCCCAGGGTGAGACCACGTAGCCGAGGCCGGCCATGATGCAGAGGAAGGCACCCGAATAGAGGGCGCCGCGGATGAGGGCCCAGGAGAGCTCGCCGAGTGCGATGTCCCCCACGCCGAGCGGCGTCGAGAGGATGGCGTCGTAGGTCTTGGCGATCTTCAGCTTGAAGTAGATGTTGAAGGTGGCGTCGAAGACCGCCCCGTTCATGGCGGCCGAGGCCAGGAGGCCCGGGGCGACGAAGGCGGCGTACGGGATGAGCTGGCCGTTGACCGAGATCGGCCCGACCAGCTTCGACAGCCCGACGCCGATCGAGAGCAGGTAGAAGAAGGGCTCGAAGAAGCCCGAGACGAGGAAGATCCAACCCCGCCGGTAGACCTGGATGTTGCGCTCGACCACCCGGCGGGCCCGCCGGCTGCCGATGAGGGCGGTGGGCGTGAGGCGGAACGGCAGGCCGACCGAGGGCTGGCGCTCCACACCGCTCTCGTGGGGCTCGTGGTCGTGGACCGAGAAGGGCGTGGTCATACGATCAGCCGCCGGTGGTAGGTCATCCGGCCGAGGAGATAGCCGACGACCACGAGGACCACGAGGTACACGACGTCGAACACGTCGCCGCCCCAGCGGAGCTGGCCGAGGACGAGCGTCCGGCACAGGTCCACGCCGTGGTACAGCGGGAGGCAGTAGGCCACCACCCGCATCCACTCCGGCAGCTGGGACACCGGGAAGAAGACGCCGGAGAAGAGGAACATGGGCACGAGGATGAGCCGCTGGAGGGTGGCGAAGCCGGTGTCGTTCTCCTGGGAGGCGGCGAAGGCCGAGATCGGCGCGGCGAAGGCCAGCCCGGTGAGGATGGCCGCCGGCAGGGCGAGGACCGCGAAGGGCGAGAGGACCACGCCGAAGAGGGCCATGATCAGGAGGTAGATCGACGAGACCATCGTGAGCCGGATGACCACCCAGGTGAGGTGCCCGAGCAGGAGGTCGTCCACCCGCAGCGGGCTGGCCAGCATGGCGAAGTAGGTCTTCAACCACTTGATCGCCGCCATCACGGGGTACATCGACTCGTTGGAGGCGATCTGCATGGCGGTGGCCGCGAGGAGGCCGGGGGCGATGAAGTCCAGGTACGTGACGTGGTCGACGTTGTGGACGTGGTGGTTGATGAGCGACCCGAGGCCCACCCCCATGGCGGCCAGATAGAGGACGGGGTAGAGGAAGCTCGTCGTGATCGAGGCGCGCCAGGTCCGCTTGTAGGAGTAGGCGTAGTAGCCCACGGGCCGGAGCCAGAGCGGCATCCGGCCCTGCTGCAGGTGCCCCATCCCGGGGGTCTCCGGTGACAGTTCGGTCATGGCTCCCCCCGCCGCGGCGTCAGTCGACGAGGGTCCGACCGGTCAGCCGGAGGAAGACGTCCTCGAGGGTCGAACGGCGCACGAGCGCGCTCTCCGGGACGAGGCCCCTGCGGTGCACCTCGGCCAGGGTCTCGTCGCCGTCGGCCGTGTAGAGGAGGAGCCGGTCGGGCAGGATCTCGATGCGGTCGGCCAGGCCGTCGAGGTCCTTGGCCACCCGCTCGTGCTCCCCTGACAGGAAGCGGAGCTCGACCACCTCCTTGGTCGAGTAGCGGTCGATCAGCTGCCGGGGCGTGCCGTGGGCGGCGAACGTGCCGTGGTCCATCACGACCAGCCGGTCGCACAGCTGCTCGGCCTCCTCCATGTAGTGGGTGGTGATGACCTGCGTCACCCCCTGCTGCTTCAGGCCGTAGAGGCGGTCCCAGAGGAGGTGGCGCGCCTGGGGGTCGAGGCCCGTCGTCGGCTCGTCGAGGATCAGGAGCTCGGGGTTCGACACGAGGGAGCGGGCGATCGTGAGGCGCCGCTTCATCCCGCCCGACAGCGGCTCGACCTTGTCCTTGGCCCGGTCGGTGAGCTGGGTGAACTCGAGGAGCTGCATGGCCCGTTCCCGGATGACCTGCTTCGGCAGGTCGAAGTAGCGGCCGTAGATCATGAGGTTGTCGAGCACGGTGAGCTCGAGGTCGAGCGTGTCCTCCTGGGGCACGAGGCCGATGCGCGACCGGATCTTCGTGCCGTCGGTGGCCGGGTCCATGCCGAGGACCCGGAGGGTCCCCTCGGACACCGGCGACATGCACGAGATCATTCGCATCGTCGAGGTCTTGCCGGCGCCGTTGGGCCCGAGGAAGCCGAAGGACTCGCCCCGCTCGATCTCGAAGTCGACGTGGTCCACCGCCACGAAGTCCCCGAAACGCTTCACGAGGCCGCGGGCGTAGACGAGCGGTGCGGGGGCGTCGTCCCGCCGCGGCTCGGAGGTCACGGCGGACGCGTCGGCAGAGGAGGTCCGAGGTGGGTGCACCGGCCCTAACGCTATCCGGCGGGCCGGGGGTGGCCGACGGGAGGTCCCGCCGGCCGGCGGCCCCCGGGTCAGGTCGGGGCGTGCTCCTTGCGCTCGAGGTGCTGCAGCTCGACCATGAGCGGGAGGACGAAGCCGATGTAGGCGCTCGTCAGCGTGAAGTCGTGGGTGGGCCCCGGGTAGACCCGGGCCTTCACGTCGATGATCGAGACCCGGTCGTCCTTCTCCTGGTAGCGCTTGGCCTTGGCCACCGTGTCCTCCAGCTCGTCCACCGTGGCCACCTGGAAGCCGAAGTGGTCCAGCCGGGGGGTGACGAGGTAGGGGTCGCCGGGCAGCAGGTAGACGAACTGCCCGAAGGTGCCGGTGTAGAGGATGAGGGGGTTCCCGCTCTCGCCGGTGTTGTCGCCCTCGGTCCAGCCGAACACCTCCCCGTAGAAGTCGAGGATCGTGGCCCGACCCTCGTCGTCGAGCAGGGCCGGGTCCATGCTGAACGCCACGTGGTTGAGGCGTGGGCTGAAGGTCTCGGTCATGGGGTCACCTCCGGTCGGACGAGCACCTTGCCGGGGATCTCGCCCCGGCCCAGGCGCTCGAGCGTCTCTTGCAGGCCGTCCAGCGGGACGTCGTCGGGCTCGATGAGGAGGTCGAGCGGCAGCCGCCCACTGGCCAGGAGCTCGAGGGCCGGGCCGAAGCCCTCGGCGTCGTAGTTGTAGGCGCCGATGGCCGTGAGCTCGAGGACGATCATGCGGTTGTGGTTCACCTTCGGGAGGCGCGTGCCGGTGCCCACGAACACGAGGAGGCCGGCGTAGTCCAGTTGGTCGAGCGCGGCCTCGGCCGCCGACGGCTGGCCGGAGCACTCGAAGGCCACCGTGAACGGCCGCACGACCGGCAGGCCCATCGGAGCCTCGGGTAGCGCCTCGGGCTCGACGACCTCCTTGGCGCCGATGGCCGCCGCCCGGGCCCGGCGGACCGGCGACGGCTCGCTCACCGTGACGTCGTCGATCCCCTCGGACCGGAGGACCGCCAGGATCAGCTGGCCGACCGGGCCCGCCCCGGTGACGAGCACCCGGTCCTCGGGGGTGACCCCGGAGAGGTGCACCGCGTGGATGGCGATGGCGGTGGGCTCGGTGAGCGCGGCTTCCCGGGTGCCGAGGGGCTCGGGGATCCGGAGCAGCGACGAGGCGTTGGCCGTGACGTAGCGGGAGAACGCGCCGCGCCACGACAGGTAGTCGGGGGGCTCGCGCTCGAGGCACACCGACGGCCGGCCCCGCAGGCAGGCCCGGCAACGCCCGCAGCCCGACGTGGGGTTGGCCACGATCCGGTCGCCCAACTCCCAGCCGGTGACGTTGGGCCCCAGGGCGGCCACGCTGCCCGCCCACTCGTGACCGAGGATCGAGCCCGGCCGGGCGATCTGCTCGAGGACGAGGTGGAGGTCGGTGCCGCAGATGCCGCAGCGGGCGACCTCGATGAGGACCTGGCCCGGGCCGGGGACCGGCACCGGCCGTTCCTCGACCGTGACGCGGCCCTCACCGACATAGACCGATACGGGCATGGTGTCGGTGGGCATCGGCTGGATCGTAGGGCCCAACGGGGGCGGCCGCTCGGGCCGAGCGGGCGTGCGTCGGGAGCGACCCGTGAGGGCCGGTAGCTTGAAGCACAGCCCTCGAAGCCCGCCGCCATGACCACCACCACGGAGCCCTCCGACCTTGCCGCGCCGCCGTCACGGCGCGTCCGCCCGGCGGAGGCGAGCGGCCTCGGTCGTCTGGCCGGCGCCTGCTACGACCGACGGCGCCTCGTCCTCCTCCTCTGGGTCCTCGTCCTGGTCGGCATCACGGTGGTGGCCCAGATGGTGGGCAGCCGCTTCCAGGACAACTTCTCCGGCGGGAACTCCCCCTCCCAGCAGGTCCAGGACCTGCTGGCCAAGAACTTCCCGGCGGAGGCGGGCAGCCCGGCCCAGGTCGTGATCCACACCACCGGCCCGGTCACCTCGCCGGCCAACCGGGCGACGACGGCGTCGCTGGTGGCGGCGCTCCGGCCCCTCCCCCACGTGAGCGGGGTGGTCAGCCCGTTCAGCCCGGCGGGGGCCCACCAGGTCTCCCCGGACGGCCACATCGCCTTCGCCCAGGTCCAGTTCGACGAACAGACCGGCAACCTGTCGACGAGCGCGGTGAACGACGTCATCAACCGGGCCAAGTCGTTCGACCGCCCGGGCTACCAGGTGGCCCTCGGCGGCTCACCCATCGGCCTCGTGGTCCACGCGGTCCCGGGCTCGAGCGAGGGCATCGGCATCACCGCGGCGATGCTCATCATGCTGCTGGCCTTCGGCTCGGTCGTGGCCATGGGGCTGCCGATCATCACCGCCCTCTTCGGCATCGCCATCGGCTTCGGCGTCGAGTACCTCATCAGCCGGGTGCTGAACGTCCCGACGTTCGGGCCCGAGCTGATGGTGATGATCGGCCTCGGCGTCGGCATCGACTACGCGCTGTTCGTCGTCACCCGCTACCGCCAGGGCCTGGCCGAAGGCCGCGAGCCGAGGGAGGCCGCCACCGTCTCGCTCGCCACCGCCGGACGGGCCGTCCTCTTCGCCGGGACGACCGTGATCCTCTCGCTCCTCGGGCTCTTCATCCTCAACCTGCCGTTCATGCGGGGGATGGCCTTCGGCGCCATCGCCGCGGTCGTGCTCGTGATGGCCGCCTCGATGACCCTCCTCCCCGCCCTCCTCGGCTTCGCCGGGCGGGCCATCGACAAGCTCCACGTCCCCGGCCTGCTCCAGTCGGGCACACCCGGACGTCCCGGCAGCTTCTGGTTCCGCTGGAGCCGGACCGTCCAGCGGCACCCGGTGGTCACCGGCACCTCGGCGCTCCTCGTGCTCCTCCTGCTCGCCATCCCGCTCTTCTCGATGCGCCTCGCCTTCACCGACGCCGGCAACGACCCGCCGAACCTCACGACGCGCCAGGCCTTCGACCTCCTGGCCGAGGGTTTCGGTCCGGGCTTCAACGGCCCGCTCGTCCTGGCGGCCGAGCTGCCCCGGTCGGGCGGCCAGCAGGCGGTCCAGGAGCTGGCGACCCGGCTCGGGCACACTCCGGGCGTGGCCTTCGCCACGCCACCCCGTTACAACGCGACGGGCGACACGGCGGTGGTCCTGGCCTACCCGACGACCGCACCGCAGGCCGCGCCGACCGAGACGCTCGTCCAGCACCTGCGGTCCGACGTCGTCCCCCGGGTCACCGAGGGCACCGGGGTGCGGGTCCTCGTCGGCGGCGAGACGGCGGCGGGCATCGACGCCGCCGCCTACCTGTCCTCGCGGCTCTTCCTCGTCATCGGCGTCGTCATCCTGCTCGCCTTCCTGCTCCTCATGGCGGTCTTCCGATCCCTGGTGATCCCGCTCAAGGCGGCGGTGATGAACCTGCTCTCGGTGGCGGCGGCCTACGGGGTCATCGTGGCCATCTTCCAGTGGGGCTGGGCCGGCTCGGTGTTCGCCATCGGCAGCACGGGCCCCATCGACCCGTGGATCCCCCTCATGATGTTCACGATCCTCTTCGGGCTCTCGATGGACTACGAGGTGTTCCTGCTCTCGCGGATCCGGGAGGAGTGGCGGCGGACGGGCGACAACTCCCTCGCCGTGGCCGACGGACTCGCCGGCACCGCCCGGGTCATCACGGCCGCCGCAGCCATCATGATCTGCGTCTTCGGCTCGTTCGTGATCGGCGACCCGCTCCGGGTGCTGAAGGTCTTCGGCTTCGGTCTCGCGGTCTCGATCCTCATCGACGCCACGCTGGTCCGTATGGTGCTCGTGCCCTCGGTGATGGAGCTCCTCGGCCCGTCGAACTGGTGGTTCCCCCGCTCCCTCGACCGGATCGTGCCGCACCTGGGGGTGGAGGTCGACGTCGACGGGGCGCCGGCGGTCGGGGGGACAGACGGGGCGGGTATAGGTCAAGATGATGGGCGTGGCGGAGAACGGGAGCCTGGCCGGGCCGCCTCCGGCGCAGCCGCGCCCGGCGGTCGGGAGCCCAGCTGACAGGGACGGGGGTCCACCCGCGCCCGTCGTCGATTTCCGTCGCCCGGGGTCCCTGACCTCCGAGGTCGACGGCTCCTCGTCACCGGCCACCACGACGACCTCCCTCGTCGACCGGACCTGGGTGGCCGGCCTGCCCAAGGCCGAGGTCCACCTCCATCTCGAAGGCTGCATCCAGCCCGAGCTCGTCGTGGCCGCGGCGCGACGGCACGGCGTGGACCCCGAGGCGGCCCTCGGCTACGCGAGGCACGCCTCGGCCAGCCTGGCCCACCTCCTCGCCTATCTCGACTGGTCGTGCGCCATGATCGACCGGCCCGACGACCTGGCCATGATCGCCTTCGACGCCTCACGCTTCGCCTGGGCCTCGGGCACCCGGCACATCGACGTCATCTTGAACCCCACCCACTGGCCGCGGTGGCACGGCCGACTGGCCCCGATGATCGACGCCCTGCACGCCGGGTTCCGCTCGGCCGAGCAGGACGGGTTCGCCACCGCCACCATCTGCCTCAGCCTGCGCCGGACCCAGAGCCGCTTCGAGGCCCAGGAGCTCCTCGACTGGATGCTCGAGGTCCGCCATCCCCGGGTCTCGGGCCTCTCGCTCGACGGCGACGAGTCGCAGGGCTCGCACAACGAGCGCTTCATCGAGGCGTTCGCCCGGGCCCGGGAAGGCGGCCTGCGCCGCTGCGCCCACGCCGGGGAGTCCGGCGGGGCCCGGTCGGTGTGGGAGGCCATGGCCCTCCTCGACGTCGAGCGGATCGACCACGGGATCCGCTGCCTCGAGGACACCGCGGTCGTGATGGAGCTGGTCGACCGGCAGCTGGCCCTCGACGTGTGCCCCACCTCCAACGTGGCCCTCGGCGTCGTCCCCGACCTGACCCGCCACCCGGTGGAGTCGCTCCGGCGAGCCGGGATCCCGTTCTCCATCAACACCGACGACCCCCGCCTCTACGGCATCGATCTCGCCGGCGAGTACGTCCGCTGCGCCGCCACCTTCCGCTGGGAGCGCGAGACCCTCGTCAACGCCGCCCGGACCTCGATCGCCTCCTCGTTCGCCGACGGGGACCGCCGGGCTGCGCTCCTGGCCGAGCTCGAGAGCTTCGTCTCCGTCCGGGCCTGAGCCCGCGGCCGACGGCGGCCGACCCCGTCTCGCTTGACGGCGCCGCCGCTCGCGGGAAGTCTCTCAGCGGCAACAGCCGTGGCGCGAGTCCAGGGATCGCACCGACCGAGCGAAATGGGGGGCAAGGTGCGAAGGACGGCGCGCCGGGGGGCGGCGGGGTGGCGCGTGCCCCGCTCCGACCGCGTCCCGTCTCGAGCGGCTGCTCCCCGTCCGCCGGCCCGACGCCCGGGTCTGAGCCCGGGCCGTCGGGGAAGAGCAGGGCAGTAGGAGCCATTCCGCGCGGCCCGGCCCGCCCGGCCGCCCGAGCAGAGGGAGCACGCATGGCGGTCATCACCGACCACGAACCCACGCCGACGTCGGTCCACGAGCTGCCCCCGACGGACCAGGTCTTCCACGTCGAGACCCACGGTGTCGACTTCATCCCCGAGTCGGAGCGCTGGGCCCGGCCGCGCGACCTCGGCGGGATGTGGGCCGGGGCCAGCGTGCAGGTGGAGTACTTCATCTACGGCGCCATCCTCATGACCTTCGGGTTCAACTTCGCCCAGGCGCTCAGCATCATCATCCTCGGCAACCTGTCGTACTTCTTCCTCGGGCTCTGCAGCCTGCAGGGCCCCGACACCGGCACCACCGTGTTCGGCTCCAACCGGGCGGCCTACGGGCCGAACGGCAACCGGCTCATCGCCCTCTTCAACTGGCTCACCCAGATCGGCTTCGAGGTGGAGGGCCTGATCCTCATCGTCGGCGCGGCCCTCGTCCTCACCGTGAAGGCGGGCTTCGGGGTCGGCGACCCGGCCAAGGTGCTCTTCGTCCTCCTGGCCGTGGGCATCCAGTTCATCCTGCCCTTCTTCGGCCACGCCTCGATCGTGAAGGTCCTGCGGGTCCTCATCATCCCGTTCGTCGTGATCTTCGCTATCTTCCTCGGCTTCAGCGCGGGCCACGCCCACCTGGCCATCAAGAGCACCGCCGGCTGGCCGACGTTCATGGCCGGCCTGGCCTTCACGATCGCCCTCTCGGGTCTGGGCTGGACGGAGTGCGGCAACGACTACTCCCGCTACTGCCCGCGTGACTCGTCGAAGAAGGCCATCGTCGGCTGGGTGTTCCTCGGCACGTTCGTCCCCGAGGTCCTCGTGATGACGCTCGGCGCGGTCGTGGGCACGTTCATCCTGGGCGTCGGGGCGACGCAGGCCGGCGCCTTCTACCCGTTCCTCCACCAGAGCGCCATCCCGTCGTGGTTCGTCGTGGTGTTCCTCATCTTCGCCATCGTCCAGCTGTTCGGGATCAACAGCCTCGACATGTACTCCTCCGGGGTGACGCTCCAGGCCATGGGGATCCGCGTGAAGCGCTACCAGGCGGTCATCGTCGACACGGTGATCTGCCTCGGCATCACCTACTGGGCCGTCTTCAACGCCAGCTTCACCCACTTCCTCACCGACTTCGTGGCCCTCGTGATCATTTGGATCGCCCCGTGGATGTCGATCTACCTCGTGGACTGGGCCCTCCGGCGCTGGCGTTACGTGCCGAGCGAGCTGCAGAAGACCGGGCGAGACGGCCTCTATTACCGCCACGGCGGTATCTGGTGGCCGGCGATCATCGCCCAGTTGGTCGGCATGATCGCCGCGACGTCGGCCCTCTCGGCCTCGTTCCTCCCGTCGTGGGCCAACCCCGTCACGGTGCACACGAGCGGCGCCGACTTCAGCATCTTCATGGGCATCGCGGTGGCCGGGCTGCTCTACCTCGTGCTCGCCCGGGGCGGCGTGCGCAGGCAAGCGGACCGCCAGCAGGAGCTGCTCGCCGCCCAGGGGCTCCTGTAAGGCCGCGGGTCAGGACCCGGCCGAGGCCGACGCCTCGGCCGGGCTGGTCCCGCCGCCGCCCTCCCAGTCCTCGACGAGGGAGCCGTCGGGGCCGGGGCGGAAGAGCGGGATGGCCCCGAGAGCCTGGACCTTCGCCGCGTCCTCGCCGAGCGTGTCGCGCCACACCGCGCCCTCGGTGACGAGCGTGCCGACGACGACCGGCTCGGCGCCCACCCGGCGCAGCACGTTCAGCGCGGCCTGGGTCGAGCCCCCGGTCGAGATGACGTCGTCGACCACGGCCACCCGGCGACCGCGGACGGCCTTCATGCGGGCCCGGTCGAAGAGCAGCCGTTGATCGCGGGCCGTCGTGATCGACCGCACGGGTTCGGCGATGGCGTCGCTCAGGTGGATCTTCGGCGTCTTGTGCAGGATCACGTAGTCGTCGAGGCCGAGGGCCCGGCTGACCTCGATGGCAAGAGGGATGCCCATGGTGGCCACGGAGACGACGATCTCGGCGTCGTAAGGGGCGAGGAGCGCCGCCAGGTCCTGGCCGGCGCGGGCGGAGAAGGCGACGCCGTGGTCGACCGAGATGAGGAGGGCGATGGTGAGGTCGTCGGCGATCCGCACGAGCGGGATCTCGAGCTCCTGGGACCCGACCTGCACCCGGTAGGTACCATCCGTGGTCACCATGACCGCGACTCTGGCCGGCTGGCGCGCGTGACTGCAAATGGCCGCCCGCCGCTCAGCCTCGAGGAGGCCCGCCGGCTCCTCCCCGTCGCCCTGGAGGAGGCCCGCCTCAGCCTGGCCGAGGGCGGCATCCCCATCGGCGCCGCGCTCTACCACCGCGACGGCCAGCTGCTCGGCCGAGGCCACAACCGTCGGGTGCAGGACGACGACCCGTCCATGCACGGCGAGACGTCGGCCTTCCGGGCCGCCGGCCGGCGCCGCGACTACCCGGACTGTGTGATGGTCACGACGCTCTCGCCCTGCTGGTACTGCAGCGGGCTCGTGCGACAGTTCCGTATCGGGACGGTCGTCATCGGCGAGTCGTCCAACTTCCGGTGCGGCGACGACTGGCTGGCCGAGCTCGGGCTGCACGTCGTCCAGCTCGACGACGCCGAGTGCACCGAGCTGCTCACGAGCTTCATCGCCGATCATCCCGACCTCTGGGACGAGGACATCGGGGTGCCGCCGGCGCCGCGCTGACCCGGACGGCCCGTGCCTGACCGAGGGCGCTCGGACGACCCTGGTCAGACCGGTGGGCCGAAGAGCCGGTCGCCGGCGTCGCCCAGCCCGGGCACGATGTAGCCGCGTTCGTCGAGACCGGGGTCGACGGCGCAACAGGCCACCGAGACGTCGGGGTGGGCGGCGCCGAAGCGGGCCAACCCCTCGGCCGAGGCGAGAAGGCACAGTGCGTGCACCCGCCCCGCGCCGCGCCCCTTGACGAGGTCGCACACCTGGCCGAGGGAGCCGCCGGTGGCGAGCATCGGGTCGCACACGACCACCCGGCGGCCGGTCAGATCGGCCGGGAGGCCGTCGAGGTAGAGGTCGGCGACGAGCGTGGCCTCGTCGCGCCGCAGGCCGACGTGGGCCACCTCGCTCTTCGGGAGGAGGGCCTGGATCGCCGGCACCATGCCGAGACCGGCCCGCAGGATCGGCACGAGGAGCACGGTCTCGCCCACCACCTGGGCGGACGCGCCCTCGGCCACTGGCGTGTCGACCGCGGTCGCCATGGTGCCGAGATCGGCGAGCGCCTCGTAGGCCAGCAGCGCGGCGACCTCGCCCACGAGGAAGGCGAACCTGGCGTTGTCGGTGGTTCGGTCCCGCAGGCGGGCGAGCCGGTCGGCGACGACGGGATGGGAGAGGACGAGCACCCGACCCGACGGCTCGGCCGGCACTACTCGGGCAGCTCCACCTCGACCCGGCCCTTCACCATCACCTCGTCGTCCTGGTTCGTGATCTCCACGTCGACGACCGCGAGGTGGCGGCGGCGCTCCACCCTCGTGTCGGTGACCGCGCCGCGGATGAACGAGGCGTCGCCGGTGAAGGCGGGGCGCCGGTACTTGGCGTCGGAGTGCACGATGAAGCCCCACTCCCCCGCCCAGGCGGCCACGTAGTCGAGGACCCAGGCCCCCATCGAGGCGCCGTAGCCGTACCCGCGGCCCATGCCCACGTGGCGGGCCCACTGCGGCTGGAGGTGGCCCCGGGACGGCCCGTAGTAAGCGCCGTCGGTCAGCTCGGGGTTGAGCCGCTCGACCCGGCGGTCCCCCTCGAACCCGGCCATCTCCGGGGTGTACCCGAGGTCCTCGGCCTTGCCGAGCTCGGGCCCCTGCTTCATCGCTCCCCAGGTGGTCATGGGGTAGGCCCGCCACTCGGTGGTCAGGCTGGCGAGGGAGTGCGGCCCGAGGACGTTCTTCACGAGCTCGTCGCCGACCTTGACCGACGAGAACGGGCGGGGGTCGTGGCCGAGGTCGTGGATGGAGCGGATGAAGCCCATCTTGATCTCGTCGAGCTCGACGAGCTGCTCGTCGGACCAGGCCGGGTCGCCCTCCTCGTCGAACATCTTCTGCTCTCGTGCCTTCTTCACCTGGTAGCGGATCGAGGTGGAGCGCTGGAGGGCCACCCGCTCGCCCTTCTGGTTGATGTAGAGCGTGTCGCCGCGCTGGAAGCAGGTGGCGCCGGCGAAGGACGTGTCGGCCACCTTGTAGTCGTAGGGCATGCGGTGGCAGACGAGGTGGTCGCCGGCGAAGATCCGAGGCCCGAAGAACCACCACTCGTCGCCGCCGAAGATGAGGTGGGAGTCGGGGACCCGGCCCACGCTGGCCGGGGCGCACCCGTGGCTCGTGTCGCAGGCCACGGTGAAGGACTGCGGGGCCACGATCGTCTCGAAGCAGCTCTCCGTGGCCCAGCTCTCGATGAAGTGGAGCGGGTTCGGGTAGTGCATGCCCTGGACGAACCGCCGGATGTCGTTGACGGTGATCGGCTCGCGAAGGATCCCCGGCTGCATGGGCACCCCCATGTAGCGGTCGAGGTCGGAGACGTCGAGCGTCTGGGTCGAGGCCTCGTCCTTCACCGCCATGTGGTCGTCCTCCGACCGCACCGGCCGCCGCCGGACCCGATGCATCCTTCGTGGCTCATGAGCGGGGAGGCTACGCCGACCCCCCGTCCCGTACCAGCCCTGCGCCTGGTCGCAGGTTGGGCCGTCAGGCCGACGGCTGCTCGGCCAGCTTGGCCTCGACGAGCGCGAGCAGCTCGGGATCGCGCACCTTGGTGGCGCTGCTCGTCATCGGGATCTCCCCTTCCTCGAAGAAGAGGACGCGCTTGGGCACCTTGTAGGCGGCCACCCGCTCCCGGAGGAAGGCCTTGATCTCTTCCTCGCTGGTCGACTCGCCCTCCTTCACCGTGACGCACATCACCACGACCTGCCCCAGCCGGGGGTCGGGCATCCCGATCACCCGGGCCAGCTTCACCGGCCGGCAGGCCCGCATCGTGACCTCGAGCTCGGAAGGCGAGACGTTGGCCATGCCGGTCTTGATCATCTCGGTGCGCCGGCCGGTCCAGTGGAGGTTGCCCTGTTCGTCGTAGAAGCCGGCGTCCCCGGTGTGGAAGAAGCCCTGCTCGTCGAAACACTCCTCGCGCGAGACCTTCACGTAGTGCTCCATGAGCGTGGGGCCCTTCACGGCCAACTCGCCGTTCTCGCCGGGGCCGAGGGACCGTCCGGTGTCGGGGTCGACCACCCGCAGCTCGTTGCCGGGGAGGAGCGGCCCGGCGCTCGCCCGCTGCTCCTCGAGCGGCGCGGTGGAGAGGTGCGAGCTGACGTTGGCGCAGGTCTCGGACAGGCCGTAGCCGACGGGGAAGCGCCACGTCGGGTCGGGGTTGGTGACGGTCGGGTGCCGGGCGAAGGCCATCGTGCCGTAGACCGACCGCAGGGACGACAGGTCGGCCCCGGCCCAGTCGGGGTGCTCCTCCATGGCCGCCGTCTGGTGGGGCAGGGCGTAGGCCTCGGTGATCCGTTCCCGGGCGATGAGGGCGAGGGCCTGACCGGGGTCGAACACCTCCTGCATGACCCAGCAGCCGCCGGCGGCGAGCGTCGCCCCCATGGCCGTGCAGAGCCCGGCCGTCCAGAACATCGGAAGGGCCGTCCAGAGCCGGCTCTCCTCGTGCCGGCCGAAGTTGTGGGCCTGGTTCCAGAACTGCAGCGTCGGGGCCCGGTGGTTGTGGAGGACCCCCTTCGGGAGCGATGTCGTTCCCGAGCTGTAGATGATGAGCCCTTCGTCCGAGGGGTGGATGCTCGCGCCGAGGGCGCGGGCGAGATCGTCGCCCACCGGGTTGCCGGCCTCGAGGAAGGCCTCCCACGGCACGACCGAGCCGGCCGGCGCGTCGAGCCCGAGGGCCACCACCCGGCGGAGCGAGGGGAAGGCCGGCGACCAGACGGCTGCCGGTTCCCCGTCGGCCGGCGCGGCGCCGGCCTCGGGGCACAGGGCCACGACGTCGGCCACGAAGTCACGCTGGCGCATCCGCGACTGGATGAGGAGGACGGCCGTGTCCGAGTGGCTGATCAGGTGGGCGAGCTCGGCCGGCGTCGAGAAGGTCGACATGGGGATGACCACGGCGCCGGCCGCGGTCGCCCCGAAGAACGCAGCCACCGCCTCGGGGCGGTTGCTCATGAGGATGCCCACCCGGGCCCCCTTGGCGAGCGACGCCGCCAGGAGGGCCTTCGTCACGCGCCGGGCCTCCCGGGCCAGGTCGGCGTAGGTCCAGCGGACCGTGGCGCCCTCCCGGAGCGGGTCGTCGAAGACGAGCGCCTCGCGCTCCGCGTGCCGGGTGGTCACGTCGTGGAGGAACGACGGCAGGGTGAGGGGCCCGACCCAGTGGGCCTCGTCGAGCGGGGTGCCCCGGATGATGGCGTCGTCGTCGGCCATGGCGCCGGCATGGTGCACCGCCCACCGGACCGGGCGCAAGGGCCGAGGCCCGACCCTGCCAGCGCCGGCTTGCTACGTTGCCGATGTGGCGGTGGCCGAGGTGACCTGGGGGTTGATCAAGCCGGACGTGCTGGCCCGGATCGCCGTGGTCTCGCCGCACTTCGACGACGCGGCCCTCGGCGCGGCCCACGTGCTCACCACCTACCAGGGGAGCTCGGTGATCACCGTGCTCGCCGGTTGGCCGCCGGCCTATCCCGCCGAACCGTCGCCCTGGGACGCCAGCGGCGGCTTCGTCGCCGGTGACGACGTGGTGGCGGTGCGCCGCGAGGAGGACAGGGCGGCTATGGGCGTGCTCGAGGCGACGCCGGTGTGGCTCGAGTTCTCCGACCACCAGTACTTGCCGAAGGAGGACCGACCGCGACCCGAGCAGGTGGCACCGGCCCTCGAGGCGGCGCTGCGTGAGATCCGAGCGACGGCCGTCTTCCTCCCCATGGGCCTGGCCAACCCGGACCACGTGCTCACCCACGACGCCGGGCTCCTCGCCCGGGAGGCCATGGCCGAGGACGGCGGCGGACCGGTCTGGTTCTGCTACGAGGACCACGGCTACAAGCACATCCCGGGGATGATGGCCTGGCGGGTGGCCAAGCTCTTCAAGAGCGGCCTCTGGCCCACCCCGGCCATCGTGCCCATCGAGCCGGACATGGCCAAGAAGCGGGCGGCCATCGAGCGCTACACGAGCCAGCTCCCGCCCCTCCAGCAGGACCACGCCCTCGACGAGCGCCTGGCGGCCAACGTTCCCGAGCAGTACTGGCGCCTCGACCCGCCCCCGGAGGGCTGGGACCGCCTCATCGACAGCCTCTGACCGACGGCGTCCACTCGCTGGACGCCGTCGGCGTCAGGTGCTCGTGCTGGCGAGCAGTCCCAGCACCACGCCGAGCACCGAGGCCACCACGATCGTCGCCACCGCGACCCAGGTCACCGGGCGCGACCAGATCGGCGCGTGCTGGACCGCGCCGACCGCCACCCCGAACGGCGGGGTCGCCCCGCCCGGCGGGCCGGGTGCGCCGGGCGGCGGCCCGGCGGCAGCCCACGGCGCAGCGGCCGTCGGGCCCGCCACCACCGGGGCAGCCCCGGGCGAGCTGGCGCGGCGCACCGGCGGGGCCCCGGGATGGAAGGCGCCCGGGTCGGACGGTGGCCGTGGCGGCGGTGGTGGAGGCGGCGACCGAAGCGACGGGTGCAGCTCGGGCGGGTACCAGCGCCCGTCGGCGGCCAGCCACCACCCCGGGCCTCGCGGCGTCTCGCTCATCTGCGACCGGCTCCTCCGCCCGGGACCGCTCCCGGTCCTCGTCCGACGCTACCGCCGGGCTCGACGGGCGAGCGGCGACGGCGACCGCCCGGCACCCCGTCCCTCCCCGGTACCATCGGCGCCGACCTGGGCGGACCCGCCGGCCGGCCGCTACGCATCTCGAAGAGGAGCCCACCATCGACCCCGATCTCCAGCGCCAAGACGCCAAGATCGCCGTGATCACCGGCGGCAGCGGTTCGATCGGCCTGGCCTGTGGCGTCGAGCTGCTGCGGCGAGGCTTCAAGGTCGTGCTCACGGCCCGGAGCGAGGACAAGCTGGCCGCGGCTGCGGCCGAGATCGGCGCGTCCCACGTCGCCGCCGACTCCACCGACGAGCACAGCTTCGCCGCGGTGATGGACGCCGTGGACCACGTCGACGTGCTCGTCCACTCGGCCGGCATGCTCGGCGGCACCTTCGTCCGCAAGGAGGAGCCCGAGGTGTGGGACGAGGTGCTGCGGAGCAACCTGCGCTCGGCCTTCGTGGCCACCTGGGCCACCGTGAAGAAGATGCCGCCCGGCGGCCGCTTCATCTACATCTCGTCGACCGCGGCGGCCGATCCGATGAAGGGGTTGACCGCCTACTCGGCCGGCAAGGCCGGCGTGGACGCCTTCGCCAAGTCCCTCGCCAAGGAGGTGGCCCGGGACGGCATCCAGGTGCACATCGTCTCGCCGGGGCCGGTGCTCACGCCGATGATCAGCGAGCCGAAGTTCCTCATGCACGTGATCCGCTCGGAGGACGTCGCCCAGCTCGTCGGCTTCCTGACGTCGCTCCGCCCTGAGGTCTGCATGCCCGAGATCCGGTTCTGGGGCGCCGAGGAGGGTCCGTTCGAGTCCGAGACGATCGACCGGCCCCCGAAGGCCTGAGTCGGCGAGGAGCAGCGAATGGCCGGGCACTACGAACGCTTCGAGCCCGACCTCGTCGTGCGGGCCGAGGGAGGCGTGCGGGTCGTCACCTTCAACCGGCCGGCCACCATGAACTCGGTCACCGGCCCCTTCCACAAGGCGCTGGCCGGCGTCTGGCCGGCGATCGCCGAGGACGACGAGGCCCGGGCCGTGGTGCTCACCGGGGCGGGCGAGGCCTTCAGCGCGGGCGGGGACCTCGACCACATCGTCGAGCTGCACGAGGACCAGGAGATGCGCCGCCGCGAGGGGGTGGAGGCGACCGAGATCGTCCAGTCCATGATCAGCTGCCGTCTGCCGGTGATCTCGGCCGTGAACGGTCCCGCCGTCGGCCTCGGGTGCAGCGTGGCCCTGTTCGCCGACCTCGTCTACCTGGCCGAGTCGGCCTATCTGGCCGATCCCCACGTGGCCATCGGGCTCACGGCGGGCGACGGCGGGGCCGCGGTGTGGCCAGTGCTGGCCAGCATGGTGCAGGCCAAGGAGTACCTCTACACCGGCGACCGGATCAGCGCGGCCGAGGCCGTGCGCCTCGGGCTGGCGACGAGGGCCGTGCCCGACGACGAGCTCCTCCCTACGGCCCTCGCCATGGCCGAGCGGCTCGGCAACCTCCCGCCGCAGGCCTTCGAGACCACCAAGCGGGCCCTCAACATGCACCTCCGCCGGGCGGTGGCCGGGGTCCTCGAGTACGCGGCGGCCGCGGAGTTCCAGTCGTTCGACACGCCAGAGCACCGGCAGCGCTTCGCCAAGCTGCGCGAGCGCATGTCCCGCCAACGACCGGGATCGTGACGACCGAGCCCCTGCTCGCCGCGACCGTCCTCGACCGGCCCCTGCGGGAACGCCCCGACGCCGAGGCAGTGGTGGCCCGCCGTGGCCGGCTCACCTACCGCCAGCTGGACGGGTGGGCCGGGCGCTGCCGCCAGGCCCTGCAGGCCGTCGGTGTGGGCCCGGGCGTCCACCTGGCCGTGTCGCTCCCGAACGACCTCCCGATCGTCGGGCTGTTCCACGCGGCAATGCGGCTCGGCGCGGTCTGGGTGGGGATCAACCGCCAGCTGGCGCCGCCCGAGAAGGCCTACATCCTGGGCGACGCCGAGGTCTCGGTCTTCCTCGGCGACGCCGACATGGTGGCCCAGGTGGCCTCGGCCCCCGACCTCGCGGCCCTTCGCTCCGTCACGGTCGACGACACCGCCGGCTCGGAGTGGTCGGACCTCCTCGCCGCCGACGAGGACGGGCCCACCGCCTCCCCCGACCCTCTGGCGCCGGCGGCCATCGCCTACACGAGCGGCACCAGCGGCCACCCGAAGGGAGCCGTCCACAGCCAGCACAACCTGATGCTGCCGGGGGCGGTGGTCGTGGCCGACCGGGGCTACGGCCCGTCACTCCGCAAGGCCGACTGCTTCCCGCTCACGATCCTCAACCTCCAGGTCCTCTCGACCCTGCTCGTGCCCCAGGCCGGCGGGGCGGCCGTCGTCATGGACCGGGTGGACCCCGTCGGGATCGCCGAGTGGCTGCGCACCGAGCGGCCCACCCTCTGGAACGGCGCCCCGGCCATGCTCTACGGCCTGGCGGCCAGCGACGACGTGGTGGCCGACGACCTGGCCAGCCTGGAGGAGATCTGGACGGGCGGCAGCCACTGCCCGGCCGTGACCCACGAGCGGTTCACGGCCAAGTTCGGGAAGGCCGCCCGCACCAGCTACGGCCTGACCGAGGCGCCGACGCTCGTCTCCATGCTCCCGAACGGCGCGCCGGTGGAGGTGGACCAGAGCGGTGTGGCACTCCCGAGCCTCGAGGTCGGGATCGTCGACGAGGACGACCGCCCGGTGCCACCGGGCACCGTCGGCGAGATCGTCGTCGGCCCGGCGACCGAGGGACCCTGGGCCGGCGCCTACCGACTGATGCTCGGCTACTGGCACCGTCCGGAGGCCACGGAGGCGGCGCTGCGCGGCGGGCGGCTCCACACCGGGGACCTCGGCTCCCTCGACGGGCGCGGCTACCTCCACGTGGAGGACCGGCAGAGCTCGCTCATCTTGCGCGGCGGGGCCAACGTCTACCCGGCCGAGGTCGAACGGGTGATCGACGAGATGCCCGGCGTGGCGGCCAGCTGCGTGCTCGGCCTGGCCGACGAGCGGCTCGGCGAGCGGGTGGTCGCCGTCGTCGAGCTCGACCCGGGCGTCGAGGTGGCGGCGACGACGATCGACGAGCACTGTCGGGCCAACCTCGCCCGTTACAAGGTGCCCGAGCGCTTCATCTTCGAGGTGCTCCCGCGCAATTCGATGGGCAAGGTGGTCCGGCCCGACGTGGCCAAGTCACTCGGCCCCGTGGAGTTGGCCTGACCCGTCGGTACTGTGGGCTCGGCGTCGGGCGTCGACCGTCGGCCGGCGCCCGGAGTGAGGAGGTGCGCCGTGCCGAGCAGCGACCACCCCGGCATCACGACCAAGATCAGCCCGCGATCCTTCGGTGACACCGTGGCCCGGTTCACCGAGATCCTCACGTCGAAGGGGCTGAAGATCTTCGACGTGATCGACCAGTCGGCCGAGGCCGAAGCGGTCGGCCTGCAGCTCCGGCCGACCACGCTCGTCATGTTCGGCAGCCCTGCCGCGGGCACGCCGGTCATGGTGGACTCGCCGCTGGCCGCCCTCGACCTGCCGCTCAAGGTGCTCGTCTGGGCCGACGGCGAAGAGACCAAGGTGACCTACACCTCGCCGGGCGAGCTCGCCGCCCGCTATGGACTGGCGCCCGACCTGGCGGCCCGGCTCGCCGCCATCGACGGGCTCACCGACGCCCTCGTCGCGCCCTGAGCGGGCCGAAAGGGCCGTCGTCGCCAGGTGTTGGTCGCGCCTGCGATGACAAGCGACCGAAGGCGCGCCTCCGCCTCGGGACGGGGCGTCTGCTCGGCTCAGGACGTCGTCGTATCGCGGAAGCGGCGGGCGAGGCGGCGCGGGTGACCGGTCAGGGGGTAGCTGCTCGACAGGCGCTCGGCCATGAACGTCTCGAAGAGGCCGACCCACGAGCCGACGATGATCCCGACGACGGCGTTCGTGAGGAAGATGACGAGGAAGTGCGTGTCGTGGGTGGCCTCGCCGACGAGGTCGACCACCTCGTGCTCGATGAGGAGGGGCGCGGTCACGACGAAGAACGTGGTGACGAAGCGCCGCCGCACGAGCGACACCGACCGGACGAAGGCCGACATCACGCCGTGGTCCTCCAGGTTGATCAACGGTCCGACGAGGCCGAACAGCGTGAAGAGGACCAGGCCGGGTAGGACGACGAAGAGGCTGGCCACGGCGACCGCTGCGGTGAGGAGGAGGTCGGCGAGGATAAGCCGGAGGTAGGGCAGGGTCCTGAGCACGTGGCCCACCGAGGTGACCTCGTGGCCCCGCTCGGTCACGCCGACGAGCCGGTCGACGAGGCCGGCGTAGAAGGCCTCCCCGAAGGCCGTCACCCCGATGACGACGACGGTGACCACCGTCAAGAACGAGAGGTGCTTACCGTCGATCGCCCGGAAGCCGTAGGCGTCGGCCACCGCCGCCGCGCCGAAGACGATGGCGGCCGGCACCGCTACCCGGCCGGGGAACCGACGGTAGGCGCGGGCCGAGGCCTTGACGAGCTCGACCCCCGAGAAGTCGGACTTGAGGACGTTCTCGTCGGCCTCCACCCGGCCGTCCGGCGGCGGCCCGCCCTCGGCCTCGGACTCGGCCGAGGTGCGCAGGTCGGCGGGCGGGTCGGCCGCGCCGTCCTCCCCACCGTCGGGAGCGGGTGGCGTCGGCCCCGGTCCGCTCCCCATCGGCCCGCACTGTACAGAAGGGCGCGGCCACGGCCGCTCGGTCAGACTCGGGGCCGCCGGATGGTGCCGACGCGAGGTGGATGGCGATGGACTTCTTCGAGGTGGTGCTCCACCAGCGGGCCTGCCGGGCTTTCCGGCCCGACCCGCCCGACGACGAGCTGGTGGCCCGGGTGCTGGAGTCGGCCACCCATGCGCCGAGCGCCGAGAACCGCCAGCCGTGGGTGTTCGTGGTCGTACGTGACCCCGAGCGCCGGGCGGCCATCGGCGAGCTCGGCCGGAGGGTCTGGGAGGGCGGTGGCCGACAATTCTCGGCCGACCGCCTCAGCCCCCGCCTCCTCGAGGAGGTGGACGCCGGGGCCACGGGCGGGGTCGCGGCGGCGCCGGTGCTCGTCGTGGTGGGCGGCGACACCCGGCTCGGGCACGCCGCGGCGATGGGTGAGTCGATCTTCCCGGCCGTCCAGAACCTGCTCCTGGCGGCCTCGGCGGTGGGCCTCGGCTCGGCCATGACGACGCTCCCGGTGGTCGGCGACACGACGGAGCTCCGCGAGCTCCTCGGCCTCCCCGACGAGGTCCTGCCGATGGCCGTCGTGCCGCTCGGCTGGCCGGCCCGGCCGCTCGGCCCACCCAAGCGTCAGCCCCTCGCCGAGAAGGCCCACCGGGAGACGTACGGCACGCCGTGGTGACAGGCCCCTCCGGTCGACCGGGCGGCCGGCACGCCTAGGGTCGGTCGGGAAGACCGACGACGAAAGACCGACGACCGAGGAGCGTTCGTGACGATGGCCGACTTCAACAGCAGCATCATCGAGGAGTTCCGGGCCAACGAAGGGAAGGTCGGCGGACCCTTTCAGGGCGCTCCGGTGCTGCTCCTCACGACGACCGGGGCCAAGACCGGCCGACGCCACACCACGCCGGTCGTCTACCTCGAGGACGGCGGGCAGCGCTACGTGTTCGCCTCGAAGGCCGGCGCGCCCAACCACCCCGACTGGTACTTCAACCTCGTGGCCAACCCGGTGGTGACGGTGGAGGTGGGCCCGGACACCTTCGAGGCCAAGGCCACACCGGTGACCGGGGAGGAGCGGGACCGGCTGTTCGACCGTCAGAAGGAGGTCATGCCGGGCTTCGCCGAGTACGAGGACAAGACCACCCGGGTCATCCCGGTCGTCCTCCTCCAGCCCGTCGACTGACTGTCCCGGCGGACCTCAGTGATGTGACGGGCTCGGGATGTGGTCCTCGAGCTCGAAGGCCACCTCGTCCACATAGCACCAGAACCAGTCCTCACCCGGCTCGAAGGACTGGATGAGCGGGTGGTGGCTGCTCCCGTAGTGGGCGGTGGCGTGGCGGTTGGGTGAGTTGTCGCAGCAGCCCACGTGGCCGCACTCGGCGCAGCGACGGAGGTGCACCCACCGGCCTCCGATCTTGAGACAGTCCTCGCAGCCGTCGCTGCTCGGCGCGGCGGCCTCGTCCTTGATGTGGTCCAGGTGGCTGCAGTCGTCGGCCACGGGTCAACCTCCTCGCTCGGGTGGCGGGCCCGATGTGCCGGGCAGCGGCACCCGGACGGACACGCCGTCCTGCCAACGCCGGAGCACAATGAAGCCGCCCTTCAGGGCGGCCCGGTCCCACTGCCCGAAGCTTACGGTCGTGCCCGCGGTGCCCAGCGCGGCCGGGAGGCACTTCACCCGCTCGAAGGCCTCCTTCACGCCGCGTCGGGTGAGGGGCTCGGCGTCGGCGAGCGCCTCGACGAGCAGTCGCCCCATGTCGTGGCCGCCGGCGAGGGCCATCGCCCCGACCGGGCCGCTGCCCTCCCGGGCGAGCAACTCGGCCAGCACCGGGTTGTCCTCGTCGTAGGCGTCGACGTAGGTCCAGCCGTCCCACTCGGTCCGCCAGTCCGGGTTGGCGTGGCCGAACATGAGGGCCGAGTTGGTGACCACCGGAGGGCGCCAGCCGGCGGCGGCGAGGGCCAGCCCGAGGGCCCGGGCCGAGAGGCCGAGGCCGAGGTAGACGACGGCGTCGGGCTCGACGCGTCGGAGGACCGGGACGACGTGGTCGAGGTGGTCGGCCACCGGCGAGATGAGGACCTTCACGGCCCGGTCGATCCCCTCCCGGTCCGCGGCGGCCTCGAAGAACTCGCCATAGCGACGGCCGATGGGCGAACGGTCCTCGACGATGGCCACCCGCACGAGCCCCCGCTCGACCAGATGGGCGGCGAGGAGGAAGGGCTCTTCCTCCAGCGAACCGATCTGGTAGTGGAACATCCACTCGCTCCGGGTGCGGTCGCTCCCGGTCCAGTTGAGACAGGGCACCTCGGCCCGGTCGGCGAGGTCCCGGGCCACGAGGCCGTTGTCCGTGATGGCCGGGCCCAGGATGGCGAGCACGCCCTTCGCCTCGAGGCGGTCGAACGCCGCGACGATCGCCGCCGCCGTCCCCCGTGGCAGGCCGTTGGCCTGCTCGACGACGAACTCGACCCGGCGGTCGAGGCGGCCCGAGGCCACGGCCTCGTCCACCACCCGGCGGACGCCCTCGACCGTGGCCCCGCCTTCGTGCTCGGTGAGGACGCCGACGAGGATCGGTTCTGCTCCGTTCACGTCGGCTGACCCTACCGAGCCCCGCCGACCGGCGAACCGACCGGCGTCGTCCGACCACCGGCGGCGGCCGAGGCCCGCACCGCCTCGAGCACCTGCATCACGGCCACTCCGTCGGCGAACGTGGCCGCCGCCGGTCCCGGGGCCGGCTCGGCCCCCTCGATCCGCCGGCGGAAGGCCTCGGCCAGCCTGATGTAGGGGGGCAGCTCCAGACGGGTCATGTCGGCCAGCGAGCCGGTGGCCAACTCGCTCACGTCGGGCAGCTCGAGGTGGGAGGGCACGCCGAGTGGCCGACCCTCGGCCGAATCCCCGTCGGCCAGCCAGGCCTGCCCGCCGGCCAGCCACAGCGTCCCGTCCGTGCCGACGACGCGGGTCATGGCCTCGCCGGGTCCGAGCGCGGCGGCGCACTGGACGAGGACGGCCTCCACCCCGCTCGCCGTCGTGGCCCGGACAGCGAACCCGTCGTCGACGCCGAGCCCACCCTGCACCGTCGTGAGCACCGCACTCACCGACGCGAGGTCACCGAACCATCCCCGGAGGTGGTCGACGAGGTGCGAGCCCGACGCGCCGAGCCAACCGCCGCCGAGCGCCTCGTCGTACCACCAGTCGGCCATCGTGAACTGGCGGAGCATCGCCATGAGGGAGACGGCCACCACGAGCACCGGCGTGCCGATCCGGCCTTCGGCCAGCGCCTCCTCGGCCACCGCCCGGTCCGTGGCCCAGCGGAACTCGTGGCCGATGAGGCCGACGAGCGAGGCCGCCTCGGCGGCCGACCGCAGCTCCTCGGCCTCGGCCACGGTGAGCGTGAAGGGCTTCTCGCAGAGCACGTGGCACCGACCGGCCAGCGCCTCGAGGGTGAGTGGCGCGTGGCTGGCCGGGGGGCCGGCGACCGACACCGCGTCGAGGCCGAGCTCGAGCGCCTGCGCCAATGAGGTGCAGGCCCGTTCCACCTCGAGCCGGGCCGCCCGCCGGGTGGTCCGCTCCTCGTCCTGGCCGACGAGGGCCACCACGTCGAAGCCGGCGGCCCGGAGGGCGGGCACGTGGATCCGCCCCCCGAAGGAGGTGCCGACGACCGCGGCCCGCAGCGTCACCCGCCGCTCTCCGGCGGCCAACCTGGCACGAGGCCGAGCTCGGCGCAGAGGGCCTGGCTCTCGATGTTGCGGCCGTTCAAGCGGTCGGCATCGGGCGACGTGGCGGCCCACGCCACCACTTCGCCGCAGACCTCGGGCGGGGCGCCCTTGCTCAGGTCGAGGCCGACGAGGTCGGCCATGTGCAGCTGCATCCGCTCGGTGATGATGAACCCCGGGTGCACGTTGAAGGCCCGGATGCCCTGATCGCCGAGCTCGACGGCCAGAATGCCGGCGATCTTGTGCATCCCGGCCTTGCCCACGGCGTAGCCGACGCCGTAGCTGCCCATGTCGACCGGCTCGACGTAGCCGGCGGCCGACGTGACGTTGATGACGGTGCCGCCGCCGCGGGCCACCATGCCCGGCACGACCAGCTTGATCAGCGTCAGCGGGGCCATGACGTCGACCGCCAGCTCGTCGGTGAGGTTGGCCATCGTCGTGTCGAGTATCGGCATCTGGGCACCGACGCCGGTGTAGATGGCGTTGTTGACGAGGACGTCGATCCGGCCCCAGCGCTCGAGCACCGTGGCCACGGCCGTGCCGATGGCCACTGGGTCGAGAAGGTCGAGCGGGAGGGCCAAGGCCTGGCGGCCCTTGGCCTCGACCTCGGTCGCGGTGCTCTCGATGCTGCCCGGCAACGGTCGGAGGGTCCCGTCGTGCGAGCGGTCGACGCCCTCCCCCTCGCGTACGGTCCGGGCGGTCACCACCACGTCGAAGCCGGCTCCGGCGAGGGACAGGGCCGCCGCCTTGCCGACACCTCGGCTGGCCCCGGTCACGAAAGCCACTCGGCGATCTGTTGCGTGCATCTCCTCTGACTAGTGCGACCGCGGCTCCCTCGTCCAAGCGGGGACCGCGCCCGGGCCGCCCGGGCCGACGGGGCCGACGACGGCCTCGCCCGGACCGCCCCGGCGCGGCGGGCGATCAGGGAGCCCGGTGGCCGCTCACCACGACGAGCTGCCGCCGGCCCGGGCGGTGCTCGCTCCGCGCCACGTCGGAGAAGCCCGCCGAGCGGGCCGCCTCGATCACCTCGTCGGACAGGGCCGCTGTGAAGCCGTGCGCCGCGTGGCCCCGGGCACCGGGGCGACTCAGGCGCTCGACGATGAAGAAGCGCCCACCGGGGGCGAGCACCCGCCGGAGCTCCCCGAGCCCCGTCTCGACATCGGACCAGTGGTGGGCCGAGCTCAGCGCCCAAGCCACGGTGACCGAGCCGTCCGGCAGCGGCAGGGCCTCGGCCGTCCCTTCGGCGTAGGTGGCACGGGCCCGGACGGAGCCTTTCGTGAGGGCGCGGGCCAGACGGAGCATGACGGGGGCCGGGTCGACGCCGACCGCCGAGCCGGCGCGCCGGGCCGCCACCCGCACCGCGGTGCCCGGCCCGCACCCCACGTCGACGACCCGGTCGTCGGCGGAGAGCTCGGCCAGGTCGGCCACGAACCTGGCGGCGGTGCCCCGCCCGACCGTCATCGATAGCCCGGAAGCCAGGCCGAGGAGGCCGCTGAAGGCCGACGGGTCGTCGAGCTCGCGGTGGTGCAGATGGGCTGGGCTCATGGGTGCTCCTCCGAAAATGACCGGTGGTCAGTAACTCTATATAACTGACTGACGGTCAGTCGTCAACTACGGTGGGATCGTGCCCGACACCGCCCGGACCGCGAGGCGCCAGCCGGCCGACGTGCGGCGCGAGCAGCTGCTCGGGGCGGCGGAGGCGGTCATGGTGACGAAGGGCTTCGACGCAACGTCGGTGGCCGACGTGGCGGCCGCGGCCGGCCTGGCCAAGGGGACGGTCTACCTCCATTTCGGCTCGAAGGCCGAGCTCCTCGCCGCCCTCCGGGCGCGCTACCTCCAGCAGTTCGGCGGGGCGCTCGAGGAGAGCCAACGGCGGGCGGGGGCTCGGGACCCGGCCCGGCGGCTGGCCTGCTTCGTCGAAGAGCTCTTCGCCTTCTCCACCTCCCACGTCGCACTCCACCACGTGCTGTTCCACGAGGCGGGCTTCAGCGAGGAGGACGCCTTCGTCGGCGCGAGGCGGCTGCTCGGGGCGATCGTCGACGAGGGCGTGGCCGCAGGGCAGTTCCGGGTGCCCGAGGCCGGCGTGGCCGCGGCCTTCGTGCTCCACGGGGTCCACGGCGTCCTCGTCGAGGCCCTGCACTCGCCCTCCATGGACGCCGAACGGGCGAAGCAGGTGGCCGTGGCCATCGCCCTGCGCGCCGTCGGGGCCGGCTGAACCAGGAGCGGCGCCCTGTTGGGCCCACGGGCCCGTCTGGCAAGCTCGTCGTGTCGGGATGCCACCATCGCCGACCGGCGCGCGCCGGCGGCGGCCGAACACACCCGCGAGGACATGCAGCTGCCCACGGTTAGTCGGAAGCGAGCGGTCGCCGTCGTCTACGTCCTCGCCATCTTCATGCAGGCGATGGACATCACGATCGTCAACGTCGCCTTGGCCACGCTGGCCCGCCAGTTCCACGTCACCCCGCAGGAGACCGACGCGGTCGCCGTCAGCTTCGTCGTGAGCCTCGCCGTGTTCATCCCGGCCTCGGGCTGGCTGGGGGACCGTTTCGGCACGAAGCGGGTGCTGCTCTTCGCCGTCGCCGTGTTTACGGCCGCCTCGGCCCTGTGCGGGCTGTCCCAGACCCTGGCGCAGCTGGTCGTGTTCCGGGCGCTCCAGGGTGTCGGTGGCGGCCTGCTGATGCCGGTGGGCATGGCCATGCTCTTCCGCACCTACCCGCCGGCTGAGCGCATCCGGGTGGCCCGCTACGTGATGATCCCCGCCGCCCTCGGGCCGGCCCTCGGACCGGTGCTCGGCGGGCTCCTCACCACCGACCTCAGCTGGCGGTGGGTCTTCTACGTGAACCTGCCCATCGGGATCTTCGCCCTCGTCTTCGGGCTCCTCTACGTCGAGGAGCACCGCGAGCCCAACCCGGGTCGCTTCGACCTGCCGGGCTTCCTCCTCGCCGGACTGGGCTTCTCCCTCGTCATGTTCGCGATCAGCGAAGGCGCCAACCACGGCTGGGCCTCGCCGCTCATCCTCACGACCGGGCTGGTCGGCGCGGTGCTGCTCTGCGCCCTCGTGCTCACCGAGCTCCGGGTGCGAGAACCGATGCTCGACCTTCGACTCTTCGGCAACCGGCTCTTCCGGACCACGACGGTCATCGCCTTCGTGGCCGGCGCGGCCTTCTTCGGGATCCTGTACCTCTTCGCCCTCTACTTCCAGGACGCCCTCGGCATGTCACCGCTCGTCGCCGGCCTGACGACGTTCCCCGAGGCCATCGGCGTGATGCTCGGCTCGCAGGTCTCGACGCGCATGGTGGCGCGCTACGGGCCCCGCGCCACGCTCACCGCCGGCCTTCTCGGCATCACCGTGCTGGCCACGCTCATGTCCTTCACCAGCACCGGGACCAACTGGTGGGTGCTCAGGGTGATCATGTTCTTCGTCGGCGTCTCGGTGTCCCACGTCTTCGTTGTGGGTCAGGCCGTGGCGTTCACCACGATCAGCTCCGCCTCCACCGGCCGGGCCACCACCCTCTACAACGCCATCCGTCAGCTCGGCGCAGCGGTCGGCATCGCCGGGCTGGCCACCGTGCTCGGCGCGTTCAGCACGACAGTGGCCGGCATCGCCCACCCCGACCTCGCCGCCTACCACATCGCCATGCGCACCTCGGCGGCCATCGCCCTCATCGGCGCGGCGTTCGCCCTCACCGTGAAGGACCGCGACGCCGCCGCGGCCACCGGGCAGTACACGACGGTACGGGAGGCCGCGGCGGCCGACGGCGCCGCCGAGCGAGCCGTGCTGCGGCCGAGGGCGGTGGGTGAGGCGGAATGAACCGCTGGCACCGTCCACTTCCGACCATGGGACGGTGCCACACCTCGCTCGAGCGCGACTCTC
>DATGZH010000017.1:0-126440 GCA_035297265.1 Acidimicrobiales bacterium | reverse complement strand
GCGTCGTAGGTCTCGCAGACGGTCGTCGGCGTGGGCCTGGGGCCGCTCGAGTTCGGGTCGTTCGGTTCGCTCGGAGTAGGTACCGCTCAGGCACGTCTCGGTACCGCTGGAGACCGTTCACCAGGGTTTCGGTACCCGTGGGGACCGTTCGCTAGCGCTTCGGGACCCGTCGGTACCGTTCAGGGAAAATATGTTCCTTTTTGGGCTCCTCGCCGCCTATTTGGGGGTGAAGGACGGAAACGTCCGTCGTCCAGAAAGGAGCAACGATGGATGCACGAGCAGACACGAACGTCGTCAGGGTCCCCCACGTGGAGCCGCTCCTGCTAACCGCCGATGACGTTGCGGCCACGCTCGCCATCGGCCGTACCAAGGTCTACGAGCTGCTGGCGTCTCGGGCACTCGAGTCGGTCCGGATCGGCACATGCCGGCGGATCCCCGTTGTCGCCCTGCAACGCTTCGTCGAGGCTCTCCAGGCCGACCAGAACGATGACCTGGGACCCGGGCGGAGAGCGAGGGGAGTCACGGTCGGCGCCTATCCTGAGGACCTCGCGACGGACGCCTCGAGGCCACGGGCCTGGTAGGCGGGAAGCCGCCAGGACGTAGCACCGGTAGCTCGGAGGAACCTGGTGGTGGGCAGACGCCGAGGGCACGGCGAGGGCTCGATCTACCGCCGGAGCGACGGGGCGTGGGTGGGAGCAGTCCATCTCGGCTCCGAGGGCGGTAGACGACGACGAAGGGTCGTCTACGGCAAGACCCAGGCCGAGGTCTGGGCCCGACTTCGTGAGGCCCAGCGGCAGTTCGAGGGTGGGCACGATCCTGCTCCGGAGCGCCTCACCGTCGAGCAGTTCCTCGGTGACTGGTTGGAGCGAGTGCTGCCCGGAACGGTCAACGAGCGCAGCGAGGACACCTACCGCGGCGTCGTTCGGCTGTACATCGTGCCGACGATCGGCTCGATCCGTTTGGCGAAGCTCGTGCCCAGTGACGTGAGCCGGATGCTCGTGGCGCTCGAGCGACGGGGCCTGGCGGCCGAGACGAGGCGCCAGGCCCGAGCGGTGCTCCGGAGGGCGCTTCGGATAGCCGAGCAGGACGGATTGATCCCCCGCAACCCGGCGGCGATCGCCGACGGCCCGAGGATCCCTCGGCGAGAGGGACGCACGCTCACCCCCGACGAAGCCCGCCGGTTCCTCGAGGCAATCGAAGGCGAACGGCTCGAAGCGGCTTACGTGCTCGCCCTGGCCCTCGGTCTCCGCCGGGGCGAGGTCCTGGGCCTCTCCTGGCACGACGTCGACCTCGACGCCGAGGCGCCCGTGCTCGTGGTCCGCCGGCAGGTGAACCGTGGTCGTCGGGGGCTCGAGCTGAGTGAGCTCAAGACCTCGAGCAGTCGGCGGACTCTGTACCTCTCGGATCCCGTCGTCCAGGTCCTCCGGCGCCGGCGACTGCAGCAACGCAAGGAGCAGCTGGCGGCCGGTCCGCTCTGGATGGACCGGGACGACCTTGTCTTTACCTCGCCGCTCGGCGGCTTCTTGGACACGACCGCCTTCGGCAAGAGCGTGCCCAGACTCGCTGAGCGGGCCGGCCTCGGGCACTGGACACTCCACGAGCTCCGACACTCGTGCGCCTCGCTGCTGCTGGCGATGGGCGTGCCCTTGGAGGTGGTGTCCGAAACGCTGGGACATGCGTCGATCCGGATGACCAAGGACGTCTACGGTCATCTGCTCGCCCCTTCGAGGATGCAGGCGGCCGAGGCGATGCGGAGAGCCCTGTGGGCCGACGCCGAGCCCGGTGCGGATCGGTTGGCTACAAACTTGGCTACAAACGACGAATCGTCGCGCGCTCGCAAGCCTCTGACCTGGGGGAACGTGCGCCCCGGGGGATTCGAACCCCCAACCTGCGGATTAAGAGTCCGTTGCTCTGCCGTTGAGCTAGAGGCGCACCCGGGAGTGTAGGCGCGGTCGCCGGGCCGATGGTCCGAGCTGAGCGCCCTACCGATCGGGCTCGAGACCTGGGTCCCTCCCGATCCGGTTGGCCCGGGTAGGGGTGGCGAGGTCGTTGGTAGGGTCGCCGGAAAGGCCGACCGAGCTGGGAGTGGCGATGCGTTCAGCCAAAGACTGGAGCGACCGGGCCGAAGGGGTCGAGCCGGAGCAGGGAGCGGAGACGCCACCCGTCACGCAGGCCGAGCAGCTCCACCGGATGGCCCTTGCCTTCCCGAACGAGACGGCCTACGTCGTGGTCGACCAGGGCCGGATGACCTACGCCGAGTGGGACGCCGGCGTGAGCCGGCTCGCCCGCGGGCTGATTGCCTCCGGGGTCGCCCCGGGGGACCGGGTCGGCGTCCACCTCAGCCACGAGAACGCGCTCCGCTGGATGACGGGCTACGCGGCGGCCCACCGGGCCGGTGGGGTGGCGGTGCCGATGAACCCCCGGCTGGCCCCGCTCGAGATCGCCCACATGCTCGAGCACTCGGCGGCGACGGCTCTCATCGCCGACGGCCCGCTCGTCGCCCAGGACGCCGGGGTGGCGCCGAAGACGTTGTCGTTCATCGTCGACGCCAGTCGCGAGGGGCTGGCGGGTGCCGACGGGGCGTCCGTCCCGGTCCTCGCCTGGGACCAGTTCCTCGACGACGACGCCAGCGCGTTCCAGGTGCCGCGGACCGACGACGACTTGGCGGACATCCTCTATACCTCGGGGACGACGGGACGCCCCAAGGGTGTGGCGGTCCACCACGGGGCCCACTCGATGATCAAGATGGGCAAGCCAGTCTTCACGGGTGGCGGGTGGCTGCACGCCAGCCCGATGTACACGTTCGCCGGGGTGTCGTCGGTCTTCAACCCCATGCTGCTGGGGCTGACCGGGATCTACCAGCCCCGTTTCGACGCCACCCGCTGGCTGGAGGTGGTCGAGGAACTGCGTCCCGTGGCTGTGTTCCTTGTTCCGGCGATGGCCCACCTCCTCCTGGAGCACCCGCAGTTCGAGGAGGCCGACCTGTCCTCGGTGATGATGTGCTCGGTCGGTAGCGCACCGCTCTCGCCGTCGGTCCTCGAGCGTCTCCAGAACCGGATGCCGCACGCTGTCGTCTCGAACAACTACGGCATGACGGAGGCCGGTACCGCCTACTGCCTCATGCCGCAGGGTGAGGCGGTCAAGCGCCCGGGGTCGGTCGGCAAGATGGCCGGGCCGGCGACCGTCAAGATCGTCGACAGCGAGGGGAACGAGCTGCCGCCGGGCGAGGTCGGCGAGGTGCGTCTGCACATACCGGGTCGCCATCGCGTGTACTACAACGACCCCGAGGCCACGGCGGCCATGTGGGTCGACGGTTGGCTGCACACCGGGGACCTCGGCAAGCTCGACGAGGATGGCTACCTCTACATCGTCGGGCGGGACAAGGACGTCATCATCCGCGGTGGCAACAACATCCACGCCCTCGACGTCGAGAACGTGATGGTCACCCACCCGGCGGTGTCCGAGGTGGCCATCGTGGGTGCTCCCCACGCCGTGCTCGGTGAGGACGTCGCGGCCTTCGTGGTCCTCCGCCAGGGGGCCACGGCGACACCCGAGGAGCTCCGCGAGTTCGGCCTGAGCCAGCTGGCCGACTACAAGGTGCCCCGCCACTGGTACTTCGTCGACGAGCTCCCGCGGAACGCTACCGGCAAGGTGGTGAAAAAGGAGCTGCGGGCGCGCCTCGAAGAAGCGCCGGCGTCCTGAGCCGGCATTCCTCGTGAGGTCACCGGGGCGCGCCGCCGTCGGTCTCTCGGCGGCCGCGCTGGCCGCCCAGTACCTGCCGAGTGTGGTGACGCTCGGGCAGTGGACGGCGCTGCGGGCTCTTCCCGGAGGCCTGTGCCGTTGGCGGGGGCCGGTGGTCGGGAAGGTGGCCCTCACCTTCGATGACGGACCGAGCCCGGAGGCCACGCCGGCCTTCTTGGACGAGCTCGAGGCCCTCGGCCTGCCAGGCACCTTCTTCTGCCTTGGGGAGCACGTCCGTCGGCACCCCGACCTGGTGGCCGAGATCCGGCGTCGGGGCCACCAGGTGGAGCTGCACGGGCAGCGTCACTCGCACCACCTGGCCCGGTCGCCCCGCTGGGTCGACCGGGACCTCGGCCAGGCCGTGGACTCCCTGCGTTCGTGCGGCGTCACTCCCCGTTGGTACCGGCCGAGCTACGGCCAGGCGACGGGCTCCACGCTCCTCTTCGCCCGACGCCATGGGCTGCGCACGGTGCTCTGGTCGGCCTGGGGCAAGGAGTGGACGACCGACGACCCGACGGCGGTCGCCGACCGAGTGGCCGGTGGCCTCGGGCCCGGGGCCATCGTGCTGCTGCACGACGACGACACCTTCGGCCGTCCGGGGATGTGGCGGACCGGGCTGGCGGCACTGCCGTTGATCGCGGCCGAACTGCGCCGCCGTCAGCTGGAGGCGGTCACCTTCGACCGCCTGATGGGGTCCGACGCTGCTCCCGCCGGACCGGTGGCGAACGGCGCGGTCAGCCGGCCGGGACCTGGAGGGACTTGACCTCGAGGAACTCCTCGATGCCGAAGGGCCCGAGCTCCCGACCGATGCCCGACTGCTTGTAGCCGCCGAACGGGGCCACCGAGTTGAAGCCGCCGCCGTTCACGTCGACCTGGCCGGTCCGCAGCTGGCGGGCCACCCGCTCGGCGTGCTCGTTGTCGCCGGCCCAGACGCCGCCGGCCAACCCGTAGATCGTGTCGTTGGCGATCTCGATGGCCTCTTCCTCGGTGTCGTAGGGCATGATCGACAGCACGGGGCCGAAGATCTCCTCCTGGGCGATCGTCATGTCCGGCGTCACCTCGGAGAACACGGTCGGGCGGACGAAGAAGCCCTTGTCCAGGCCCTCGGGCGGCTCGGCGCCGCCGGTGAGGAGCTTGGCCCCCTGGTCGAGGCCCTTCTGGATGTAGCCCCGTACCCGGTCGCGCTGCACGGCCGAGACGAGCGGGCCCAGACGGCTGTTGCTGTCGAAGGGGTCACCCGGCGTGTAGGTCTCGGCCGCCGACACCGCCAGCTCCTCGGCCTCCTGCAGCTTCGAGCGGGGGACGAGCATGCGGGTGAGGGCCGAACAGGTCTGACCCGAGTTGATGTAGCAGGCGAAGACGCCCCCGGTGACCGCCGTGGCCAGGTCGGCGTCGTCGAGGATGATGTTGGCCGACTTACCCCCGAGCTCGAGGGCCACCCGCTTCACCGACTCGGCCGCCAGTTGCATGACCCGCTTGCCGGCCCGTGTGGAGCCGGTGAAGGAGACCATGTCGACCTTCGGGTGCGAGGCGATGGCCTCGCCGACCACCGGTCCGGTGCCCGACACCAGGTTGAACACGCCGGGCGGCAGGCCGACCTCGTCGAGCACCTCGGCCAGCAAGAAGGCGTTCAGCGGGGCCACCTCGCTCGGCTTGAGCACCACGGTGCAGCCGACGCCGATGGCCGGGGCCACCTTGTTGGCGATCTGGTGGAGCGGGTAGTTCCAGGGCGTGATGGCGCCCACCACCCCGACGGGCTCCCTCACGATCAGCGAGGTGCCGAGCTTCTCCTCGAAGGGATACTCCGCGATGCGCTGGGCGACGTCGGCGAAGGTGCCGATGGGCAGGCCGGCCTGGACCAGCTTGGAGAGGGAGAGGGGCATGCCGACCTCGTGGCTGATCAGCTCGCCGATCTCGTCCATCCGGGCGGCGAGGCTCTCCGACACCCGGGAGAGCAGCTTGGCCCGCTCCTCGACCGAGGTGGCCGACCACTCCTTGAAAGCCCGGGCCGCCGCCTCGGCGGCCCGGTCCACGTCCTCGGCCGTGCCGTCCGGGATGGTGCCGATGACCTCTTCGGTCGTCGAGTCGATGACGTCGAGCGTGCCGCTCCCAGAGGAGGGGACCCACGCCCCGTCGATGTAGATCTTGTCTCGGACGTCCATCGCCACTCCCTGCTCAACGATCGGTCCACGGGGCCCGGCGGGGTCGCCGCACGCTCCACGACCGGCAGTTCACCGGCGCCTCCGAGGCTAGTGGGATTGCCGGCCAACCGCCCCGGCGACGGAAACGAACCACCCGTCGGCGCTCACGGCCCGGGCGTTACCATGGCGGGCCCGACCGCCCGGACGGAGTCCTTTGGTCCGCCGCCCGTCGAGGAGGCCCCATGCCCAGCTTCGTGGAGAAGGCACCCGAGGCCGTCCTGGCGGCGGCCAAGAAGATGCTGGCGCTCGGCCTGGTCGAGGGGACGGCCGGGAACATCTCGGCCCGCCAGGAGGACGGCAACGTCTGCATCACGCCTTCGTCGATCGACTACACCGAGATGCGCCTGGAGGACCTCGTGGTCGTCAACCCGGCCGGGCAGGTGGTCTCGGGGCACCGGTCGCCGTCGTCCGAGAAGCTCCTCCACCTCCAGTGCTACGCCGCCTTCGACGACATCGGCTCGGTGATCCACAGCCACCCGGTGTACGCCACGATGTTCGCCGTCTCGCACCTCGAGGTCCCCGCCACGATCGACGAGTTCGCCGTCTACGTCGGCGGTGACGTCCGGTGCACCGAGTACGCCATGAGCGGCACCGAGGAGCTCGGCCAGAACGCGGTGAAGGCCCTGGACGGGCGGGGCGCGGCCCTCATCGCCAACCACGGGATGGTGGCGGTCGGGCCGAACCCCGACAAGGTGCTGCACATCACGGCGCTCGTCGAGCGCAACGCCCAGATCATCTTCGGCGCCTCCCAGCTGGGCACGGTCCACCCGTTGCCCGAGGAGATCCAGAAGAAGTTCTCGGACCTCTACGTCAGCTGGATGCGCCACCACACCTGACATGGTCGACCTCGGCCTGACCGGGCGGGTGGCCCTCGTCACGGGGGCCAACCAGGGCATCGGGGCGGCCGTAGCCACGCGATTGGCCGCGGCGGGCGGGCAGCCGTTCCTGACCTACCTCCGCCTCGACCCGACCGCCCATGCCGGCGACCCCTCGTACCCGGCTGCTTACGACGAGCAGCGGGCGGCCGACGCCTCGGCCGTGCTCGAGACCATCCGGCAGGCGGGCGGGAGCGCGGCGGCCCTCGAGGCCGACCTCGGCCGGGCCCACGAGGTGCTGCGGGTGTTCGACGCGGCCGAGGAGCAGCTCGGCCCGGTCGAGATCCTGGTGCACTGCGCCAGCAGCTGGCTGCCCGACAGCTTCGCCGCGGCGGCCGGTGACCGCTTCGGCCGTCCGCTCGAGCCGGTGTCGTCGGCCAGCTTCGACCGCCAGTTCCTGGTCGACGCCCGGGCCAACGCCGTCCTCATCGCCGAGTACGCCCGCCGGCACATCGCCCGCGGGGCGACCTGGGGTCGCATCGTGACGATGACGAGCGGCGGACCCGACGGGTTCCCCGAGGAGGCCTCCTACGGCGCGGCCAAGGCCGCCCTCGAGAGCTACACGATGTCGGCCGCCCGCGAGCTCGGTCGGTTCGGGGTGACGGCCAACGCCGTGCAGCCCCCGATCACCGACACCGGCTGGGTCACCGGGGCCGTGCGGGCCACGGCGGACGCCGCCCGGGCGGCCGGACGGCTGGGTGTGGCCCAGCCCGAGGAGGTGGCCGACGTCGTGCTGCTCGTGCTGGCCGACCAGGCGAGTCGCCTGAGCGGCCACGTGCTCCGTCTGTGGTGAGCGGTCGGCCCGTGCTCAGCCCTCGGGATTGAGCGCCGACGCCGGCACGGTGTCCTTCGGCGCGGCGACCCGGACCCGCTCACCCCAACGGCTGAAGCTGATGCTGAGACGGTCCCGCTTCGTCACACCGGTCCCGCGCTCGACGAAGAGCACCGGCAGGCTGGGCCGGCCGGTCGAGAGGTAGAGCGTGGCCGGACCCGTCTGGCCTTCGAGGGCGAGGAGCGTCCCCCGCCCCCGCACCGCGACGACGTTCGTGCCGCCGAGCTGCTGGTTGCTGAGGGACAGGGTCCCCCTGAGGGACAGCTCGGCCAGCACGGCGGCCGGGGAGACGGCGTGGACGAGCGAGGCGAAGCTCTGCTGGGTCGTGGGTACGTAGATCCACTTGCCGTCGAAAGGGCGGGTGTAGGCCGAGTTGAGCCGCAGGTATTCGATCAGCCCGAGGTTGTTGCCGCGGTAGTAGAGGCCGCCCGGGGCGACCCGGGTGGTGAGGATCCCGACCCCCTTCCCCTGGCGGATCGTCGCGGTCTGGTCGTCCCAGCGCGAGGAGGCGTCCCCGACGATGGTGACCGCCTCCGACCCGACCGTGGTCGTGGCCACGTAGTGGAACGAGCGGGTGCCGGCCGCGGCGAGCGCCTTGGTCACGAGGGCGCTCGGGGTGGCCGACGCAGGCGAGGCCGCGGCCGGCTGCAGGAGGCCGTCAGCGAGGCAACCGGCGGCGACCGCGACCGCCGCCGCGGTGACGGCGAGACCCGCGCTGCCCCGTCGTCGCATCAGGTCGACGCTAACCGGGGGGTTTCGGGGACGGGCGTCACGGGTCGCCCCTCGCCGCATCGACCGCTACGGTGCTGGCCGTGCAGACCCGCCGGCTCGGACGCACCGGTCACGCATCCTCGCTCGCCATCCTCGGCACCGCGGCCTACTGGGACGGCCAGCCCGAGGACGTGGCGGCCTCCTTCGATGCCGCGTTGGCCGCGGGGGTGAACCACGTCGACGTGGCGCCGCAATACGGGCGGGCCCAAGAGCTCGTGGGTCCGCTCCTGCCGGCCGTGCGCGACTCGGTCTTCGTGGCCTGCAAGACGCTCCGGCACAACAAGGAGGGCGTTCGCCAGCAGCTGGAGGAGTCGCTCGGGCTGCTCCGCTGCGACGCCTTCGACCTCTACCAGCTGCACGCGGTGACCGACCTCGACGAGCTCGATCGGCGGGCCGGTGCGGTCGAAGCCATCACCGCGGCCCGGGACGAGGGCCTCACCCGGTTCGTGGGCATCACCGGCCACGGGCTCGAGGCGCCCGTCGCCCACCGGGAGGCCCTCCGCCGTTACGACCTCGACACGGTCATGTTCCCGGTCAACCCGCGCCTCTGGGCCGACCCCGGCTACCGCCGGGCGGCCGAGGCCCTCCTCGAGGAGGCAGCCGGGCGCGACGTCGGGGTGATGGCCATCAAGGCCGTGGCCGCCCGACCCTGGGGGGACCGCCCGCACACCACCAACACCTGGTACGAGGCGTACACCGCGGCCGACGACGTGGCCCGGGGTGTCCGCTTCGCCCTCTCGGTCGAGGGCGTCCACGCCTTCTGCACGCCCGGCGACGTCGGAGTGGCCGCGGTGGCCATCGAGGCGGCGAACCGCTTCGAGCCGCTCGACGCCGCGGCCCGGGCGGCGGCCGAACGGGCGGTGGCGGCCGAGGAGCACATCTTCCCGATGCCGGTCGGCTGACCGGGCGGGGCGACCGACGAGGGGAGAGGACCGACGATGACCGCAGCGGACGTGTCGGAGCGCCTCATCGAGCTGGGCGCGGCCACCCTCGGCGAGTCCGGGGCGAAGGCCATGGTGCCGAGGATCCGGGCGGTGTGGCCGGGCGCCCTGGTGGCGGCGCCCGCCTACCCCGTCCGGTGCACGCCGGGCGACAACCTCGCGGTCCACGTCGGGGTGACCCGGGCGCCGGCCGGGAGCGTCCTCGTCGTCGACGTGGGCCTCGTGCCCGACCGCGGCTACTTCGGCGAGGTGCTCACGACGGCGGCCGAGGCCCGGGGCCTCGTGGGTCTCGTCATCGACGGCGGGGTGCGCGACCGGGCGGCCCTCGAGGCCCACGAGTTTCCCGTCTTCGCCACCACGCTCGCCCTGCGGGGGGCCACGAAGGCCTGGCCCGGGACGGTCGGCGCGCCGGTGCGGGTCGGCGAGGTCGAGGTGCGGGCGGACGACTGGGTCGTGGGCGACGCCGACGGCGTCGTCGTCGTGCCCGGCGACCAGCTCGACGCGGTGCTCGAGGCCGCCCTCGCCCGGACGGTGAAGGAGGAGGGCTTCTTCGAGTTGCTCCAGGACGGTGCGACCACGCTCGACCTGCTCGGGCTGGACGCCTCGCTCGTGACCGAGGTGTGACCGGCGCCGTGCGGGCCCGCCACCCCCCCGACCTCTTCGTCTACGGGACGCTGCAGTTCGCCCCGGTGCTCGACGCCCTCCTCGGGCGGGTGCCCCGCCTCGAGCCGGCGGTGCTCGCCGACCACGAGGTGGTGGGCCTGCCCGACCGGAGCTACCCCGGGCTGGTCCGCTCCGACGGCGGGGCGGCCGAAGGTTTCGTCTGCCCGGGGCTCGCCTCGCCCGAGTGGGACGTCATCGACGCCTTCGAGGACGGATGGTACGAGCTGGTCGTCGTGACGGCGCACAGCGGTGGCGAGCAGGTCGTGTGCGGGGCCTACCGGCTGCCGCCTGGTCAGACGGGGGACGGCGGCTGGTCGGCCGACGAGTTCTGCGCCACCGAGCTGACCCGCTTCACCGCGGCCTGCGCGGACTTCCGGGCCTCGCTCGGTCACGAGGTGACGAGGTTCGGCGGGGTGCGCCCGGCGAGGACGTCGGAAGCTCCCTGACAGGCCAGCCGGGCCATCCGGGTCCTCGTCTGCACGGTGGCGCTCCCGATGTGGGGGAGGAGCACGGTGCGGGGAGCGGCGAGGAGGCGGGGGTTGACCGTCGGCTCGCCGTCGTAGACGTCGAGCCCGGCGGCGAAGATCGTCCCGGCCTCGAGGGCGTCGGCCAGGGCCTCCTCGTCGACCACCGGGCCGCGGGCGGTGTTCACGAGCACCGCCGTCGGTTGCATGAGGCCGAGCTCGCGCCGGCCGATCAGGTGGCGGGTCGAGTCGTTGAGCGGCACGTGGAGGCTGACGACGTCGGCCACCTGGAGGAGGGCGTCGAGCGAGGCGACGTAGCCGGGGAACCCCGTGCTCTTCCTCGTGTGGTGGAGCACCTCCATGCCGAAGCCCTCGGCCCTCCGGGCCACCTCCCGGCCGATCCGTCCGTAGCCGACGAGGCCGAGGAGGGCCCCGTAGACGTCGCGCCCGAGGTGGTCCGTGGCGCTCCAGCCGGTCCAGCGGCCGGCCCGGAGGTCGGCCTCGGCCGACGACGACTGCCGGGAGGCGGCCAGGATGAGGAGGAAGGCCAGATCGGCGGTGGTGTGGTCGAGGACGCCGGGCGTGTTGCACACCGCCACGCCGAGCTTGTGTGCCGCGGCCACGTCGATGTTGTCGTAGCCGACGGCCGCGTTGGCCACGACCTTGAGCCGGCCGGCCGCGCCGGCGGCCAGGACCTCCCGGTCGACCCGGTCGGTCAGCTGGGAGACGACGGCCTCGAATCCCGGGGCCGCCTCGACCAGCTCGTCGTGGGTGAAGGCCACGTCGTCGGGCCGCTGCACCACCTCGTGGCCGGCGTCGGCGAGGGGGCTGAGCCCACCCTCGGAGACGTGGCGGGTGACGAGGACCCGTCCCACTCAGTGGGTCGTGTAGTCGATCGGTCCCGCGCCCTTCACACCGATGGCGAAGCAGAAGCAGTGGATCGGCGCGTGGTCGGTCACGGGCCGGATGGAGTGGATCTTGTCCGGCGGGATGTAGACGAGGTCGCCCTGGCCGATCTCGCGGTCCTCCCCGGCGATGGTCATGATGCCCCGGCCCGACATGACGTAATAGAACTCGTGGGTCGGGTGGGAATGGGGGTCGACGGCCCCGCCGCCCGCCACCTCGAACTCGTTCACGAGCTCGAGGAACCCGCCGTCGGTCAGGTCCTTGAACTCTCGGGACTGGACCATCCACCACACCGGCGTTGTGCCGTTGTGCTCGACGTGGGGCTCGACCTCCCGGATGTTGCGAACGTCCATGGCCATGGCTCGTGGCACCTCCACCTTCGTAGACTCGGCCTCTCAACCTAGATCGACTGCGCCTGGAGGTGCCGTGTCCGAGGCCGCCCACCGTCTCGAGCCCCGACCGCTGACCGAGAAGGACTGGGAGCCCTTCGGCTGGCTCCCCGTCGCCGACACCGACCCTGCCGACGGCGACCACCGACTCGCCTACGCTTGGGACGACGTCCACGTGAACCTGATCGGCCACACCCTCGACGAGGTGCCGACAGTCGAGGGCGGCCTCCGTTGCCAGGTCATGTACCGCCACGACACCCACACCCAGGTGCTCATGGCGATCGACCACCGCTCGGTCGTCGCGGTGGCCCCGGCGTCCCTCGAGTTCACCGGCCCCGACGACGCGGCGGAGGTGCGGGCCTTCCTGCTGGAGCCCCTGGAGCCCCTCGTGCTCAACCGGGGGACCTGGCACTGGGGCCCGTTCCCGGTGGGCTCGGCGTCGGTCAAGCTCTTCAACGTCCAGGGGCTGCGGTACGCCGAGGACAACCGAGCGGCCGACCTAGCGGCCGTCGGCGCGGCGGTTGACGTCCTCGTTGGCTGAGCCGGGAGGTCCGGCCGGCGGCCCGAGTCTCGACGAACTCGTCCGGGCGGTCAGCGTCGAGGGCGAGGGCGACGAGTACCGCGCCGACCCCGGGGTCTTCGGCGAGAGCCGGGTGTTCGGCGGCCTGGTCGTGGCCCAGGCACTCCACGCGGCGCTCCGCACCGTCGACCCCGATCGGAGCCTCCACTCGCTCCACGGCTACTTCCTGCGGCCTTCGCCGCCGGGCGCCCCGGTCGACCTCCACGTGGCCCGGTGGCGCGACGGTCGGTCCTTCAGCTCGCGGGGGGTGACGGCCACGGTCGACGGGGCGGTCACGTTCGAGCTCGCCTGCTCGTGCCACGTGGCCGAGGACGGCGAGACCTACGAGCCACCTGTCCTCGCCGGCGTGCCCGGCCCCGACGACCTGGCCTTCAGCGGCCAGGACTGGCCGTTCGACGTCCGGGACCTCGGGCCGGGCCCTCCGGCCGACGACGGCACCCGCTCCACGCGGCGGGTGTGGCTCCGCACGGTCGAGCGCCTCCCGGACGACCCGGCGCTCCATGCCGCGCTCCTCGCCTTCATGTCCGACATGACCGGGTCGTCGTTCCGGCCGGCCAGCTTGGAGGAGTTCGGGCGCCACACCGACGCCAGCCTGGACCACGCGCTGTGGTGCCACCGGCCGCTGCGGGTCGACGAGTGGATCTACTACGACCTCCGACCCCTCGTGAGCCTCGGGGGCCGGAGCACCGTGCGGGGCCTGCTCTACGGACCCGACGGGCGTCTCGGCGCCTCGATGGCCCAGGAGCTCCTCATCCGCCGGCTGGACGAGCCCCGCCCGCTCGGCCCGGCCGACCGGGCCTGAGGGCTGTCACTTCCCGTTACTTGTAGCCCTGCATGACGTGCTCGAACCACCAGTCCGGGGCGGCCTGCGTGAGCACCGCCATGTCCCAGTAGTCCCACCAGCGGACGATCTTGCCGTCCCGGAGCTCGTGGACCGAGGCCACGGGGAGGGCCATGGTCTCGCCGCTCGGCCAGCGCCAGTGCTCGACGTGTTCGGTGAAGACGAGGTCGCCGTCGGCGATGAGGTGACGCCGCTCGTCGCCGATCTCCTCCAGGGGCTCGAAGGCGAGGCGCAGCCGGGCGGCCACCTCGGCCGGCCCCCGGGCGACGTCGTCCTCCGGGCTGGCCACGTCGGTGTACTCCCCGTCCGGGGCGAACTTGGCCGAGAGGGCCTCGTAGTCCATCCGGTAGAGGTCGTCCCAGAAGGACTCGATGATCGCCCGGTTGGCCGCGGGGTCAGCCATGGTGCGCCTTCCCCCGTGCCCCGGTGCCCGGTGTGGCGTCGGCCGCCTTGGGTCGCCCCGAGGTCGTCCGGGCGACCTCGGCGGCCAACGACGGCGGGACCGGTCGGCAACCGCAGACCGCCGCGTGCTCGGCGTGCCACGCCACCCGCTGTTCGTGTGAGGCGTCCCGGGCGAGCCGGTGGTGTCGGTGCCATTCGGTGTTCACTGCGCCAGCTTGCCCGACGGCGGGCCGGCCTCGCCCGGTCTGGGGCGCACCTGTGGAGTGGGCCTGCGACAACGCTGTTCTCCTGTGCAAGGCTGGCCCGGCTCCGTTAGAAGTGTGACGCCCCGATGACACCCAGCGCGCGAATCGGGGAAGGATGAGTGACGATCAGCGGGCAACCAGGCCCGAGCGCCGGCCTCACCGGGAGGCAACGGCGATGACATTTGGCGATCAGTACAGTGACCGGCGGTCCGACGGGACGGGCCCGAGCAAGGGGGGCAATATGCAGGCGACGACGAGCAGGCCGACCAGCCAGCGGCGGGAGCGAGGGCCGCGAACGAGGGTGTCGCGGTGGTCGGTCCGCCTGGGCCTCCTCGGGGCGACGGCCCTCGCCCTCGGGGCCACCCTCGTGACCGGCCCGGCGGGGGCGCAGTCCTCCACCTCGAGTGTGCCGGGCATCACCCCGACGACGGTGACCGTGGGGTCCATCTCGACGCTCACCGGTCCCATCGCCTCCAACTTCGAGTCGCTCGTCCCGGGCATCCAGGCCTACTTCAGCTACATCAATGCGAAGGGCGGGGTGAACGGGCGCAGGCTGATCCTCAAGTACAACCTCGACGACGGCGGGAACCCGAGCCAGTTCAACAGCCTGACCCACACCCTCATCGACCAGGACCACGTCTTTGCCGTCGTCGGTGTGGCCACCGCCTTCTTCACGCCGAACTACTTCGTCGAGACGAAGACCCCGACCTATGGCTACAACGTGACCGGCAACTGGTCCCCCTACCCCAACCTCTTCGCCGCCGGCGGCTCTACCCAGTGCTACACGTGCGGGACCCCGTCCTTCGTCTGGTGGACGCAGCAGGTCCACGGCACCAACGTCGGCATCGTCGCGCTCAGCGTGAAGTCGTCGAACGCCTCGTGCGAGGCCTTCGGTTCGAACCTCGGGAAAGCCGGCATCAAGGTGGGATACACGGACTACCAGGTCAGCTACGGCGGGAACCTGGCGCCCGACGTCCAGCGCATGCAGCAGGCGGGGGTGAACACCATCATCACCTGCATGGACGTGAACGACAACCTGTCCATGGCCCGGGCCATCCAGCAGTATGGCTACAAGGGTGTCAAGCAGCTCTGGCTGAACGGTAACGACCAGTCGACCCTCGACCAGTACAAGAACATTATGCAGGGCATCTACTTCAGCATCGCCCACGTGCCGTTCTCGTACGCCAAGACGGCCCCGGCGACCTACCCGGGCATGGTGGCCTACCTGGCCGCGATGAAGAAGTACCAGCCCAAGTGGGTCTACGACGAGGTAGCCATCCAGGGCTGGGAGTCCGCGGCCCTCTTCGCCCAGGGGCTGGAGATGGCCGGCAAGAACCCGACCCAGGCCGCCGTGATCAGGGCTGACAACTCGATCAAGTTCTTCACGGCGGGTGGTCTCACGGCGCCGGTCAACTGGACGATAGGCCACACCAACACCAGTCCGCCCTACTGCAACGCGTACATCGTGGTGAAGGGCGACCAGTTCGTGCCGGCCCTCGACAAGGGGAACAAGTCATACGTGTGCTTCGGCGCCAACCTGTATCACCCGACGATGGTGCCCGTGCCGCCGGGCACACCCGGCGGGTGAGGCCCGGTACCCGGTAGGGGAGGGGCATAGGGGTGAGCCATTTCCTGGGGTTCGCCATCTCCGGCATCCCCTACGGCTGTCCCTATGCCCTCTTTGCCGTCGGGCTGATCCTTACGTACCAGGCCACCGGGGTCTTCAACTTCGCCTTCGGGGCCCAGGCCTATATCGCCGCGTTCATCTACATGTGGTTGACGACCGTCCACGGTTTTCCCGTCTGGGCGGCTTTCGTCCTCATCGTGCTGGTCTTCTCGCCGGGACTCGGGTTGATCCTCGACCGCTTTGTGTTTCGCAACATCCCGAACACCAACAACCTGGCCAAAGTGGTGACGGGTATCACGCTCTTCGTCGGTATGCCCGCGCTGCTCCCCATCTTCTTCGGCTCGCAGAACCTTCAGAACGCGCCGAGCATCCTGTTCAACATCAACAACGTCTACTTCCACATCTTCAGCACGCCCATCAACGGGGCGGAGCTGGCCACGATGGTGGTGACGGTGGTGGTGCTCGTCGCCGTGGTGGTCCTCATGCGCTTCACCCCCCTTGGACTGCAGATGCGCGGGGCGGTCGAGAGCCGGCGGCTCGTCGAGCTCGACGGGGTGAACGCCGGTCGGGTGGTCGCGGTGGCCTGGGCGGTGTCGAGCTTCCTGGCCGGGCTGGCCGGGGTCCTCTTGGCCCCCCTCCAGTACCAGCTCCAGCCGACGCAGTACGCCACGCTGATGGTCGGGGCCTTCGCCGCCGCCGCCTGGGCGGCGCTGCGGTCGATGCCCATCGCCGCCGGCGTGGCCATCCTCATCGCGGTGGTGAGCGCGCTGATGCAGGGCTATCTGCCCACCGGCTCGTGGATCTACACCTATGTCATCCCCTCGCTCCCCTACATCGCGTTGGCGCTGGCCCTGCTCGTGGTCCCTGGCCTTCGAAGTATCGGGGAGTCCACCGATCCCCTGGCCGCGGTGGACCCACCCCCGCCGCCCCCCATGCGGGCCATCCGTCTCCCGATCTTGGACCGGATCATCCGCACGCTCTGGTACGTGCTGCTCGCCGCGTTCGTCATCTCGATGCTCACCTGGATGCCACGCACCTGGGAAGACGTCTTCAACACGGGGCTCTGCCTGTCGACGGTCTTCCTCTCGATCACTCTCATCACGGGGATGGGGGGCCAGCTCTCGCTCGCCCAGGGCACGCTCGCGGGCATCGGTGCGTTCACGGCAGCCCAGCTGGCGAACCACCTGGCCTTCAACATGCTGGCGGGCGGGCTCATCGGTGCGCTCTTCGCCACCGTGGTCGCCGTGGTCCTCGCCGTGCTGTCGCTACGACTGAGGGGTCTCGGACTCGCGCTCATGACGCTCGCGGCGGCCCTCTTCTTTGACAGCTCGATCTTCAACCAGACTTCGATCACCAACGGGACGACGGGTCTGGCCCTGCAGAAGAGTTGGGTCGCGCCGTTCGGGTTTTTCAACCCGAACGAGCACGATGTGTTCATCATGTCCATGGTCGTCCTCGTGATCACCGTGCTGGTGGTGAACCTCTTGCGGAAGGGCACCGTCGGGCAGTTCCTCTCGGCGATGCGGGGCAGCGAGACCGCGGCGGCCGGGATCGGCATCAACCTGACCTGGCAGCGGATCCTGGTCTTCGCGCTGTCCGGGGCCATCGCCGGGGTGGGCGGTGTCGTCTACAGCATCCAACAGCAGGCGGCGAACTCCGCCGACTGGAACTACCTCTACTCCTTGGCCTTCGTCGTGATCGTGGTGACGACCGGGGTCAGCACGGTCGAGGGAGCCATCCAGGGGGCGATGGGCTACATCGTCACGCAGCACATCCTGAACGCCTACCTCCCGACCCGGTTCAACAGTCTCGTGATCGTGGGGTTCGCCTTCGGGGCCCTCACGTACGCCCGTCACCCCGAAGGCGTCCTCGAGTACCAGAAGGCCCGTTCGACCATGCGCTGGCAGCAGCGCGTCTTCAAGGACCGCATCGCCGCGATGCCGGCCGACCAACAGGCCATGTTCCTCCCGGCCGGCTCGGTCCCGGCCCCGAGCGTCCGGGCGGCCGAGAGTGGCTGAGCACGCCGGCACACAGGGCCCGGGCCCCACGCTCGTCGAAGACCGCGCCATCCTGTCGGTCCGCGGCGTGTCCAAGTCCTTCGGCGGGGTGCTGGCCGTGTCCGATGTCACGTTCTCGGTGGCCCCGGGCGAGAGCGTCGGACTCGTCGGACCCAACGGTGCAGGCAAGACGACCCTGTTCAACTGCGTGTGCGGCCAGCTTCGGCCGGACGGCGGCACGGTCGTCTTCGACGGCCGGGACCTCGGGCGGATGCCCACGTTCAAGCGCGCCCGGCTGGGCATCGGCCGCACCTATCAGCGCATCGAGGTGTTCTCGGAGCTGACGGTGCGCGAGCACCTCCTCGTGGCCGAGCGCTCGCACCTGGGCGACGGCCGGTTCTGGAAGGACCTCTTGAACCTCTCGGCCCCGAAACCCGAGGAGCGGGCCCGGGTCGAAGAGGTGCTCGAACTGGTCAACCTCACCGACAAGGCCGATACACCGGTGGCCGCCCTGGGCCTCGGCATGTGCCGGCTCGTCGAGCTGGCCCGGGCCCTCGTCGGCGAGCCCAAGCTGCTCATGGCCGACGAGCCCTCGTCGGGCCTCGACACGCACGAGTCGCGGGAGCTCGGCGAGGTGCTCCGGGCCCTCCAGCGCGAGCGGGGCATGGCCGTCCTGCTCGTCGAACACGACCTCGGCATGGTCGGCCAATGTGTCGACCGGACCGTCGTCATGGACCTGGGCGAGGTCATCGCCGACGCCCCGTTCGAACAGGTCATGGCCGACCCCCGGGTCCGGCACGCCTACCTCGGGACCAAGGTGTGAGCACCGACACCGCCACGCCGCCCGGTGAGGCCCCGGCGGCCGATCCCCACGCCGCCCTCCAGCTCGAGCGGGTGAGTGCCTCCTACGGCCCCTACCGGGCGCTCTTCGACGTGAGCTTCGTGATCCCGCCCGGCGCGGTCGTGGCCCTCCTCGGCTCGAACGGGGCCGGCAAGTCGACCGTCGCCCGGGTAGTGACGGGCCTCCTCCCAGCTACTGGCGGCCGGGTGATGATCGGCGGGCGGGATGTCACCAACCAGCACGCCTACAAGATCGCCCGTGGGGGCGTGGCCCACGTGGTCGAGGGCCGCGGGGTCTTCGCCAACCTGACGGTCGAGGAGAACCTCACGCTGGCCTTCCACCAGCGGGCCGGTCGCCAGCACGTGGCCGAGTCCCTGGAGCGCGCGTACGCGGCTTTTCCGGTCCTCGGCGAGCGGCGCCGTCAGCGGGGGGGCACGCTGTCGGGGGGCCAGCAGCGGATCCTCTCGCTGGCCAAGGTGCTCGTGGTGGCGCCCAAGCTCCTCGTGGCCGACGAGCTCTCCCTCGGCCTCGCCCCGGTCGTCATCGACGCGGTCTACGAGGGCCTGCGCAACATCCACGCCGGTGGGTGCGCGCTGCTCGTCGTCGAACAGCAGGTGGACCGGGTGCTCGAGCTGGCCGACCACGCGGTGGTGCTCGAGCACGGCACGGTCGCTTTCGACGGCCCGCCCGACCAGGCCGTCGCGGCGGTGGAGCGGGTGCTGGCGGCGCGCGGCGACGTGGCTATCCTCGCCCCCGAGGGCTCCGGCCGCACGGCTGGGGCCGGCGCCGAACATGGCGACCACCACCGGCACCTCGGCTTCGGCCACCACAAGACGAAGGGAGACGAGGGGTGAGCGGAGACGCACGAGAGGCGGTCATCGTCGACGTACTGCGGACCACGTTCGGCAAGCGCGGCGGGGCGCTGCAGCACTGGCACCCGGTCGACCTGCTGGCCTTCGCCCTCACGACGCTGGTCGAGCGGACCGGCGTCGATCCCGAGCGGGTCGAGGACGTGATCGGCGGCTGCGTCAGCCAGGTGGGGGAGCAGAGCACGAACGTGGCCCACAACGGCTGGGTGGCGGCCGGGCTCCCCCAGAGCGTGCCGGGTACGACGGTCGACCGGCAGTGCGGCTCCTCGCAGCAGGCCATGCACTTCGCCTCGGCCGGCGTGACCGCGGGGCACTACGACCTGGTCGTCGCCTGCGGGGTCGAGGTCATGAGCCGGGTGCCCATGGCCAGCAACGCCAAGGGTGGCACCGGGCCCTTCCCGCCGAGCTTCATGGAGCAGATCGACCACCGGCTCTGGACCCAGTTCCGGGTGGCTCAGGTGCTGGCCGAGCGCTGGGGCGTGACCCGGGAGGACATGGACGCCTTCGCCCTCGAGTCCCACCGCCGAGCCGCCGAGAGCTGGGACACCGGGCACTTCGCCAAGGAGGCCATCGCCGTGCCGATCAAGGCGGAGGACGGCTCGTTCACCGGCGAGCGGCTCGAGCGCGACGAGGGCATCCGCACCGGCGGGACGATCGAGACCCTGGCCGGGCTGCCGCCCGCCCAGAGCTGGGAGCCCGAGACCGCACCGGACATCACGGCGGGCAACTCCTCGCAGATGACCGACGGCGCGTCGGCCATCCTGATCGCCGAGCGGTCGGTGGCCGAGCGGTTGGGTCTGCCCATCCGGGCCCGGCTCTGCCATTTCGCGGTGGCCGCCGAGGACGCGGCGGTCGTGCTGTCGGCCCCGGTGCCCGCCACCCACAAGCTGCTCGAGCGCTCAGGGATGAAGATCGACGACTTCGACGCCATGGAGTGCAACGAGGCCTTCGCCGCCATCACCCTCATGTGGCAGGCGGCCTTCTCCCCGGACCCGGCCAAGCTCGACCCCCGGGGCGGGGCCATCGCCATCGGCCACCCCCTCGGGGCGAGCGGCGTGCGCCTGACCGCCACGCTGCTGAACCAGCTGGAGTCGATCGGCGGCCGCTACGGCTTCCAGACGATGTGCGAGGGCGGCGGCCAGGCCAACGCCACCGTCATCGAGCGGCTGGGCTGAGGCCGGGACCGGGTCGGAGCGTACGGTGAGCGACGTCGCCATCCCCACCCACGGCGAGCTGCCGGCCTACGTGGCCCGGCCCGAGGGCGGCGGGCCGTTTCCCGGGGTGGTCGTCATCCACGACGCGCTCGGCATGACGCACGACGTCCGCCACCAGGCGGATTGGCTGGCAGCCGCCGGCTACCTGGCCGTGGCCCCCGACCTCTTCGCATGGGGGAAGCGTTTCACCTGCCTCCGCTCGACGTTCCGCGACGCCATGGCCCGGAAGGGCCGGGCCTTCGACGACATCGAGGCGGCCCGGGCCTGGGTGGCCGCCGAGCCGGACTGCACGGGCAAGGTGGGCGTCGTGGGCTTCTGCATGGGTGGGGGTTTCGCCCTCCTGCTCGCCCCGGGTCACGGCTTCTCGGCCTCGAGCGTCAATTACGGCACGGTGCCGAAGGACGCGGCCCGGCTGCTCGCCGGGGCGTGCCCGATCGTCGGCAGCTTCGGCGCCAAGGACTGGACGCTGCGCGGCGCGGCGGCGAAGCTCGAGGCGGCCTGCGAGGCGGCCGACGTGCCGCACGACGTGAAGGAGTACCCCGAGGCCGGGCACTCCTTCCTGAACGACCACGACCCGGGCGACCTGAGCGCCTTCACCTCGGTGATGATGAAGACCGTCGGTGGCCCCCACGTGCCCGGCGCGGCCGAGGACGCCCGCAGCCGCATCGTGGCCTTCTTCGACGTGCACCTGCGGGCCTGACCCCCTACGGCTGGAGGCGCTCCATCCGCCAACCCGGGCCCTCTGGCCGGTAGAGGAGCCGGTCGTGCAGGCGGTGGGGGCGCTGCTGCCAGAACTCGAAGCGGTCCGGGGTGAGGCGGTAGCCGCCCCAGGTGGGCGGCCGGGGCACGGCCTGGCCCGCGAGCTGCCGCTCGAGCTCGCGCACCCGCGCCTCGAGCACGTCACGGCTGGACACCGGCCGGCTCTGCCGCGAGACCGAGGTACTGACCTGGCTCTCCCGGGGCCGGCTGGCGAAGTACTCGTCGGACGCCGCGGCGTCGAGGGGGGCCACCGCCCCCTCCACCCGGACCTGGCGGCCGAGGGCCGGCCACCAGGAGAGGAGGGCGGCTCTCGGGTTGTCCTCGAGGTCGGCCGCCTTGCGGCTGCCGTAGTCGCTGTAGAAGTCGAAGCCGTCGGGACCGGCGTGCTTCAAGAGGACCATGCGCACGGACGGCCGGCCGTCGGCCGAGGCCGTGGCGAGGGCCACGGCCTCGGGCATGACCGTCTCGCTTGCCGCCTCGTCGAACCACCGCGCGAACTGCTCGAAGGGGTCGGACGAGGCCGACGTTTCGTCGAGCGTGCGTTCCAAGGCCACCCGGCGAAGATAGCGGGAGGCCGACCGACGGCGGCGCGACGTGGGGTCTTGGACCCGCCGGGGACGTGGGATCATGGCGCCATGCGGGTGCGGAGGACCTTCGCGTTCATCGACCTCTCGGGCTTCACCGCGCTCACCGCCCGCCAGGGTGACGAGCAGGCCGTGCGGCTCCTGAGCGAGTTCCGCTCCCTCGTGCGTGGGGTGTGCTCGCGCCGCAGCGTGCGCATCGCCAAGTGGCTGGGCGACGGGGCGATGCTCGTCGGCGTCGAGACCCGCCCGGTCCTCGAGGCCATCTTGGAGATGGGCTTCGCCGCCGCGGCCTCGCCGGCCGGGATCGCCATCCGCACCGGGCTCTCCGTCGGCCCGGTCATCCTCCACGAGGGCGACGACTACATCGGTCACGCGGTGAACGTGGCCGCCCGGCTGTGCGACGCGGCCGAGGGCGGTCAGGTGCTGGCCACCGACGACGTCGTCGATGACGTCCCCGCCTGGGGGGCGGTCCTCGCCCGCCAGGACCAGATCGTCCGGGGCCTCGACACGCCGCTCAAGGTGGTCCGGCTGGGCCTCGCCCACCTGGAGGGCGATGTGCGGCCCGACCCGGTGTGCGGCATTCCCCTCACCCGTGAGGTGGCGGCCCGCCGGGACTGGGACTCGGTCGGCGACGAGGAGTGGTTCTGCTCCGACAGCTGTCTCGACACCTGGCAGCACCGCCCGGCGGCCGAGCTCGAGGAGCCGGGCAGCATCCGTACGCCGTTCATCGGGTCGTAGGAGGCTCGCGCCCCCCGGAGAGGCCCCGTGGTCAGCCGCCGGCGAGGAGGGCCGAGAGGTCCTCGGCCAGGGCGTCGGTCAGTTCGATCAGCGCCCGCAGCCGCGCCGTCGCCCCGTCGATCTCGAGCAGCCGTTGGCGGTCGAAGACGTTCAGCGGGGCGAGGGAGCAGAGCTGCCAGGCCCGAGTCTCGGCTCGTCCGCCGAGCCCGGGGTCGTCGCCGAGGGCCGGCGCCTGTCCGAGCTCGGAGAGGAGGGCCCGGGCCCGCCGGACCGAGGCCAGGGCCTGCCCGAGCACGTCGTCGTCGGCCACCTCGGTCGGCTCGGCCACGGGTTCGATCAGCGCGACCGGGTGGGGGTCCTCGGGCAGCCACTCGGTCACCCGGAAGCGGGTGGTGCCCCGGGTGAGGAGGACCCAGCGCCCGTCAGGGAGGGCCGAGGCCTCCTCGATGGCCGCCACGGTGCCGACCACGTGGCGCTGGTCGCCCCCGCCCACCTCGGAGCCCCGCTGGATGAGGACCACGCCGAACTCGCCGTCGCCGTCGAGGCAACGTTCGGTCATGACCCGGTAGCGCGGCTCGAAGACGTGGAGCGGGAGCTCGGCGTGGGGGAAGAGCACGGTGGACAAGGGGAACATGGCCAGGCGCTCGGGCATCCGCGGATCGTTGCACGCCGGCTCCGCCCCGTCCTCGCGGCGGTGCGGCTCAGCTGGTCGGGAGCACCTTCTCGCCCCAGAACGAGGCGAGCTGGCTCCCGTTGTAGTCCTCGATCGCCCCGTAGCCGGCCCGCTCGTAGAGGGCGATGGCGTGCGGCTGCCGGGGGCCGGTGTCGAGCCGCAGCCGGCGGTAGCCGAGATCCACGGCCGCCTCCTCGAGTGCGCCGAGGAGGCGGCCGCCCAGTCCCCGGTGGCGCTCCCCGGGGAGGACGTACATCCGCTTGATCTCGGCCACGTCGTTGCCGAGACGCCGGAGCCCCGTGCCGGCGACGGGCAACCCATCTCGGCGGGCGACGAGGTAGAGGCCGTCTGGCACCACGAGCTGGGACAGGTGGAGGTCGGGCCCGGTGCGGCCCTCGACGGCCCCCGCGTAGAGCTCGTCGAGCTCGGCGGTCGTCGCCGCGAGGAGGTCGCTGGCCGGGGGGCGGTCGGGGGCGGCCGGGGCGAAGGCGAGCGTGTCGCCCGCCCACCCGAGGGCGTCGGGGTCACCGGGCCGGTCGGGCCGGCAGTCCATCAGCACGTCGGGCAGCCCCTCCTCGTTGCCGCGCCCGTCGGTCCGGCGGACCTCGACGAGGCCGCGGCGGCGGTAGAAGTCGAGGGCCCGGTGGTTCTCCTGGAACACCCAGAGGGTGAAGCCGGCGGAGGCCACCCGCTTGGCCCACCGCAGGAGGCGGAGTCCCGCCCCGCGGCCCTGCGAGCGAGGGTGGACATAGAGGTGGTGGAGGACGTCGTCGGTGAGCGCGGCGAAGCCCTCGACCGACCCGTCCCGCTGGGCGACGGCCACCGTGCACGTGGGGAGGACGATCTCGGCCAGATAGCGGCGGGTGTCCTCCTCGGTGTGGAGGTCCGGCAGGTAGGTCATCTCGGCCCGGGCGGCGAGGAACACGTCGGCGACCGCCGCCGCGTCGCTGGATCCGGCCGGCCGCAGCGACCAGGTCGCGACGACGGCCCGGCGGTCGAGTGCCGCCAGGAGTCGCTGGACGTCGACGAGGTGGTGGCGCTCCTCGTGGAGGGTGTGGCGGGCGATCCACTCGACGTCGCGCCAGGCCGTCGTGGGCCAGTGGTACTCGCCGACGCGTTGCCACTGGCCGTCGTCGAGTCCGGCCAACTGTCCGGCCAGCGCCTCGGCCGCGGCCCGCAGCTCCCTCGCCACGACTGACGGCTCCTGCTCGTTGTAGTGCTCCTCGGCCACGCGTTCCTCGCGACGCATGGGGGCGAAGGACGGCCGGTCGACGGCGAGGGCGAGGGCGATCCGTTCCCGCTGGACAGCGAGCACGTCGCGGACGTGACACCCGTACTCGAGGCCCGACCAGACACCGTCGACCGGACGGGCCCGTAGGTCGCCGACCGGCCGGGACCCGAGCACCTCGGCCAGCCGACTGGCGCCGGCCAGGAGGGCGGGGCCCAGCTCCATCCTCGGGCCGGCGTCCCGATAGCCGCACTCGTCGCAGCGCTCCACCGCCGCCGGACGCTATCGGCCCACGTGGCGGGGCCTGTCCGGGGCCTCGGGAGGCCGGCTGTCATCTTGGGCGAGGCCCGTCTAGCATCGAGCCTGGTGGAAGGAACGGAGGGGTTCCGAGGCCACCGTCACGGGTTGCAGCGCGGCGGAAAGGCATGGCGGGCGGTCCCAGCGGGCCTGTTGATCTGTGCTGCCCTGTGCCTGGCCGCCGGGCCGGCCGGGGCGTCGGGCAACGCGACCCTCGATGCGCTCATCCTGAAGAGCCCGGTCCTGGGATGGACCGACCCGCAGTTCGGGCCGACGCCCGGCGCGAGTGCTGCGTACAGCGCCACCGAGGCGTTCACCGCGCCGAACGGCGCGGCGAAGCTCAAGATCACGATCATGGACGACCCGGGCTACCCGTACCCCCGGGCCACCGATCTCGCCACGCTGTGGTGCGGCTCGGGGGCGGTCATCGTCTCGAGCGGCAGTTACCCGGTGATCCCGGACTCGATCCTCGTCACCTGTCACCCGGCCAACTCGACGACCACGACGAACGTGATGGTGTGGCAGAACGGCAACTACATGCCCGAGGTGGAGCTCAGCCCGGCCACCGCGCTGCCCCTTGCGCAGTACGAGAGCATCGCTGTCCGACAGGCCGCGGTCATCCCGACGGGGAGTAGCAGCAACACGTTGTTGATCGTCGGTTGTGTCGCCGCGGCGGCGCTCATGATCGTCTTGGGCGCGCTGCTGCTCCGTCGCCGGGGCACCCCCTACCCGGGGGCCGTGGGCGCACCTCCTGGCGGTGGGGCCGTCGACGCGGCCGGCCAGCCCGTCGGACCGGGAGGGGCGCCGACATCAGCACCCGGGGATCCCGATGGCCTGGGTGCTCCACCACCACCCGTGCCCGTGCGCGAGGACTGGGTACCGAGGCGCATCCCTGAAGAAGCCCTGACGTCGCCTGCGCCCCCGACCGCCGTCGCCGCCCTGCCGGCCGGTCCGTCGTCGACCAACGGCCGCTCCGCTGCCGCGGCGGCGGCGAGTCAAGCCAACGGCTCCAGCGATGACCTCGGGGATTCGCTGCCCCCATTCCAGAAAGATGCGCCGGTGACGCCGGCGGTCGTCCACGTGCCCGATCCCGAAATGGCTCCCAAGCCCGAGCCGGCGCTCGAATCGCTCGGCGACCCACTCCCGGCCTTCCGTTCCGACGACGAAGCGGCCGCAGTGCCCGGACTCATGCCGGCCCTCGCCTCGGGTGCGGCGCTGCCGCCCATCAACCTCGGTCCCGAAACCGTGACCCCCGAGGTCATGCCGCCGCCCATGGCCCCGCTGCCGGCACCCCCGATGATGGCTCCGGCTCCGGTTGCCGCCGCCCCTATGGACATGACGGCCATGGCCGCACCGGCGATGGCCTATCCACCCATGGCCGCACCGGCGATGGCCTATCCACCCATGGAACAGCCGGTGATGGCCTACCCGCCGATGGCGCAGCCAGCGGTGTCCTATCCACCCATGGCACAGCCGGCCGTGCCTTATCCACCCACGGAACAGCCGGTGATGGCTTACCCGCCAATGGCGCAGCCGGCGATGCCCTACCTGCCAATGGCTCAGCAGGTGGTGGCCCAGCCGACGGGGGGCATGGTGGCCGTGCCCGTGCCCGCCGTGCCGATGGCGCCCTCCCAAATGGCCGCCCCTCCGATGGCCCCGCCCCCGATGGCCCCGCCCCCGATGCCTCTCGCGCCGATGCCAGCCCCCCCGATGGCCGCACCACCGATGGCCGCGCCACCGATGGCCACGCCGCCCATGGCGGTCCCGCCGACGGTTGGCGCGCCAGAGGCGACGCTCCAGGCGGCCGTCTCGGCCGAGGCACTGCCCCTGCCGACGCCGCACGAGGTTCCGGCATCGGCGGAGATGCCCTCCCTCAGCCCATCCGCGACCGCCCTACCGACGCCCGAGGTCGGAGCCGCCATGACGCCACCGGCCCCGGTGGCCCCGCCGGTCGAGATGATGCCCATGGCGCCGTCGGCCGACCCATCGAACCACTCGCCGCTGCCGACGCCGGTCGTCGCCGCCAACGGGAACGGAGCGGCTCCCGCCATGCCCCCATCAGACGGGCTGGCACCGATGCCGACGTCCGCCATGCCGCTCGCCGGCGAGCCGGTAGCCGTGACGCCGGTGGAGGCGGAATCGCCCGACGTGCTCGCTTTGCCACCCCTGCCGGCTTTCCAGCCCGGACCGGCACCGATGGCCGGAGCGCCCGAGCCCGCGGCCGTCGAACCGACCATGCCGACTCCACTACCCGTGGACGCTTCCCCGGTGGCCCCGTCGCCCGAGGAGCTGACCGTCGGCTGGCACCCCGACCCGCGTGACGCCAACGGCGGCGCCATCTACTGGGACGGTGCGCAGTGGACGGCCCGCCGCTTCTGGGACGGCACGGCCTGGGTCGACGCCCCCTATTGAGGGGCCGAGGCCGAACTCCTCAGCGGTTCTTCCAGTTGGGGGCGCGCTTCTCGGCGAAGGCCTTCGGCCCTTCTTGGGCGTCCTCGCTCGAGAAGACCTCGTTCGAGATCTCGGACTCGATCTTGTAGGCCTCCTTCATCGTCGTGAGCCAGCCGCGGAGCACGGACTCCTTGGTCTTGCGCACGGCGAGGGGGCCGTTGACCGTGATGCGGTGGGCGTAGTCGTAGGCCCGTTCCATCAGCCGCTCGGGCGTGGTCACCTCGTTCAGGAGACCCATCTCGAAGGCCCGATTGGCCGGGATCCGGTCGGCACAGAGCAGGAACTCCATCGCCTGGGGGAACGGGATCTGGCGGGGGAGGCGCACGGTCGTCCCGCCGCCGGCGAACAGCCCGCGCTTCGGCTCCATGACCGCGAACGTGGCGGTGTCCGAAGCCACGCGGATGTCGGTGCCCCCCAGCATCTCCATGCCACCGGCCACGCACGTCCCGTTCACCGCGGCGATGATCGGCTTGTAGATGTTCACGCCGCGAAGGACGGCCTTCACGCCGTCGTCCAGCTTGTAACCGCCGATCTCCTCGGGGCGCTGACCGGCGCCCATCTTGCGCTGGAGCTCGGTGATCTGGGGGATGTAGGTTTTGAGGTCGGCGCCGACGCAGAAGTCGGGGCCCACGCCGGTGATGATCGCCACCCACATGTCGTCTTCGGCGTCGAAGCGCTCCCAGGACGAGCGGAGCTGGAAGAAGTGCTCCATGTCCATCGAGTTGCGAGCCTCGGGTCGGTCGATGGTGATGAGGACGACGTGGTCGTCACCCGGTTCGTAGTGGACGGGCACAGCTCAGACCTCCTCGGGTGCCAGTACGCAGAACTCATTGCCTTCCGGATCGGCGAGGACCACCCAGGACTCCTCGCCGGTCTGGCCGATCGAGGTGCGGGTGGCCCCGAGGTCCTCTAGCCGGGCCACCTCGGCCGCCTGGTCGTCGGGCGAGAGGTCGATGTGCAGCCGGTTCTTCACCGCCTTGTCCTCGGGCACCTTCAGGAAGAGGATCGGGACGCCGGGTGCGCCCTCGGTCCAGACCTCGACGTCGCCGTCGTCACCGACGTTCATCGGCCAGCCGAGCGCCTCGGACCAGAATGTCGCCAGCCGCGGCGGGTCGTGGGCGTCGACCGCGATGCACGACATGCGAAGCGCCATCGGTCTCCTCCACGCTCGATCGGGTTGCCGTTCGCGGGCCGGAGCCCCCCGGACGGCGCCCCGACGCTAGGGGGCGACGGCGCGCTACGCCACCTGGTCGGGGAGCACGAGGGGCGAGCCGGGCTTCTCAGACGACCACGACCGAGCGGAGGACCTCGCCCCGCTCCATGCGGTGGAAGGCCTCCTCCACGTCGCCGAGGCCGATGGTCTCGCTGACGAAGCGGTCGAGATCGAGGCGGCCCTGGAGGTAGAGGTCGATCAGGAGCGGGAAGTCCCGCGAGGGCAGGCAGTCCCCGTACCAGCTGGGCATCAGGCGCCCGCCCCGACCGAAGAAGTCGATCATCGGGAGGTCGACCCGCATGTCGGGGGTGGGCACCCCCACCTGGACCAGGGTGCCGGCGAGGTCCCGAGCGTAGAAGGCCTGGGCCATCACCTCGGGCCGACCCACCGCCTCGATGCACACGTCGGCCCCGTTGCCGCCGGTGAGCGAACGGACGGCCTCGATCGGGTCGGTCTGACCGGCGTCGACCACGTCGGTGGCCCCGAACTGCCGGGCCAGTTCGAGCTTGCGGGGGTCGAGGTCGACGCCGATGACCTTGGCCGCGCCGGCGAGGACCGAGCCCGCCACCGCGGCGCAGCCCACGCCACCACAGCCGAAGACGGCCACCGAGTCGCCCCGGCCGACCTCGCCGGTGAACATGGCCGCCCCGAGGCCGGCCATCACCCCGCAGCCGAGCAGACCGGCCGCCTCGGGCCGGGCCCGTTCGTCCACCTTCGTGCACTGGCCGGCGGCCACCAGCGTCTTCTCGGCGAAGGCCCCGATGCCGAGGGCCGGCGAGAGCGGCGTACCGTCGGCAAGGGTCATCTTCTGGGTCGCGTTGTGCGTGGCGAAGCAGTACCAGGGGCGGCCCCGCCGACAGGCCCGGCACTCGCCGCAGACGGCCCGCCAGTTGAGGACGACGAAGTCGCCGGGGGCCACCGACGTGACGTCTGGGCCGACCTCCTCCACCACGCCGGCGGCCTCGTGGCCGAGGAGGAACGGGAAGTCGTCGTTGATGCCCCCCTCCCGGTAGTGGAGGTCGGTATGGCACACGCCGCAGGCCTGCACGCGCACGACCGCCTCCCCGGGGCCCGGTGACGGCACGAGCACGGTCTCGAGCGTCACCGGTGCGCTCTTGGCCTTCGCCACCACCCCGCGTACCTCGTTCGCCACGGCGCCTCCTCCTGCGTCTCGGTCCGGCCGCCCGTCAATGTAGGCCGGGCCGCTCGAGCCGTTCCGCGCCGACGGCCGTCGTCAGGGCCCGGGGAAGGCCCGGCCGAAGGCGGCGGCCAAGGCCGCGTCGCCCCGGACGGCGAGGGCGCCGGCCGGTGGGCGCCCGAGCAGCAGGGCCAGGAGGTCTCGCCCCCGTCCCTCGATCGTGGCGTCGGCCGCCTCCCCGTCGTCGGCGGGCGCACTCTGCACGCCGTCGTCGGTCACGGTCACGAACCAGGTCGGCCCGTCGGCGGCCCGCAGGAGCCACGAGCCCCGGAGGGTCTCGTCCACCTGTCGGTGGTTGCTCCGGCGGGTGGCCAGCCATCCGAGGCGGAACGGCAGGGTGGTGGACACGAAGAGCTCGCTCCACTCGGGGAGGCCGAGGTCGAGGTCGGTGCTGTGCACCTCGACCTCGGTGAGCCGGAGGAGGACGAGGGCGGCGAGCGAGGTGCGGCCGAGGTCGGCCTGGCCCTCCGGCTCGAGGACACCGCGGTTCCAGTCGGTCGGGTCCAGGCGCCGCCACCTGTCTGCGAGCGCGGCGCTCACCTCCCCGAGCGACCCCACGACGGCGGTCGGTGTCTCGTCCGGGCCGGGCACCAGCGTGGCCGGCCGCTGAACATCCCGACCGAGCGGGTAGTACGAGGTGGGCCGGCCGGCGAGGGCGTCGGCCGTCATACGGGTCAATGACTGTGCGCCGTAGCGGAGATGGCAGGCGATGGTGAGTCGGCTCCAGCCGGGGAGCGAGCTCGGGCCCAGGAGCTCCGAGCGCTCAAGAGCCCCGAGCGCGTCGCCGATGGCTGTCGTGCGGGCGTCGACCGCTTCGTTGAGCTTCGCCGCGACGTCGGCCAGGTTGGCCACACTGCAGCCTGACACAGGCTCCGCGAAGGCGTTCGGCATCGTTCCTTTGGCCGAGGGATCGCCCGTCAGGTGGCGAGTTGCACCGGCAGGGGGCCCGGTTGCCAAAGGGCAATGGTCGAGGCCCCGGTCACCGAGCAGGGGCGACCGTTCGTGTCGGCGAAGAACGTCGGCCCCCTGCCCTGAGAGAGCGCGAACCTCTTATAGAGGGAAGGGGAATTGACGGTTGCTTCGAGCCAGCACGTCCCCGACGGGGACCGTGCCGCCACGACGAAATCGTTGGCGTCGATGACCTGGAGGCTGATGGCCGACGCGGCGGTGCTCGCCTGTGCGGCCGGGAGCCACATGAAATTGCTGTCGTAGGCCGAGAGACACGTCGGCGAAGGCGGTCTGCCGTTGGACTGCAGGAGGGCGTTCATCGTCTTGGAGGCGTTCATCACACTCTGCACGGTGTAGACGTCCTGGGGGAACGAAGGATCCGTCGAGGTGTAGCTCTGCCACTGGCTGAGCGCCGCCTGGTAGCTGGCCGGCGGTCCGACGGCCGACTCGGACGGGAGCCCCGGATTGGTGGCGCGGGCCTCGTCGAGCTGGGTGCAGAATGCTCCGGCGTTGGCCACCGGTCGAGGGACCGCCGTGGTCGGTGGGGGCTCCAGACGGTTGTGGACCACCACGGTGACCGAAGGCGTGCCTCGGCTGAGCACGAGCACGAGGGCGAACAGCAGCGCGCCGAGCGCCAGAGCGCCCGAGAGCGCGATCGCGAGCACCGCGGGACGCAGCTTTCGCCTCGGCACGTCGGGTGAGGTCGCGAAGCGGTAATCGGTGAGATCCTTGATGACGTTGTCGAGGTCGCCGAAGGTCTTCGCCCGGAGGATGTCGTCCGTTCGCGCACCGTGCTGTTCGGGGGTCAGTCGACCTTCCGCGACCCCGGCGTTCAGGAAGTCGAGAGCGAGGTCACGGTCTCGATCCGATGCTCGGTACGAGGGCAGGCGCTCGGGTGCCTCAATCGGCGCGTCCATCACCAGGAATTATCGCGCCTGGCGGCGATGCCGGCATCTGTCAGAATTGGTGCCATGGGGGAGTCGAGCGGAGAGCCGCAGGGGGCCACGGGGGCGCCCCCGCCGCCCGGTGAGCTGTCACCACCTCGCTCCTCCCAAGCGCTCGACCAGCCGACAACGGGGGGGACCGCCGGCCGCCGGGCCTCCGACGAAGAGCGAGAGGCCGCGGTCGCCGTACTGAACGCCGCCTTCGCCTCGGGTCGTCTCTCCTCGGACGAGCACGCCGCCCGCCTCGAGAGGGCGATCAACGCCGAGACGAGAATCGAGCTCGTCCGGCTCACCGCCGACGTGTCGGGGCCGGAGAGCAGACGACCGGCCCGACGCCGGAGGCACCGGCGGAGCAGGTGGGCCGTCGCCGTCGTCGCCGTCGTCGTGGCCGTCGTCGTGACCGTCGTCACCGCGGCGGTCGTCCTGCTGGCTGGAGGTCCAGCCCCCCACCGCCCCAAGGTGGCGGCGCGGGCCGTGAGCGTCGACAACTACTGCCGCAGGGTTATGTACGCCCACGCCGAGAACCCGGGCCTCACCTTCAACGCCGTGACCCCGTCCGTGCCGACTGGCCAGACGACGCTCGTGGCCGATGCGCCGAAGTCAGCGCAGGAGGATCTGCAGGCCTGGAACAGCCTGCAGAACGCCACCTTCGTCCTGCAGACCTTCTTCGAGGCCGATCCGGCGTCGCAGGCCGCTCCCCGATGCCTCAACGCCTACGACAGGTACTTCACGTGGGCGGGGTCGAAGGGCAGTTCGACCAGGCCGGGGGTGATCAGCGAGAGCGTGCAGCCGGCCTACTGGCTGTTGGCTGCCCGGTCGGCATCCGGATGGTGCTGGTACGACCTCTGGGTGCAGGACCCGACCTCGCGGATCGTCAAGAAGTTCGCCCTCCCGAAGAGGTTCGGTATCACGCAGCCGCAGGTGTACGCGATCAGCGATGGGCGGTCGTGCTCGGCGAACGCCGCGCCGGGACCTGGCGCATGGGAGCCGTCGCCCAGTCCGCAGGAGCCTTTGCCCTTCTCCTTGACCCGTTGGATCGACCTCTCCAACGAGTGAGGATGGCGACGACGTGACCGGTAGCGACGGGGTGCGCGAGGCACGGGATGACGACGGGCGGTGTCGCCTTGTCTGACCAGACCGGACCGCCTGGAGAAGAAGGCGCACCGGCGGAGCCCACCTCAGCGGCCGCCGCAGACCAGGTCGTCGGCGGTTCCTTGCCGGCCTCCGCCGAGCCGACCGCGAGGGAGCGGGAGTACGTCATCGGGCTGCTGAACGACGGGCTCAGCACCGGCCGGCTCTCGGCGGAGGAGCATTCGCAACGCATCGGCCAACTGGTCCGGCTCCGGACCGGTGCCGAGCTGCGAGCTCTCGTGAGCGACCTCCAGCCGGTCGAGCTGCGGGCCACCGTTCGTCGCACCTCCAACCGGGAGCGGTTGGCCGGGGTCATCCTGGCCGTGGTGGTTCTGGCGTTCGGTGCGGGGGTCCTCGTGGAGCATTTCGTCCCCCTGGCCACAGGCCCTTCTGCCAACGCCCCGGCAGCCAACGCCCCGGCCGCCCCAGCCACGACGTCGCCGACCTACGGCGCCGCCTACAAGGCTCCTGGCCTCTTCTGCTCGGACCCTGGGGTGCAAGCCAACTATCCGCCGACGATCAAGAACCAGCCAGTGACCCCGGACAGCTACGCCTGGGACGGGAACTTCACCCCTTGGCTGCCTGGCGACGCGGTGCTGCCGGCCAGCCCCTCGCCGAGCTACCTCGAGGACCTCGGGACGGTCCAGGCCTTGGACGACGCAACCTTCCTCCTGCACCTGGCCTGGGTCGGCAACGACTACCGGTTCTCGGGGATCACCTTGTCGTGCATAAGGAGCTACGACAACGCCTTTCAGTGGCGGTCGGGCTCGGTGAAGAGCTCGGGTGTCCCCGCGATCAGCACGCTGTTCAATGGCAACTACACGATCGTCGCCGCACGGTCACCCACCGGTACGTGCTGGTACGTCCTCGACGTCATGTTTCCGGATTCCAGGGCGCACGAGTTCCCCACGGAGTACATGGACCACCTCGACGAGCGGACGTTCCCGCTGCTCTCGGTCAGCAGCATCACCGCCGAAGGGGCGCCGGCACCGGGCGAGTACGCCGCGACGGGGCCTGCCGACGCGTGCTCGGCTTCGGCGGCCAAGCAGCTGAACTGGCTCCCGGCTCGACCGGTTCCGGCGCAGCTCTCTGGCGATCCCACGGCGACCGACGTCGGCTCCGACCCGCCCTACCCGATCCCCGGTTAGGCGGACAGCTGCGGCGCCGTGCCAGTGCCGCTCTCAAGCCACACGTTCTGAGCGGACGCCGCTGACGCACTGCACGAACTCACTTCGCTGTCGCTCCAATAGGCCCCGGGCACCTTGATCTGCCACGACGTCGGCACTGCTCCGGCGTCCTGGGTCCACAGCAGGAACCAGCAGGTACCGGAGGTCGACTTCGCCGCCAGGACGTCGTAGGACTTCGAGAGGGCGATGCTGATCGTGGTCGGCCCAGGGCTGGCCGCTGAACCACTCACCCAGGCGAAGTGGGAGTCGAAGTCGCCGAGGCAGGTGAGCGAGATGTCATCGAACGGGGTGATGTTGCCGGCCTGCACGGTGTTGACCACATCCTTGGCGTTGTCGAGGCTGATGGCGGTCTGGACGTCCGGCGTCAACGAGGGGTAATCGGTTGACGGAGGTGGGGTGTCCGGCCGGGTCCCGTAGGTCGGAGCGAGAGGGTTGGCGGCGACCGCCGCCGCGGCGTTCCGGCAGAACTCGCCGATGATCTGATGCGGCAAGGGCGCGGGTGCCGACGTCGACGTCGACGTCGACGTAGGCGGCAATGGCGGAGGGCCGGTCGTCGTCGCCTGCTTGGTGAACAGGAGGAGGAAGACGACGATCAGCGCCGCACCGACGAGGCCGAGCACCCCCAGGCGGAAGGCCCGGGAGCGGATCGTCGTCCTGGTGAGCAGGCCCTCCCCAGGGAGGTCATCGGTCAGGTCCAGGAGCTCGCCGATGGTCTTGGCCGAAAGCGCCCGTCGGACTCGCTGTTCACCTTCCTCGGTGGTGAGACGCCCCATGGCCACGGCATCGTTGATCAGCTCGACGGCGCGGTCACGGTTCTCGTCCGAGGCGCGCTGGGCCCGGAGGGCGTCCTCCACCACCCTGCATTATGGCAGTCGAGCCGATTCGGGCGGTTGTGGTGGCTCCCGCCGGGCAGCGACGTGCAGTGGAACGAACTGCTCGTCCAAACCCGTTGACCGTGGCCTCTTCGTTGTGTCGGGGCGCTCAGGGTTCCGAGCGCGGCTCCTGACGGACGGGTCGTTCAGCGAGCTCCCTGAAGGCGTCGGGTACCCGGGCGGCGTCCGAGAAGACGACACTGGCGTAGCCGACGGCGTAGCGCCCGAAACGGTCGCGCACCCGGTCGACCGAGCGGTCGAGCCCCCAGCGGGCCGAGCCCACCTTCGTGCCGGGGTGGTAGGCCTCGTCGTCGAGGCAGAGCGGCAGCTCGAGCTGCAGTGTGGCGTCCTCGACGAGGTTGCTCACCGAGACGCCGAGGAGCGTGATCTCCCGCTCGGTCGGATGGTCGGTGAGGGCCGACCCTGCCAACTCGACGGCCAGCTCGGTCAGCGTGAGCGTGGAAGAGATGCCGGCCGGCAACGTGGCCGAGCGGGTCACCGAGCGCATGCCGTTGAAGCGCACGCGAACGGTCAGCGTCCGGCCGGCCCGCTCGGCTTCCCGCAGGCGACTACCGACCCGGTCGGCGAGGAAGCCGAGGGTGGACCGGAGCACCGAGGGCGTGGCCACCGTCCGGCCAAGGGCGGCCTGGGCGCCGACCGACGCCGCCCGGTGGGACGTCTCGATGCCCCGCGGGTCGACGTTACGGGCGAGGGAGGCCAACTTGCCCCCGGCCGCCGTGCCGAGCAGGCGCTCGAGGATGGGGCTCCCGACCGCGGCCAGCTGGCCAACGGTGCGGATCCCCGAGGCCGCCAGACGCTCCTGCGTCGCCGGGCCCACGCCCCAGATAAGCCCGACCGGCAGCGGGTCGAGGAAGGCCCGCTCGTCCTCGGGTTCGACCACGACGAGGCCGTCCGGTTTGGCCACCTGGGAGGCCACCTTGGCGAGGTGCTTCGTCCGGGCCACGCCGACCGACACCGGCAGGCCCACCTCGGCGCGCACCCGTCGGCGGATGGCCGCGGCGATGTCACCCGGTGGTCCGAAGAGGTGGCGCGTCCCGGCCACGTCGAGGAAGGCCTCGTCGATGGAAATGCGTTCGACGAGCGGGGTGAAGTCGTTGAACACCCCCATCACCTGGTCGCCGAGGCGTTGGTAGTCGTCGAAGTGGCCGCCCACGAACTCGAGGTCGCCGCAGAGCTGCCGGGCCATCCACCCGGGCATGCCGGACCGCACGCCCTTGGCCCTCGCCTCGTAGGAGGCGGCGAGCACGACACCGCCGCCGACGGCGATGGGCCGGCCCGCCAGCCGGGGGTCGAGCAGCTGCTCGACCGAGGCGTAGAAGGCGTCGAGGTCGGCGTGCAGGATCGTGGCGGCGCGGTCGACGGGCACCGCGCCCCACGTTAGACGAACGTACGTTCGCTGTCACCCGGCTCGCCGGGTCGGTCAATCGAGCAGCTCGGCCAGGCGCTCGGGGGGCCGGGCGATGACCGCCCGACCTTCGCGCACCACCACCGGCCGCTGCAGCAGCGCCGGGTGGGCGAGCAGGAGCTCGACGACGGCGTCGGCCTCCCGGTAGTCGGCCGGGTCCAGCCCGAGCTCCTTGAACGCCGGGTCGTCGGTGCGGACGAGGTCGGCCACCGGGTCGACGAGCTGGTCGACCAGCCGTTCGAGGGTGGCCCGGTCGGGCGGGGCCCTCAGGTACTCGACGAGCGAGTAGTCGGCCTCCCGGCTGTCGAGGAGCTCGACCGCGCCCCGGCACTTGGAGCACGAGGGATTGAACCAGACGACGACCTCGGATTCCTCGTCGGCCACGTCAGGCGTCCGTGAGGTGGGCCCGGTTGACGCCCTTCTCGTCGGGGTCGAGGTGCACCGTCCGCCCGACGAGCTCGGTCTTCTCCGCCTCGACCAGAGCGTCGGCGTCCTCGAGGCGGGCGTAACAGCGGGCGCCGCCGGGGAGGTCGCAGACGAGGGCCCCCCACTCGGGGGCGCCGTCCCGGCCGTGGAGGACCGAATAGGTGGCGACGGTGGCCTCGCCGTCGGCCCGGGGGACGAGCGGGCAGAGCGGCTGCTGCTCGTCCACCGCGGCGGCCAGACCGTCGAGGTTCGGCGGGCGGAAGTCGCCCGGGGTGGTCGACCAGACGGCGGCCACGTGCCGGGCCATGTGCATGCCCACGCCGCTCACCATGCCGTAGGAGCCGGGGTCGGCCCGCAGCTCCTCGGCCATCGCCGCGATGGCGTGCGTCATGTAGTTGCTGCCCGGGCCGCCGTGGTAGGGGAGGGCGCCGGTGGCGGTCACGGGCCGCTTGGGCATGACCGGCCCGTCGGCCGAGGCGTCGGCCAGGTCGATGCCGAGGGCGTCGAGGGCGAAGGCCACCGAGCTCGAGAAGCACGAGTAGAGGTCGAAGTGGGCGAGGTCGTCGGGGCCGATGCCCGCGGCGGCGAGGGCGGCCGTGCCCGTGACCCTCATCGAGCCCGAGCGCCAGAGGTCGCGGCGCCTCGCCACGTACGGCGGGTCCTCGGCGTAAGCCCAGCTGCGGAGGTAGACCCGCCGGTCCTCGGGCACGCCGAGGGCGTCGGCCCGCTCCTCGCTGGCGAGGATGAGGGCGGCCGACATGTCCACGTCGAGGATGGAGGTCATGAGCTTCGTGTAGGGGTAGGCCACCATCCGGTTGTCGGGGGTGGGGGTGACGAGCTCTTCGGGGGTGCGGGCGATGGGGAACCAGGCGTGCTGCGGCTGCGCGGCCGCCCGGCCGGTCATAGGGGAGAGGAGGCGCCCGAGGGCCGCCCGGTGCTCGTCGAGCGGCGTGCCGAGGTGGGCCCGCCGGGCGTTGTCGAACATGGCGAAGGTCAGGTAGGCCTGGCGGATCTCGTGGGCCATCTCGCCCTCGTCGGGCGGGGTGTCGAAGGGGAACGGGCTCCGCTCGGCCGGCTTGTGCGACCACTCGACGTGGCGGCCCTCCTTCTTCATCCGCCGCCGGGTGGCCAGGGCCTCGGCCCCGATGACGAGGGCGAGGTCGAGCTCACCCGCCTGGATCTGGCCGGCGGCGTCGGCCACGAGCATCTGGGGCACCGAGCCGCCGATGCCCGAGTACACCCGGTGCTTCGGGTCGGCCCCGAGGGCCTCGGCCAGCCGGCCGGTCGGGTCGTCGTACTCCCAGGCCTGGCAGTAGACGAGCTGGATGCTCTCGAGCCCGGCGAGCGCGTTCTTTGCCCCGGCGTCGGCGGCGGCCGCCCGGGCCACCTCCACCCACATGACGAGGGGCTCGGGTGCCCCTTCGGGGCCGACGTCGGCCGGGTGCCAGGTCCGGCGAGCGACGCCGATGAGGCAGGGTGTGCGGGGGTCGGTCACGCTCGCCGGGGCAACCCGGTCAGGAGGTCCCCCGGGCCTTGCCCGGGAGCCGGATGGCCCGGTCGGCGATGATGTTCTTCTGCACCTCGCTCGACCCGCCACCGATGGTGGTGTAGCGCTGGAACGCGTACAGCCGGGTCCACTTGCCGTTGTCCACCGCGTCGGGCCCGCCCCGGGCCAGGAGACCGGCCGGCCCGAGGAGGTCGACGGCGAGCTCGGCCACCGTCTGGGAGAGGGCGGTCGACGTCATCTTGGCGAACGGCACCTCGGGCCAGTTGGCCTCGCCCTTGATGATCTTGCTGATGGCCCGGGCCGCCAAGAGTCGAGCCATCTCGAACTCGGTCCAGGCCCGGGCCAGCCGCTCGCGGAGCGACGGGTCCTCCAGGGCCTCGGGGTTGACCGATCGGGTGGCCTCGACGATGGCCCGGAGGTCGGCACCGAGCGTAGAGATCGTGCTGGCGATGCCCACCCGCTCGTGGCCGAGCGTGCCCATCGCCACCTTCCAGCCCTCGCCCTCGCCGCCGAGGCGGGAGTCGAGCGGCACCTCGACGTCGGTGAAGAAGACCTCGTTGAACATCTCCTCGCCGGTCATGTCGCGGATGGGTCGGACGTCGACGCCGGGCGCCTCGAGGTCGACGATGAAGGCGGTGATGCCTTCGTGCTTGGCCCCTCGTTCGATGGCGGTCGGGTCGGTGCGGAAGAGGAAGAGCCCCCACTTGGCCAGGTGAGCGGTCGAGATCCAGATCTTCTGGCCGTTCACGATGTAGCGGTCGCCGTCGAGGATGGCCATCGTGCGCAGGTTGGCGAGGTCGTTGCCGGCGTCGGGCTCGGAGAACCCCTGGCACCAGTGGTGCTTGGCCTCCAAGATGTCGGGGAGCCACCGCTCCTTCTGCTCGTCGGTCCCCCAGGCGATGATCATGGGCCCGATCTGCCAGATGCCGTTCGTGTTGTAGATCCCCGGCGCCCGGTACTCCGCCATCACCTCGTTGTAGAGGATGCGCTGCATGGCGGTGGCCCCCCGACCGCCCCACTCCTTCGGCCAGTGGACGGCGGCCCACCCGCCCTCGGCGAGGACCCGCTGCCAGGCCTCGCGGCGGTTCTGGACCTTCTGGGTGCCGATGGGCATGGACTCTTCGCCGACCTGAGCGTCCTGGGCCTCCTTCTCCAAGAAGGGCGGGAGGTGCACCTCGAGCCAGGCCCGCAGCTCGTCGCGGAACGCCTCGTCCTCTGGGGCCAGTGCGAAGTCCACGGCCGGCAGGCTACCTGGCGGATCTAAGATGCCGCCGCTCCGGCCCGCCGATCGGCGGGAGCACGCCGGGGCAGGAAGGTGGCGCTCACCGGCCATGGACTTCACCCTCGACGCCGACCAGCTGGCGCTGCGCGACGTCGCCCGCCAGGCCCTCGACCGCGAGGTCGACGGGGCCCTCGTCCGGCGCCTCGCCGACGACCCGATCGGCGTCGACGAGGGCCTGTGGCGCCACTTGGTCGAGCTCGGCTGGACGGGGCTCCTCGTGCCGGCGTCGCTCGGCGGCGCCGGGGCCGGCCTCGTCGAGATGGGCATCGTCCTCGAGCAGATGGGCCGGGTCCCCGTGCCCGGGCCGTTCTTCTCCTCGGCCGTGGCCGCCACTCTCGCCGCCCGGGCCCTCGGGGCCGACGAGCTGCTGGCCGGCCTGGCCGCCGGCGAGCGCCGGGGCACCCTGGCCGTCCAGGAGCTCGGCCACGGTGACCCGCTCCACACCGTCCGCTCCCGGGCCCGACGCAAGGGCGCCGGCTGGGTGGTGAGCGGGGAGAAGGCCCTCGTCGTCGACGGCCAGAGCGCCGACTGGGTGATCGTCGTGGCCCGGGGCGAGGAGGGCGTGCGGTCCTTCCTCCTCGAGCATCCGGTGACCGAGCCGGTACCGACACTCGACCCGACCAGGAAAGGCGCCCGCCTCGTGCTCGACGAGGAGCCGGTGGTCCCGCTCGGGCCGGCCGGCAACCAGCTCGCCCTCTGGCGACGGGTGCTCGACGACATCGCGGTCTCGCTCGCCGCCGAGACGGTCGGCACCGCCGACCGGGCGCTCGAGATGGCCATCGACTACACGCGCCATCGCGAGGTGTTCGGTCAACCCATCGCCCAGTTCCAGGTGGCCAAGCACAAGATGGTCGACATGTTCCAACTCCTCGAGATGGCCCGGGTCGGCGTGCAATACGCCGCCTGGGCCTCCGACGTCGACGCCCCCGACCGCGAGCGGGCCGCGGCGATGGCCGCGAGCTTCGCCTCGGAGACCGGGGTGAGGGTCACGGGCGACGACATCCAGCTGCACGGCGGCGTCGGCTTCACGTGGGCCAACGACTCCCACTTCCTCTTCAAGCGGGCCAAGCAGAACGAGGTCCTGCTCGGGGGTGGGGCGTTCGAACGGCAACGCCTGGCCACGATGCTCGTCGAATCGGCCTGACGTAAGGACGACAACGTCGCTGCTCGGTACGCCGTCCGTCCTCGTGGACGGGGCGGCGAGGCGTCAGCTGTCGTCGGCCCCGAGGATCTCGGCCGCCTCCTGGGCCCGGCGGCGGAAGACGACCGAGGGATCGTCCCCGTCGAGCACGCCGGCGACGTGCTCGAAGAACACCCCGATGAGCATGGCCCGGAGCATCCGGGCGACCGCCGCCGCCCCCGGCCCCTCGCAGAGCTGGGGCTGACTCTCGGCCAGCCATCGTTCGAGGGCCTCCTGGGTGGTGGACATGAGCTCGCGGCCGAGGCCGAGGGCGGTGTCGTCGCCCCGCATGACCTCGCCCAGCATCAGCCGGATGAAGTCCTCGACCTCGAGCATCGAGCGGAGGAGCTCCTCGAGCAGGTCGTCGAGGTGGACGGTCGGCCCCTGGGGCCCGGTCGGGGCGGTGGCGCTCGCCATGTCGTCGAGGAACCCCCGCTCGGCGAGCACCGCCACGAGGAGGTCCTTCTTGGAGGGGAAGTAGTGGTAGAGGGAGGCCACGTTGAGCCCGGTGGCCTGGGCCAGGTCCCGCATGCTCGTCCCGTCCACCCCCCGCTGGGCCATGAGGGACAGGGCGGTGTCGAGGATCCGCTGCCGCTGGCTCACCCCGCCGGACGTCGGTCCGGCGGGCCCCGCCGGCGGGCCTGGGTCGGAGGGCACGGCGCCCATTCTCGCGAAGGACGAGGTCGAACGCAGCATCGACGGGGCCAACCGTCCCGCCACCGGTATCAAACAAACGTTTGATATGATGGTGACCGGGTCGCCCGGCCTGGGGGCACGGGTGCCGGCGGCCGCAGGCAGCCCGACGGTCCCGGGACGAAGGGGAGAGCCAGATGAGCACGTTCGCCGACGCCGTGACGACGGAGGAGCCCGTCCCGTTCGATCCCTTCGAGCTCCAGGACACGGTGGCCGGCAACGTGGTCGACCCGTACCCGAAGATGGCCGAGCTCCTGGCCGAGAGCCCGGTCCACGTGGGCCCGGTCGACCTCGGCGCCGGGGCCGACCCGTCGTTCTCCGACCGGCCGCCGCCCGTCACCGTCTTCGGTTTCGACGAGTGCGTCGCCGTGCTGAAGGACAACGAGACCTACAGCTCGACCGTCTACGAGGGCGTCGTCGGCGAGGTGATGGGCCGCACGATCCTCCAGATGGACGAGCCCGAGCACCGGATGGCCCGGGCCCTCGTGGCCCCGGCCTTCCGCTCGAAGGTGCTCGAGCGCTGGGAGGCCGGCCTCGTGCGCTCGGTGGTGGACGGCCTCATCGACCGCTTCGTCGACCGCGGCCGGGCCGACCTCGTCCGCGACCTCACGTTCAACTTCCCCGTGCAGGTCATCGCCCGCATCCTGGGACTGCCCGGCTCGGACTTCCCCCGCTTCCAGCGCTGGGCCATCGAGATCACGAGCGTGGCCACCAACTGGGAGCGCGGCGTGGCTGCCTCGGCCGACCTCCGCGACTACTTCGCCAACGTGATGGCCGAACGCCGGGCTTCGCCCGACGACGACCTGATCAGCGAGCTCGTGGCGGTCGAGGTCGACGGCGAGCGACTGACCGACGAGGAGATCTACTCGTTCCTTCGTCTCCTCCTCCCGGCCGGGGTGGAGACCACCTACCGGGCCTCGGGGAGCCTCCTCTACGGCCTCCTCACGAACCCCGACCAGCTGCAGGCGGTGGTCGAGGACCGGGAGCTCCTCGTGCCGGCCTTCGAGGAGGTGGTGCGCTGGGAGCCGCCGGTCACCGTCATCCTGCGGCGGGCCACCCGCGACACCGAGCTGGCCGGCGTTCCCGTGCAGGCGGGCGCCGACGTGGCGCTCCTCCTCGGGGCGGCCAACCGCGACGCCCGCAAGTACGAGCACCCCGACCAGTTCGACCTCTTCCGCTCGAGCCGCCAGCACGTGGGCTTCGGCTTCGGGGTGCACGTCTGCCTGGGTATGCACCTGGCCCGGATGGAGACCCGGGTGGCCCTCGACACGCTCTTCGACCGGGTGGCCGACCTGCGCTTCGACCCGGAGCCGGGGCAGGACTACCACATCCACGGCCTGGCCTTCCGCTCCCCCCTCGCCCTCCCGGTGGCCTTCACCGCCCGCTGATTCGAGGTGCCCGGGCCCTTCGTCATCCAGGTCGACCGGGAGCTCTGCATGGGCTCGGGGAACTGTCACTTCTGGGCCGCCACGACCTTCGACCTGGGCGACGACGGCCGAGTGGTGGTCCTCGACCCCGACGCCGACGACGAGGAACAGCTCCGGGTGGCCGCCGAGGGCTGCCCGGTCGGCGCCATCACGGTGACGAGGGCCGACCCAGCCGGCTGAAACTCCCCTCGGGGCAACCTCCACCTGGGCCCCGGCGTCTGTGAGGGTATGACCGACGGAGCGGCGCTGGCCGTGCCGGTGCCAGCGGGGGAGGGAGTGGCCATCGCACGGACCGGGGACCGGGACGAGCAGGTCTCGGCGCTGTTCGACGAGCACTACGAGGGGCTCTGCCGCCTGGCCTCGCTCCTCCTCGACGACCCCCACGCGGCCGAAGAGGTGGTCCAGGAGGCCTTCGTCCGCACCTACACCGGGTGGTGGCGCATCCGGCAGCCCGAGCGGGCCCAGTGGTACCTGCGCACGGCGGTCGTGAACCTCTCCCGCTCGCGGGGCCGACGCCGGGGCTCCGAGCGGCGGGGCAACCGCACGGTCTACGCCACCGAGGGTAAGGCCCAGGCCGGCTCGGAGGTGGAGGGCCGGGCCGACCGCCTCGTCGTCATGGCGGCGGTGCGGGCCCTCCCGCCGCGCCAACGCGAGGCGGTCGTGCTCCGTTACTACGAGGACCTGCCCGAGGCCGACATCGCCAAGGCGCTCGGCTGTTCGGTGGGCACGGTCAAGTCCCAGCTGTCCAAGGCCCGGGCCTCGCTGGCCGAGCGCCTCGCCGAGCCCACCAGAGGAGATGACTGACATGGCCGACCGTTCCGGCACCGGCCTCGACGAGCGGCTGCGCCACGCGCTCCGCGACGAGGCCCTGACCCCCGGCCCCGACGACGAGGTGAAGCCGGCGGTGCTGCACCGCCTGCGGCAGCGGCGCGCCGCCCGGGCCCGGGTCGCCGCCACGTCGGCTGTCGTCCTCGTGGTCTGCGTGGCCGGCGCGATCGTGCTCGGCACCCGCGGCTCGACCCCGCCCCAGTCGGCGCTGTCGACTGGCGCCCCATCGACGACCGCGCCGGCCGGGTCGGTGATCCAGCCGTCGACGCACGGCCAGGCCAACGCCTCGGGCGGCGCCGCGCCGGCCAAGGGGTTCTCACCGTCGGCCCCCACCAACTCGACGTGTGCCGAGGTGCGGATCGGCGCCAGCCCGCCGGTGTGCGCGGGCCAGATCGTGCCGACGCTCAAGAGCACCAGTAGCCCGGCGGCACCAGAGGGAGCGGTGGCCACCCTGCCCGGTCAGCCGCCGTCAGCCGTCGGCGCGCAGCCCGTCCTCCATCGGGTGACCGTGCGGCTGGGCCACTCCCTGACCGTCAGCCTGCCCGGCGGCCCGGGCGTGCGCTGGACGGTGCCGAAGTCGCGGTCGCCCATCCTCGAGCGAGTGGCGTCGTCGACGAACCGCCGGACCGGGGCGGCCTCGGCCCGCTTCGTCCCGCGCCGCCCGGGCACGGTCGAGGTCGTGGCCGACAGCTGCCCGCCGGGCAAGCGGTGCGTGCCCGACACGTCCTCGTACCTCCTCTTCGTCGACATCACCCGTTGAGCGAGCAGCCCGTGTCCCGCCAGTTGTCTCAGAAGGAGTCACCGATGACCGAGACGTCGTCCCGCCGGTCGACCAGGCCCGTTCTGGTCGGGCTCGCCCTCGTCGTGCTGGTCTTGGCCGTGTTGAGCGGGGTCCTCTTCGCCGACCGGGGACGGGCGGCCTCGGCCGCGCCGCCCGGGTGCGGTGGTTCGTCGCCCCGGCTGACCGTGCAGGGCACCGGCCAGGCCACGGGGGCGCCCGACCAGCTCACCCTCGTCGTCGACGTGAGCGTGACCGACCCGAGCTCGTCGCGGGCCCTGGCCGACGACAACCAGAAGGCCGCGGCGGTGACAAGCGTGCTCCTCCTCGGCGGCGTCGCCCAGGCGGACGTGCAGACGGCGGGGCTCACGATCCAGCCCTCGTACGGCGTCCAGAACGGCACGACCGTGATCAACGGCTACTCGGTCGACAACACCGTGACCGCCACGATCCGCCGTCTCGCCGGCGCCGGTCACCTGGTGGACGCGGTGGCCGGGGTGGGCGGCGACGCTGTGCGCATCGAGTCGCTGACCTTCGGCCAGGCCGACCCGCGGGTCCTGGAGGACCGGGCCCGCACCGACGCGGTGCACCAGGCGGTGAGCCACGCCGCGGCGATGGCCGCGGCTGCCGGCGAGCGGTTGGGTGGGGTCTGCCAGCTCACCGACAACACCTCGGTCGTGCCGTCGGGCTTCCAGCCCGAGAGCGCCGCCGCACCGTCTGGCAGTCCGCTCTCGTCGGTCCCGCTCAGCTCGGGGACCGACCAGGCGAACGCCCAGGTGACGATGGTCTACGCGCTGGTGCGGCCCGGCGCCTGAGGCGCTCGGGTTCAGCTGGCCGGGACGGACCAGCCGAAGGACTGGGCGATCTCCTTGCAGGTCGGGCAGAGCGGGTAGCGCCTCGGGTCGCGACCGGGCACCCACTGCTTCCCGCAGAGCGCCCGCACCGGCGTGGCGTTCACGATGCCCTCGACCACGCTCGGGCCGGCGGAGACGAACTCGCCCTCCTCGGGCTGGAAGCCCTCGAGGACGATGTGGGTCATCCGCTCGTGGTCGCCCTCGTCCAAGAGAGGGTCGGTGCGGCTCTCGGCCGGGGTGACCGTCGGGGCGACGAGCGGCGAGACCGTTTCGGTCATGACCAGATGCTAGGACGGCGGGCGCCGCCGACCCGGCTCAGCCGGTGCCCCGGGTGAGCAGGAGAGCCCCGGCGATGGGACCCCCGCCGTTGGCCACCGCCGCCACCTCGGGCTGGGGCGACACCTGCCGGTCGCCGCCCTCGCCGCGGAGCTGCACGCAGGCCTCGTGGAGGAAGCCGAAGCCGTGCAGCCGGCCCCCGGAGAGCTGGCCGCCGTTCGTGTTGAGCGGCAGCCGGCCGTCGAGGGCGATGTTGGCCCCGCCCTCGACGAACGAGCCGGCCTCGCCCCGGCCGCAGAACTTGAGGGCCTCGAGCCACACGTGGGCGAGGATGGTGAAGCCGTCGTAGAGCTCGGCCACGTCGACGTCGGTCGGGGTGAGCTCGGTCCGCTCCCAGAGCGAGGTCCCCGCGTCGCGGGCGGCCATCGTGGTCGGGTCGTCGAACTGGTCCCAGCTGGGCCGACCCCGCAGCGCCGTGCCCATGGCGTTCACGTGGCAGGCCGGCTTCGGGGCGTCCTTGGCGTAGTCCACGTGGGACACGATCACCGCGGTCGAGCCGTCGCACGGCACGTCGCAGTCGAAGAGGCAGAACGGCGAGGTGATGATCCGCGCCGCCAGGTAGTCCTCCATCGTGAGCGGGTCCCGGTAGATGGCCTTCGGGTTCCCGGCTGCGTGCTTGCGGTTGCTGATGGGGACGGCGCCCAGTTGCTCGCGGGTGAGGCCGAACTCGTACACCCGGCGCTCCGCCACGAGGGCCAGCCAGTTGGCGGCGGAGACCGCACCGAACGGCAGGAGGTACTGGAAGGGGCCGGACATCCGGGCCCCCATGGCCCCGTCGCCCCCGATGCCCCGGCGGCCGCCGCTGCCCTGGGAGGTGCCCTCGGTCACCGTGCGGAAGACGAGGACGTGGCGGGCCAGGCCGGCGGCCACCGCCAGGACCGCCGCCATGACCGCCCGGATCTGACCGGGGCCCTCGGCCCCGCCGTCGTGCCAGTTGAGCGACAAGCGCAGGGCGTCTTGGACCTCCGGGGTCGACGGCCCGCCGAAGCCCCCCGTCCCGAGCCCGCCGCCGGGGTAGGTGGCCAGGCCGTCGATGTCGGCGAGGGTGAGGCCGGCGTCGGCCACCGCGGCCAGGCCGGCCTCGACCGTGAGGTCGAGCGAGGAGCGCCCGAGGCGTCGGCCGATGTCGGACTGGGCGATCCCCGAGATGACGGCCCGCCGCTCGAGCGGCTCGGCCCCGCTCACGCCGGCACCGTGGCCCGGGCGAAGAGCGGCAGGTAGACGTCCTCGACCTGCTCGAAGACCACCTGTACCGGCATCCCGATCTCGACCTCGTCGGGCTCGAGGTCGACGAGGTTCGTGGTGAGGCGCACGTCGTCCTGCTCGGCGATCGTGACCCAGGCGATGATGTAGGGCTCGCTGTCGGGGAGCCACTGCTGGTAGTTGACGGTGAACGAGGTGACCGTGGCCCGGCCGCTCACCGGCTCGGGGGCGAGGTCGGCGGCGCCGCAGGCCGGGCAGCGGGGGACCGGGGGGTGCAGGTAGCGCCCACAGCTCTGGCAGCGCAGGAAGCGCAGCCGGCCGTCGGCACCGCTCGTCCAGAAGAACTCGTTGTCCGTCTCGAGGCGCGGCAGGAGGCGGAAGGGGGGTCCGTTGGCGGTCACGGCCGTGACTCTAGGGGGTCCCCTCCGTTGGGCGCACCGTGGGCACCGCGCCTCGCCCTACCCGAGCACCTCGGGGTTCACGATGTTCCGGGGCCGGGCCCCGGCGAGGAGGCGGCAGAGGTCCTCGGCCACCGTCTTCGTGTGGTTGACCTCGGTGTCGAACGTGGCCCCCCCGATGTGCGGGGTGAGGACGACGTTCGGGAACGTGGTGAGGGGGTGTCCGGGGTCGAGGTGCTCGCCCACGAAGTGGTCGAGGCCGGCGAAGGAGACCTTGCCGCTCCGCAGGGCGGCGACGAGGGCGTCGGTGTCGTGCAGGTTGGCCCGGGCCGTGTTCAAGAAGATGACCCCGTCGCGCATCTTGTCGAACTCGGCCGCCCCGATCATCCCGGTGGTCTCCTCGGTCACCGGGGCGTGCATGGTGACGACGTCGGAGCGGGCGAGCAGCTCGTCGAGCGAGGAGGTGGCGTCGGGGGCGTACGGGTCGTAGGAGAGGACGTCGAGGCCGAGGCCCTGGAGGCGCCAGCGGAGGGCCCGGCCGACCGCACCGAGGCCCACGATGCCGGCAGTCTTGCCGTGCAGCTCCCAGGCCCGGTAGCGGAGGTAGGGGATGGTCCCGTCGCGGTAGATCTGCCCGGTCCGCACGTCGTGGTCGCCCTGGACGACGCCCCGGGTGGCGGCGAAGAGGAGGGCCACCGCCAGCTCGGCCACCGCGTCGGCGTTGCGGGCCGGCGCCCGCAGCACGGGGACCCCGGCCTTGGTGGCCGCGGCCACGTCGACGTTGTTGGGATCGCCCCGGGTGCTGGCCACGGCGAGGAGCGGCTGCTCGTAGAGGGGGTCGGCGCAACGGTCGACCTCGACCACGAGGATGGTGGCCCCCTCGGCGGCCACTCGCTCGGCCAGCTGCTCGGCGTTGTAGATGCGCATGGGCGACTGGTCGAGCCAGGAGTCCACGACGACCTCGTCGCAGAGCTCGCGCAAGAGCTCGAGCCCCGGCCCGCTCACGGTCGCGGTCACGAGGGCCTTCGGGCGGGTCCCAGCCATGAGGATCGGTCTCCATTCCCGCCGGCGCCGTCGTCGTTCCGGGGCGGCCGTCGGCGGTCACTCGGCCCTGGCCCGGGGATCTCGTCAATAATGGCGCCTCATGACCGAGCTGTCAGGCTGGTGAGCGGGGTGCCCGGGCCGGTCACCGTCGGCATCGATATCGGCACCACGTCCGTGAAGGCGGTGGCCGTCGACGGCGCCGGCCAGGTGGTGGCCCGGTCCCGGGTGCCGCACCGGATCTTCACCCCCCAGCCGGACCTGATGGAGCACGACGCCAAGAAGGCCTGGCGGGACGGGCCCCGCAAGGCCTACACGGCGGTGCTGAAGGTCCTCGACGCGCCGATCGCCGGCATCGGGGTCTCGGCCATGGTGCCGTCGTTCACCGCGGTCGACCGCCGGGGCATCCCGCTCCTCCCCGGCCTCCTCTACGGCGACGCCCGGGGCCACCTCGAACCGGAGGCGACCGCCGCCCGCCCGGCCGGGCCGGGCGGGGGCTCGGTCCCGGCCACGGCCGAGGACGCCTGGTCGGGCGAGGGCATGGCCAACGAGACCACCAACCAGCTCATGCCCGAGAGCGAGGGCTTCTTGCACTGGGCGGTGGCCTCCGCCCCGCAGGCCGCCGGCTACTGGCCGGCCCAAGCCGTGGCCACCCACGCCCTCTCGGGCATCGCGGCGATCGACACCGCGGTCGGCGCCTCGCTCGGGCCGCTCCTCCACCACGGCGCCTGGAGCGAGAAGGCCCTCGCCCGGGCGGGGGCCGACGTGGCCAAGCTGCCGACGATCGTCCAGATGTGCGCGTCGGCCGGCACCTTGCCCGGGACCGACACCGTCATCACCGGCGGCACGGTCGACGCCTTCTGCGACCAGCTCGTGGCCGGGGCCACCGAGCCGGGCGACGTGCTCGTGATCTTCGGGGCCACCCTCATCGTCTGGGCGGTCGCCGACGACTGGGTGACGGCGCCGGGGCTCGGCACGATGCCGCACACCGTGCCCGGGCGGGTCCTCGTCGGGGGGCCGAGCAACGCCGGGGCCCTCTTCGTCGACTGGGCCCGCTCGCTCCTGCGCGGGGCCGAGCGCCCCGGGACCCGCCGCAAGGTGCCGGACCGGCCGGGCGACCCCGAGCGGGTCCCCGTGTGGCTGCCGTACCTCCGCGGCGAGCGCTCCCCGTACCACAACCCCATGCTCCGGGCGAGCGTGCACGGCCTCGACATCTCGCAGGGCACGGCGGCCATCGAGCGCGGCGTCTACGAGGCGAGCGGGTTCGTCGTCCGCCACATGCTCGAGCTGAGCGGGTTGGCAGGGCGGCGGATCGTGGCGAGTGGGGGCGGGAGCCAGTCGTCGGCCTGGATGGCCGCGGTGGCCGACACCACCGGTCTCCCCGTCGACCGGGTGGCCGTCCCCGAGGGGGCGGCGTTCGGCGTGGCCTTCGTGGCCCGGATGGCCGCCGGCCTCGAGCCGTCCCTCGAGGACGCCGTGCGCTGGGCCCGGACCGGGGGCCGGGTCGAGCCCGACCCCACCTGGGCCAAGGCGGCCGACCGGCGCTACCGGGCCTTCCGCGAGCTCGGCCCGGGTTACATCCCCGGCTGACCCGCCCCTCAGGCGGCGTTCGGCGTGAAGGCCACCTTCACCGCGCCGCTCGTGTCCTGGTGGGCGAGCACCCGCACGGCGTCCCACCAGTCCTCGAGGGCGAAGCGGTGGGTGACCATGCCGGTCAGGTCCACCCGGCCCCGGTCGACGAGGTCGAGGTAGTGGGCGATGGCGTGGCGGCGCACCCCGTCGAGGTCCTCCAGGCCGAAGCCGTTCGAGCCGACGATCGAGAGCTCCTTGAAGTAGACGGGCGTCCACTCCCAACGGCCCGGCGTGGCCACGCCGGTGTAGACGAGCGTGCCGCCGTCTTTCAAGAGGCGCGCGCCGACCTCGAAGGTGGCCGGCTTGGCCACTGTGTCGTAGACGTAGTCCACCCCGCCGGGGTGGGCCATCGGCAGGCCGACGAGGGCCGGTTGGAGGCGGCCGCCCGACCAGTCGGCGACGGCCTCCATGAGCGCCTCGCGGGGTTCGGGCTCCACGACGAGCGCGGCGCCGAAGCGCCGGGCCAGCTCGGCCTGGGCGGCGAAGCGGGCGACCACCGCCACCTCGACGTCGGGGAACAGGGTGCGGAGCGTCATGAGACCGGTCAGCCCGAGGGCACCCGCCCCGTAGAGGAGGACCCGGCCCGAGGGTGGCGGCGGGTGCCGGAGCAGCGCGTGGAACGAAACGGCGAAGGGGTCGGCCAGCACCGCCTGCTCGTCGGTCAGACCGTCGGGCACGGAGAAGAGCATGGAGTCGTGGGCCGAGAGCAGCTCGGCCCACCCGCCCGGGGCCTTGGTCGTCACCCCGATGTGGACGCCGTCACCCAGCTCACCGGTGCGGAAGCTCCAGCAGCGGCTGAGCTCGCCAGCCGCGCAGGCCGGGCACGGGGGCTCGACGCCCCGGGGGGCGCACGTGAGCCAGGGGTTGAGGACGACCCGCTGGCCGACCTCGAGGCCCTCGGCCGCCGGGCCCAGCTCGACCACGTCGGCCACGACTTCGTGGCCGGGCACCGTGGGGAGCGAGGAGAACGAGGCCATGGGGTTATCCATGTCCCCCTCGTCCAGGTCGCCCAGGATGAACTTCACGTCCGAACCGCAGACCCCGGTGAGACGGGGACGGACCACGACCCAGTCCGGGCGGATCGGCCGGGCGTCCGCCATCTCGTGCAGCCCGAAGGGGAGGGACAGCAGCTTGGTCTCCTCCTCGTCGACCGGCGCCGGCCGCACCTCGGCCGGGTCGGGCGGCTCCCCGAAGACGAGGGCCCTCATCGGGCGGCCCGGCTCAAGGGGCCGTCCCGCCGGGCTGGCCCTTCAGCACCTCGGCCACGCCCCCGGCGTCGTGCTCGCCCCGCATGACCTCGGCCATGGCCGCGTCGTCGACCTCGTGGCGGGTCATGGCGGCCATGCCCTCGAGGAACGCCTCGAAGTCGGCGTTCTTCATGTCGACGACCCCCTTCATGTCGGGGATGTAGAGCTCGAAGCGATCGCCGTCGATGCCGGCGATCATCTCGGCGGCGAAGTCCCGGGCCGGCATGAGCGGGCCGATGTAGACGGGGTCGTCGTTGTCCGGCTGGTCCCAGATCTCGGTCTCGATGGCCCCCGGCGAGACGAGGCGCACGCGCACGCCGGTGTCGAAGAGGTCGGCGGCCATCGCCTCGCTGAACCCGGTGAGGGCGAACTTGGAGGCCGAGTAGGCGGCCTCGGTCGGGATGCCGAGCCGGCCGCCCAGGCTCGACACCTGGACGATCGTCCCCGACCGGCGCTCGAGCATCATCGGCAGCACCGCCAGGGTGATGGCCACCGGGGAGAAGTAATTGACGGCCATGACCCGCCGCACCTCGGCCATCGTGAGGCGGGGCACTGGCCGGCGCATCGGGGTGCCGGCGTTGTTGATGACGTAGTCGAGGTGGCCGTAGGACTCCCAGATCTCCTTGGCCAGGGCGGCCGCCCCCTCGGGGTCGGCCAGGTCGGCCGGCCAGAAGGTCGAGCCGGGGGCGTGTTGGAGGCAGTCGGCGAGGACCTCTTGGAGCCGGTCGGCCCGCCGGGCCACGAGGGCGACCGTGGCCCCTTCCTCGGCGTAGCAGCGGGCGGCGGCCGCCCCGATGCCCGACGACGCCCCGGTGATGAGAACGATCTGCCCGCGCCGCGCGCCGTTCAACCCTGCTGCCACCGCGCTCACCTCGCTTCAGTCGCCGGCGCGACGGGGTCCCGGCCGGCCTCGGGGTGAGCGAGGGGACTTGAACCCCCGGCCTCCAGGGCCACAACCTGGCGCTCTAACCACCTGAGCTACGCCCACCGAGGCCATCCAGTCTGGCACATGACGCGGGGGCCGCTGCCGGCTGCGAGGGCCGTGGTCGCGGCGACGTGAGATCCATCGACGTTGGAAGGACGCGGTCGGCAGTAGCATGTGCGGGCTGTTGTGGCGCGCACATCTGCCCCTGTAGCTCAATTGGATTAGAGCGGGTGGCTTCTACCCACCAGGTTGCGGGTTCGAGTCCTGCCGGGGGCACAAAGCCTGGTCAGGCTACGTGCCGCGGTTGCGGCTCTCAAGGGTGGGCCCGCCATGGGCGCGTTCGGTTGTCTGGACGATCGACTCCACCCTCCTCCCTTGGCCGGGATCGGCCGTCCCGCCTAGGCGGAGCTCGGTCCGTCGAAGAGCAGGGTGGCTAGGGTGCGAGATCGCTCGATACCAATGGCGAATCAGTGTCGAGACACAGAGCGCTGACGGCACGTAACAGGAGAGCGGCGTCGTCAAGAACGAAAGAAGAACTGGACATGACCGTGACGCTCATCACCGGAGCCAACAAGGGACTCGGACACGAGACTGCCCGCCGACTGATCAACGATGGGCACACCGTCTACATCGGGGCTCGTAGCGTCGAGCGCGGAGAGGCGGCCGCGTCAGAACTCGGCGGAAGGTTCGTGCAACTCGATGTCACCGATGACGCTTCCGTCGAGTGCGCCATGCGGGCGATCGACGAACAGGAAGGGCACCTGGACGTGCTTGTCAACAACGCCGGCATCGCGCTGCTAGCGCTCAACGGCCCGGAGGCGCTCAAGGTGTTCGACACCAACGTGATCGGTCTCGTCCGTGTCACCCAGGCCGCCCTGCCGCTGCTGGAGAAGTCCGACAACCCCGTCGTGGTCAACGTCTCCAGCGCCCTCGGCTCGTTCTGGGCCGTCACCAATCCCGAGCGGCCCGCCTTCCACGCTCCCGCCATCGTCTACGGCGCGAGCAAGGCCGCTGTCTCGATGCTCACGGTCCAGTACGCCAAGGCGCTGCCGGACATCAAGTTCAATGCGGTCGAGCCCGGCTACACCAACACCGACCTCGGAGGCAGCCGCGGGGGTGCGCAGCCGGTCGAGAAGGGAGCCGAGGTCATCGTGTCCATGGCGACCATCGGCAAGGACGGCCCGACGGGCACCTTCCAGGAGAACGGGGGCGAACTCGCCTGGTAGCCACAGTGCCGCGGCGAAGCGAGCGTCGGTTCTGTCGTCGGGGGCGGGTCGTGGCCTCTCTCGCCTCACCAACCAAGGGAGAGCGGCAGACCACCACGTGACAGCCCCCGACCGCCGTGGCGCCCCTGGGCCGGCATCGCGTCACGGCTCGGCTACATTGCGCCTCCGGGGGGTGATCAGGTTGACCAGCAGCCGCGTAGTGCCCAAGGGGAGCGCCGGACGTTCCTCACGTCTCGGTCGTCACGCAGGCTGGAAGGGGACGATGGCTGCCCTGGTCGCCACCGTGGCGCTCCAGGTGACCTGGACGGCCCGGGCCAGTGCCACCTCCAGTCAGGTGACCCAGGCCAAGAAGTATCTCCTCGTTCTTTCGGACATGCCCAAAGGTTGGAAGACCGAGAAAGGCACCGGTGGTGGTGGCCCGAGCCAGGTCCCCGGGGCGAAGCAGCTCGCCAGCTGTCTCGGCATCTCGGCGAAGCTCATCAACGAGAACGCGCCGACAGCGAACGGCCCGTACTACGAGAATGGAGACGGGTCGCTCGAGGTGCAGGACAGCGTGACGGTCTTCCCCTCGGCGCAGAACGCCAAGGCCAACCTGGCGGCGCTGGGCAACCCGAAGACCCCGGGATGCATGACGACCTTCATGAACACGCCGAAGATCAAGGCGGTGTTCGCGGGCGGCCAAAAGGGCACCACAATCGGCACGATCACCGTGGCCGCGACCAGCCCGGCCGTCTATGGCGCGAACACCGCCGGCTTCACGATGTCGCTACCGATCACGTCCCAGGGGATTTCGCTGGTGGGGCACATCGCGATCGTGTACTTCCTAAAGGGCAAGCTCGGCCAGCAGCTCAACTTCAACGCCTACGGCCGGACCTTTCCCACCTCCTTCGCCAGCCATCTCATGGTGGTCGCCAAACAGCGTCTCTAGTTCTTCGACGCCGACCGTTCAGCGCTCGGCCGGCGACGTCGGCGGCTCGGAGCCGCGGCGTCGGGCACGCTTCGGTCGGTGGTCGTGGCCGAGGCACGCGACATCGTTTGGCGGCAGGCGTCGGTTACATTGCCCGAAGGAGGGGGAGAGGTGATGAGCGGCGCCTTGCCAGGACCGGGATGGTGGTTAGCCTCCGACGGCCGCTGGTACCCCCCGGAGCTGCACCCGAACGCTGCTCCTCCACCAGCGCCGCCACCGGTCGCCACCATGGTGGACCCCTACCCACCGACCGCGCTACCGCCGGGGGCCACCCGGGTGTTCGGGCCGGGGGACTGGAACGGCACGACGGTGGCCGAGCCGGACAAGCACCGGACCGGCCGGCGGGTGCTCACGTTGGCCCTCACCGTGGCGGTGGCGGTGCTCACCGTGGTCGTCGTGCACGAAGTCACGCACCCGGTCCGGCTGGCCCCGCCCATCGGCACCGCGGTGGTCGTGCCCGGACAGCGCACCAACGTGCTACCCGACCCGGACTTCCTGACTGCCTGTTCGTCGTCCACCTACGACGACAGTGCCACCTGCGTCGACACCACGGTGCAGGCCATCGACCACGCCCGGGCCGAGGAGGGCGTGGCTCCGTTGGTCCTCCCCAGCAACTGGTACCAGCTGACCCCGGCCGAGCAGCTCTTCGTGGCCACGAACCTCGAGCGGACGGCCCGGAACTTCCTACCGGTCTCGGGGTTGTCCGACTCGCTCGACGCGATCGCCGGCCGCGCGGCGAACGACGGGACCGATCCGATGCTCGAGGCCGGGGGCTCGATCAGCACGGTGGCCGGCAACTGGATCGACGGGTACAGCAACCCCCTCGAGGCTCTCTACATGTGGGTCTACGACGACGGGCTCGGCTCCTCCAACGTGGATTGCACCCGCCGGAACCTCACGGGTTGCTGGGGCCACCGCACCAACATCCTCCTGCCGCTCGCCTGCACGGCCTGCGCCTCGGGAGCGGCCTACGCCCCGAGCGACCACGGCGGCGAGCCCCTCTCCTACGCCGAGGTCATCGTGGAGTCGCTCACCCCGATGCCCTACACCTTCTCGTGGAGCCAGGAGCAGCCCTACCTGAGGTGACAGCCCGGAGAACGGCACACGCCGGCCCTTGCGGGCCGGCGTGTGCCGTTCTTGCTCTGGTACCGCCGTTCTGCCGTCGAGCGCCTTCAGGCGCCCCCTCGGCCGGGAGCGGTACCCGGATCCCTGGTCGACGTCAGCAGCTCGTCGCTCCGAAGCACCGGACGTCGTTGGACAGCGAGTCCTGGTATGGCGAGAACATCACGTCCGTCACGTTGCTGTACGTGTAGTCGTTGTGACCGTTCACGTAGCCCGGGCCGTACGGCGTCCAGCCGAAGTTCCAGGCGCCACCGCTCGAGCCGCCAGTGAAGTCGCTGCCGATGCCCATCGGAGCCGATCCGCCACCGCCGATGCCCGTGTCGAGCTCGTAGGTGGTGGCCACGTTCTCCTCCATCAGGTTGCCCGTGTACGGCGAGGCCGCCGGGTACCCGAAGGTGAAGAAGTCCTCGTAGGGGCTGTAGTTCCAGGCGAAGCCGTCCCAGCCGGTGTCGTTGCCGAGGATCTGGGCCTTCTTGTTCACGCCGACCGTGAACGCCGCCTCGTCCAGGCTGAAGTCCCGGTTGTTGAACCAACCCGACGTGGTCTCGCCGCCACCGTCCCACGGGAACACGCCAAAGGGCTCGGCCTTCTTGCCCGTGAGCGTGCCGTTGTAGGCCGGGACGAACTCGAGGGCGCTGTCGATGACCCCGGTGAGGGACTCGGTGTTCGACAGGCAGTGGCCGGCCGTCCAGACCTCGTTCTCGTCACTCGAACCCTGCCACGATCCGACGACCGTGCCCGAGCAGACGTAGTTGGACCCGTCGTTGGTGAAGAAGACCTTGCCGTTCACCGCGTACGGGTACGTCTTGTAAAGGTTGTTCGGCACCGGGAAGGAGTCGAACGAGCCCGGACCGGTCCCCAACCCGTCAGGCGTGGGCGTGGCCCTCGCCGGGGAACCCTGCGCCGGCGCGCCACCGGGCGACGAGCCCGGCGTGCCGGCGCCCTGGTCGCTGGGTGAGGCCGCGGTCAGGCTGGCCGCGCCAGCCTGCACGACCGACACGTCCTTGGCCGCCTTCATCCGGGCGGGTGTCCAGTACTTCACGATGGCCGCCTGGTTGACGTTGACGTGGATGCTGACCACGCCGTTTGACGCAGCGCCCGCGCTCGCCGCGGTCACCACCGGAAACGCCAACGCCACCATCGCGCCGGCCGTCGCCAGGGCGCCTATGCGCCATTTCTTGTTCGGGGTCATGGGATATTGCACCTCGATCCTGCCTCTCGGCAGCCAGTGAGCACGCGTGTGCATGCTCCAGTTGATTGGATCTCCGCCCCTCTGGCCCCCGTATGTCGCGCCCACCCGGAGGCAGCGCCACCGTAGCCCCATTCGGGTGCCACTGCACTGGACGATGCGCTGTTGCTTGCGTCGGGATTCGGAGGGGTTGTTCTGTCAGTGTTGTTTGTCTGACTTCGCCATCTTCACGAGCCACGTGCGAGTCACTCGTCGCGCGCTCGAGGGGAATGCAAGGGTTTCCGGGTACCTCAAACGAAGCGTCAAACAGTACTCAAGGGCGTCCCACCTTCGTCTGCTTCCTCTGCCCGATCTGAGCAGCGGCAAATGCCAGCACGAGCGTCCCCGCTGACGCCGGCGGCAGTGTAACGACCGCCACGACGTCGCGCCGGCATGCTTGCAACTTTGCGCTACGGCGTCGTCGTTGTCTGTGTCGCTCGTCACATCGACCTCGTGACACGCGTGACTGACACGCGACACCAAGCTGTAGGGAACCTGTGGAGCTGCACGAAACCTGTGGTAGCCGGACGCCGCGTTCCGAATGGTGCCCTGACGCGGCCTCAGGCGGCTCGACCGCTGAAGCCGAGCAGCTCGGCCTGCTCGTCCGCCCCGGCCGGCGGTTCGAGCTTCGGCGCGAACCCGCCTGGACGACGCAGCGCCTCGTCGAGCGGGTCGAGCATCTCCCGGGCCGCCCTCACCGCGGCGGGGTCGAGGTGCTCGTCCTGGTCGGTGGCCCGGGCGAGGTCCCAGGTGTGGAGGAGGGTGTCGCTGCAGAGAAGCCGCCCCACGAGCGACTCGAAGGACTGCTCGCCGAACATGCCCGACGTCGTGGCCTCGGCCCGCTCGTCGCCGAGCGCCGCCCGCACCGCCCCGGAGGCCTCCCGCCACTGCCGGCCGAGGTCGCCCGCGGGGTCGACCTCGGCGGCCTCGGTGTCGTCGAGGGAGGCCACGATCCGCCGGTGGACGCCGATGACGTGGCCGACGAGGTCCGTGACCGTCCAGTCGGTGCAGGGCGTCGGGTCCGACCAGGCCCCCGCCGGCACACCGTCGAGCCGGGCCGTGAACCCGTCGGCCACCCGGCCGTAGCGCTCCGCCACCTCGCCCATCGGCCGGAGCGTAGCGGGGGTGCCGGCGGGGGGACCGGGGTCAGGCCGCGCTGAGCCGCACCCGGGCCCGGATGAGGGCGACCGCCTCGTCCCGGCTCGACCAGGCCGGGCGGCCGGCCAGGGCCTCGAGCTCGAGGGGGACGAGGACCTGGGCCTGGAGGCGGCGGAGCTCGTCGGTCGTGCCAGCCGCCCGGGCAAGGTCGCCGGCCAGCGCGGCCATCTCCTCGCCCCAGGCCCGGCGCACCGAGCCCCGGCGGGCCAGCCGCCCGAGGTCGCGCAGCCGGCGGAGGTCACCGTGGGCGAGGACCCCCAGCTGGACGGCGACCGGCACGGGTCGGCCGCTCGCCGCGGCGAGGAGATCCCCCTCGCCGCGCAACCACCGCTCCGCCGGGCCGACCGTTCCGTCCCGGACCCACGAGCGCCCCGCCGGTGGGGCATGGTCCTTGGTGGCAGATAGATACCTCACTGATGTAGTGTTACTCCCCATGGACGAAGCTGTCAACAATCTTGTCGGGACGTTCGGCCTCGCCGTCGGCGACGCCGTCAACGCAGCGGTGGCCGAGGTGGCTGGGCACGCCGGGGCCATGGCCGCCGGCGTCTCCTACCTGTACCAGGAGCCGGACTGCGGGATCGAAGACCTCCGGGCCCCGCTCGGCCTGAGCCAGCCGGCCGCCGTGCGCCTCGTGAACCAGTTGGTCGAGGCGGGCTTGGCCCGGCGGGCCGACGACGAGCGGGACGCCCGGCGGGTGTGCGTCCGGCTGACCGAGCGGGGTCGGGCCCTCGCCCGCCGGATCCTGGCCGCCCGACGGGAGGCCGTCGACCGGATGCTCGGCCCGCTCTCCGAACGGGACCAGCGGCTGCTGACCGACCTGGTGTCGACGATGCTGGCTGGGGTGACGGCCGACCGGGCCGACGCCGAGCGCCTGTGCCGGCTCTGCGACGTGCCGGCCTGCGGCGCCTGTCCGGTGGAGGCGGCCGTGCCCGACGACGCGGCGTGAGCCGGGTGGTGCTTCAGACCGTGCGGAGGGCCTCAGCCGGCGAGAGCCGAGCGGCCCGCAGCGCGGGGTAGAGGCCGGCGACCGAGCCCACGAGGAGGGCCACGGCCACCGCGGCCACGAGGGCCGGGACCGGGACGACGGTCGACCAGTGGCGGGCCGCGGCGTAGCACGTGGTGGCCAGGGCCCCGAGGACCGCGCCGACGACCCCGCCGACGGCGGCGAGGAGCATGGCCTCGGCGAGGAACTGCACGCCGACGTGGCTCCGCGCCGCACCAAGGGCCCGGCGCACGCCGATCTCGCCCCTCCGTTCGAGGACCGCCACCACCATGACGTTGGCGATGCCCACGCCGCCCACCACGAGGGCCACCGCCCCGAGGGCGAGGAACAGGCCCTGGAAGGTGGCGGACGCCGCGGCCCGGGCGCTGAGCGCGTCGGTCGGGTTGGTCACGGCCACGTTCTCCGGCGCCGCCGGGTCGGTCGTCGCCGGGAGCACCGACTGGACGGCCGAGACGCTCGTCGGGTCGGTCCGCACGTAGAGCTCGGCCGGCAGCACCGGGCGGTGGGTCAGCTGCTCGGCCACGGGGAAGCCGATGAGCGCCGTGCGGTCGAGCTCGGGGGCCAGCGGCAGCGGATCGAGGACGCCGACGACGGTGAACCACCTCTGGCCCAGCCAGACCTGCTCGGTGCCGTCGGCCCGGTCGATGCCGAGGGCGGTCGCCGCGTCGGCCCCGAGGACCACGGTCGGGTAGCGGCTGGTGACCGCGGTCAGGAAGCGACCCCGGGCGAGGTGGCCTTCGACCGTGCGGGCGAGATTGGTCGACGCGGCGTAGACGGTGATGCCCTCGGTGTTGGCCACCGAGATGCGGTCGTTGCGGAAGACGTTGGCGTTCACGTCGCCGACCGCGGCGTCGGCGAGCACCGGTCCGATCCGGGCCACCATGGCCGGGGCGGCGGCCGGCAGCGTGCTCGACTGCCCGGAGAAGGCGGGCTGGGGGGTGACCGTGAGGAGGTTGGTCCCGAGGGCGTCGATCTCCGCCACGAGCTGGGCCCGGCTCGACGTCGAGATGCCGAGCACCGCCACCATCGTGGCGATGCCGAGGGCCACCCCCGTCGCCGACAGGACGGCCCGGACCGGGCGGCCCCGGAGGCCGAGGAAGGCGAGGGGCGCCACGTCGGCCGCCCGGAGCCTGCTCGGCCCGGTGCCCCGGTGCCGCGGCCTCATGACCGGCGGTCGGCCTCGACCGACCCGTCGAGCAGCTCGACCGTGCGCGGCGCCGCCGCGGCGATCTCGGCGTTGTGGGTGACGAGGAGGATGGTCGTGCCCGCCTCGTGCAGCTCGGTCAGGAGCCGGAGGATGCCCGCACCCGTAGCGCTGTCGAGACTGCCGGTCGGCTCGTCGGCGAGCACGATGTCGGGTCGACCGACGAGGGCCCGGGCGATGGCCGCCCGCTGGCACTCCCCACCGGACAGCTCGCCCGGCCGGTGCTCACCGCGGTGGCCGAGCCCCACCGCGGCGAGCGCCTCGGCTGCGGCCCGCCGCCGCTCGGCCGGGGGGACGGCGCGGTAGAGGAGGCCCTGGGCCACGTTCTCGAGCGTGGACAGCGTCGGCACGAGGAAGAACTGCTGGAACACGAAGCCGATCCTCCGGGCCCGCACCCCCGAGAGGGCCCGGTCCGAGAGGTCCTCCACCGGCTCGCCGGCCACCCGGACCGAGCCGGCGGTGGGGCGTTCGAGGGTCCCGGCCACCGCCAGGAGCGTCGACTTGCCCGAGCCCGACGGGCCGGTCACCGCCACCAGCTCCCCGTTCTCGACGACGAGGCTCACGTCGTGGAGGGCGGTGACCGGGGACGTCCCGGCGTGCACCTTGGTCACCCGCTCGAGCTCGAGGGCGGTCACTGCGCCACGACCACCTTGGTCCCGGCGCTGATGCCGGCCCCGTGCACCTCGACCCGGCCCCCGGCGAACAGCCCGGTCGTCACGCCCACGAGGTGACGGGTCCCCGACGGCTCGACCACCTCCACCCCGTAGCCGCCGCCGGCGAGGGCGAGCAGCGCCGTCACCGGCACGGCGAGCACCTGCCGGGCGGCGGCGGTCGTGAGCGCCACCTGCACGGGGACGTCCGACTGGCTGCCGGTGGCCGCCGGGTGGTCGGGGACCACGGTCAGCTCCGTCGTCACCGCCGACGACGACGACCCGCCCGACGTCGTGCCGGGCGGCGGCGGTCCGACGGCCGCCGCCCGGCCGGGCGTCGACGCCCCCGACGGCAACAGGATCGAGACGGTCTGCCCGACGGACACCGTCGGGAGGTCGGGGTTGAGCGGCACGGTCACGGTGCGCACGGTGGTCGAGTCGGCGAACGGGCTCGCGCCGGGCGTGGCCGCATCGCCCGGCGCCACGCTCTCGGCCCCCACCTCGACCGCCCCCGGCAGGAACACCACGACGCCGAGGGGGATGGTGCCGTTCGCCTGGTAGCCGTTGGCCGTCTGCCACCGTTCCACCGCGGCCACGGTGAGGCCGCCGTAGTGGCCGTCGGCCGTGGTGGAGAGCCCACGGGCGAACCCGAGGGTCAGCAGGTCGGACTGCAGCTCGGCCACGTCGGGGCCGTCGGTCATGCCCGGGGTGAAGTCCCGCCAGGCCGGTGTGGTCCCGGTCATGAGCACGACGGGCTGGTTGTCGACCCGGTAGAGCGGGTCCCCGGGGACGACCGCCGTGCCGGCGGCCGGCAGCCAGGTGTAGGTACCGGGCAGCTGGTCCACGACGGGGTCGGTCGGCGCGTACCCGAGGGTCCCTGCGGTGAGCACCGAGGTGGCGAGGTCGGTGCGGACGACGGTGGCCGTGCTGGTGGCCGGGGGCGGCGACGTGGCCGGCGCGGCGGCCCCGCCGCGCACGGCCAGGGCCACCAACGCGCCGGCCACCGCCGCGGCGAGGAGCGCGGCCGGCACGGTCAGTCGGCGGGCCTTCACGGTCCGGTCCCGTTGTCCTGGACGCCGGCGGGCAGGAAGTGTCGACAAGCTCGGTCGGCCGCCCGGAACTGGGGCGAGTACCGCCCGAAGTCGCCGGTGATGCCGGGCACGTTGCCGAGGTTCAGCTGACCGAACGAACCGGGGTCGAGCATGGCGATGTCATGCGCCCGCATGCACACCGCGTAGTTCGTGAGCGCCTGGATGTGGGCGGTGGCGAACTGCTGCTGGTGGGCCATCTTCGTCTCGGCGACCGCCGCGATGTAGTGGTTGCACGCGTGGTAGGCCGACGCGGTGGTCGGGGTCCGTGGGGGGAGCTCGATCGAGAGACCCTGGTGCCCCGGCCGGTGGAAGGGGTCGGCCATCTGGACGCCGTGCCGACGCATGCACCGTGTGAAGTCGACGAAGTCGGCGTCGAATTGGGCCGAGGTGGCGGCCGACTGCCCGGTCGTCGTGGTCCCGTGGCCCGGCAGGCTGGCCACCGACGAGCCCTCCGGGGTGGAGGAGCAGGCCGCGGCGAGCAGGCCGGCGAGGAGGAGCGCGGGCAGCAACCACGCGGGCCGCCGTCGGCCTCTCGGTCGTCGTCGGGTGTCGGTCATCGGGTCCTCCTCGTCACGGGGGGCGGCATGGACCGGTCCTACGCCTCGTCCCCTCACACCGGCGCGACGCGACCCTCCGGCGGACGGCCGGACGCGCCCGGAGAATCCCTGGTCGGCAGGCAGCGACGGGGGCGACGGCCGCCGGGGCTGTGACCCCCGTGTGACCCGAGCTTTGGCAGGATGGAGCGGTGAGAGTCCTCGTCGTCGAGGATCAGGCCGACCTGGCCGACGACATCGCCGACGGGCTGCGCGACCAGGGGATCGGGGCCGACGTGGCCTACGACGGCTCCGCCGGCATCGAAAAGGCCCTCCTCGCGTCGTACGACGTCGTCGTGCTCGACCGCGACCTGCCCAAGGTGCACGGGGACGCGGTGTGCGCCGCGCTGCGGGGGAACGCCTCGGGGTCGAGGATCCTCATGCTGACCGCGGCCGGAGCGATCGAGGCCCGGGTCGAAGGCCTCAACCTCGGCGCTGACGACTACCTGACGAAGCCCTTCGCCTTCGAGGAGCTAGTGGCCCGGGTGCACGCGCTCGCCCGGCGGGCCCCGTCGACCTCGCCCGTGCTCGTCCGGGGCGACCTGGTGCTCGACCGGGCCCGGCGGCGGGCCAGCCGGGGCGGCCGGCCGCTCTCCCTCACGAAGAAGGAGCTCGGGGTGCTCGAGGTCCTGCTGGTGGCGGACGGCGCGGTGGTGAGCGCCGAGGACCTCCTGGAACGGGTGTGGGACGAGCACGCCGACCCGTTCAGCCGGACCGTCACGGTCACCCTCGGCCGGCTGCGCCGCAAGCTCGGTCCACCCGACGCCATCGAGACCGTCGTCGGCAGCGGGTACCGGTGGCGGTGAGCCTCCGTCGTCTCTGGCCGGAGCGGGTCCGCACGCGGCTGACCCTCCTGTACGCCTTGTTGTTCCTCGCCGCCGGCTCGGCGCTGCTCGGTCTCACCTACGGGCTCGTCGCGAGCAACCTCTCGGGCAGGTCCTCGTCCGTCCAACCCAAGGCGGTCGAAGCTCAGCAGCTCCTTGCGGTCTGCAAGTCCACGCCGCACCCGTCGCCCAACCTCCTCGAGAAGTGCAAGTTCGCCTTCACCGCCGGGGCCAAGGCCGGCTCGGCCGACCAGCGGGCCCTGACGCTCGACACCCTGCTCCTCTACTCCCTCCTCGGGCTCGGGGTCATGACGGTGGCCTCGGGTGCCCTCGGCTGGGTGATGGCCGGCCGCGTGCTCCGTCCGGTGCGGACCATCACCGAGACCGCCCGGCGGGCGTCGGAGGAGCATCTCGGGGAGCGACTGGCCCTAGGCGGTCCGAAGGACGAGCTGAAGGAGCTGGCCGACACGTTCGACGAGATGCTCGAGCGGCTGGACGCGGCGTTCGCCAGTCAACGCCGGTTCGTGGCCAACGCCTCCCACGAGCTGCGGACGCCGCTCACGGTCATGCGCACGGCGATCGACGTGACGCTGGCCAAGACCACGCCGACCGAGGCGCAGCTGACCACGATGGCGGTGAAGGTCCGTCGGGCCGTCGACCGCAGCGAGCGGTTGATCGCCGCCCTCCTCACCCTGACCACGAGCGACCAGGGTCTGCAGAGCACCGAGGACGTCGACCTGGCCACCCTGGTGGAGGACGCCCTGGACGAGGCGGACCCGGCGATCAGGGAGGCCGAGCTCGATGTCACCGCGGACCTCGATCGGGCGATCGCCCGCGGTGACCTCGTGCTCCTGGAGCGGATGGTGAGCAACCTCGTGCAGAACGCCGTCCACCACAACGTGTCCGGCGGCTGGGTGAGGGTCCGCACCGGGAGCAACGCCGAGGGTGCCTTCCTCACCATCGCCAACGGCGGCGGGGAGGTGCCGGCCGACGTCGTCCCGACACTGTTCGAGCCCTTCCGTCGGTGGGAAGGTGGCGCTCCCACCCCCGACGACGGGGGGGTCGGACTCGGGCTCTCGGTCGTCCAGGCGGTGGCCGTCGCCCACGGCACGACCGTGGCGGCCCGGACCCTCGACGGCGGAGGACTCGAGTTCTCGGTCGAACTGCCGAGAGGGCAGGCCATCGGGGCCCCCGTCGCGGTCCCGGCCTTGCCGGGTCGCTCGTAGCCGAGGTCGGCGCCGAACGATCGCCCGGGTCGTCCAGCTCGGTCGGACATCCAGACGGGGCGACCTTTTCTCGGACATGGCCGCCCTCGGACATGGCCGCGTCGAACAGGGGCCCGAGGAAGGACCTCGTCACATAGGGCACCATATATGGTACCCTCCCTTTGTGCACAAGACGACGCTCTACCTGCCGGACGAGCTGAAGCGGTCGTTGCGGAGACTGGCCGATGCCTCGGGACGCTCGGAAGCCGACCTCATCCGTGAGGCGATCGCCACCAAGGTCGAGGCAGCCGAGACGCCCAGGCCGCGAGGGGGCCTGTTCGCGAGCGGGGACCCGTCGCTGTCCGAGCACGTCGACGAGGCCCTCGCGGGCTTCGGTGCACCCTGAGGTGCTCGTCTGTGACACGAGCGGGCTGATCGCCTACTTCGACGCCAGTGACGCTCACCACTCAGAAGTCAGCGACGTCGTCCACCATGATCCGGGCCCGTTCATCGTGTCGCCCTACGTCGTCGCCGAGCTCGACTACCTGCTCATGTCGCGGCGCGGCGTGGCTGCCGAACTCGCCGTGCTGGACGAGCTGTCGGGGGGCGCGTTCGTCCTCGCGTCCATCGAAGCTCCAGATCTCAGACAGATTCGCGACGTCGTGGGCCGCTATCGCGATCAGGGCATCGGCGTCACCGATGCATCGCTCGTGGTCCTGGCCGGTCGCTATCGGACGGACCGCCTGCTCACGCTCGACCGCCGCCACTTTCAGGTCCTCCATACGCAGAAGGGGCAGCCCTTTTCCCTCGTACCTGTCTGATGGGTGACCGCCCGGGCCTGTTGGTTCAGGGGGACCGCCACTCGTCGACGCCACCCACGCCGAGGACGAGACGCATCTCGTGGACCGCGGCCACCTGCTCGGGGCGGGGTGGCTTCGTCACCCTGGCCCCGGCGGCGGCGTCCAACCAGAAGCCGCCCCCGTCGCGGAGGGCGATCCAGGGTACGAGGGTCCCGTTGTCCGGCTTGGCGTAGCCGTAGACCCGGGAGGCCAGGTTGAGGGCCTCGATCTCGCCTCGCGGGGCCCGCTTCGTGCGGAGCAGGTTGTGGGCGATGACCCCGTCGGGTCCGACGAGGACCCGCATACCGATGCCCCGGATGGCCACGTAGAAGAACTCCACGGCGACGAGGACCGAGATGACGGCGCCGACCGAGTTGCGGGTGTCGGAGATGCCCGGCGTCCCCTCCCGGTTGACGAGCCAGACGGCGAAGGCCACGAGGGCGAGGCCGATCACCATCTGGACGAGGCAGAGCACGGTCACGGCCGGTCGCGTCAGCCGGTAGGCGCGGGTGGGGGAGATCGTGGCCGCCATCAGCGCCCCAGCAGCTCGTCGAGCTCGGGGACCGAGGGGAGCGGGAAGAGGTCCTTGTCGGCGAAGCTCCGCAGCACGATGGCCCAGTCGGGCCGGGCCCGGACCAGGTCCCGCACCTCGGCCACGCCCTCGTCGGTTCGACCACCGAGGAGGAGCGCCCCGATGCGCAGGAGCCGCAGGTTGCCGTCGTCCGGGAGCTCGGCGAGGGCGGCGTCGGCTTCGGCGAGCGCCACGTCGATCTCGCCCCGGAAGAGCGCCACCTCGCCTACGTCGCTGCGGTGGTAGGCGGTCGCCGTGCGCAGCAGGTGCCCGAGGTCCTCCAGCGGGGCGTCGGCGTGGTCGACCCTGATGTCGACCAGGCGACCCTCCCACGGCCACGCCTGCGACTCGGGCTCGACGATGATCATCGCCGCCGACATACGGCCCCGGGCGTCACCGCCGGCGGCCTCACCGGCCCCGAGGGCAGCCAGGAGGCGCGTGGCGAACGGACCGCGCGTCGCCTCATAGGTCTCGGCCATGGCCGGCCACACCCGATCGCTCGCCATCATGTTGGCCTGCACCGAGTAGCCGTCGCCGACGTGGTGGCCGGCGTAGTCCACGCACTTCGAGCCGGTGAACGTGCCCGTGGCGCCGGCGGCGTCGACGACGCCCACCTGGCGCAGCTCGCGCTGCTCGTCGGCCCGCCGCACCTCGGCGAGGGCCTCCTCGGCCCGGCGCCCGGCGGCCAGCAGATCGAGACAACGAGGCCCGTAGGCCGGTTCGGCGTGGGCCTGGGTGGCCACCGCACCGACCCCGGCCCGGGCCCACGGGGCGATGGCGCCGACGGCGAAGTAGCAGGTCTGGATGGCCACGCCGAGCTGACCCGTCTCGGCGTCCCGTGCGACGATGGAGTAGGTCACCGGACGCCGGTTCGGTGCGTACGGTTCGCGACGACCGCCATGTCGCCAACCTCCCTTCGCCCGGTGGGGGCGCCGACAACGCGCCGGACCCCCGGCGCCGCGTCAGCATACGGCGCCGGGGGTCCGGGCGGCGGGGGACGAAGGGCTACGGGGTGACGACGTGGAAGCCGGCGACGTTGTTCCCGTTCACGCTGTGGCCCGAGTCGTTCACAAAGGTGTAGAGCGGCAGGCCGTTGTAGGTCACCTGGAGGCCGCCGCCGGGTGCCGGCATCGTGCCGAGCGTGCCCACCACGCCCTTGCCGCCCTTGGGCGTCGTGTCACCGGCCGGGAGCACGAGCGGGGGCCACACCTGGAGGCACCCGCCGGTGCAGGTGCCGCTCGGGAGGTCGTAGAGCGTGGCGCCCGGCTTGGTGACGAGGATGTGGCCGAAGCCTTTCCGGTTCGCCTGCTTCACGACGACCGGCGTCTTGCTGGCGTGGACGGCGGCCGACGAGGCCGGGGTGAAGGCGAGGGCCGGGGCGAGGGCCACGGCCACGCCGGCGGCCAAGGCCAGCGACCGGAGCCGTACGGAGGTCCGGCGAGGTGAGGGCCGGTGGTCCACCTCGGTGACGACGTGCGAGGACGACGGGGTGCGCTGCGGGGTCATGGCTTCCCTCCTCGGGGTGGTGGCAGTGGTGGACGGTTGGTACGCAACGGAGCCGACGGTGGATTGTCGGCACCGGGAAAAGCGGTCGACCTGCGCCAACCCGCCGACGGGCGGGCCGCTCGTCGTAGACTCTCGACCCGTGGCCCACGTGCTCGCCGTGGCGAACCAGAAGGGCGGCGTGGCCAAGACCACCACCGCCCAGGCCCTGGGCTTCGCCCTGGCCGAGCAGGGCCGGCGGGTGCTCCTCGTGGACCTCGACCCGCAGGCCTGTCTCACCTACTCGCTCGGCTTCGATCCCGACGCCCTGTCGGACTCGCTCCACGACGTGATCGTGCGCCGGGCGAAGCTGGCCGACGTCCGCCGTCCGGTCCGAGGGGTCGACGGCCTGTCCGTCGTCCCGGCCACGATCGACCTGGCCGGCGCCGAGGTCCACCTGCTCACGGCGACCGGCCGCGAGCACGTGCTGGCCCGGGCCCTCGAACCCGTGCTGGCCGACCACGACATCGTGCTCATCGACTGCCCGCCGTCCCTCGGCGTGCTCACGATCAACGGCCTCACCGCCTCCGAGGCCGTCCTCATCCCGCTGCAGTGCGAGGCGCTGAGCCACCGCGGCGTGGGCCAGCTGCTCGAGACGGTGGAGGACGTGCGGACGTTCGCCAACGCCGACCTCCGGGTGCTCGGGGTGGTGGCCACGATGTACGACGCCCGGACCCGCCACGCCCGACGGGTGCTCGAGGAGGTGGGCGACCGCTACGGCCTGTCGGTGCTGGAGCCGCCGATCCCGAAGTCGGTGCGTTTCGCCGAGGCCCCCGAGCTCGGCCGCTGCATCATCCAGCACGCCCCCGACTCGGCCGGCGCCGCGGCCTACCGGGCGTTGGCGGTCACCGTGGCCGGGCTGCTCGAGCCGGTCGGCACGACCGGCCCGGCCTGAGCATGGGGGAGGGCGGGGCGCGGCCGACGACGGCTGCGGGCACGACCGGTGGCGGCCGGGGCCCGGACCCCCTCGGGAAGCGGGCGCTCTTCTGGCGCCCGGCCGGCGACGTGCCCGCCGGGACGCCGCTCGGGCGCCGGGCCTTCTACTCGGACGCCAAGGGGGAGGTCGAGGACCCGTCGCCCCTCCGCCGCGGGCCGATCCTCGTCACCTGCTCAGCTTGCGGGACGGCCAGCCGGGTCGGCCTCGTCGACTTCGTCCTCTACCAGCTGCCGTTCGCCCTGTACTGGCCGCGCCGCCGCTTCGACCATCTGATGACGTGCCCCGCCTGCCGGCGACGGGTCTGGGCGAGCGTCACACTGCGGCGCGCCTGATCCCGTCGCGGCGACTCGAGTGCTCGCTCCACGGGGTTCCCTCGTCGACGCCGCCGGTCGGGCGCCCGACGACCGACGCCGTCGGCCGACCGTGGGCGGAGCGTGCGCCGCAGCGGTCGGACGAGTGGTGACACGGTGAGTATCCACCACATCATCGAGCACTACGGCTATCTGGCCGTCTTCGTCCTCGTGGGGCTGGAGAGCTTCGGCATCCCGCTGCCCGGCGAGACCGCGCTCGTGGTGGCGGCGACCTACGCCGGTGCCACGCACCACCTCAATCCGGTGATCATCTTCCTGGTCGGCTCGGCGGCGGCCATCATCGGCGACACGTGCGGCTACTGGATCGGCGACAAGGGCGGCTACCCGCTGCTCCGGCGCTACGGCCACTACGTCCGCATGGACGAGCCCAAGCTGAAGGTGGCCCGCTATCTGTTCGACCGCAACGGGGGCAAGGTGGTGTTCTTCGGCCGGTTCGTCTCGGTGCTCCGCACCTACGCCGCCTTCCTCGCCGGCGTGAACATGATGCACTACCGCAAGTTCCTGCTCTTCAACGCCACCGGCGGCATCATCTGGTGCGCCATCTACACGTTCGGCGCCTACTTCTTCGGCTCGGCGCTCACGAAGATCGCCGGGCCGGTGGGCTTCGCCCTCCTCGGCCTGGCCGTCGTCATCATCGTGGTCGTCGTCCTCCTGACGAGGCGGCAGTACCGCAGCCTCCTGGCCAAGGCGGAGGCGGCCTACCCCGGCCCGCTCGACTGAGGTTCTCCGCCTTCGGACCGGCGTGGCGCGGGTCGTGCCTCAGTCGTCGGTGAGGTAGAAGGCGGCCGGCACCGTGTCGGTGCGCCGGACCCGACCCCGGAACTCGAGGAGCACGAGATGGGCCAGCGTCTCGCCGTTGGCCGCCCGCTGCATGAACGTCGGGATGTCGTCCCAGGGCCGTGACCACCGGAGCGAGAGGGTGATGTCCCAACACGACGAGCCCGGTCGCTCCCGGAGGGCCTCTTCGATCTCGGCGAGACGCTCGGCGTGGTGGGCGAGGAGCTCGTCGAGGCGGGCGCCGAGGTCGGCGAAGCGGTACTCGTGCGCCGGGAGGACCTCGTCGGGGTGGAGCGACCGCAGGCGGGCCAGCGACTCGAGGTAGTCCCCGAGGGGGTTCGGGATCTGCTGGCTGTGGAAGGCCACGTTGGGCGTGATGCGCGGCAGGACGTGGTCGCCGGCCAACAGGAGCTGGTCGCGGTCGCTCCAGAAGCAGACATGGCCGGGGGAGTGCCCCGGCGTCCAGATGGCCCGCAGGGGCCACCCGGCCAGGTCCACCACCTCACCGTCCTCGAACAGCACGTCGGGCAGGGCCATCGTGACGAGGCTGCGTATCTCCATCGAGGCGGAGGCCAGGTCGCCGAGCAGCTCCTCGGGGACCCCGGAGATGGCCATGAGCTCGCGCATCTGGGCCACCGTGTCGTCGGTCTTCACGTAGCGCCCCTCGAGGAGACGGGCGTCGGCGGGGTGCAGGCCCACCCAGGCCCCCGAGGTCTCCCGTACCCGCGCCGCGAGGCCGTAGTGGTCGGGGTGGATGTGGGTGACGAGCACGGCCTGGACGTCGGCCATGCTGCCGCCGGCCTGGGTGAGACCGGCTTCGAGGGCCGACCAGGCCTCGTCGGTGTCCCAGCCGGCATCGACCATGGCCACCCCGCCGTCGGCCAACTCGAAGAGGTAGACGAGGACGTAGCGGAGGGGGTTGTTGGGGATCGGCACGGGGACCGACCACAGTCCTGGACGCACTTGTTCGACCGGCGGCAGCACCTGAGCGTCCCAGGCCTCCTTCTGCCGCGTCCCGGTGATCTCGATGGTGGACACCCGAGCACGGTAGCCGGGGGTGGTCGACCGTCGAAAACCGGCGTCGCATGGTTGCCGTCCGGTGGCGGATCAGCTCGCAGGTTGCCATGCGGTAGCTATCCAGTGGCATCAGCATGAGAAACATGGATTTTGCGGGGAGGCCGTCGGTACACTCGCCCCAACACGGAAGAAGGTGTGCGCTCGCTTCTCGTGTCGGAAAGCGTCAGAGGCGCAGCCGCTTGGGCAACGGCTGACCTACGTGCGAGCACTACCAGGGGAACTTCTATGGAGCGGACCGACGAGGTGGGGGCGCGGTTCCGGCAGGTGGTGGACAGCTGCCGCGACGCCTTCATCGAGGTCGACGCCCACGCCCGGATCACCGAGTGGAGCCGTCAGGCCGAGGAGCTCTTCGGCTGGACGCACGGTGAGGTGGTCGGCTCGCCCATCGCCGAGCTGATCTCGCCGCGCTTCAACGAGGTCCTGATGCAGGGCATGCAGGTGCTCCGCAGCGAGACGGACAGCGGCACGGTCGACTGGCCGTCGTTCATGATCGACCTGGAGTTCATCCACCGGGACGGCCGGCTGATCCTGGCGACCGGTGCGGTGTTCGTGACCGGGAGCGGCGAGGGATTCCGCATCGGGGGCTTCATCCACGACGCCTCGATCGACACCACGGTCGGCCGGGTCCTCGCCCGGGACCGACTGCACGACATCTTGACGGGGCTGCCGAACCGGTCGCTCTTCACCCGCCGCCTGACCGTGGCCCTCGACTCCCTCCAGGACCAACCAGCGTCGGTGGCGGTGGCCGTCCTCGACGTGGACCGGTTCAAGGCGATCAACGACGCCCTCGGGCACGACGTGGGCGACGAGCTCCTCGTCGAGGTGGTGTCCCGGATCCGCGAGGCGGCGGCCGGGCCCCACCCCCTCCTCGCCCGGCTCGGCGGCGACGAGTTCCTGGCGCTCTTCGAACGCCCGGACCACGGGGCCCGTCGGGCGGCCGAAGCGTTCGCCGAGCGGACGCTCCGGGCCCTCGCCCGACCGTTCAAGATCGCCGACACCGAGGTCTTCATCACCGCCAGCATCGGCATCGCGGTCACGACCGACCCCTCCGACGACGCGGCGACGCTCCTCTCGAACGCCGAGGCGGCGATGCACGAGACCAAGACCGAAGGCGGGGGCAGCAACAAGGTCTTCGGTGAGGCCATGCGCCGCCAGGTCGTGGAGCGGATGACCACGGAGCACTCCCTCCACCGGGCCCTCGACCGGGGCGAGCTGGTCCTCTTCTACCAGCCGGTGGTGGACATCTCGGGCGCCCGTCCCGTCGGGGTCGAGGCCCTCATCCGCTGGGAGCACCCCGAGCACGGTCTCATGGAGCCCGAACGCTTCATCCCCGTGGCCGAGGAGAGCGGGCTCATCATCCCGATCGGGACGTGGGTGCTCGAGCAGGCGTGCCAGCAGCTCCGCGCCTGGCGCGAAGCCGGCCACAGCGGACCAGAGGGGACGGTCGAGGTGAACCTCTCGGCCCGCCAGATCGACCATCCCGACGTCGTGGCCACCGTGGAGCGCATCCTCACCTCGACCGGCCTCCCGCCGGCCAACCTCACGCTCGAGATCACCGAGAGCGCCCTCATGCGCGACGCGGTGGCCGCGCTCCACGTGCTCCAGGCGCTAAAGCACATCGGCGTGGCCCTCGCCATCGACGACTTCGGCACGGGCTACTCGTCGCTCAGCTACCTGCAGCGCTTCCCGCTCGACATCTTGAAGATCGACAAGTCGTTCGTCGACGAGCTCGACGGCGACCAGGGGACCGAGATCGTGGCCGCGGTGATCAACCTGGCCCACGCCCTCGGGCTGTCCGTGGTGGCCGAGGGCGTGCAGAACAAGGAGCAGCTGGCGACGCTGCGGGCGCTGCGCTGCGACTACGCCCAGGGGTTCCTCTTCTCGCGGCCCGTCCACGACAGCGAGCTCACGATCCCGTTCGGCCTGTCGGAGACGAACGTCCGCGCCGGCCGCTCGACCCGGCTCAGGCGCCGGGCAGCCGGGCGCGGATCGCGCGGAAGTGGTCTCGTCGACGGTTGAGGTCCGCCCGGTACGCCGGGTTGTCGGTGCCGGCGATCTCCGAGCTCATCTCACCGAGCGCCTCGTCGATGGCCGCAGCGAGCAGCGCGGCCTCTTCGTCAGTCAGGTCGAGTTGCACGATCTCCATCGTGGCGTCCGCCGCGCCGTCCCGCAATCCAGAGCATCACCGGTGGCCCCCCAAGTGGGCTGGCGTTAAGGTTCGGCGGACTTGCCGACAGCCAGACCAAGGGGGTCGCCATGCTGGTCCAGATACCCATCACCAAGGGCCCACATCTCAAATTTCTGGACAGTCACTTCGGCGGCCAGTCCGCCAACTTCTTGGCCAATTACGACGCGGCGCTCGCGGCGCTCCAACCCGACGCCGATCTCGGGGCACTCGCGCAGGCGCGCCTCGGGCAACTGCCGCAGGAGGCGATCGACCACTTCAAAGACCACTGGCTCGGTGGCGGCGACGACTGGTGGCCGGGCGCCCAGCCCATCGCGCCCGTTCTCGTCGCCGGCCTCACCGCGGCCATCACGGCGGCGAAGCAGGCTCAGGTGCCGATGCACTTCGTGTGGGTCTCCGGCGCCACCGCCGACGTCCAGGTGGCCTTCTCCAAGAGTGACCACCAGGTGACGGTGTACTTCCTCACTCCCACCGCCGGCGAGCCGCCGAACCACCGCGCGAACGACGTGACCGTCTGGGGGCGTGACGCAGCCGGCAACGTGAAGGAGCTGTCGACCTGAGCCGCCCGACGGCGTCAGCTGGCCACGGCCAGGAGCCGCCACTCGCCGGGCACGCCCCGCAGTTCGTGGTCGCCCCGGTCCACGAAGACGTGCGGTGAGCCGGCGACGAGGTCCTTCACTGTCTTCGAGACCAGGACCTCGTTGGGCTCGGCGAGCGCCCCGATCCGGGCCCCGATGTGCACCGCCATGCCGGCGATGTCGGTCGGGGTGATCTCGCACTCACCGGTGTGCACGCCGGCGCGGACCTCGAGCCCGAGCGTCTTGGCCTGGGCGACTATGGCGAGGGCGCACTCGATGGCCCGACCCGGGCCGTCGAAGGTGGCGAGGAGGCCGTCGCCCGTCTCCTTCACCTCATGTCCCCGGTAGGTGGTCAGCTCGGCCCGGGCCACGGCGAGCAGGCGTTCGAGGAGCTCGGCCCACCGCCGGTCGCCGATCTCGGCGATACGGCGGGTGGAGTCCACGACGTCGACGAAGAGGATCGTGTAGAGGGCCCGGTCGACGTCGCGGCTGAGACGTGTACCAGTGAGGAACTGCTCGACCTCGTCGAGGACGGCCTCGGTGTCGCCGGCCACGATCATGTGGTCGTTGCCCGGGAGCTCCACGTAGCGGGCGGCCGGGATGTGGTCCGCCAGGTAGTGCCCGTGCTCCGGCGGGCTCACCGCGTTGCCCGCCGTGTGGAGGACGAGCGTCGGCACCGACACGGCCGGGAGGATGGGCCGGATGTCGAGGCCCATGGCCATCTGGGTGACCGCGATGGCCTGTCCCGGGCTGCCGGTGGCCTGTTCGTGTCGGGCCCAGGATTGCCGCATCCCCGGCTGCTTGGCCAGGCTCGGCGCGGCGAACTGGATGCTGAAGCCGGTCCCCCAGGCCGAGCGGTAGAGGTCGTAGCCGGCCTCGAGCATCTCGGGCGGGTGGCCCCAGGGGTAGTCCTCGGCCCAGGCCAGCCGGGCCCAGGTGTTGTAGAGGACGAGCGCCGTCGTGTGCTCGGGGTAGGTGGCGGCGAACGTCATGGCCACCGCGCCGCCGTCGCTCGTCCCGAAGAGGGCGGCCCGCTCCAGGCCGGCCGCCTCCATCACCGCCTTCAGGTCGTCCACCCGCTCCTCGAGTGTGGGGGGCTGGCCCGGCACCACGGGGTCGGACCGGCCGACGCCGCGCTGGTCGAAGGTGACGAGCCGGGAGAACGACGTGAGCCGCCGGAAGAAGCGCGAGGCCAGCTGGTCCTCCCAGAGCACCGACGTGCTGGCGCCGCCGAGCACGAGGACCACGTCGAGCGGGGCGCTGCCCGTCACCTGATAGGCGATGTGGGCGTCGCCGCTGTGGGCGTACCTGGTGGGTGGGGTGGCGATCATGAGGGGGCAGTACGTCGGCGGCGAGGGGGAGATTCCCGCCCGGCCAGCTCAATGCTACGGAGCGGCGGGCGTCGACGTCGTGGCCAGGTGGTTCGGCGTCAGTGGGGGTGGCCGCCGGCGAGGAGCTCCAAGGCGTGGGGGAGGACGTCGACCACCGCCTCGAGGCACTCCCGGGCGCCCGACGGCGAGCCGGGCGTGTTCACGACGAGCGCCGGCCCGAGCGTGCCGGCGTTGGCCCGAGACAGCCGCCCGAGGGGGTTGACCGCCCGCATGGCCTCAGCGAGGCCCGGCGCGCTCCGGTCCACCACGTCGGCCGTGGCCTCGGGGGTGACGTCGGTCGGGGCGAAGCCGGTCCCGCCGGTCGTCACCACGAGGCCGGCGAAGTCGGCGGCCAGCTCCTTCAGGGTCCGCCCGATGGCCGCCCGGTCGTCGGCCACCGTGCGCCGCTCGAGCACGTCGAAGCCGTGCGCGCCGAGCACGTCGGCCAGCGCCTGACCGGAGCGGTCCTCCCGCTCGCCGCGGGCGACCGAGTCCGAGACCGTGAGGATCTTGGCCGTGAGCGCCATCGGGCCTCAAGCTACCGGCGGCCCGTCGTCGGACCGGCCCATGAACTCGACCGGCACGCCGTCGGGGTCGGTGACGTAGAAACTGCGTCGCCCCGGGGCTGGCAGATCGACGATCGGGGTCGGGTCACCCCGGCCGCTGGCCGTGAGCCGGGCGTGGAGGCCGTCGAGGTCGGCGACCTCCACGCTCAAGTGGGCGTTGCCCACGTGGGCGTGGCCCGTCGGACCACCGGGGGCGCCCCCGGCCCGGTAGGCCACGAGCTGCAGCGTGACCTGGCCGAGGCCGAGGAGCGCCACGTCGATCGCCGCCCCCTCGTTGCCGGTCAGCATGTCGAACCACGTCCCGCCGGTGGCCACGTGGGGGAGGAGGACACGGCACCCGACGACGTCACGGTAGAAGGCGACCGAGGTCTGGAGGTCGCTCACGGTGAACCCGACGTGGTCGAGCCGCCGCTCGGAGCCCGTCATGGCGCGGACCCGGCCAGGGTGCTCGCCCAGACAAGACGGCGCGTGCCGTCGGCCTGCGCCGTCCAACCGCGTCCTTCGAGCAGTGCGACCAGGTCGGGCGGCTCGTAGTGCACCTTCACCACCGGGTGCTCGGAGCCGTCGGGCAGCCGCCGGCGCTGGACGTCGCTCCCGTACTCGATGACGTAGGGGTCGGGTCGCCCGCCGTCAGGGTCGAGGCGGTTGTCGACGAGGAACACCCGGCCGGTGGGGTCGAGGCTGGCGGCCACGAGGTCGAAGAAGGCGTCCACGCGCCCCCTCGGCACGTGGGAGAGCCAGAACGAGAAGAACACGACGTGGTACCGGCGTTCGGGCGTCCAGGAGAAGAGATCGGCCTCGACGTAGGTGACGTCGGGGCGCCCGGTGCGTCGCCGGTTGCGCTTGAGGGCCTGCGGCGAGGCGTCGACCACGGTGAGCGATCGGGCCGTGCGGGCCAGGCGGGAGGTCCACCAGCCGGTGCCGCCCGCCAGCTCGAGGACGTCGCCGGTGACCCCGAAGTCCCCGAGCGCCCGCTCGACCATGGCGATCTCCTCCTGCCAGGCCCGGTTCTCCTCCTCCCCCCGGTCGTACAGGCCCCGTCGCTCCCACCACTGGTCGTAGTGAGGCGCTCGCCGGTCGTAGTAAGTGCGCTGCGCGGCGAGCAGCCGGTCGGTCCCGTCTCCGTCGCCCTCCTCCGTCGTCCGCGGCGGTCCCGTCATGCCGTTCACGCTCCCAGCGTACGAAACCCGGTCAGGTGGGCGACGAGCTCGACCCCGGCGACCAGTCGACGTGGAGGGTCGACTCGCCCGCCTCGACGGTGCGACCCCCGACCGGGACCGGGGTTCGGCCGTAGGTCACCGTCACCCGCAGGTCCTCCAGTCCCGGACGACCGCGGCGCTCCCAGCCTTCGATGAGCGTTCGCAATCGGCCGCTGGCCCGCTCGTCCCCCCAGGCCTCGAGGCGGCCCGCCTTCCCGGGTGCCCGGGTGAGCGCGGCCAAGCTCTCGCCGCCGGGCCCGACGACGGCCACGCCGTAACGACCGTCGATGTGGCACGAGAGGACCCCTCGGTCCCCGAGCCAGGTCAGGTAGAGGATGAGGCCGCCGGCCTCGGTGACCCGGACGGTCCGCACGCGCCGAGGCGTTTCGAGCAGCAGCCGGAGGACGCGGCGCGACGCGCTCCCCGAGAGGTTGGCCAGGCGAGCACCCTCCACATATCTGAGGAGTGGCGAGCGGCCGGTGGTGGCCACCGACGCCCGGAGCGAGGGGCCGACGGTGCCGGGCCGGCCGTCGGCCCGCAACGGCATGAACCCGCCCGGGATGACCGCGGTCGACCGGAGGCTGACCCCGTCGCGTCGGAAGGTCACCACCCCCTGGAGCGGGCCGACCGCTGGCAAGCGCAAGGGCAACTCGACGAGCCCGGCGTCGACGAGCTGGTCCCGCCAGGCCCGGGGCACCCGGTCGGCACTGGCGGTCACGACGATGCGGTCGAACGGGGCCCGGGCCGGCCAGCCGAGGTGGCCGTCGCCGACGACGACCTCGCAGTCGTACCCGGCGTCCCGGAGGGCGTCAGCGGCCCGCAGGGCGAAGGCGGGCTCGAGGTCGAGCGTGGTCACCCGGCCCTCCGCGCCGACCAGCCGCTGCAGCAGCGCGGCCTGGTAGCCGGTCCCGGCGCCGATCTCGAGGACCGACAGCCCCGGGCGGAGCTCGAGGGCCTCGAGCATCGGGGCCATGATGCTCGGGGCGGACGACGAGCTGATCGGGAGGCCGCGCCGGTCCGTCGCGGTGACGAGGGCAGCGTCGGGACGGTAGACGGCTTCGAGGCCGTCGCCCGCCTCGATCTCGGGGACGAAGGCCTCGCGGGGCACGGCGAGGAAGGCACCCCGGACGGCCGGGCTGCGTATCGCCCGCATCGCTTCGAGCTGCGCCACCATCTCCCCACGCCAGCTGGCGCTCGAGCGTGGGCGGCGAGACGATCCGGGTCGGGCCACCGCGCCATCGTGCCATCGGGTGCCTCCGCCTCGTCACCAGGCGCCGGTCAGCCCGACGGTGCGGTGCCTCCCGGTCGTTCTTCGAAGGTGGCTCGCCGTACCGGGCGAGCCTCGCCGAGCGCCATCCGATGACGCAGCCGGCGAAGACGAACCGGATGCGGTGCCGCTTCGAGGCGGAGTCGAAGGTGCTGGCCGGTACGAGCGGCACGCCAGCTGTCGGCCGACCCCCTCCCCACCTGGCAGGCGAGTGGCTACCCTTGGCCCATGGCGCGACTTTCGTTCCCTGACAAGGGCATGGGCGAGCACATCGACTGGGCCCTCATGCGTCCCGAGATGGCCGTCGGGATGGGCCAGCTGTCGAGCGCTGTCTACGACCACTCGAAGCTCCCGGTGCGAGAGCGGGAAGCGGCTCGCTGGACCATCGCCCTCATCAACGACTGCGCGGTGTGCCAGGACACCCGGGCGAAGCAGGCCGCGGTGGCCGGCGCCGACGAGCCCTTCTACACCGCGGTGAGCGACTGGCGGCACGCCGGGGGGCTCAGCGGCCGGGAACGTCTGGCGGCCGAGTTCGCCGAACGCTTCGCCCTCGACTACCTGGCCATGGACGACGAGTTGTGGCAGCGTCTCCACGCCGCCTTCACCGACGCCGAGCTGGCCGATCTCACGATGTGCTGCGGGATGTTCCTCGGCCTCGGCCGGGTGCTCGCCGTCGTCGGCGTCCGGGCCCCCGAGGAGCGCATCCTCGTCTGAGGTCGCTCACCCCGGCGCGCCGCCGGCCTCCGTCGCCGGTGGCAGGTACCAGGCACTGCGGTCCGAGAGAAGGCACATGAGCGACGCCACGAGCACCAGGGATGGGGCATCGGCCGGCTCCGAGGGTCCCACGCCGACGAGCGACCCCACGTTCGCCTCCTCGTGGCGGCGGCAGCGGCTCGACGTGAGCCAGCGGGTGGCCCGGGGGAAGACAGCCCGCAAGGACGCGCCTCGCTCCAGTCACGGGCGGTTCGTGGCCGCGCCGGACCGCCCGGACCCGATCGCCGTGCTCGAGCGGCAGGGCCGGGAGCGGGTGCAGGAGCTCGTGCCGATCCGCTACGGACGCATGCTCGTGTCCCCGTTCACCTTCTACCGCGGGGCGGCGGCGGTCATGGCCAACGACCTGGCGCCGACCCCGACCTCGAAGGTCACGGTGCAGCTGTGCGGCGACGCCCACCTGTCGAACTTCGGTGTGTTCGGCACCCCCGAGCGCCGGATGATCTTCGACATCAACGACTTCGACGAGACCCTGCCCGGTCCCTGGGAGTGGGACGTGAAGCGGCTGGCGGCCAGCTTCGAGATCATGGGCCGCTACCGGGGCTACGCCCGGGTCGACCGTCGGGACCTCGTGAAGGCCGCGGTCCGGGCCTACCGGGAGCGCCTCCGCGAGGTGGCGAACGCCGACACCCTGCAGGTCTGGTACGACCACCTGGAGGTGGGCGTGCTGCTCGACCAGGTGCGTCAGGAGCTCCGACAGGGTCGCTTGGCCGAGAAGTCGGCGACGCGGGCCGAGAACTACGTGGCCAAGGCGAGGACCCGCGACAACCTGCGGGTCTTCACCCGTCGGGTGGGCCACGTCGGCGACGAGCTCCGCATCGTGGCCGATCCGCCGCTGATCGTCCCGATCGAGGACCTCGTCGTCCCGGGGTCGGAGTGGGAGCAGTCCGAGATCCACATCAAAGAGCTCCTCGCCGCCTACCGCCGCACCCTCTCGGTGGACCATCACCCGCTCGAGGAGTTCCGCTATGTGCACGCCGCCCGCAAGGTGGTCGGCGTGGGGAGCGTCGGGACGAGGTGCTACATCCTCCTCCTCGTCGGTCGGGACGAGCGCGACCCGCTCGTCCTCCAGGTGAAAGAAGCCGTGGCCTCGGTGCTCGAGCCGTTCACCGGCCGGACCCCGCACGAGCACCACGGCCAGCGGGTCGTCGCCGGCCAGCGCCTGATGCAGGGGGCGAGTGACGTGTTCTTGGGCTGGCAGACGATCCAGGGGCTCGACGGTGTCACCCGCGACTACTACATCCGCCAGCTCCACGACTGGAAGGGGAGTGCGGACCCCGAAGTGATGCTCTACTCGGGCGCCCTGCTCTATGCCGCGGTCTGCGGGGGCACCCTGGCCCGGGCGCATGCCCGGTGGGGCGACCGCATCGCCATCGCCTCCTATCTCGGCGCCGGCGAGGTCTTCGACGAGGCGATCGCCGACTTCTCGGCGGCCTACGCCGACCAGAACGAGCGCGACTACGAGGCGCTCGTGACCGCCGTGCGCTCCGGGCGGCTGGTCGCCGAGACCGGGCTGTAGTCGACCGGCAGTTGCCGTCCTGACCGTTTCTCCTGCCGTGCTTGGTCGGCGGGTCGGTGTCGTCGGCGTCGGACGGAGCGGGCCGAGCCAGAGCGCCGTGCTGAGCGCTCCGAGGTCGGTGCCGCAGAGGGCACCCGCCGGTTGGGTGACGGCGCCGTTGCGGACGCCGCGGGCAAGGGCCGTCGAGGCTTCCCGGAAGTCCGGTGTCGCCTCGAGGGGATCGTCGGCGGCGGCTGAGGTCGCGGCGCTGGAGGCCGGCACCATCACGGCTTGCGCCATGGGCGCGCGCTGATCGAGCCGGCCGCCTCGCCGCTCGCCACATCGTCGGTGAGGGCCGGTCAGGTGGTAGCGGCCGCCGAGGAGCCGGTCACCGGTGTCCGTGCCCACTTGGGACCAGCTGTACCCCGGTCCTGGGCCCTTCGATCATGCCGCCGAGACGGGCCACCCGTGCTGCGTCGACCCTGGTCAGGGACGGGTGGACCCCAAGTTGCACGTCGGGGAGGGGGGATTTGAACCCCCGACCTCCTGCCCCCAAAGCAGGCGCGCTACCGGCTGCGCCACTCCCCGGTCCACCGCACGGAGCGGACACTCCAGGGTACCGGCCCGCGGCACCGACCAACGGCGGTCCGGTGCCTTCCCCCATGGCCTCGCGGCCGGAGCCGCACGCCTCGGCGTCGGTGAGCCGTGGCTGTTTCACAGGCGCGTCACAGGTGCGGGAAGCGTCCTGTTCACCGGCCGTCACACGGATCGGCACGTCCGTTGGGCACGAAGACCGGCGCGTCGCCTAAAGGTTGCAAGCATCCGAGCGCGCCGCGCGACGGCTCGTTACACTCCCGCCCGGCGCAGGCGGAGCGCCGGTGGGGACCTCTGCTCAGATCGGGCAGGGCATGTGACAACGAAGGGGGATCCCTCATGTTGGGTAGTTTCATGCGTCGTATCGGTGTCGTCGTCGGCACCGCTGCTCTCGTGGCAGTAGGGCTTGGCGTCGCTGGTGTGTCGACGGCCGGTGCTTCGGCTCCGACAGCGTTTGGCTCAGGTGCCCACCCCAATGGTGGGCCTCCCGGGAATCCGGTGACGTCGGGCAGCACCTGGACGCTCTACGACCTTGAGTTGGGCTTGCACGCGGTGTGCACGGTTAACACCTTCAGCACGAAGACATTCACCGACGACCAGAGTGGTAGTGGGACGTACAAGAGCACGACCAAGAAGACCAAGATGGTCATTACGAGCCCCCTCTACAACACCACGTTCACCTACACCGCCACGTGGGTCAGCGGGGACGGCGGCTATTGGCTCGGCACCTTTGCAGGAAACGGCCTCGTGTACGGCCCGTTCATCCTTGTCGCAGGAGCCAATCCCCTTGGCTGGAGCGACGCCATAGTCGGTAACCCGAGCTGCTAGCAGCCGGGGTACCCCCGGAACAAGCATGGCAACAAAGTTGACCAACGGCGTGGCGAACCCGGCCTCGAGCCTCGGTTCGGTCAGAGGCCGGGATCGGCGCTCGTAGCCGACGAGCAGCCAGTCAACTGGTACGCCATGCCGTTGCGGTACGAAGCAAGGAGCGCCGGCCCCGCAAGGGCCGGCGCTCCTCTTCGTCCGCCGAAGGTCGTGGCTGCCGGTACACAGGAAATCTTCGAAGTGGCTGGCGGTGAGGACACGGCTGACTCGGTGGCGTGACTGAGCGGCCGTCTGGGGTACTGCCCCACGAGAGACTCGGTGTCACGGCCCTGACCGCGAGGGAACGGGCGCGGTGCGGCCGCCCGCGCCGCTCCTCTTTGCGTCCCGGTGGCCGGCGCCGAGGCCCCGCTCGGCGGACGACGGCCGGTCAGCGTGCGCCGCGGACGAGGGTCCCGGGGCGCTCGCCGGTGTCCTTGCCTTCGGCGAAGGTGACTGTGCCGGACTTGATTGTGGCCACGTAGCCGGTGGCGTCCTGCAGGAGCCGCCGCCCGCCGGCCGGCAGGTCCGCCTCGACCCAGGGGTTGGAGACCTGCAGATGCTCGTAGTCCACGACGTTGAGGTCGGCGAGGAGCCCGGGTGCCACCCGGCCCCGGTCGCCGAGGCCGTAGAGGGCGGCGGTATCGCTGGTCTGCTTCTTCACGACCCATTCGAGGGGCAGCCGCTCGCCGCGGGTCCGGTCGCGGGTCCAGTGGGTGAGCATGAACGTGGGCATCGAGGCGTCGCAGATGATGCCGACGTGGGCCCCGCCGTCGGCCAGCCCGAGGACCGCCCGGGGGTGGAGGAGCATCTCGCGGGTCGGCTCGAGGCTGCCCGAGGAGTACCCGAGGATCGGCAGATAGAGCAGCCCCCGCCCCTCGTCCTCGAGCATGGCGTCGTACGCCACCTCGAGGGGCAAGCGACCGGTGGCCCGGGCCACGGCGGCGAGGGTGCGGTCGGGCCCGGGCTCGTAGTCGGGCGGCGACCCGAGGAGGTAGGTCTTCTCATAGGCCTGGCGCAGGGCCTCGGCGGTGGCCGCGTCGTCGGTGGTGAACGAGAGGATGGCCCGCCGCACCTCGGGGTCGAGGAAGGCCCGGTGGAGCTCGGCCGGCGGGAGGTGGCGGGCCTTCAGCTCGGCGTAGGCCGGGACCGGGTCGAGGAGGCAGTAGCTCGTCTGGTGGCCCGAGAGGAGCCCCGTCGGCCGCCCGGCCACCTGGGGCCAGAGAGCCGCCCCGTCGGCCTCGGCCTCGAGCGAGGCGGCCAGGAGCTCCCGCCACAGGTCGGGCGCCGGGTCCACCTGGATGAGGGCGAAGGTGACCGGCCGCCCGACGGCGGCCGAGAGGCGGCGCATCCAGGCCACCTCACGGGCCGGTTCGACGATGTCCTCCCCGGCCGAGCCGGCGGGGGCGAGCTCGAAGACGCCCGTCCCGAGCTCGCCGAGGGCCCGGCCGATGCCGAAGAGCTCGTCCTCGGCGGCGAAGGTGCCGGGCACGGGCTCCCCGTCGATGGCCCGGTGGGCGATCGTACGGGAGGTGGAGAAGCCGAGGGCCCCGGCGGCCACGGCCTCCTTGACCAGGGCGGCCATCTCGGCGATGTCCTGCCCGTTGGCCGGCTCGTTGTGGGCTCCCCGTTCGCCCATCACGTAGGCCCGCACGGCCCCGTGGGGCACCTGGGTGCCGAGGTCGATGGTCCAGGCCCGCCGTCCGAGCGCCTCCAGGTACTCGGGGAACGTCTCCCACTCCCAGGTGATCCCCTCGGCGAGGGCGGTCCCGGGGATGTCTTCCACCCCCTCCATGAGCCCGATGAGCCATTCGTGGCGGCCGGGGTGGGCCGGGGCGAAGCCCACGCCGCAGTTGCCCATGACGAGGGTGGTCACCCCGTGCCAGGCGCTCGGGGCGAGCACGTCGTCCCAGGTGGCCTGGCCGTCGTAGTGGCTGTGGACGTCGACCCAGCCGGGGGTGACGAGGAGGCCGTCGGCCTCGAGGACCTGGCGGCCGGCGGCCCGCCCGGGGGGCCCGACCGCGGTGATCAGGTCCCCGTCGAGGGCCACGTCGGCCACCCGGGCCGGCGCTCCCGTGCCGTCGACCACGGTGCCACCTCGGATCACCAGGTCGTGCACGCCACCCTCCTCGGACCTCGATCGGCCCGACCATCCTGGCATGCGCTACGGGGCGCCGCGCCCGGGGGCACCCCCTCGAGCCGGCCCTTCAGGGACCGGTCGGACCGGGGACCCCGCCCGGCCCGACCCGGCTCCCTCGTGCCCTGATCAGGACTTCTTGCCGAGGATGCGGTTCATCTTGGTGCCGCAGACCGGGCAGGTGCCCTGGGCGGCCCGACGGCCGTTGGCCAGCTCGACCTCGTGGCCGTCGAACTCCCGCTTCTCCCGGCACTTCACGCAGTAGCCCTCGTACATCGCCATGTGACGACTCTCCTCCGTCGCTCTTTCCGTCCGCCCCAGGCCTCGGGGACCCGAGGCGGAGGCTGGTCGAAAGTACCCCTGGTCGGGGGCCTGGACGCGGATGGGTGGTGCTCAATCTCGCTGACACACCCACTCGGTACCGTCCGGCCATGGTCCGGTGCCGCACCTTCCGCTACCTGCTCCAGCCAACGGCCCGCCAAAAGGTCGCGCTGGAGCTGCTCCTCCGGCTCCAGTGCGAGCTCTACAACGCGGCCCTGGAGGAGCGGCGGGGCGCCTGGGGTTGGGAGCGACGGAGGATCAGCTACATCGACCAGTCCAAAACTCTCACGGGCCTCCGGGAGGTCCGCCCCCAGGTGCTCGCCTGCGGGGTCGGGGTCTGCCGGGGGACGCTCAAGCGCCTGGACCGGGCCTTCTCCGCCTTCTACCGGCGCTGCCGGGAAGGCCAGCAGCCTGGCTACCCCCGCTTCAAGTCGGCCCGGCGCTTCGACTCGCTCCAGTGGGAGGACCGCAGCCCGGTCGGGCCCAGGCACGGACGCCGGGCGGGCGACCGCCGGGGTCTCAGGGACGGGGGTCGCCCGGCTCCTCGGGGCTGCCCGGGAGGGCGGCGGCCAGGCGCTCGGCCTTGCGCCGCTTGGCCTTCTCCTTGCCCGGGGGTCCCGGGGACCGCAGGAAGCGCTGGACGTCGCCGGGGAAGAGCGGCGGGCTGAAGAAGTAGCCCTGGGCCGTCGTGCAGCCCCGCTGGAGCAGCACCCGGCTCTGGTGGGAGGTCTCCACGCCCTCGGCCACGCATTCCAGGCCCAGCTGCTCGGCCATGGCGATGATGGCCGAGGCCAGCGTCTGCAGCTCCTCTTCGGGGCCGAGGATCTGGACGAACGAGCGGTCGATCTTGATCGTGGTCACCGGGAAGGCGGCGATCTGGCCGAACGACGAGGTGCCGGTGCCGAAGTCGTCGATCGTGAACCGGACCCCGTGGCGCCGGAGCTCCTCGACCGTCCGGAGCATCACTCCGCCCTCGTCGGCCGTCACCCGCTCGGTGATCTCGATCTCGAAAGTCTCGGGCGAGACGCCGTAGTCCCGCAGGGCGGTGAGGACGGTCTCGGTGAAGCCCGGGTGCAGGAGGTCGCGGTTCGAGACGTTGACCGACATGCGCAGCGGCGCCATGCCGTCGTCGAGCCAGAAGCGGACCTGGCGGCAGGCCTCCCGGATGACCCAGGCGTCGATGGCCACGATCAGGTTGGTCTCCTCGGCCCGGGGGATGAACATGGCCGGCTCGAGCACGCCCTTCACCGGGTGCCGCCACCGCACGAGGGCCTCCACGCCCACGACCTGGTTGCTCGAGAGGTCGATGTAGGGCTGGTAGAGGACGAAAAGCTCGTTGCGCTCGACCGCGTGGTGGAGGTCGGACTCGAGGTGGACGCTGTCGGCGGTCTCGGCCGCCGGCCGTGAGTAGACCTGGTAGGTGTGCCGTCCGAGGGCCTTCGACCGGTACATGGCCTCGTCGGCGTGGCTCATGAGGTCGTCGTAGGTCTCGCCGTGCTCGGGGGAGATGGCGATGCCGATGCTGGCCGAGGTGTACACCTCGTTGCCGCCGACGAGGTAGGGCTGGTGGAGGTCGGACAGCATGCGCTCGGCCAGCGGCTCGATGTCGGACAGCTCCGAGAGGCCCGGCAGCAGGATGGCGAACTCGTCGCCGCCGAGGCGGGCCACGGTGTCCTGGCGGCGCACGGTGTCGCGGAGCCGGTAGGCCACCTGGCAGATCAGCTCGTCGCCGGCGGCGTGCCCGAGCGTGTCGTTCACGCCCTTGAAGCGGTCGAGGTCGATGAAGAAGATGGCCGAGTCCTGTCCGACCCGCTTGGCCCGCTCGAGCTCCTGCTCGACCCGGTCCTGGAGGAGGCGGCGGTTCGGGAGGCCGGTGAGGGCGTCGTGCCAGGCGAGGTGGCCGACCTGCTCGAGCAGGCGGGCGTTCTGGAGGGCCGTGACCGCCTGGTCGGCCAGGGCGGCGAGGCGCTCGTGCAGCAGGCGGTCGGTGCCGACGTCGCCGGCCGGGGCCCGGCTGAACTCGGCCGTGACGACGCCCAGAAACTCGTCGGCCGAGTAGAGGGGGGCCAGCAGGCTGACGGCGAGGCCCCGCTCGGCCATGAAGCGCTGGAGGAACGGGTCGGCCGTCCCGGCGTCGAGCACCACGATGTCCCGGGACCGCAGGAGCACCGTGACGAGGGGGGTGTCCTCCAGGCCGATGTGCGGCGCGCCGGGGCGCTCCCGCCGGGCGTGGAGGGCCCGCCCCTCCGGGGCGGTCATGAGGGGCGTGCTGTCGTCGGCGGCCTCGGAGGCCGGGCCGACGCCCGCCCGGAAGACGAGCTTCTGGCTGACCGGGTCCCAGAGGAGGACCGAGGCTCCCGCGCAGCCGGCCACCGCCGGCACCGTGGCGGCCAGGGTCTCGGCCACCTCCTCGGTCGTGCCGATGCGCGAGAGCGAGCGGCTGAAGTCGAGGAGGGCCCTCGACGTGGCGTTGCTCTTACGGGAGTCGGCGAGCGTCGTCACGAGGTCGAGGGCGGTCGCCGCATAGTTGGCGTAGAGGGAGAGGATCTGGCGCTCCCGGGCCATGAAGCCCACGCCGGCCGGATAGACCGCGGCCAGGCGCCCGTAGAACCGGCGGGGTGACGCGATGTCGACGATGAGGCGGGAGCCCCCGGCGTCGTCGGGCAGCGGCTGCCAGAGGTCCTCGGCCAGGGCCACGGCCTCCGCCTGATCGAAGCCGTGCTGGTGGAGCTGGGCCGGCTGGTCGGCGGCGGTGCTGACGACGAGGAGGTAGCGCGGCGCGTGCACCGCGTTGGCGGCGCGCGCCGTGATGCGTCCGAGGAGCTCGGTGATGTCGGCGTCCGAGAGGAGCTCCGAGGCGGTCGAGAACATCTCCTCGAGGCGCGAGGTCATCTGGGCCAGCTGGGCCTCGAGGTCCCGGATGCGGGTGTCGGGATCGAGGTCGAGCTCCGAGCGGGCCTCGACCACGCCCTCGTCGGCCCAGGCCATGGTGTAGAGGCTCGTCCGGTCGTCGACGAAGGCCGACCACTGACCCGCCTCCCAGGCCAGGCTGTAGAGACAGAACCGCCCGCCCCGGGCCTGGCACTCGGTCTCGCTCACGACGGCCGGGACGAGGCCGAAGAGGACGGGCACCTGGGACAAGAGGCCCTTCGTGAACTCGCAGAGGTAGAGGTGTCGGGGGAACCCCGGGCGGGTGTTCGCCCGCACCACGGCGTGGGCCTCGCCCACCTCGAGCGGCTCGAGGAGCGAGACGGTCGAGAAGCGGGCTGCCGCCGCGGTCACGTTGCGCAGCAGCTCGGCCGGAGAACCGAGCGAGCGCAGGAGGTTGGCCACGTCGGTGCCGTCGTGCTGGCGGAGCATCTCCTCGCCCACGTGACGGGCCGCCTCGTCGTCCCCGGTGACCTGCCCCGCCGCGGCCAGGAGGGCGATGGCCTCCGCGTGCGTGCTCCAGCTCCTCGGGTCTTCGAGCTCGCTGGCGTTCCGTTGCTCGCCCGCCAGGGCCAGGGTCTTGGCCACCCCGTCGTCGCCGTCCCGGGACCGCACGTAGCGCAGGATGACGCTGGTGACGGCCCCCGAGATGTCCTGTGGCGCCACCCCGAGGCTCGTCGGGGTGCCCGTGTCCATGCGACGACCTCCCTCTACGCCTCCCCCACAGCGTCGTCGGCTCTCACAGATGTTACTTGGGCCGACCCCGACTCCTCGTCGGGGCAGGAGCGTCGCCACCGAAGCGCCTCCTACAGTGCGGCATGGCCCCAACCTCAACTGAGCCCGTCGTCGCCCAGCTGCAAGAGGTGTGGTCCTCGATCGAGGAGGCTGGCGCGGGGCTCCCCGCCGAGGCGTGGGAGCGGCCCACCGACTGCCCCGGGTGGACCGTGCGCGACCACGTCTCGCACCTGGTCGGCATCGAGCGGACCCTCCTCGGTGAGGCGGCCCCGCCCGCCCCGGACGGCCCGCCGCCCGAGCACGTCCGCAACCCGATCGGGGAACTGAACGAGGCCTGGGTGGCCGACCGACGGGGGCGGCCCGGCGCCGAGGTCCTGGCCGAGTTCGCCGAGGTCACGGCGCGGCGGCTGAAGGAGCTGGCCGGCTTCGACACGGCCCGCTTCGACGAGGTCGGGTGGAGCCCGGTCGGCCAGGTGCCCTACCGGGTGTTCATGGAGGTGCGGGTCTTCGACTCGTGGGTGCACGAGCAGGACATGCGCCGGGCGCTCGGGCGGCCGGGCGGCCGCCACGGGGCCGGCGAGGAGGTGTCGCTCCGCCGGGTGGGCTCGGGCATCGGCTTCGTCGTGGGCAAGAAGGTCGCCCCGCCCGACGGCACGAGCGTGATCTTCGACGTCACGGGGGAGGGCGGCCGGCCCCTGGCCGTCGTGATGGAGGGGGGCAGGGGCCGCGAGCCCGAGCAGCCGCCGGAGCACCCGACGGTCCGCCTCGTCCTCGACACGACGACGTTCTGGCGCCTCGGCTGCGGTCGCCTGAGCCCGGGCGAGGCGCTCGCCGCCGGCGACGTGGCCTTGACCGGCGACGTCGACCTCGGCCGCCGGGTGCTCGACGCCATGAACATCATGATCTGAGGGTCCCGATGGGGGCGCGGGGGTCGGCGCCGCCGCCAGTAGAGTCAGTTGCCGCTTATGAAAGCCACTGCCGAACCCGTCGAGGGGAACAAGGTCCGCCTGTCGATCGAAATCGAGGCCGACGAGGTCGACCGCGTGCTCGACGACGCGGTGCGCACGCTCGGGCGTCAAGCCCGCATCCCCGGTTTCCGTCCAGGGAAGGTCCCGCGCCAGGTGCTCGAGGCCCGGATGGGCGGCCGGGCGGCGCTGCGGGCCGAAGCCCTGCGCGAGGCCCTGCCCGACTTCTACGCCCAGGCCGTCGTCGACGCCGAGGTGGACCCGATCGCCGCGCCGGAGATCGACATCACGTCGGGACAGGAGAGCGGGCCCCTCCAGTTCGACGCCCTCGTCGAGGTGCGGCCCCAGGTCTCGGTCCCCGGTTACCAGGGCCTGCGGGTGACCGTGCCCTCGCCGGCCGTGACCGACGCCGACGTGGACGCCCAGATCGACCGTCTGCGGGAGAACGATGCCGAGCTCGTGACGGTCGAGCGGGCGGCCATGAAGGGCGACTACGTCACGATCGACCTGCACGGCACGGCGGGGGGCGAGGAGGTGACCGGGGCCGACGACTTCCTCTACGAGGTCGGTAGCGGCACCGTGACCGAGGAGCTCGACGCCAAGCTCATGGGGGCCAAGGTCGGCGAGATCCTGGCCTTCGAGGCGACACCCGAAGGTGCGCCGACGGTGTCCTTCCGGGTCCTCGTGAAAGAAGTGAAGGACAAGCATCTTCCCGACGTGACCGACGAGTGGGCGGGCGAGAACTCGGAGTTCGACACGGTGGCCGAGCTGCGCCACGACCTCGAGACCCGCATCGGACGGGTGAAGGTGGTGCAGGCGCAGCTGGCGTTGCGCGAGAACACCCTGTCCGAGCTCGTGGCCCTCGTCGACGACGACGAGGTGCCCGAGGTGCTCGTGACCGACGAGGTGTCCCAGCGCCTGCACGACCTCTCCCACCGCTTGGAGGAGCAGCGGCTGTCGCTCGAGCAGTTCCTGTCGGCCACCGGCCGTGCGCCCGACGAGCTGCTCGGGGAACTGCGAGGCCAGGCGGTGCGGGCGGTGAAGATCGACCTCGGTCTGCGGGCGGTGGCCGACGCCGAGGGGCTGGTCGTGACGGAGGAGGAGCTGGATGCCGAGGTCGAGGCCACGGCCGAGCGGATGGGACTGGCGCCTGAGTCCCTCCGCCACGACCTCGACCACGCCGGTAGGACCGGCGCGGTACGCTCGGAGCAGAGAAAAGCCAAGGCGCTGTCATGGCTCCTCGATCACGTGGAGCTCGTCGACGAAGAAGGTGGTCCGGTGGCCCGCGAGGATCTGCGGGTGGACCAGGGAGTCGAGGAGGAAGGCTCGGATGGCACCACGGGGCAAGGGGACCCGGGGAGCAGCGAGATGAGCGCCGCCGGGAGCGATCCGGCGGAGCCGGTCGAGACCGTAACGCCGACCGAGGAAACCGGAGACGACCAATGAGCGTCCGCGCGAGCAACTACCTGGTGCCGACCGTCGTCGAGTCATCGAACCGGGGCGAGCGGGCCTACGACCTCTACTCGCGGCTCCTGAAGGAGCGGATCATCTTCCTCGGCACGCCGATCGACGACACCGTGGCCAACCTGGTCTGCGCCCAGCTCCTCTTCTTGGAGTCCGAGGAGCCCGACAAGGACATCCACCTCTACATCAACTCGCCCGGCGGGGACATCACGGCGCTCTTCGCCATCTACGACACGATGAAGTACATCAAGCCGGACGTGTCGACCTTCTGCTTCGGCCAGGCGGCGTCGGCCGCCGCCGTGCTGCTGGGCGCGGGGGCGCGCGCCAAGCGCTTCGCTCTGCCGCACGCCCGGATCCTCCTCCACCAGCCGTTCGGCGGGGTCGAGGGTCAGGCGAGCGACATCGAGCTGCAGGCCAAGGAGATCCTGCGCATGCGGGACCTGCTCAACCACATGCTCGCCGGCGACACGGGCCAGGCGATCGACAAGATCGCCAAGGACACCGACCGGGACTTCGTCATGACGGCCGACGAGGCTGTGGGCTACGGGCTCATCGACGAGGTCATCACGGCACGCGACGACGCGCCGCAGGCGAGCGCGGCCTAGGCAGCATCAGCACCGGCGACACCACGACCCCTCGAGGGACAGGGGCACCAGGGGACGAGAGGAAGAGGAGAACGGTGGCGAAGTTCGGTGAGGGTGGAGATCTGGTCAAGTGCAGCTTCTGCGGCAAGTCCCAGAAGCAGGTCAAGAAGCTCATCGCCGGACCCGGTGTCTACATCTGCGACGAGTGCATCGACCTCTGCAACGACATCATCGCCGAGGAGCTCACCGACAGCACCGAGCTCAATTTCGAGGATCTGCCGAAGCCCCGTGAGATCTTCGACTTCCTGAACGACTACGTCGTCGGCCAGGAGTACGCCAAGAAGATCCTCTCGGTCGCCGTCTACAACCACTACAAGCGGGTGCAGGCGGGGCCACCCGACGACGGGGTCGAGCTGTCCAAATCCAACATCCTCCTCCTCGGCCCGACGGGATGCGGCAAGACGCTCCTGGCCCAGACGCTGGCCCGGATGCTGAACGTGCCCTTCGCCATCGCCGACGCCACCGCCCTCACCGAGGCCGGTTACGTGGGCGAGGACGTCGAGAACATCCTCCTCAAGCTCATCCAGGCGGCCGACTACGACGTGAAACGGGCCGAGACGGGGATCATCTACATCGACGAGATCGACAAGATCGCCCGCAAGAGCGAGAACCCCTCCATCACCCGTGACGTCTCGGGCGAGGGCGTCCAACAGGCGCTGCTCAAGATCCTCGAGGGCACGACGGCCTCGGTGCCCCCCCAGGGTGGGCGCAAGCACCCGCACCAGGAGTTCATCCAGATCGACACGACGAACATCCTGTTCATCTGCGGCGGGGCCTTCGCCGGCCTCGACAAGCTCATCGAGAGCCGCATCGGGCACAAGGGCATGGGCTTCCGGGCCGAGGTCCAGCGGGCCGAGCGCGACGGGACCGAGGTGCTCCGCCACGTCCTGCCCGAGGACCTCATCAAGTTCGGCCTCATCCCCGAGTTCATCGGCCGGCTCCCCGTCGTGAGCGCGGTGTCCCAGCTCTACAAGGACGCGCTCATCCGGATCCTCGTCGAGCCGAAGAACGCCCTCACCCGGCAGTACCAACGGGTGTTCGAGCTCGACGGCGTCCAGCTCGAGTTCAGCGAGGACGCCCTCGAGGCGGTGGCCGAGCAGGCGCTGCTCCGCGGCACGGGCGCCCGGGGCCTCCGGGCCATCCTCGAAGAGGTGCTGCTCGACGTGATGTACGACCTGCCCAGCCGGACCGACGTGGGCAAATGCGTCGTCGACCGGGCGGTCGTGCTCGACCGGGTGCACCCGACGCTCGTGCCGGTCGGCGACCCCCCGGCCAAGGCCAGCCGCAGCCGGCGCGCCGCCTCCTGAACGGGTAGTGGCTCAATTTCAAGCCTCCACGTACATTCGGCTTAACGTCGGAAGCCCAGAAGGGCAGTTTCACGCCTCCTCCTACCGAGGAACCGACGGCTTTCGCATCCCGAACCGTACTCTGGGGGTGCGACATCGCGAATTGAGCCACTACCCCTGAACGCATTGGCCGACCCCCCTTTCACCTCCCTGGCGAAGGCCCTGGCCTGGCTCGACGGCCACATCGACTTCGAGTCGGCCATGCCGAGCCGGCGACAGATCCCGACGCTCGACCGGGTCCGCGAGCTCGTCGCGCTGCTCGGTGACCCCCAGCTCACCTTCCCGTCGATCCACCTGACCGGGACGAACGGCAAGGGTTCGACCGCGGCGATGACGACCGCCCTCCTCGGGGCCAAGGGCCTTTCCGTCGGCACCTTCACGAGCCCCAACCTCTCGTCGGTGAACGAGCGCATCGCCCGCAACGGTCGGCCCATCGACGATGTTTCGTTCGCCGAGGTGCTCTCGTCGATCGCCCTCCTCGAGCCGCTCCTCTCCGAGCGACCCACCCGCTTCGAGCTCCTCACCGCGGCGGCCCTGCGCTGGTTCGCCGACGAGGCGGTCGACGTCGGGGTCATCGAGGTGGGGCTCGGGGGCACCTGGGACTCGACGAACGTCGTCGACGGCGACGTGGCGGTCATCACCAACATCAGCTACGACCACACCGACGTCCTCGGCCCCTCCCTCGAGGGCATCGCCCGGGACAAGGCCGGGATCGTGAAGCCGGGGAGCACGGCGGTGATCGGGGAGACCGACCCCGGCCTGGCCCGGCTCCTCCGCGAGGTGGCCGAGGCCGCCGGGGCCGCCGCCGTCTGGACCCGGGGCGAGGAGTTCGACGTCACCGCCAACCGGCTGGCCCTCGGCGGCCGGCTCGTCGACCTGGCCACCCCGGGTGCCAGCTACGCCGAAGTCCTCGTGCCGCTCCACGGCCCGCACCAGGGGCGCAACGCGGCCTGCGCCCTCGCCGCCACGCAGGCCTTCTTCGGGGCGCCGCTCGACGAGGCGCTCGTCGAAGAGGGCTTCGCCGCGGTCGAGGTGCCGGGGCGTCTCGAGGTGCTCGGCCGTCAGCCGCTCGTGCTGTGCGACGGCGCCCACAACGTGGCCGGCATGGCCGCACTGGGCGAGGCCGTGGCCGAGGAGTTCTCGGTGGCCGGGGAGGGCGTGGCCGTGGTCGGGATGCTCCGGGGCCGCGACCCCTCAGCCATGCTCTCGGCCCTGACCCCGGCCGGCTGCCGCACCCTCGTGGCCTGCGCCCCCGACAGCCCCCGGGCGATGCCGGCCGAGGAGGTGGGGGAGGCCGGCCGCGCGCTCGGCCTCTCGGTGAGCGTGGTGCCGCCGGTGGCCGAGGCGGTGGCCCTCGGCCGCACGCTCGTGGCCGACGATGGCCTCCTACTCGTCACCGGTTCGCTGTACGTCGTGGCCGACGCCCGTGCGGTGATCCTGGACGCCGCCCGGCGGCCCTGAGCAGGCCGGGACCGGCTGGTAGCGTGCCCGACCTGTGAACCGGACCCTCGTCATCGCCAAGCCCGACGCCGTCGAGCGCGGGCTCGTCGGCGAGATCGTCGGCCGCCTGGAGCGCAAGGGCCTCGTCATCGTGGCGGCCGAGCTGCGAACGATCACCGTGGTCACCGCCGAGGAGCACTACGCCGAGCACCGGGGCAAGGCCTTCTACGGCGACCTCGTGGCCTTCATCACCCGGTCGCCCGCCCTGGTGGCCGTGCTTGAGGGCCCCCCCGACACCTGGCAGATCGTCCGGCACCTCATGGGGGCCACGAACCCGGCCGAGGCGGCCCCCGGCACGATCCGGGGCGACCTGGCGGTCGAGCTCACGGAGAACCTGGTGCACGGGTCGGACTCGGCCGACTCGGCCGCCCGGGAGATCGCCCTCTTCTTCCCCGACCTCGCCTGAGCACGGTCCTTCCGGGACCCGCTCGTGCACCGGTGCACATGGCCCGGACGTGGGAAAACGCCCTTCTCAGGCCGCCTGAGCGGCGGCAATGGCCTTGTGCCGGGGTGCTTCGTCCCGTAGCCTTCGGGGTCAAGTCAAAGGTGACCCATGAGGTGCCGGGTGTCCCCGTGCCCGGCGCCGTCGCCTCGAGAGGGGATTGCCTCGATGCCCGACAACCGCCTCAATCTCCTCGGCCGCGACATGGCCGTGGACCTCGGTACGGCCAACACCCTCGTCTACGTGCGCGGCCGGGGCATCGTGCTGAACGAGCCCTCGGTGGTGGCGGTCGACGTGAAGGACGGCCGTCCGCTGGCCGTCGGCGCCGAGGCCAAGCGCATGATCGGCCGCACGCCGAGCAACATCCAGGCCATCCGGCCGCTGAAGGACGGGGTCATCGCCGACTTCGAGATCTGCGAGAAGATGCTCCGCTACTTCATCCACCGGGTGCACCAGCGCCGCTTCGCCAAGCCGCGCATGGTCATCTGCGTCCCGTCGGGGATCACCGGGGTGGAGCAGCGCGCCGTCATGGAGGCGGCCGAGTACGCCGGAGCCCGGAAGGCCTACATCATCGAGGAGCCGATGGCCGCGGCGATCGGCGCCGGTCTGCCCGTGCACGAGCCGACCGGCAACATGGTCGTCGACATCGGCGGCGGCACCACCGAGGTGGCGGTCATCTCCCTCGGGGGCATCGTCACGAGCCAGTCGGTGCGCATCGGCGGTGACGAGCTCGACGAGGCCATCGTCTCCTACGTGAAGAAGGAGTTCAGCCTGGCCCTCGGGGAGCGCACGGCGGAGGAGATCAAGATCGCCCTGGGCTCCGCCTATCCCTTGGAGGAGGAGCTGCACGCCGAGATCCGGGGCCGGGACCTCGTGACCGGCCTGCCGAAGACCGTCGTCGTCTCGACCGAAGAGATCCGCCACGCCATCGACGAGCCGGTGTCCTCGATCATCGACGCCGTGAAGGTGACGCTCGACCGCACCCCGCCCGAGCTCGCCGCGGACATCATGGAGCAGGGCATCGTGCTGACCGGTGGCGGGGCGCTGCTCCACGGCCTCGACTCCCGGCTGAGCAGCGAGACCGGGATGCCCATCGTCGTGGCCCGCGACCCGCTCACCTGCGTGGCCATCGGCAGCGGTCAGTGCCTGGAGGAGTTCGACGCGCTGAAGCAGCTTTTGAACAGCTCTTCGTCGCGCTGACCCGTCAGGACGTCGGTCCTTGGCACGGCCCCGGCGGTCCCGCCGCACGTTGACCGTGGTGGTGGTGCTCGTGCTCGTCTCCATCGCCATCATCACGATCGACGAGCGGGGCGGCTCGAGGGTGAGCTCGGACCTGCGCAACGCGGCCAGCCGGGTCTTCGCTCCGATCAGGAAAGGGGTGGACGACGTGCTCCGCCCGATCGGGAACTTCTTCGCCGGGGCAGTCAACTACGGCTCGGTGGCCCAGGAGAACGCCAAGCTCCAGGCGACCCTCGGGCGGTTGCGCCAGCAGCAGGCCGAGCAGGCCTACGAGCAGCGCCAGCTGCGTCAGATGGCCGCCCTCCTCCACCTCTCCTATCTCGGCAGCCTGCAGACGGTGACGGCCCAGACGGTGACGGTCAACGTCTCGAACTTCGTGGCCTCGATCGGCATCGACAAGGGCACGGCCGACGGGGTGGCCCTCGGCATGCCGGTGGTCGGCGCCGGCGGGCTCGTGGGCCAGGTGGTCCAGGCCTTCCGCCACAGCGCCACCGTCCGGCTGCTGACCGACGGACGTTCCAAGGTGGGTGTCAGCTTCGGCCGGCACGCCACCCAGGCGGTGGTGAACGGCGAGGGCTCGGGTGACCCGTTGGCCGTCGACTTCGTCCCGCCGGGGACGCCGATGCGCAAGGGCCAGGTGCTGTTCACGAACGGGCTGGCCGGGGCGGAGTACCCGAACGGCATCCCGGTGGCCTTCGTCACCTCCTACGACACCGTGCCCGGGGCCAGCCAGATGACGGTGGTGGCCCAGCCCATGGCCAACCTCCACCAGCTCACGTACGTCGACGTGGTCCTCTGGGAGCCCGCGCCGTGACGGGCGGCGACGTGGCCCGGACCGGGCTCGTGGTGCTGCTCTTCCTGCTCGTCCAGCAGACCATCGCCCTCAACATCGTGGTCGCCGGGGCCCACCCCGACGTGCTCCTGCTGCTCCCGATCGTGACCGGGCTCGGTGCGGGGCCAGCCCGGGGGGCGGCCATGGGCTTCGCCGCCGGCATCGTCGCCGATTTGTTCGTCCCCGCCCCCTTCGGCCTGTCGGCCCTGGTCGGGACGCTGGTCGGCTTCGCAGTGGGCAGCCTCGTGAACTATTCGTCCCGCTCACCGTGGTGGGTGGTGCCCGGGGTCGCGCTCACGGCGAGCGCGGCGGCCGTCATGCTGTACGCCGTGCTGGGAGCCGTGCTCGGAGAAGAGCAGTTTCTGCGCGCCGACCTGGCGGCGATCGTGCTCGTGGTGGGCGTGGCCAACGCCCTCCTGTCGCTGCCCGCGCTCCGCCTCGTTATCTGGTCGTTCGGCGTCAACCGGGAACGCGGCACGCTCGCCGCCGTGGGACGCCGGTGAGCCGTCGCACTCTGCGGCACCCCCTCCGGGGGGAGCGCCGCTACGCGAAGCCCTCGCGCCGCCGGGCCCCGTCCCGTCAGCGACCGGCCCGCCAGCCCCGGATGCGGCCGCGGCGCAGCGTCAACGTCGTCGGCCTCGTGGCCTCACCCGAGGAGAAGACGTCGCGGCCCAACCTCCGGCTCCACGTGCTCGGGCTCGTCGTGCTCCTGCTCTTCGGCGTGATGATCCTGCGGCTGTGGAGCCTCCAGGTCATCAACCAGAAGACCTTCGCCGCACAGGTGAGCCAGAACCAGGTCCGGCTCGTCACGCTGCCGGCGCCGCGGGGCGAGATCGTCGACCGCAACGACAGCGTGCTCGTGCAGAACACGGTGAGCCAGGAGATCGTGCTCTCCCGGGTGGCCGCAGCCGTGCACCCCTCGGTCATCGGCGACGTCGCCGCGCTCACCGGCCAGAGCCCCTCGGCGGTGGCCAACGCCCTCACGGACCCCCGCTACAGCCCCTTCGAACCGGTGCCGGTGCTGACGGACGCCCCGGCGGCCACCGTCCAGTACCTCCAGGAGCACGCGGCCGAGTACCCGGGCGTGTCGGTGGAGTTCGTGACCCAGCGCACCTACCCCCAAGGCGGGACGATGGCCGCGCACATCCTCGGCTACGTCGGCTCCATCAACGGCGGCGAGCTGGCCGCCCACCCCAACCAGGGCTATACGACGATGAGCCAGATCGGCAAGAGCGGGATCGAGGCGCAGTACGAGCCCTACCTGCGGGGCCTGGACGGCCAGCAGGCGCTGTCGGTGAACGCCCAGGGACAGGTGGTGGGGACGCTGCGCACGACCAACCCCGAGCCCGGGGACACCGTCATCCTCAACATCGACACCGGCCTGCAGGCGGCCACCCAGGCCGCGCTCCAGGACGACATGAACGCCGACCGCAACATCGTCGACCCGACGACGAAGCTCTACCCGACGGCCGATCTCGGGGCGGCGGTGGTCATGGACGCCCGCACGGGCCAGGTCCTCGCCATGGCCTCCAACCCCACCTACGACCTCAACCAGTGGGTGGGCGGCATCTCCAACAAGGACTACGCGGCCATCCAGGCTTCGGGGGCCGAGAACAACAACGCCATCCAGGGCCTGTTCACGCCGGGCTCGACCTTCAAGCTGGCCACGGCGACCGCCGCCCTCCAGACCGGCCTCATGGGAGCCAACCAGTACGTCGACGACACCGGGGCGCTCAAGGTGCCGTGCGTCCAGGGCGTCAACTCGGCCGAGTGCACGTTCAACGACGCCGAGGCCCAGGGGGCGGGCGAGGTGGACCTCCCGACCGCCCTCACGATCTCCGACGACTACTACTTCTACAACCTCGGGTACCTGTTCTGGCTGCGCCGCTTCACCTACGGGCCGACCCCCATCCAGAACGTGGCCGAGCAATACGGGCTGGGCACGCTCACCGGGATCGACCTGCCGGGCGAGGTCGCCGGGCGCGCCGACAGCCAGACGACGCGCCAGCAGCTCCACGCCGCCGCCCCGGGCGCCTTCCCCAACACCGGCTGGACCGAGGGCGACAACATCGAGATGGCCTTCGGGCAGGGCGAGACCGTGGTGACCCCGATCGAGGAGGCGGTGGCCTACGCCACGTTCGCCAACCAGGGCACCCGCTACGTGCCCCAGGTGGCCGCGGGCATCGTCAACCAGGAGGGCCAGCTGATCAAGCGCTTCACCCCGCAGGTGGCCGGCCACGTGAACCTGCCCAACTCCATCTACCAGCCCATCCTCCAGGGGCTCCAGGGCGTGGTGACCGGGGGCGGGACGGCCTCGGCCACGTTCCAGGCCGACGCCCACTTCAGCCCGAGCCAGTTCCCGATCGCCGGCAAGACCGGCACGGCCGACATCGGCCTCGGCAAGGAGCCCAACGCCTGGTTCGTGGGCTTCGGGCCGCTCAACGCCCCACCCGGCCAGCCGGAGTACGTGGTGGCCGTCGTCGTCCAGCACGGCGGCTACGGAGCCCAGGCCGCGGCGCCCGCCGTCATGCAGATCTTCAACTACCTCGCCACGAACCCGATCCACCCCGTCGTGTTCCCGACCAAGAGCGTCCCCTCCCACACGTCGGTGCCGCAGAACAACCCGCCGGCCGGGGTCACCACCACCACGACCAGCACCTCGCCGTCCAGCCCGAACGGCGGCTGAGCTCGCGGGGCGGCCGACGGGACCGGTCGTAGACTCGCCGTCGTCATGGAGACCCTCTGGCCGGTGATCGAGCCCCTCCTCGGCCGGGTGGCCAAGCCCGCTCGTTACATCGGCGGCGAGCAGGGCGCGGTGGGCAAGGCCCACGCCCCCGGCCGGGTGGCCTGGCTGCTCTGCTACCCCGACACCTACGAGATCGGCCTGCCCAACCAGGGTCTCCAGATCCTCTACGAGATCCTGAACGAGCGGCCCGACGCGGTGGCCGAGCGGACCTACGCCCCGTGGGTGGACATGGAGGCGGCGATGCGGGCCGCCGGCGTGCCCCTCTTCTCGCTCGAGCAGCACCTGCCGGCCGCGGCCTTCGACGTGCTCGCCTTCAACCTCTCGGCCGAGCTCGTGTACACGAACGTGGTCAACCTCATCGACCTCGCCGGGCTCCCGGTCCACGCGGCCGACCGCGGCCCGGGGCACCCGCTCGTCGTGGCCGGCGGCCACTGCGCGTTCAACCCCGAGCCGCTGGCCGACTTCGTCGACGCCTTCGTCCTCGGCGACGGCGAGGAGGTGGTCGGGGAGGTGCACGACGTGGTCGCCCGGTGGCTGGGCGACGGTCGCCCGGACCGCCGCTCGCTCCTCGCCGCGCTGGCCGACCTCGAAGGCGTCTACGTGCCCGCCCTCTACGACGTGCACTACAAGGGGGGCCGGCTGGCCGCCGTGGTCCCGCGGGACGGCGCGCCGTCGCGGGTCGAGAAGCGCACCGTGAGCGACCTCGCCGCCTGGCCCTACCCCCGCCACCAGCTCGTGCCGCTGACCGAGGTCGTGCACGACCGCCTCAACGTCGAGGTGTTCCGGGGCTGCACCCGGGGCTGCCGCTTCTGCCAGGCCGGCATGATCACGCGGCCCGTGCGCGAGCGGCCGGCCGAGCAGGTGCGAACGATGGTGCGGGAGGGCCTCGAGCGGACCGGCTACGACGAGGTCGCCCTCACGTCGCTCTCGACCGCCGACTTCTCGGACATCGAGGGGACCGTCCGCGACATCATCTCGGATCCGCGCCACGGCGAGCGGGTGTCGGTGAGCCTGCCCAGCCTGCGGGTCGACGCCTTCACCGTCGGCACGGCCGCCGAGATCCAGCGCGTCCGGCGCACCGGCCTCACGTTCGCCCCGGAGGGCGGCACCTGGCGGATGCGCCGGGTCATCAACAAGCTGATCAGGGAAGAGGACCTCTACAGCGCGGTCGACGCCGCGTTCAGCCAGGGGTGGCGCCGGGTCAAGCTCTACTTCCTCATCGGCCTGCCGACCGAGACCGACGAGGACGTGCTCGGTATCGCCGAGCTCGGCCGGCGCTGCGTCGAGATCGGGCGGCGCTACCAGCGCTCGGTCACCGTCACCGCCTCGGTCGGCGGCTTCGTACCGAAGCCCCAGACCCCGTTCCAGTGGTCCGGCCAGCTCGGCGTGGCCGAGCTGCGCCGGCGGGTCAACCTCTTGAAGGACGCCTGCCGGGGGGTGCGGGGTCTCACGCTCCGCTGGCACGACCCCGAGGCCTCGGCGGTCGAGGGCCTGGCCAGCCGGGGCGACCGGCGGATGGGCGCGGTGGTCGAGCGGGTGTGGCGGGCCGGCGGCACCTTCCAGGAGTGGTCCGAGCGCTTCGACCTCGCCCTCTGGGAGGAGGCCCTGGCTGCCGAGGGGCTCTCGATCGAAGGAGAGGTCGAGCGGGAGCGGACCGAGGAGGAGGTGCTGCCCTGGGACCACCTCTCGGCCGGCCTGCACCGCGACTTCCTCTGGTCGGACTGGCAGGACGCCCTCGGCGCGGTGGGCGTCGAGGACTGCCGCTGGACGCCCTGCTACGACTGCGGCGCCTGCACCGCCTACGGGCTGGAGCACGTGGTGGCCTCGCCCCGGCCCCCGGCCGGAGGCAGCCAGGGCACCGGCCAGGACCTCGGCGCGGGCGATCGGGTGCCCGTGCGCTTCCTCACGGGCGCCCCGGCCACTTGAGCGACGCCGGGGCGCCCCGCCCGGCGGGGGGCTGGCCGCGGGGCCTCCGCTGCCGGTTCACGAAACACGGCAAGGTCCGCTTCACGAGCCAGCGGGACGTGGCCCGGATGTGGGAGCGGGCCCTCCGTCGGAGCGGCCTCCCGGTCGCCTGGTCGGAGGGGTTCTCCCCCCGCCCGCTCCTGAGCTTCGGCCTCGCCCTCCCGACCGGATGTGAGTCCGACGCCGAGTACGTCGACGTCCGCCTCGAGGGGGAAGGCGGTGACGTCGCCCCAGCTCAGGGGACTGCCGTGGCCGAAGCCGCGCTGGCCCCGCTCGTCCAGCTCCTCACCTCGCTCCTGCCCGACGGGGTCGACGTGGCGGCTGTCGTGGCACTCTCAGGTGACACCCAGTCCTTGCAACAACAGGTAACATCGTGCACCTGGGAACTGGAGGTGCAAGGGGTGACCGCACGGGATCTGGCGACGCGGGTCGAGCACCTGCTCGGCGCGGCGAGCGTCCCGATCCGGCGGGAGCGCAAGGGCAAGCTGGTCGACGATGACCTGCGGCCCGGCATCCTCGCACTTGCCCCGTTCGAGCGGGCGCCCACCGGGCCCCCGAACCAGACGGTGACCGGCCACCTACGGGCGGACCTGGCCACCCAACCCCGCGGCATCAGGCCGATGGAATTGTTAGAAGGGCTCGGGACCGACCTCGTGCTGGTCCGGGCCTGCAGAACACACCAGTGGATCGAGCATGAGGGCACCCGCCGCGAGCCGGTGCCCGACGAGGCGGCCGTCCGACCGGCCGCCCGTGCTCCGCACGCCACGGAGCGTGCGACGTGAACCCCGTAAGGAGGGACCTCCCTCATGTCCGAGTCGCAGATCGGTCGCCCCGACCCGGGGCCGGCTGGCAGCAGCGGACCTCCCGAGGCCGCACCGACGTCCGCCGAGCGCCACGAGGGTGCCCTCCGGGCCGAAGCTAAGACCGAGGCGCCCCCGGGCGCCGTCCAGCCGCCGACCGAGTCCAGCCGGGCCGAAGCGCCGGTGAAGCCGCGCATCGGCGACACCCGGCCGGCCCCGCCGCCGCCGCGTCCCCGCCCCGCCCCGGTGGTCCGTCCGGTCGAGGCCGCCACGACCACGGCCGCGCCGGCGGTCACCGCCCCGGCGCCCACGCTTCCGGCCGGGCTGAACGGCGCCGGGATGGTCGTCCCGGACGAGGCCCTCGAGTCGGACGAGGAGGAGGCCTCGGCCTCGTCGCGGCGTTCCCGCAGCCGGCGGAGCCGGGGCCGGGACCGGAAGAGCCGGTCGACCGGCCGCTACCTCGTGTGCGTCCACGTGCGGCCCCACGTGACCCAGATCGCCATGCTCGAGGGTCGCGCGCTCGTGGAGCACTACGTCTCCCGGGCGGCCGACGACAGCTCGCAGATCGACGGCAACGTCTACCGGGGCCGGGTCCAGAACGTCCTCCCCGGCATGGAGGCGGCCTTCGTCGACATCGGGATCCCGAAGAACGCCGTCCTCTACCGGGGCGACGTCCGCTACGACCGGGACGACGTCGAGGGCGGCGGCTCGACCGGCTCGCCCCGCATCGAAGAGGTCCTCCGGGCCGGCCAGACCATCCTGTGCCAGGTCACGAAGAACCCCATCGGGGCCAAGGGCGCCCGCCTCACCCAGGAGGTCTCGCTGCCCGGCCGCTTCGCCGTGCTCGTGCCCAACAGCACGGCCTTCGGCATCAGCAAGCGGCTCGGCGACAACGAGCGCCGGCGCCTGCGCCGGATCATCGACGAGGTCCGCCCGCCCGGCCACGGCCTCATCGTGCGCACGGCGGCCGAGGGGGCTTCGGCCGACGAGCTCCGACGAGACGTGGCCTCCCTCGTCGAGCAGTGGGAGGTCATCGAGGCGGCGGCGGCCCGCTCCGACCAGCCCGGCCTCCTCTACCGCGAGCCCGACCTCGCGGTGCGGATCCTGCGCGAGGAGCTGAACGCCGAGTACCGGGCGGTCGTCATCGACGACCTCGCCCTCTTCGAGCAGGTGCGCGAGTACGTGGCCACGGTCAGCCCGGAGCTGGCCGAGCGGGTGGAGTACTACGACAACAGTGTCGAGCCGCTCCCCATCTTCGAGCGCTACCACGTCCACGAGCAGCTGCACAAGGCCCTCGACCGCAAGGTCTGGCTGCCCTCCGGTGGGTCGCTCATCATCGAGCGGACCGAGGCGCTCACCGTGATCGACGTGAACACGGGGAAGAACGTGGGCAAGACCAACCTCGAAGAGACGGTCTTCCGCAACAACCTGGAGGCGGCCGAGGAGGTGGCCCGCCAGCTCCGTCTGCGCGACATCGGCGGCATCATCGTCATCGACTTCATCGACATGGAGGTGAGGGAGAACCGGGACAAGGTGGCCTCGGCCCTGCGGGCGGCCCTCGCCCGGGACAAGACCCGGACCCAGGTCTTCGACATCTCCGAGCTCGGCCTCGTCGAGATGACGAGGAAGCGGATCTCCGAGGGGCTCCTCGAGTCCCTCTCCACGGTCTGCGAGGTCTGCAACGGCCGGGGCATCGTCCTCGACCCGTCGGTCCTCTGATCCTGGGCTAGCATCTCCAGCTCATGTACGCCGTCATCCGGACCGGAGGGAAGCAGGAGCGCGTGGCCGAGGGCCAGGTGGTCCAGGTCGAGCTGCTCGGGCAGCCCGAGGGGGCCGAGGTCACCTTCGAGCCCGTGCTCCTGGTCGACGGCGAGACCGTGCTGGCCACCCCGGACCAGCTGGCCGGGGTCACCGTGACCGGCCAGGTCCTCGGTGAGGAACTGGGAGTCAAGATCCGGGCCGGGACCTACAAGAAGAAGAGCAGGCAGCGCCGCCGGTGGGGCCACCGGCAGCGCTACTCGGCCGTCGAGATCACCGCCATCTCGGCCAAGTAGCAGAGGACGGGACGACATGTCGAAGACCAAGGGTGGCGGGTCCACCAGGAACGGCCGTGACTCGAGGTCCCAGCGCCTCGGCGTGAAGGTCTACGACGGGACCACGGTGACCGCCGGATCGATCATCGTGCGCCAGCGGGGTACCCGGGTCCACCCGGGCGTGAACGTGGGTCAGGGCGGCGACGACACGCTGTTCGCCCGGGCCGACGGCGTTGTGAAGTTCGGCGAGCGCCGCGGTCGCAAGCTCGTCGACGTCCTCCCGGCCGAGGGCTGATCCCGCTCTTCGACGGCAAGCGGCCGCCGGTCGTCACATCGCTCTGTCGAACCGATGGGCGCCAGTGAACCGATGACTGTCTGAGACGTCGTGTGCTCCGGACTCGTCGCCCCCGCTGCGTCGTAGTCTCGTCGTCGGCTACCAGTCACGGAAGACCCGCAGCCGTTACGCCCGCCTCTGGGCGGTGGGGCCATCGGCCGATATCCCTAGATGTCAAAGTGTTCGGGTACGTCGACGTCCACCCCGGCCGCCCTCAGCGCCTGGAGAGTGGAGGAGAGCGCTGATCGATTGCGTTCCTCTCGGCTCGGCATCATCGCCCGCTCTGAAGGTGGCGTTGGGGTTGACAGCGGCAGCTCGAGCTGTCTCTCGATCTCTGGGAAGACGATGCGATCCAGGTCGGCGAGCAGTTGGTCAGCATGTGATGAGAGGTCGTCACCTGGACGGAGGCTGACCCAGTGGTGCCCCCCGGGGCCCAGGTTGCCGGGAAAGGTGGAGAACCAGGACCCGGCAGGCGCGGCCTCCCACTCGCGCCCCAGATCCCTCGCCTCCAGGTTCGCCTGGTTGTACAGGTGGGCCGTCTCGGGATGCTGGACGAAGAGGTTCAATCGGTAGTCGACCCTCTCCTTGGTCGACCACTTGGACTTCTGGAATCCGATCGCCACCTGGTAGTCCCCGACGGACCGGCCGTAGTGACCGCTCGAACCCTTGTATCCCCGTCGGCGTAGCCAAGGCCCCACGAAGTCACGGAGAAGGGCGCGATAGGCCTGCTGGGCGGTGACGTCAGTGACGACGCCGTCGCCGTCGCCGACGGTCATCTCAGCCAAGAGCTCGTCGAGCAGCCGGAGGACGTCTTCTTGGCTCGCTTCTACTTCTCGAATCACCTGGGAGCCCTCGTGTCGACTCTGGGACGCCAGGCGAAGCAACCAACCTTCGTTGGTCGGCCTGATCCACAGCGCCTTGCCGTCGTCCGCCGTGTCGCCGGATCGGATGATGCCGAAGTCCTTGCCGTTGTCGTAGATCTCGCAGGGACCCGCCCACTTGGAAGCGAGCGGAGAGAGCAGTTGGGCCTTGGCCGCCTCGGCCAGCCCGTAGGCCCTGAAGCTTGCGAGCATGGCTGCCCAGCTGTCCTCCTGTCCGCTGGCTGACGGGACCTCGCGGCCCTCAAAGAGTTCCTCGAGCAGCGAAGTCAAGGCGGCTGGCGCCTTGTCGAGCGTGGCTCGGCGTTTGGCAACGGTGCGGGCCAGGGTCATGCCGGGGTTGTACTTGATCTCCATGCTGAACCCTGATGTCGATCTCTTGATCCAGAGGCTCGATCCCTTATTCAGCGAATCGCCAGGCGGCATCATCCAGATCTGGTGGACACCGTTGTTGACCCGCAGTGCGCCATACCATCGAGGATCCACCGACTGAAGGAGGTCGGCGAACTCATTCGTATTCGTACAGTGGCTTCGGATGCCCTCAACACGCGCTTCCCAGGCACTCACCGCAGCTGACGGCTTTGTCACCGAACCCAGTGTACGAGGACCTGAACGGCTGATCAGACTGGCTTCAGAGCTAGCCCTAGCCCGGAACTGCCGAGCTCATTGAGGCCAGGTCGTCCTCTCACCGCTGCCATACCGTCACCGTCGGGAGCAACAGTGACGCGCTGAGAGGCGGCACGACGGTCACACTGGAATTGGCCTCTTGCTCTCCTACGCCTCGTGCAGGAGGCTCTGAAAAGGCAGCGCTCGTCCGATGGCGGCTCCTACGGTCCGGCGGGGACGATGCCGTGACGCCGATGCCACACTGGTCTCGTGGGATGGGATGAGGTCGAAGCCTGGATTCGCGCCGCGCTGGCGAATGATGCCGGGTTTGCGCCCGAAGAGGCTGACCAAGCCGCGCAATCGCTGATGGCTCTCCCGGACACGATCCCGAACGATCGTGAACTGCAACCCAGCTACCGCTTCTATTCGATCCGCGCCGCGGAGACCATATCGGCGGCAGTGGCAGCCAGCGCCACGAATCGCCTCCCTGGTGGGCACAGATGGTGGGAGGACGAGGGCCGTCCCTGGAAGCAAGCCATGCTCCACGGAAGGTCCGGTGGGGCCGCCAGCGAAGCGGCGGCGCGCATCGCCGAAGCGATCGATGCTGCACCGGATGCTTGGGATCCGAACTGGCCCGAGGCAAAGCGCTTTCGTGCCGTAGACATTCCTGAAGGTGTGGAGACGGGCGACACCTTCATCGTAGGGGACGGCTCGGGACATCGCGGTCTGTTCCGTGTGGAAGTGCGCGGTGCTATTCGAGGAGCGGTTCTTGCCGATGGCTGGGACGTGCTGAACGACGAAGAGGATGCTGCTCGGCGGACCTTTGAGCTACTGGTCCGTGTCAACCGCGACGGGTCGTAGTAGCGGCCCACTGAGGTGCGCCGCCTCGTGAACCCAGCGCTGGCTGCAGGTCTCCGACTGGTGCTCCTCTGTCAGTGGTGCTCGACAAAGGGGAGTTCGCTCCCGCCGTCGTCGTAGATCCCCGAGGCGAACAGCTGACCGTCGACCGCAATCACACCGCATGACAACGCGTGACAACTCCTCGCCATACGCGCGCCGGCGCGCGTGCTCGCCGGGCGGTGGTCAGAGGTGAGCAGGGCGAAGCACGTGCACCGAGACCGCATAGTCGCCGCCCTCCTCGAAGGACGCCTCCTCCCACGTGGCGAAGCGGCGTCGGAGGCCGAGGCCGGCCGCCGACGCCAGTTCGTCGTAGGCCGGGAGCGACAGCCCGTGCGGGGCGAGGGAGAAGCCGGCCACCAGGAAGCCGCCGGGTTCGAGGTGACGGGCCAGGTTGGCCACGACCGCCCCCTCGGTCCCCTCGGCCACGAAGAGGAGCACGTTGCCGGCGAGGACCACGGCGTCGAAGGTCCGCCCGAGATCCACGGCCGTCAGGTCGCCGAGCACCCAGGTGAGGTCGGGTGCCTTCGTGCGGGCCTGCTCGAGCATCGCCGGGTCGAGGTCCACGCCCACGACATCGAGACCCCGCCGGGCGAGCTCGACGGCCACCCGCCCGGTGCCGCAGCCGGCGTCGAGCACCGAGCGGACGCCGAGCGAGGCCACGAGCCGGGCCTCGCCGTGCACGTCGTGGCCCGAGGCGGCCAGGCGCTCGAAGCGGCGGTCGTAGTCGGCGCCCCGGAGCACGTCGCCCCGCCAGCGGCTCCCTCCGCTCACCCGTCCCGGGCCAGCCGGTCGATCACGCCCGCCGCCACCCGGGCCACGTCGTCGACCGCGCCCTCGGCCACCTTCGTGATGTCGTCGACCGAGGTGCCGCCGGGGGCGACGCCGGCGGCCATGTTGGTCACGACGGCCAGCCCCAGCACCTCCACCCCGAGGTGGCGGGCGGCGATGGCCTCGAGGGCCATCGACATACCGACGAGATCGGCGCCGAGCCCGGCCAGCATGCGGACCTCGGCCGGCGTCTCGAGGTGGGGGCCGGTCATCTGGGCGTAGACCCCTTCGGCCAGGTCGGGATCGACCTCCTTGGCCAGGCCCCGCAGGCGCGGCGACCAGGCGTCGGTCAGGTCGACGAAGGGCGTCGGGGGGTGCACGCTGACCGCGCCGGTGAGCGGGGAGGCGCCGGTCAGGTTCAGGTGGTCGGCCACGAGCACCATGCGGCCGACCGGGAGGTCGGGACTGATCGCCCCGCACGAGCAGGTGAGGATCACCGCACGGCAGCCGGTGGCGATGGCCGTTCGTACGGGCTGGGCCACCTCGGCCGGCGTGCGGTCCTCGTAGAGGTGGGCCCGGCCGGCGGTGACGAGCACCTGCAGCCCGGACCGCTCGACCGACCAGGCCTCGGCCCGGTGCCCGAGTCCGCTGAACCGTGGGAACCACGGGAGGGCCGTGAGCTCGACCGGCGTGCCGGTCGCCCCGAGGCGTTCGGCCACCCCGGCGAGACCGGTCCCGAGGACGACGAGGACGTCGTTGTGGTCGACACCGGTGCGCCGGGTGAGGGCTCGGGCGGCGAGGCGGGCCTGTTCGAGCGGGTCAACCCCCGAGCCGGGGGAGGTCACGGGCATCCCCGCATGGTAAAGGCTCCGCCGGCCGACGCCTCGGGGCCCGGACCAGGAGGTCCTCGGCCGGCGGTACGCCGGTAGCATCGAAGGCGATGGCGGACGGCTATCACCCCCCGGTCGAGGAGTACCTGGAGACCATCCACGGGCTGACCGAGGAGGGGACGCCGGCCATCCAGGCCCGCATCGCCGAGCGGCTCGGGCGTTCCGCCCCGTCGGTCTCCGAGATGCTCGACCGGCTGGAGGACGACGGCTACGTCCACCGGGCCGGTCGGGTGGTCGAGCTGACCGACTCGGGCGAGGAGCTGGCCGAGAAGGTGGTCCGCCGCCACCGGCTGGCCGAGCGCCTCCTCGTCGACGTGATCGGCCTCGAGTGGTGGAAGGTGCACCGGGAGGCCGGGCGCTGGGAGCACGTCATCTCCGACGACGTCGAGGCCCGGCTGGTCGAGCTGCTCGACAACCCGTCCACCTGCCCCCACGGGAACCCCATCCCCGGCTCGGCCGCCGGCCCTCCCACGGTGCAGGTGCCGCTCGACGAGGCCGAGGTGGGAAAGGAGCTCCGGCTCGTGCGGGTGAGCGAGCAGGTCGAACTCGACATGTCCTCCCTCGCCTACCTCGACGAGCACGGCTTCATCCCGGGGGCCTCGGGCAAGCTCGTCGAGCGGCGGCCGGACGGGACCGTCGTCCTCGACGTCGACGGTGCGACCGTCGACCTCGCCCCCGAGCTCGCCGCCCGCCTCTTCGTGGCGCCGGCCTGAAGGACGCTCGCCGGGCCAACGCCGGGCGGGCCCTTAGGATTTCCCCTCGTGTCCGGGTTCGTCGACGAAGCGCAGCTGCACGCCAAGGCCGGTGACGGCGGGGCCGGCGCGGTGTCCTTCCGCCGCGAGGCCCACGTGTCGCGCGGCGGACCGGACGGCGGCGACGGTGGGCACGGCGGCGACGTATGGCTGGAGGCGTCGGTCAACCAGTCGTCGCTCCTCGCCTTCCGGGACCACCCGCACCGCCGCGGCGGCGACGGCACTCACGGCTCGGGCCAGCGCCGCCACGGCGCCTCGGGGGCCGATCTCGTCGTGCCCGTCCCCGTCGGGACCGTCGTCCGTGACCGCGACGGCGCGGTGCTCTGCGACCTCGCCCACCAGGGCGACCGCTGGCTGGCCGCCGAGGGCGGCCGGGGCGGCCGGGGCAACGCCCGGTTCCTCTCCAACCGGCGACGGGCGCCGGCCTTCGCCGAGCAGGGTGAGCGGGGCGAGGAGCACTGGTACGACCTCGAGCTGAAGCTCATGGCCGACGTGGCCCTCGTCGGCCTGCCCAACGTGGGCAAGTCCACGCTCATCTCGGCCGTCTCGGCCGCCCGGCCCAAGGTGGCCGACTACCCGTTCACGACCCTCGAGCCCCACCTCGGCGTCGTGCGCACCGGGGGCTCGCCGGGCAGCCGTGACGAGGTCGTCTTCGTGCTGGCCGACGTGCCGGGGCTGGTCGAGGGGGCGGCCGAAGGCCGAGGCCTCGGGCACCGCTTCCTCCGTCACGTCGAGCGGGCCCGAGCACTCGTCCTCCTGCTCGACCTGGCCGACCCGGCCGGGCAGAGCCCCGAGGCCCAGGCGGCCGTCCTCCTCGCCGAGCTCGGCCGCTACCGGCCCGAGCTCCTGGAGCGCCCCCGCCTCGTGGTCGGCTCCAAGGCCGACCTCGTGCCCGAGGTCGCCGCGCCGGCCGGGGTCGACCTCGTCATCTCGGCGGTCACCCGCCAGCACCTCGGCGACCTCCTGGGCCGCCTGGCCACGCTCGTGACCGACGCCCGGGCCGCCGCCGCGGCCCCCGCCTCGCCCGAGGTGGTGGTGCACCGTCCGCTCCCCGAGGGGGTGGGCGTCGAACGGCGGGCCCCCGGGGTGTTCGAGGTCATCGGGCGCCCGGCCGCCCGGGCGGTCGGCTTCTCCGACCTGACCGACGACGGCGCCCTCGACGAGGCCATGCGCCGGCTGCAGAAGCTGGGCGTCGACCGGGCGCTCGTCCGGGCCGGCGCCCGCGACGGCGACGAGGTGCGGGTGGGGGCGCTCACCTTCACCTGGTACCGCGACGAAGGGGCGGTGCTCGACGAGGCCGACGAGGACCGTCGACCTTCGGCCCGGCGCCGTCGCGCCCCGAAGCGGGCGAGCCCGTGACGGCCGCCCGGGTCAGCCGGACGCTCGTCGTGAAGGTGGGCTCGTCCTCGGTCACGACCGAGGCCGGCGCGGTCGACGGCGCGGTCGTCGGCCGGCTGGCCAGCGAGATCGCCGGCCTATGGGCGCGGGGCCACCAGGTGGTGGTCGTCACCTCGGGCGCCATCGCCGCCGGGTGGGCCGCGCTCGGCCATGACGGGCGTCGTCCCGGCGACTCGGCCGTGCTCCAGGCCCTCTCGGCCGTGGGTCAGCCCCGCATCATCGGGGCCTGGCAGGACGCCCTCGGCGGCCACGGGCTGCTCGCCGGGCAGGTGCTCCTCGCCCCGCTCGATTTCGTGCACCGCCAGCAGTACCTCCACGCCCGGGGCACGCTCGCCCACCTCCTCGATCTCGGTGTCGTGCCGGTCGTGAACGAGAACGACGCGGTGGCCGACGAGGAGATCCGCTTCGGGGACAACGACCGGCTGGCCGCCCTGGTGGCCCACCTCGTCTCGGCCGACCTGCTCGTCCTCTTGACCGACACCCCTGGGCTCCTCACGGCCGACCCGCGCGTCGTGGCCGAGGCGTCGCTCATCGAAGAGGTGGTCGAGATCGACCAGCAGCTCGAGCAGCTGGCCGGCGGTCCGGGGACCGAGGCCGGGAGCGGCGGGATGGCCAGCAAGCTGGCCGCGGCCAAGATCGCCACGTGGTCGGGGGTCGAGGTGCTGATCGCCGACGCCACCCGGCCGGGGGTCCTGCCGGCGGCGGCCGCCGGCGACGCCGGCGTGGGCACGCTCTTCCGGCCCCGGGCGAGGCGCCTGCCGGCCCGCAAGCTCTGGATCGCCTTCGCCCTCGGCGCGTCGGGCACCCTCGTCGTCGACGACGGCGCCCGCCGGGCCCTGGCCGAGGGCGGTCGTTCGCTCCTGCCGGCCGGTGTGGTCGAGGTGCGGGGCGACTTCGAGCCCGACGACGCCGTCGAGATCTGCGGCCCCGACGGCGTGGTGTTCGCCAAGGGGCTGGTGCGGCACCCGTCGGCCCGGGCCGCCGACTGGATGGGACGGCGGAGCGACCAGCTCCCCGACGAGCTGCCCCACGTGGTCGTCCACCGCGACGACCTGGTCGTCCTCGAGTGAACCCGGGGTCGAAATGGCGGCCGCACCAGGGGCCTGGGTTAACCTGAGGGCGTGACCCCGCCGGATCTTTTGGAGCTGGGCCGCCGCGTCCGCGCCGCGTCGCGCCTGGTCGCGGCGTCGTCGTCGGCCGTCCGGGACGACGCCCTGCGCACCGCGGCCGACCTGCTCGTGGCCGAGGCCGAGGTGGTCCTCTCGGCCAACGAGGCCGATCTGGCCCGGGCCACCGCCGAGGGGGCCGGGGCGACCGTCACCGACCGCCTCCGGCTGACCCCGGCCCGTCTCGAGGGGATGGCCGAGGGGCTGCGCACCGTGGCCTCGCTACCCGACCCCGTGGGCGAGGTGGTCGAGGGCTCGGTCCGCCCGAACGGGCTGCGGGTGTCGAGGGTCCGGGTCCCGCTCGGGGTGGTGGGCGTCATCTACGAGAACCGGCCCAACGTCACGAGCGACGCCGCCGGCCTCTGCCTCAAGGCGGCGAATGCCGCCTTCCTACGGGGATCGTCGTCGGCGCTCGCCTCGAACCAGGCCATCGTGGGGCTCCTGCGGCGGGCCGTCGTCAAGGCGGGCCTGCCCGACGACGCCGTGGCCCTCGTCGAGGACACGAGCCACGAGACGGCCGTCGCCTTCATGCGCCTCCGTGGGCTCATCGACTGCCTCATCCCTCGGGGCGGGCCGGCCCTCATCGCCTCGCTCCTCGAGCACGCCACTGTCCCCTACGTGCTCGACGGGGACGGCAACTGCCACGTCTACGTCGACGCGGCGGCCGACCTCTCGATGGCCGAGGAGATCGTGGTCAACGCCAAGACTCAACGGCCCGGGGTGTGCAACGCCGCCGAGTCGCTGGTCGTGCACGCGGCCGTGGCCGACGAGTTCCTCCCCCGGGTGGGCCGGGCGCTCGCCGGTGTCGAGCTGGTAGGGGACGAGCGGGTGCGGGCGGTGCTGCCCGAGGTGGCACCGGCCACCGACGACGACTTCGGACGGGAGTTCCTCGAGCTCAAGATGAGCGTGGCCGTCGTCGACGACCTGGCCGGGGCCATCGCCCACATCGCCCGTTTCGGCTCGGGCCACTCCGAGGCCATCGTGACGGGGGACTACGCCACCGCCGAGCGCTTCTGCGCCGAGGTGGACGCGGCGGCCGTCCTCGTGAACGCCTCGACCCGCTTCGTCGACGGGGCCGAGCTCGGGCTCGGGGCCGAGGTGGGGATCTCGACCCAGAAGCTCCATACCCGTGGCCCGATGGGTCTCCGGGAGCTGACCTGTCTCAAGTGGGTGATCCGCGGCGACGGGCAGGTGCGCCGGTGAGCCCGGTCGAGCCGTCCAGTAGCGCTCTCGGCCTGCCCGACGTCGGACCGCCCCGCTTCGCCTCGGTCGACGGCGTGCGCACCGGCCTCGCCCGCGTCGGCTACCTGTCCGACGACAGCATCTCGGGCGTCGTCTACCTGGCCGACCGCCTGGCCAAGCCGGTGCTCGTCGAGGGGCCGGCCGGCACGGGGAAGACCCAACTCGCCAAGTCGGTGGCCGAGCTCACCGGGAGCCGGCTCATCCGCCTCCAGTGCTACGAGGGCCTCGACGAGAGCAAGGCCCTCTACGAGTGGAACTACCGGAAGCAGCTGCTGCGCATCCAGGCCGGCCAGGTGGCCGAAGCCGCCGAGCCGCTCGAGGAGGCCGACGGCCACCCCCGGCGGCTCCCGCGGACCGGGCCGTCGTGGCACGAGCTCGAAGAGGACATCTTCTCCGAGGACTTCCTCCTTACCCGCCCGCTCCTCGAGGCCATCCGGGCCGACGAGCCGGTCGTGCTCCTCGTCGACGAGGTCGACCGGGTTGAGCTCGAGACCGAGGCCCTCCTCCTCGAGGTCCTCTCCGAGTACCAGGTGTCGATCCCCGAGCTCGGCACGGTGGCCGCCACCCGGCTGCCCATGGTCTTCCTCACGTCGAACAACACCCGGGAGCTCTCCGAAGCCCTGAAGCGCCGGTGCCTCTACCTCCACATCGACTATCCGGACCTCGACCGCGAGCGCGACATCATCCGCACCCGGGTGCCGGGGATCGGTGAGGAGCTGGCCGACCAGGTGGCCCGCATCGTCCGGTCGCTCCGCACCCTTGAGCTCAGGAAGGCCCCGTCGGTCTCCGAGACCATCGACTGGGCCCGCACGCTCGTGCTGCTCGGCGTGGAGTCCATCGACGCCGCGCAGGCCCGCGACACGCTCCACATCCTGCTCAAGTACCAGACCGACATCGAGCGGGCGGCCAAGGAACTGCTGTCCGCCGAGTCGTAAGCGCCGCCGGTTCGTGCTCGACCTCCTCTCGGGTTTCGTCACCGAGCTGCGCAACGCCGGCCTCCCGGTCTCCTTGACCGAGTCGATCGACGCCGCCCAGGCCGTCCACCACGTGCCGCTCGAGGACCGCGAGGCCCTCAAGTACGCGCTGGCCGCCACCCTCGTGAAGTCGGCCTCGCACTGGAAGACCTTCGAGACGGCCTTCGAGGTCTACTTCGCCGCCCGGCTCCCGCCCGGCGAGGAGGAGGAAGGCGAGGGCCTGGCCGAGCCGGGCGAGGGCGAGGAGGGCGAGCTCGCCTCGAAGGGCCGCCGGGGGATGGGTTCGTCGCGACAGGGCGGGGGCGGCGGGGAGCAGATGAGCGCCGAGGAGTTGGCCGAGCTCCTCTACCGGGCCCTCCTCCACGGCGAGGACGCCCTGACCGGCTTGGTGGCGAGAACGGCCGTGGACCGCTTCGCCGGGATGGAGCCCGGGCGCCCCGTGGGCGGCACCTACTACCTCTACCGGACGCTGCGGAACCTCGACCTCGACGGGGTGCTCGAGCGGCTGCTGCGGGCGGCCCGCGAGGAGGCGGTCGGCCAGGGGCTCACCCCCCTCGAGGAGCGGCTGATCGGCGACGAGTACCGCGTGCGCATCGACAAGCTGCGCCAGGCCATCGAGCGCGAGATCCGCCGCCGGCTCGTCGAGGACCGCGGGGCCGAGGCGCTCGCCCGGTCGATCAGGAAGCCCCTGCCCGAGGACATCGACGTCATGCACGCCACGCGCGAGGAGCTCGCCACCCTCCACCGGACCCTGCATCCCCTCTCGCGCAAGCTGGCGGTGCGCCTCGCCCGGAAGCGGCGCCACGGGCACAAGGGCTCACTCGATTTCCGGGCCACGATGCGGCGCTCGCTCTCGACGGGCGGGGTGCCCGTCGAGCCGCGGTTCCGCCACCCCCGCCCGGCCAAGCCCGAGATCTTCGTCGTGGCCGACATCTCCGGATCGGTCGCCTCGTTCGCCCGCTTCACGCTGCATCTCGTCTACGCCATCAGCTCGCAGTTCTCGAAGGTGCGGAGCTTCGTCTTCGTCGACGGTATCGACGAGGTCACCCGCTTCTTCGAGGACGCCGACGACCCTTCCGTCGCGGTGCACCGCATCAACACCGAGGCCGACGTGATCTGGGTGGACGGCCACTCCGACTACGGGCACGCCCTCTCGGTCTTCAACCAGCGTTGGGGCGACGACGTCACGTCGCGTGCCACGGTGCTCCTCCTGGGCGACGCCCGCAACAACTACCACGCCTCGGAGGCCTGGGTGCTGGGCGAGCTCCAGCGTCAGGCCCGCCACGTCTACTGGCTCAACCCCGAGCCCCGCGACTACTGGGGCTCGGGCGACTCCATCGTCGACGAGTACGCCGTGCACTGCGACAAGGTGGTCGAATGCCGGACGCTCCGGCAGCTGGAGCGCTTCGTCGGGGACCTCACGTGACCCCGCTCCGTCACCGGTGACCGCCGACGCCCCCGGCCCGCCGGGCCGACCCGACCCCACGCCGCCCCCGGCCGGCGTGCGCACGACCGGCCCGTCGCCCGAGACGGCCACGAGGGTGGTCCTCGTTCGCCACGGCGAGGCCGTCTGCAACGTGAGCGGGGTGGTGGGCGGCACGACCGGCTGCAGCGGGCTCACCGTGGAGGGTCGGCGCCAGGTGCAGGCCCTCCGGCAACGCCTGGCGGCCACCGGCGAGCTCACCGGCACGGCCGCCCTCTACGCCTCCGTGCTGCCGAGGGCCATCGAGACGGCCGAGGGGATCCGCCCGGCCCTCGACGGGGGCGACGGGCCGCCGCTCACCCTCGTGACCGACTGCGACCTCTGCGAGCTCCACCCGGGGGAGGCCGACGGCCTCACCTGGTGGGAGTTCACGGAGCGCTTCACCGAGCCGGACTGGGACGAGGAGCCCGGGCGGCCGCTGGCGCCCGGTGCCGAGTCCTGGACCTCGTTCGTCGACCGGGCGGCCGGCGCGGTGGCCAGGCTGGCGCTCGCCCACCTGGGGCAGCTCATCGTGGTCGTTTGCCACGCCGGCGTCATCGAGGCCACGCTGCTCCGCTTCCTCCCGGCGGCCCCGGACGTGACGAGGTTGAAGCTCCGAACCGACCACGCCTCGATGACGGAGTGGGAGCGGAGCGAGGGCCGTTGGCTCCTCCGCCGTTACAACGACGTCGCACCCGTCGAGGTCGACGGCTCGAGCTGAGGTGGCCAGCGAAGTCAGACGACGCATCAGGGCGGGGCCCGAGGCCCCGCCCTGATGCCGTGCGTGCGACCGGGCGCCGTCCTGCCGAGGTGGCGGTGGTCCTTCGGGCAGGTGACGGCGGGAATCTCCACGCACGTCCCCCGATCTGTGCCGCGGCCGACGACCGATCTGTTCGTGGGTCCGCCGCCGTCCGCGCCAGATCAACGCCGTGGTGGGTGGTCCCGTTACACCGGCCCGGGGCGGGTCCGGAGGGCCACCGGCGGCGGACTGGCCGTCCGAGCCTGGTGAAACGGGAGGGCCGTGCTCGGCGTTGGTATCGGTGGGGTCCCATGTCCTGCACGTTGTCGACCGTCCCCCCTGTCGGCGCCGGCGGGACGGGGGACCCCGGGCCGACGAACGACATGCGGGAGCTTTGAGCCGATGTGGACCAGATCGAACCGAGCCGGCGGGTCGGCCCGGGGGTCACCGGCGGGCGTGCCCCTCACCTACGCCATCCTGCTCGAGCTCGACCGGGCCCGCCTGGGCGAGCACTACCCCCACCGGCACGGCGCCGAGCCCTACCGTGACATCGGCGAGTTCCTGGCCGAACGCGGGTTCACCTGTTCGGAAGGTATCTACTGGGGCGACCCCGAGCGGATCGACGAGGTGACCTGCGTCCTCACGGTCCAGGACCTCGCCCGGGCCTTCCCCTGGTTCGGCCCCTGCGTGCACAGCGTGAAGCTGCTCCGGCTGGCGGGCCAAGCCGATCTCATGGCGGCCGTGGCCAGTGCCCTATCCTGGTCCTGACCCGGTCCGGGGTAGGCCGGCGTCAACCGCTCCGGGGGCTGGCCGCACCGGAGGTTGGAATGCCGACGATCCCGCGAGGTTGACGATGCGTCCTGGGCGGTCAACGAGCCACGCGCTGCTGGCGCTGCTCGCGGTCGGGCTGTTGAGCGCGGCGATGCTCGCCCTGCCCGGGGTGGCCGGCGCGAGGACCTCGCGACCAGCCCGGGCGCCGATCCAGCTGGCCGGGCACCCGGGCACGAACGCTGGCGGCTCGGTCACGTCGTTCAACTGGGCCGGCTACGCAGCGACCGGTTCGACCTTCCAGAACGCCCAGGGGACCTGGGTACAGCCCGCCGTGGCGTGTTCAGCCGGCAAGCCCCAGTTCGCGGCGTTCTGGGTGGGTCTCGACGGCTATCTGCCCACCGACAACGCGGTCGAACAGATCGGCACCGACTCCGACTGCGTCAAGCCACCCAAGACGAAGGGGAAGGGCGGCTCGAAGGGCAAGCAGCTGGTCCCGAGCTACTACGCCTGGTTCGAGATGTTCCCGCAACCACCTGTCTTCTTGCCGACGGGGAGCTATCCGGTCGCTCCCGGTGACCAACTCACCGCCACAGTGAGCGACGCCGGCGGTTCGTTCACGCTGACGCTGGTCGACAACGGCAAGTGGACGTTCTCCACGCAACAGGCGACGGCCATGCCGCCGCCGGCGTCATCGGCGGAGTGGGTTGTCGAGTCCCCCTCGACCTGCACCCGGAGCTGCAAGAGCCAGCCGCTGTCCAACTTCGGGACCGTGGCGTTCTCCTCGGTCGTCGCCGACGGTGCGGCCGTCGCCAGTCAACCGAACGTGGCGATCACGATGGTGACGAGGAAGAAGAGCAATCCTGTGCCGAGAGCGGTGCCGTCCCCGCTCGGCACGACGGGGGCCGACTTCACGGTCAGCTGGCGCTCATCCTGACCGCTCCCGGCGCCCGCCCGGCGGTGCCGCAGTCGGCGCTGCGGCGCTGAACGAGTCAGCCGTCGGTCGGGGGTTGATGGCCCCGGGGGCCGCCACCGCCGCCGTGCTTGCCGCCACCGCCGCCGTGCTTGCCGCCACCGCCTCCCTGGTTGCCGCCGCGGTCGCCACCACCCTGGCCGCTGCCGCCACCCTGGCCGCTGCCGCCGCCCGGGCCACCGCCGAGGTGCGGGCCGTTGCCGGCGGGCGGCCGGGTGCCGCTCGGGCCACCCTGGGGCCGGCCGTGACCGGACGTCGGCCCCGGCACCCGCCCTCCGGTGCCCCGGTCGGTCAGGCTGCCGCCGGCCGACCCACCGGGCCCGCCGGCGGCGGTCGCTCCGGTGCCGCCGGTCGCGTTCGTGGCCGGCGCCGGTGCCGTCGTGGCGCAGCCGTGCGCGACGTGGACGCTGCTCACCAGCGGGTGGGCATCGGACGGGCAGCGGGCAGTGGTGCTCGTCCGCACGGCGACCCCCGGCGTCGCGGCCGAAGAGCTGACGGGGGCGGTTGGCGAGCTGGCGTGAAGGGTCGAGGTGTGGACCGGCGGGGTACCCCGCCCGAGCCCGAGGTGGGCCAGCAGCTGGTGGACGGCGCGGGCCGGCGGCGGCAGCACAGCGGCGGCCGAGAGACCGGCGAGGCCGGCGAACAGCCCGACGGTCGACGCCGCGGCCACGGCGATCGGGGAGAGATGACGACGCTTGGCCGACCGCTTCGGGCGCTCCTCACGCCATTCGTCGCGGGCCGCCCGGAAGGCCAGGCGGGCCCGGAGCTCGCCGCTGAGCTCGATCGTCTCGACGGGTCCGGCCGCGGCGAACATGACCTCGTCCACGAGGCTCCGTCGCGCCGGCGAGAGCGCCGGAGCGAACGACGACGCCTCGTCGAGGTCGAGCGCCCTCGTCACGAGGCGCAGCCTCGGCTGCTCGGGCCCACGGGCGGTGCTCATCCGCTCAACCGCCCCAGGTGGCCGTCGGCCGTCTCGTGCGCGAGCTCGGACTCGAGCGTCTCGGCCAGTCGGTGCAGGCCGCGGTGGCAGAGCACCCGCACCGTGCCGGCCGGCCGGTTCATGACCTTGGCCGTGTCGGCCACCGAGAGACCGACGACCTCGCGGAGCATCACGGCCTCGGCCTGGCTCGGCGGCAACGTGGCGATCAACGCCAGCGCCCGGTCGGTCGACATCCTCGCCTCGGCCGAGGACGTCACGTCCTCGGCCGACCGCTCGATCTCGAGGTACTTGGTGTCGGTCAGCGTCTCCTTGCGACGCGACGCCCGCCTGCGCCAGTCGATGTGACGGTTGCGGGCGATCGTGAACAGCCAGGCCCGGAACTCACCTTCGCCGCCTTCGAAGCGCGGCAGCGCCCGGACGACCTGGAGCCACGTCTCGGCCGCGAGGTCGTCGGCCACCGGACCGGCCTTCACCCGCAGGTAGCGGAGGAGGGACGGCTGGCAGCGCCGCCAGATCACCGCGTAGGCGTCCTCCTCGCCCCGCTGGGCCGCGTCGAGGAGGGCGACGAACGTGGCGGCCGAGGTGGTGTCCTCTTGCCGGACCCCCGTGCGGCCGCCGCTCCGACCCCGAGGATCGGTGGCCCGGCCGGCCCCCGTCGGCGGCTTCACCCGTCCCAGCACCACCCCAGCAAAACACCATCCGCCGGGCCCGTCCACTGCGTTTGGGGTGTCCCATCCCAGCTCAGGAGGGGTGTAACGCAAGTGGACCGCCCGGCGTTGTCATCATGGGCGTGGGCTCCCGCGGAAGTCCGCGTGCCCGCCCTCGGTCCGGGTCCCCGACCCGGCGCGGCGTTCCTCAGCAGGCGTAGTCGCCGTCGAAGCCGCCCACGTTGTCCGAGTACTGGGTGAGGACGATGGGACCGTTGGGGAGTTGCTCGTTGGCCCACGTGGTGGCGGCATTGGCGCAGTTGTAGGCGCCACCCTGACCCGACCACCACGCCATCCAGTAGGCGACGGCCGGTTGGTAGTCGCCGACGATGTTGTTCCAGTTACCCGGGCTGGCGTAGATGCCGACGTTGTTGAGGCCCTCGGCGTGGAGTCCGTCGATGGCCCCCTTTACGAGGAGCGCGTTCTCCGAGGTGTCGTTGGACCAGCTGGTGTTGACCTCCACGTCGAGCCACCAGGTCACCCCGGTCTCGATGCCGGTGTCCTCGGCCTTCACGAAGGCGTCCTGCGCCGCGGCGAAGCCGTAGTTGCAGGCCTGGTCGGTGCCACACGCCGGGTCACCGCTCGTCGCGGCGTTGCCGAAGGTGAGGTACACGTACAGGTTGAGGCCGGCCCCGGCCCAGGCCGCCTCGTCGGAGAGGCAAGGGTTGACCGAGCCGAACGACTGGCCCTCGACCTCGACGACGCCGATCGTGTGGTCGCCCGTCGGGAGGGCGTTGCACTGGTAGTTGGAGACGTCGTAGCCGTAGGAGCCCGAGGGGTAGCCCCCGAAGGAGAACGACCCGGTCCCCGTGGCCTCGGCCATGGTCACGACCGGTTCGTTCAGCACCTGCGGGGCGGAGCCCCAGTAGGCGGCGTCGCCGTAGGCCGAGACCGCGCCGTTGCTGTCGGTGAACCAGTACCCCTTCCCGTCCGGCGAATAGGCCATGGCCACGACGGGGTGGGCGAGCGGGACGCCGCCGAGGGAGCCGTAGTAACGGGCGTCGCCGAAGGCGAAGATGCCGCCGTCGCTCGCCACGAGCGTGTAGCCCTGACCGTCGGGGGTGGCGGCCATCCCGACGATGGGCTCGTTGAGGGTCATCGAGCCGGTCGAGCCCCAGAAGTTGGCGTCGCCGAAGGCGAAGATGCCGCCGTCGCTTGCCACGAGCCAGTAGCCCCGGCCGTCGGGGGTGGCGGTCATCCCGACGACGGGCTGGTTGAGCCTCATCGAGCCGGTGGAGCCCCAGAAGTTGGCGTCGCCGAAGGCGAAGATGCCGCCGTCGCTCGCCACGAGCCAGTAGCCCTTGCTGTCGGCCGTCCCCGCCATACCCACGATGGGCTTGTTGAGGGGCTGGCCCCCCATCGAGCCGTAGTAGCCGGCGCCGCCGAAGGAGAAGATGCCGCCGTCGCTGGCCACGAGCCAGTAGGCGTTGACCGGCTTGACGATGTCCTGTGCCCCGGCCGGCGACGCCGCCGGGCCGGCGCCCACCCCGACGAGGAGCCCGACCGCGAAGAGGACGGCGAGCGGCGCGCGCCACCAGCGCCACGGCGCGGCGTGGCGGAGGGGTGCAGAGGGCGGGCCGACAACGGACCGGAGACGACGGCTCACGGTCCATCCAGTAAATAGGGCGGGCCACCCGGAAGCAATGACCCCCCCGGCTCCCGGCGCCGGCCCAGGTGGGGGGCGGTGCGCCTTCAGTCCCGCAGCAGCTCGGCCACCCGGAAGGCGAGGTCGAGCGACTGGCGGGCGTTCAGCCGGGGGTCACAGATCGTCGTGTAGCGCTGATGCAGGTCGCCCTCGACGATCTCCTCGGCCCCGCCGAGGCACTCGGTCACGTCGTCGCCCGTCAGCTCGACGTGGACGCCGCCGGGCCAGGTGCCCTCGGCCCGGTGTACGGCGAAGAAGGAGCGCAGCTCGGCCAGGATGTCGTCGAAGCGGCGGGTCTTGCGGCCGTCGGAGAGGAACGTGTTGCCGTGCATCGGATCGCAGGCCCACACCACCGGGTGTCCGGCCGCCCGCACGGCGGCGAGGAGCGGCGGCAGGTGCGACTCGACCTTGTCCGCGCCGAGGCGGGTGATGAGCGTCAGGCGGCCGGGGACCCGCTCGGGGTCGAGGCGCTCGCACAGCGCCACCACCTCGTCGGGCGTGGCGCTCGGCCCGATCTTGGCGCCGACCGGGTTGTGCACCCCCGAGAGGAACTCCAGGTGCGCGCCGTCGAGCTGGCGCGTCCGGTCGCCCACCCAGAGCATGTGGGCCGAGCAGTCGTACCAGTCGCCGGTGAGCGAGTCGCGTCGGGTGAGCGCCTCTTCGTAGTGGAGGATCAGCGCCTCGTGGCAGGTCCAGAAGTCCACCTGGTGCAGGCTGCCCTCGGCCAGGAGGTCGATGCCGCACGCCGCCATGAAGCGCAGCGCCCGGTCGATCTCCGCGGCGATGCGCTCGTAGCGGCGACCCTCGGCCGAGGAGGCCACGAACTCCTGGTTCCAGCTGTGCACCTGCGAGAGGTCGGCGAAGCCGCCCTTCGTGAAGGCCCTGACGAGGTTGAGGGTGGACGCCGCCTGGTGGTAGGCGGAGACGAGGCGCTCGGGGTCGGGTCGGCGGGCGTCGGCGTCGAAGGCCTCATCGTTCACCATGTGGCCGCGGAACGCCGCCAGCTCGAGCTCGCCGACCCGTTCGGTCGGGGCCGACCGGGGCTTGGCGAACTGGCCGGCCATGCGACCGACCTTTACGACCGGGACCCCCGCGGCGTAGGTGAGGGCCACGGCCATCTGCAGGATGATGCGGAGCTTGTCCCGGATGCCGTCGGCCGAGAACTCGGCGAAGGACTCGGCGCAGTCGCCAGCCTGGAGCACGAAGGCCCGGCCGTCGGCCACCTCGGCCAGGGCCCGGCGCAGGTGGCGGGCCTCGCCGGCGAACACGAGCGGCGGGAGCGCCGCTAGGTGGGTCTCGACCCGCTTCAGGAGCTCCTGGTCGGGCCACTCGGGCTGCTGGGCCGCCGGGTGCTGGCGCCACGACGTGGCCGACCAGCCGGCCCCGGCCGGGCCGCGGCGCTCGGTCTCGGGGGTCCCTGGCTCCTCCACGGTTCAGAGCGTAGGACGTGCGCTCGGGCGGGCCGCGCCGAGCGCCCGTCGTAGTGTCGCTGCGTGGCCAGCCCGCCCGCCGCCGACCGACCCCCTCGTCTCGGGCTCTTCGGCGGGACGTTCGACCCGCCCCACGCCGGCCACATGGCGGCGGCCGTGGCCTGCCGGCGGCAGCTCGGCCTCGACCGGGTGCTCCTCGTCGTGGCCAACGAGCCCTGGCAGAAGGCGCCGACCCGACCCGTCAGCCCGGCCGAGGTGCGCTTCGAGATGACGGCGGCCGCGGTGGTGGGCCACGACGGGCTCGAGGCGAGCCGGCTCGAGATCGAGCGGGGCGGCCCGAGCTACACGGTCGAGACGGCCGAGGGTCTCGTCGCCGAGGCCGTCGCCCGGGGGGTGCCGGCGCCCGAGCTCTTCCTCCTCGTCGGGGCCGACCTGGTCGGGAGCCTCGCCACCTGGTGCCGCCCCGAAGAGCTCGCCCGCCTCGTGACCCTCGCCGTCGTGACCAGGCCCGGGAGCGAGGCGGCCGCCGTGCCCCCCGGCTGGCGGGCCGTCCAGGTGAGCGGCCCCGGGGTGGACGTCTCGAGCTCGGAGGTGCGGGCCCTGGTGGCCAAGGGTCGGCCCCTGGACGGCCTCGTGCCCCCGGCCGTGGTCCGTTGCATCCGCCGCCACGGTCTGTACGCTGTCGGCAGATGACCCCGACGAGCGCCGACACCGCAGAGCTCACCCGACTGCGGCCCGACGCCGTCGCGTTGCCGGTTCTCCGCCCGCCGGCCCCGGTGCCGTCGGGCCTCGCACCACCCCCGCCGGTCGACGAGGTGCGCGCCGTGGTCCCGGCGCCCGCGCCCTCCCGGGTCGAGGTGGTCGCGGAACGGCGGCAGGCCCGGCGACATCGCCGGCTGCTCGCCGCCTCGGGCCTCGCCGTCCTCGCGGGCACCCTCGGTGCCGCCGTCGCGGTGCTGGACGTCTTGCATTGAGGGGCCGGTGAACCAAGAGGCCCCGGTGTCACCGGCGACCGGCGGTGACACCTCCCCGGTCGACGAGCCGACGCCCGTCCCGCCGGCCGCCCTCGTGGCCGCCCGGGCGGCCGACGCCAAGCTGGGCGAGGACACCGTCGTCCTCTCGATGGGCGAGCTCCTCGGCGTGGTCGACGCGTTCGTCGTGACGAGCGGTCACAACACCCGGCAGGTGCGCACGGTCGTCGAGGAGGTCGAGGAGAAGGTGAAGGCGGCCGGCGGCCAATCACCGGCGAGCGTCGAGGGCCTCCGGGACGGCACGTGGGTGCTCATGGACTACGGGGACTTCGTGGTCCACGTCTTCTTGGACGAGACCCGCACCTACTACGACCTCGAGCACCTCTGGTCGAGCGCCCCGCGCGTCGACTGGCAGGAGGCCGGCTGAGCCGACGGCGGGCTCAGGACGAGGCCGGCATGGGGTAGTCGGCCACGGTGACCGGCCGGCTGGTCTGGACGCCGGTGCCGATGGGCACCTCGACGGGCACCCCGCCCAGCTGGAAGGCCACCCGGGTGGTGAGGCCCTCGAGGTGGGCCACCGTGTAGACGACCTGCGACACCGCCAGCACCTGGGGGTGGCCGACGATGAAGCCGAACGCCGGGTTGAAGTTCACGGTCGCCAGCCCCTTGCTGTAGCTGGCCGAGTAGAGCTGGACGCCGTTCGGGATGGCCGTCGTGATGTTCATCGCCGACTCGGAGACCGACGGCCCGAGGAGGAGCGTGTCGAGGACCGCCTCGAGGGAGCCCGGCGGGCGGAAGACCCGGTTGGTGGCCACGAGGAAGCCGTTCGGGTCGATGAAGTAGACGGGCTCGGTCACCCCACCGGTCTCGGTCGTCACTGTCGAGGTCGGCGGGGAGGGGTTGAGGAGCCGGGCCGGCACCTGGTTCGTCGGGATCGGGTTCGGCGCGGCGTCGTTCGGCACGCCGCAGGCCGTGGCGAGGAGGGCCACGGCGACCAGCGTGAGCAGGGCGGCGATCGGCCGACTCGTCCCGGTCAGCCTCACACCGGCTCCCACTCGTCGAGGCGCGGTCCTTCGCTGTCGGTCGTCACCGGGAGCTCCACCACGAAGCGGGCGCCGCCCTCGTCGCCGGCCTCGGCCCAGACCTTCCCCCCGTTCAGCCGGACGTGCTCGGCCACGAGGGCGAGGCCGAGGCCGGTGCCGGTGCCGGTGCCCCGACGGCCCGCCGCCTGGCCCCGGTAGAAGCGCTCGAAGACCTTCGCCCGCTCGCCCGGGGCGAGACCCGGTCCGTGGTCTTCGACCGAGACCCGCACGGTCGGCTGGCCGTGGCGGACCGGACCGGGCTCGGCCGTGACCCTGGTGGCGCCGCCGCCGTAGTTGTAGGCGTTCTCGAGCAGGTTGGCCATGATCCGCTCGAAGCGTCGCTTGTCGACCCGGAGGCGCACGCCGGCCACCGCGTCGACGTCGATGGTGGGAACGCCGTCGGCCTGCGCCTCTTCGGGCCGCCGGAGGTTGGCCACGCTCACCGCCACGGCCCGGCGGACGAGCTCGTCGGCGTCGACGTCCTCCAGCCACAGCTCGGCCGAGCCGGTGTCGGAGCGGGAGATCTCGAGCAGCTCGTCGACCATCCGCTGGAACCGCCGGAGGTCGGCCGCCAGGAGGTCGAGGGCCCGGCGGTCCCGCGTCGACAGCTCGTCGCGGTGGGACTCGAGGACCTCGACCGAGGCGGAGAGCGTCGTGAGGGGCGAGCGCAGCTCGTGGCTCACGTCGGAGGTGAAGCGGGTCTCGCGTTCGATCCGTTCCTGCAGCTGGTCGACCATGCGGTTGAACGAGAGGGTGAGGCCGGCGAGGTCCGGGTCGTCGGAGGCCGCGGGCAGGCGGGTCCGGAGGTTCCCGCCGGCGATGGCCATGGCGGCGCGCGACACGCTGTTCAACGGGCGCAGCGAACGCCCGCTCGCCGAGCGCCCGAGGGCGTAGCCGAGCGCAGTGGTGATGAGGCCGGCGCCGAAGAGGGTGAGGGCGAGCACCCGCAGGGTGTGGGCCAGGTCCGAGACGTTGAAGATCTCGAAGTAGTCGGCCTTGACCGAGGGGATCGGCACGCCGACGGCGATCTGCGGCGCGCCGTTCAGCGTGAAGTTCTGGGTGGCCGGGGTGCCGGAGCGCACCAGGCCCTTCAGCGCCGGCGACAGGGCCTGCTGGCTGACCGAGGTGACCGAGGAGTACCAGCCGCCGTTGTGGTACAGGACCGAGTGCGAGGCCACGCCGGCGCCGGCGTCGAGGCTCTCCAGGAGGCCCGTGATGTCGGCGTTGCCGGGCAGCGCCCCCTGGACGTAGCGGGCGCTCTGGAAGGCCACCTTCTTCGCCGCGTTCTCCTGGTCCGAGAGGAGGTAGTGGCGGGCGGTGAAGTAGGCGAGGGAGCCCATGGCGACCGAGAGGACGAGGGCGCCCAGGCCGAACATGAGGGTGACCCGGGCCCGCAGACCCGGTCGCTGTGAGAGGCGGCCCCAGCCGGGGCGCCCGATGTGCCGACGTCGGCCTCCGCGGTCGTCCGCCGAGCCGTTCGTCGACATGTCAGGGGACCAGCTTGTAGCCCATCCCGCGGACGGTGAGGATGTGGCGGGGGAGCGCCGGGTCGGGCTCCACCTTGGTCCGCAGCCGTCGGATGTGGACGTCGACGAGTCGACCGTCGCCGAAGTAGTCGTAGCCCCACACCCGGTCGAGCAGCTGCTCGCGGCTCAGGACCTTGTTGGGGTTGGCGGCCAGCTCGCAGAGGAGCCGGAACTCCGTGCGGGTGCAGTGGATCTCCTCGCCGTCCCGGCGGCGCAGCACCCCCTGGTCGGGGAGGAGCTCGAGGTCGCCGAACGTGAGCACCTTGGGTTCGTCCTCGGCCGGCCGGGCCCGCCGGAGGAGCGCCCGAATGCGGGCCCCGAGCTCCTTGGCCACGAACGGCTTCGTGACGTAGTCGTCGGCCCCGGCCTCGAGGCCGGCCACGACGTCGTGGGTGTCGGTCCGGGCGGTGACGATGATGATCGGCACGGCGCTCTGGCGGCGGAGGGCCCGGCAGCACTCGAACCCGTCCATGCCCGGCAGCATGAGGTCGATGAGGGCGACGTCGGAGGACTGGGCCGAGAAGTGGTCGAGGGCGTCCTCGCCGCTCTCCGCCTCGTCGACGTCGTAGCCCTCGCCCTCGAGGGCGAGGCGCATCGAGGAGCGGATCCGCTCGTCGTCTTCGACCACCAGTATGCGGGCGCTCATCGGGTCCTGTTCACCTCGCTCGGCGACCCCCTCCCGGCCGACCGGTGCGCCTTCGTACGGTCATGGTTCGGCATCAGCTCAACCAGATCTGTGTCGGCCAGATGCTGCCGCCGATCATGCCATAGGCCTTCGCGCCCGTAGGGGTCGTGGGGTTGTTCCAGTTCTGGACGCTCGGCTTCGAGACCACCGCCCACACGGCCCGGTCGTTCCAGACGTAGGGGATGTCCTGGGCCAGGAGCTGGTTCACCCGCTTGTAGGCGGCCACCCGCTGCGAGGCGCTGAGCGTGGTCCGCCCGAGCTGGAGGGCCTGCTCCATCCGGGTGTCCGAGTTGCGGGCCATGTTGATCGAGAGCCCGTTGGCGTTGGCCGTCGTCGGGCTCCACCAGATGTAGTTGAGGTCGGGGGTGACCGCCCCGAACTGGCGCCATTCGACCGCCTCGTAGTCACCGGAGAGGGCGTTGTTGATG
>DATGZH010000016.1:0-68391 GCA_035297265.1 Acidimicrobiales bacterium | reverse complement strand
GCTCGGGGTCGGTCACGAAGTAGGGCGAGATGTAGCCCTTGTCGAAGCGCATGCCCTCGACGAGGTCCATCTCCATGCCGAAGGTCTGGGACTCCTCGACGGTGATGACGCCGTCCTTGCCCACCTTGTCGATGGCCTCGGAGATCATGTCGCCGATCTCGTTGTCGGCGGCCGAGATCGAGGCCACCTGGGCGATCTGGGACTTGGACTCGGTCTCCTTGGCGATGGAGTGGATCGAGTTGACGGCCGTCTCGACCGCCGCCTCGATGCCCTTCTTGAGGGACATTGGGTTGGCCCCGGCGGCCACGTTGCGCAGGCCCTCGTGGACCATGGCCCAGGCCAACACGGTGGCCGTCGTCGTGCCGTCACCGGCCACGTCGTCGGTCTTCTTGGCCACTTCCTTCACGAGCTCGGCCCCGATCTTCTCGTAGGGGTCCTCGAGGTCGATCTCCTTGGCGATCGACACGCCGTCGTTCGTGATGGTCGGGGCGCCCCACTTCTTGTCGAGCACCACGTTGCGGCCCTTGGGACCGAGGGTCACTCGTACGGCGTCGGCCAACTTGTTCATGCCGGTCTCGAGCGCCCTGCGGGCCTCCTCGTCGAAGGCGATCAGCTTGGGCATGTGGTCATTTCCTCCGTAGCTCCACCGGTCCGGGGGTGGTCCGGCTCTCCTGCCGCTCCATTGTAGCGGCGCATTAGCACTCTCGATGTTCGAGTGCCAACAGCAAACCACGCCGGACCGGCGGGCGCAACCCCGGGCCGGGCACCGGGGCCCGGTCAGCCCCCGGCCACCGCCGGGACGATGGAGACCGTCTGGCCGTCGGCCACCGGCGTGGCCAGGCCCTGGAGGAACCGGACGTCCTCGTCGGCCAGGAAGACGTTCACGAACCGGCGGAGCTGGCCCTCCTCGTCGAAGAGGCGCTCGGCGAACCCCGGGTGGGCGGCGTCGAGGCCCTGGAGGACCTCCCCCACCGTCGCCCCATCGGCTGGCACCTCGCCGGCCCCCCCGGTCAGGGTGCGGAGCTGGGTCGGGACCCGGACCGAGACGCTCACCGGCCCGGCCCTCCCCCGTCCGTCTCGATCGCCGCTTCGAAGGCCTCGAGGGTGGGGGCGATCGTCGCGGTCGGGCGGACCGCGCCGGCGAGGGCCTCGACGGTCTTCAGGCCGTGCCCGGTGACGAGGGCCACCACCCGCTCGTCCGAGCGGACCACGCCCTCGGCCGCCAGCTTGGCCAGGGTGGCGATCGTCACCCCGCCGGCCGTCTCGGCGAAGATCCCCTCGGTGCGGGCGAGGAGCCGGATGCCCTCGACGATCTCGTCGTCGGTCACCGCGGCGAGGGCCCCGCCGCTCCTGCGCACCGTCTCGAGCGCGTACCAGCCGTCGGCCGGGTTGCCGATCGAGAGCGACTTGGCGATCGTCGACGGGCGGACCGGCCGGATGGCGTCGGCCCCCTCGGCGAAGGCCGTGGCCACCGGGGCGCACCCGGCGGCCTGGGCCCCCGACACCCGGACGGCCGGCGGCTCGTCGAGGAGGCCCACCTTGGCCAGCTCCTCGAAGCCCTTCGCCACCTTCACGAGCTGGCTGCCCGAGGCCACCGGCACCACGACGTGGTCCGGGGCCTGCCAGCCGAGCTGCTCGGCCACCTCGAAGGCGAGGGTCTTCGAGCCCTCGGCGTAGTAGGTGCGGACGTTCACGTTGACGAAGGCCCACGACGGCTGCTCGCTCGAGAGCTCGGCGCAGAGCCGGTTCACGTCGTCGTAGGTCCCCCGCACGGCCACGACGGTGCCGCCGTAGACGGCGGTCATCGTGACCTTGGCCCGCTCGAGGTCCTCGGGGATGAGGACGACCGAGGCCATGCCGGCCCGGGCGGCGTGGGCGGCCACCGAGTTGGCCAGGTTGCCCGTCGAAGCGCACGCCGCCACCTTGAAGCCGAGCTCCCGGGCCTTCGTGAGGGCGACCGAGACCACCCGGTCCTTGAACGAGCCGGTGGGGTTGGCCGTGTCGTCCTTGATCCAGAGCTCGCCCAGGCCCAGCTCGGCCGCCAGGCGGTCGGCCCGCACGAGCGGGGTGAAGCCGGCCCCGAGGTCGACGGGGGCGGCGTCGGCCACCGGCAGCAGGTCCCGGTAGCGCCAGATCGTCCGGGGGCCCTCGGCGATCCGGGCCCGGCTGACCACGGCGGCGATCCGCTCGTAGTCGTAGGCCACCTCGAGGGGCCCGAAGCAGTAGTCGCAGACGTGCAGCGCCTCAGCGGGGAACGGGCGGCCGCACTCCCGACAGCGCAAGCCAGTGACGTGGTCCACGACGGTCCTCCTCATCGGTCGGGCATTGGCACCTGGTGGCCCACCCCACGAGGGGGTCCGGTCGCACTGGTTGCCGCGGCGTCGCAGGGCCCGTCCCTCAGCCGCTCTGGATGATGGCCACCATGGTGGTCGATGGGGGGCGCCGCGTCAATGACGGGGTCCGAGATGGGGAATGATCGCGCCCATGACCGGTGGTCCCCGCACCTACGGCCCCGATTTCGCGCTGCCCGCGCTCCTCTCCGCCAAGCGCGGCCGGACGGTGTCGGTGTGCATCCCCGCCCGGGACGAGGAGGCCACCGTGGGCCGGGTGGTCGAGGCCGTCGTCGGCCCCCATCTCGGGTCGGCCGGCGGCTCGGGGCTCGTCGACGAGGTGCTCGTCGTCGACGACGGCTCGACCGACGCCACCGCGGCGGTCGCCGGGGCGGCCGGGGCGGCCGTCCTGACCCTCGACCGGGGACCGGGCGGCAAGGGCCAGGCCATGGCGGCGGCGCTCGAGCGGGCCGCGGGCGACCTCCTCGTGTTCCTGGACGCCGACGTCGACAACACGACGGCGGCGTTCGTCACCCGGCTCGTGGGCCCGCTCCTGCTCCACGACGACGTGACGCTCGTGAAGGGCTTCTACGAGCGCCCCCTCGGCGAGGACCCCGCGGGTGGCGGGCGGGTCACCGAGCTCGTGGCCCGACCGGTGATCGCGCTCTTCTTCCCGGAGCTGGCCGGCGTCCACCAGCCGCTCGCCGGTGAGACGGCGTCCTACCGCTGGGTGCTCGAGAAGGTGGCCTTCGCCGACGGCTACGGCGTCGAGATCGGGCTCCTCGTCGACGTGGCGCGGCGCTTCGGCCCGTCGTCGATCGCCCAGGTCGACCTCGGTGTGCGGATCCACCGCAACCGGCCGCTCGCCGAGCTCGGCCCCCAGGCCACCGACGTGCTGCGCACCGCGCTGGCGCGGGCCGGGGCGCTCCCCCGGAGCATGAGCGGAGCGGCCGGGTAGCGTCGGACCGTGGCTGAGCTGGTGGTGGTCTCCAACCGGGGCCCGCTGTCCTTCCGCTTCGACGACGAGGGGCGCCCGGAGCCGACAGGCACCGGCGGCGGGCTCGCGGGGACGCTGCGTCCGCTCCTCACCGGCACCGACACGACGTGGGTGGCCGCGTCGATGAACGAGGCCGACCGCGTGGCCTTCGCCGAGGGGCTCATGGTGGAGGACGGCCTGCGCACCGTCATCGTCTCGCCCGACGCCGAGGCCTACCGCATGGCCTACGACGTCGTGTCGAACTCCACGCTCTGGTTCTGCCACCACCACCTCTTCGACCTGCCGCGCCGGCCGCGCTTCGACCGCCGCTGGTACGAGGCGTGGGACGCCTACCGGGCGGTGAACGAGCAGTTCGCCGGGGCGGTGGCCGAGGAGGCCGAGCCGGGGTCGGTCGTGCTCGTCCAGGACTACCACCTCTCGCTGACCGGCCGGCTCCTGGCCGACCGCCGCCCCGACCTGCGCACGGTGTTCTTCATGCACACCCCCTTCGGCGACCCGAACGCCCTGCGGGCGCTCCCCTCCTCGCCGGCCGGCGAGCTCCTCTCGGGCCTGGCCGGCTTCGGGGCCTGCGGCTTCCACACCGCCCGCTGGGAGGCGGCCTTCCGGGCCTGCTTCGCCGACCGCGAGCTCGCCACCTACGCCGGCACCGGCCGGGCGCCGTCCTCGTTCCACGCCCCCCTCGGGCCGGACCCGGCGGCCATCGAGGCGGAGGCGGCCTCGCCGGCCGCCGCGGCCGCCCGGGCCGAGCTCGACGAGCGGTTCGAGGGGCGCAAGCTGATCGTCCGGGTCGACCGGGTGGAGCTCTCGAAGAACCTCCTGCGCGGCCTGTGGGCCTACGAGGAGCTCCTCGAGACGAAGCCGCGCTGGCGTGAGCGCGTCGTCCACCTCGTCCTCGCCTACCCGTCGCGCGAGGGCCTCGCCGACTACCTCGCCTACCGCAGCGAGGTGGAGCACACGGTGGCCCGGATCAACGAGGTCTTCGGCACGGCCTCGTGGGATCCCATCGTCCTCGATGTGGCCGACGACCGCGACCGCTCGGTGGCCGCCCTCTCCCGCTACGACGTGCTGCTCGTCAACCCGATACGCGACGGTCTGAATCTCGTGGCCAAGGAGGGGCCCCTCGTGAACGACCGCGGTGGCGTCGTCGTCATCTCGCGCGAGGCCGGCGCTTGGGAAGAGCTCTATCCGGCCGCGGTCGGCGTCAACCCCTTCGACGTCACCGGCCAGGCGGCCGCCCTCGACTTGGCGCTCGAGATGGACGAAGGGGAGCGCTTTCGCCGCGCTGCGCGCCTCGATGAGATCGTGCGCGCCCGCACCGCGGCCGACTGGCTGGAAGACCAGCTGGCCGCGGCGGGCGCCCGCGCCCCGGCCGCCCCCTAGGCCAAACCCTCTTCGCCGGCCAACAGACCGAGGAGCACGAGGGCCCCGGCCGGACCCTCGACGACGACGTCGGCCGCCGCCGTGACCTCAGGCGGGGTCTCGGCGTCGGCCACGGCCACCCGCACCGCGGTCGCCCCGTCGGCCGCCAGCTGGTCGAGGGCGGCGAACGCCGGCAGGTCGCCGAGGTCGTCACCGAAACAGGCCACCGCGGCGAAGCCCCGACCCAGCCGGGCGACCACCGTGCCCTTGTCGGTGGGCAACGGCGGACGCAGTTCGAGGGCCATCCGGCCGTCCTGGACGACGAGACCTGAACTCGCCGTCGCCTCGTTCGCGAACGCCCGGGCCCAGGCCTCGGTCCCGGGCGCCGTCCGCCAGTGCAGGGTCATGGTCAGCCCCTTCGGCTCGACGAGGAGCCCGGGTGGCGCCTCCGCCCTGGCCCGAGCGACCACCTGGGCGACGACCGGGACGAAAGCCGCGGCCTCCTCGGCCGGTCGAGGCCCTCCGTCCTCGCCCAGCTCCTCCAGGCCGTAGAGGCCGTAGAGGCCCACGCCGGACGGGGGGCCGAGCACGGCGGCCAGGAAGGAGACCGGGCGCCCGGAGACCACGGCCACCAGGCCGAAGCGGGCGGCCAGCCGGCCGAGCAGCTCGGGCGCTCCGGGCATCGGGGCGGCGGCCCCCGGGTCGGCGACGATGGGGGCGAGCGTCCCGTCGTAGTCGACGAAGAGGGCGGCCGAGTCGGGGCGGGCCCGCAACGGCCGAAGGGCCGCCGGCAGGCCGTCGGTCGACGCCGGGCGGTCACCGGGTTCGGGTGGTGGTGGTCTCAGGTCGTGGTGGTGCTCGAGAACTGCGCCGGTAGCTGCCCCGGACCGATGATGACGAGCACGTCGATGCCGCTCGTCGAGGACACCGGCAACGACGTCGTGATGGGGGCCACCGCCGAGCGGGGCAGCTTCAGGGTGTCGGCGATGGAGTTCGCCGCCGCCTCTTGGCCCGCCGCGTAGTAGACGGCCGAATCCGCCACCACCGCGTTGGTGTCCTCGGGGGGGAGTGTGTTCCAGCCGGCGGCCGAGAGCAGTTGGCTGAAGTCGGTGGCGTACTCGCCGCTCCCCACGCCGTTGGCCACCTGGACGTGCACGTTGGCGTGCGAGACCGTCGTCGTGGTCGAGGAGGCCCCGCCATGCCGGACGGTGGTCGTGGTCGAAGACGCGGGAAGCGTGGTCGTCGTCGCCCCGCTGGCCGTGCCCGCCGGGGCCCGGGTTCCGACGTCGAGGAGGACCACTCCGAGCACGATGGCCACCACCACGAGGGCGAAGGCCCGGCCGGCGGCAATGGGTTGCCGGCGGGGAGGGCCGCCCGCTGGACCTGGCGCGGCCCCGGCGTCGCCGGGGGGGACCTCGTCGGTCACCGCCTCAGCCTGCCAACGGGAAGGCCCTGGTGCAAGCACCGTCGCAGCTCGGAGAGCTGAGAGTGGACCCAAGCTCGGCCTCCACAGAGTTGATATCTAGACAAACAAGTTTTCTGACTCGGGAGCTGAAGGAGGCGCTAAGCTGGCGGAGTCAAGAACGCCAGGAGCGAGAACCCCTAGGAGGGAAACCATGGCCCTGTTGAGAATCGACCCGTTCCGGGAGGTCGACCGTCTGAGCGAGCTGGCCTGGGGCCGTGTGCGCCCGGGCGTGCTCCCGATGGACGCCTACCGCCGTGACCAGGAGCTCGTGCTCGAGTTCGACCTGCCGGGGGCGGACCCCGAGAGCTTCGAGGTCACCGTCGAGCACAAGGTGCTCACGGTGGCGGCCGAGCGCCGGCCCGAGCGCCGCGAGGGCGACCAGGTGGTCGTGAGCGAGCGGCCGAGCGGCCGCTTCGTGCGGCGCCTCACGCTCCGGGACGGCCTGGCCACCGACCAGGTACGGGCCTCCTATGACGCCGGCGTCCTCACCGTGGTGATCCCCACGGCCGAGGAGGTCCGGACCCGGCGCATCGAGGTGCAGACGGGCCAGGCGCCCGCCGTCGCCCCGGTGGCCGCGGAGGAGCAGCCCGCCGCCTGACGGCGCCGAGCCCAGCCGTTCGCACGACCCCGGTCATCGGACCGGGGTCGTGTCGCGTCCGGCCCAGGGCCCCAGGAGGGCGCCGGTAGCCTCGGGCCGAGGCCGGTGTGGCGCAGCTGGAAGCGCAGGCGATTTGTAATCGTCAGGTCGTGGGTTCGAGTCCCACCACCGGCTCGAAAATTCCCTTCTCACAGGGGGGAAATCCCGCTTCTGCCGTGGTTCGGACGGCCCGCCGGCTGCTAGCATTTCCGCTTCGGCGGAATTGGGCCGTCGCTGGTAGCGGACACACCTCACCCTCCGGAGGGACCAGCAACGTGCAGACAGGGCGGGGCCGTCGGCCTCTCGGCGGGACGCGCGGGCGTCATCGATGGACATCTGTCGGGTCGTCGCGCCCCGAGGAGGGAGCCGAGTCTGGGTTCACCCTGGTCGAGCTCATGGTGACCCTCCTCATCATGTCGCTCCTCATCGCCATCGCCGTGCCCACCTACTTCGGCTCGAGGGTGGGCTCGGAGGACCGCTCGGCCCAGTCCGACATCACGAGCGCCATGATCGGGGCGAGGGGTCTCACCGCTCCCGACGGCTGGTACCAGTCGGCGCCGTCGGCCATCTCGCTGCTCCAGTCGAACGACCCGACGTTCAACTACACGACGGGCGCGGTGACGTTCTCCTCACCACCCTCGATCTCGGTGCTCGTGAGCAGCCCGTCCTACATCCTCGTGCTGGCCGAGCAGTCCCAGACCGGGCGCTGCTGGTACACGGAGTCGAACGTCTTTTACAACAGGGTCGGTTTCGCCAACCTCAACCCCGGGGTCTACGACGGCATCGCCGGCGTGTGGGAGGCGGGCACCCCGGCCGGCTACACGGGCCCGTGTGACGCCTCGAACATCTCCTCGCTCGAGAACTCGGGGAACAACAACGGGTGGCAGCAGGGCTACCCGTCCTGAGCCGACCGCGCCCTCACCCCCCCCGCCGCGCCCCGCTGACGGGCCACCTCGAAGCAGGCGACCGCGCTGGCCATGCCGACGTTGAGCGAGGGCAGCACGCCGTGCTGGGGGATGCGGACCACCTCGTCGCAGCGCTTGCGGACGAGCGGGGCGAGCCCCTTGCCCTCGCTCCCGACGACGAGGGCCACCGGGCCCGTCGAGAGGTCGAGGTCGTAGAGCGAGTGCTTCGCCTCGCCGGCCAGTCCGACGCTGCGCACGCCGGCCCGGCGGAGCTGCTCGAGGGCCGTCGGCACCCCGCCCACGAGGGCGAAGGCGAGATGCTCGACCGCGCCGGACGCCACCTTGGTCACGGTCGGGGTGAGGTGGGCCGCCCGGTGGCGGGGGAGCACCACCCCAGTGGCCCCGGCGCACTCGGCCGCCCGGAGGACCGCGCCGAGGTTGGCCGGATCGGTGATGCCGGCCGCCACGACGAGGAACGTGTCACCGGGCCCGTCGGTCACCAGGTCCTCCAGGCTCACGTCCTCGACCGGCCGGGCCAGGGCGACGACGCCCTGGGGGGCCTCGGTCTTGGCCAACGCGTCGAGGCGGGCCCGGGGCACGAGCTCGACCGGCACGCCCCGCCGGGCCGCCCGCGCCTCGATCTCGTCCAGCACCGGGGACGGGTCGAGCCCTTGGGCGAGCAGCACGCGCCGGACCGGTCGCCGCCCGACGGTGAGCAGCTCGAGCACGGCCTGGCGCCCCTCCACCTGGTCGCCGCCGAGTCCGTCGCGCCGGTCCCGGCTCCTCGCCCCGGGCCGGGCCACCCGGTCCGGGCGCCGGCCGCGGGCCGCGCCGGCTGCTCCCCTGGGCGCAGGTCGACGGCTACGGCCAGCGGGGCTCACGCCGGTCGGCCGGCGGTGGCCCCGTCGAGGAGGACGACGGCCAGGCAGGCGAGGCCCTCGCTGCGGCCGAGGGCCCCGAGGCCCTCGGGGCCCGTGGCCTTGACCGAGACCGGCGCCCCGAGCACCCGTCCAAGACGGTCGGCCATCTCGGCCGTGTAGGGCGCGAGGCGCGGCGACTCGGCCACGACCGTGCAGTCGGCGTTGACCGGCACGAGACCGGCCGCCGCGGCCTTGGCCACCACCTCGGCCAGGAGGACGAGGCTGTCGGCGCCCTGCCAGGCGGGGTCATCGTCGGGGAAGTGCCGCCCGAGGTCGCCGAGGCCCGCTGCGCCCAGGACCGCGTCGGCGAGGGCGTGGGCGAGGGCGTCGGCGTCGCTGTGGCCGGCCAGCCCCGGGGCGTCTTCGATCACCACGCCGCCGAGGACGAGCGGACGGGCCGGGTCCGCCGAGAACGGGTGGACGTCGAAGCCCTGCCCGACCCGCACGTTCAGGGCCCGAGCAGCTGCTCGGCCCGCGCCAGGTCGGCCGGGGTGGTCAGCTTCAGGTTGCGCGGGTCGCCCGGCACGACCCGCACGGTAGCGCCGAGGGCCTCGAGCAACGCGGCGTCGTCGGTCGCCTCGGGTCCGCCGGCGTGGGCCCGTCGGAGGACCTCGGCCACGAAGGCCTGGGGCGTCTGCACCGCCACGAGGTCGCCCCGGTCCACCGTGGCCTGGACCACGGGCCAGGGCGGTCCGGCGCGCTCGGTGAGGAGCGGGGCCACCCGCTTCAGCGTGTCGGCCACCGGCAGGGCCGGGACGGCCCCGGCGGCCTCGCCGTCGGCCAGGGCGGCCAGCACCGCCGCGAAGAGGGCGGGCGGGGCGAGGGGACGCACCGCGTCGTGCACCACGACCACGTCGGCGTCGCCCGGCACCGCGGCGAGACCCTCGCGCACCGAGGCCGAGCGCGTCGCCCCACCGACCACCACGGCGTCGGCGCCGTAGTCCTCATCGGTGGCGCCCTTCGGCACGACGAGGACGACACCTCGGGCCACGCTGCGGCAGGCGGCGACGGCCCGGGCCACGACCGGCCGGCCGCCGAGGAGGGCGAACTGCTTCATCCGCCCGAAGCGCTCGCCCGAGCCGCCGGCCACCACGACGGCCCACACGGAGGGCACGGTCGCCCCGTTTAGGGCAGGGCCTCGTTGAGGCGCTGCTCGGCGGTCTCCTCGTCGACGCCGAGGGCGAAGGTCAGCTCGGAGACGAGGATCTGGCGGGCCCGGCTGAGCATCCGCTTCTCGCCCGCCGACAGGCCCTTGTCCTTGTCGCGGATGGAGAGGTTCCGGACGACCTCGGCCACTTGGTAGATGTCCCCGGACCGGAGCTTCTCGGAGTGGTTCTTGTAGCGCCGGGACCAGTTCGTCGGCATCCGCGCCTCTTTCTTGCGCAGCACCGCGAACACCTCCTCGACCTCCTCGTCGTTGATGACCTCGCGGAGCCCCACCCCTTCGGTGTTGTCCGCCGGCACCATCAGGGTGAGATCGCCGTACGCCAGGCGCAGCACGAGGTACTCGCGCTTCTCGCCGAATGCCAGCTTCGTCTCCCGCTTCTCCACGACGGCGGCGCCGTGGTGGGGGTAGACGACCTTGTCACCGACCTTGAACACGGGCCTCCTTCGTGTGGACGCGGGAGCGCCTGCTCCCGGGGTTTCAGGCAGCGCGGCCGCTCGTTCGGCCGTCGAGCGCCGGACCCGGCCGGGCGATGGGACCCGGGCGTCCGGCTGGCGGTCTTCCATTGTACCTGCCGCGGCCCTCCGACCGGGCGCAACGGCCTGGTTGGGCCGGTCCCACCTATTCGTAGCGCTCGAGGATGCTCGCCTCGACGAGGCGCGAGAGGCCGTCCTTCACCGCCCGGGCCCGCGCCTCGCCGATGCCGCCCACCTTCTCGAGCTCGGCCGGGGAGGCGGCGATCAACCGGGGGAGCGTCCCGAAGCGCTCCACGATGCTCCCGATGACCTGCTCGGGCACCCGGGGGAGCCGGGAGAGCAGCCGGTAGCCCCGGGCCTCGAGGCCGGCGTCGAGGTCGTGGGAGCGGCCGGGCAGGCCGAGGGTGGCCCCGACGGTCACCGGGTCGAGGAGGTCGTCGGGGTGCAGCTTGTGGAGGGCCACGAGGACCCGGTCCACCCGGGCCGGCCGCCCGTCCTGCTTGGCCCCCCTGGCCGCCGCCGCGTCGGCCACGTAGTCCTCGATCACGAGGCGCAGGGACTGGCCGACGCCGGCCGTCAGCTCCTCGAGCTGGAGCCCGCTCATGCGCCCGTCCTCGCCCAGCTCGACGAGCGTGCCCTCGACCTCCTCGCCCATCCGCACGAGCATCTCGCCCGGCTGCAGCACGGCCACCACGTCGCGGAGCGTCACGGAGTCCTCCACCTCGAGGGGGGAGAGCAGGGCGAGCGCCAGGTCGAAGCGGCTCTTGAAGCGCTGCATCGTGGCCAGCGCCTGGCTCACCTGGTTGACGAGGCGCGGCGTCGACTGGATCGTGTGCTTCTGGTCGTTGCGGTAGACGGCGATCTCGGCCCGGGCCTCCGAGACCGTGACCACCGTGACGTCGATCGAGCGGGCCACCCGCTCGGCCGTGCGGTGGCGGGTACCCGTCTCACTCGTCGGGATGCTCGCCCGCGGCACGAGGTGCACGTTGGCCCGGGCGATGCGCGAGGCGTCGCCGGCCAAGATGATCGCCCCGTCCATCTTGGCCAGCTCCGAGAGGCGCTGGGGGCTGAACTCGGCGTCGAGGAGGAAGCCCCCGGTGCACACCGAGAGGACTGCCGGGTCGTCGCCCACCACCACGAGCGCGCCCCGCTTGCCCTGGAGGACCCGGTCGAGCCCTTCACGGAGCGGCGTACCGGGGGCCACCACCGCCAGCGCCTCCATGAGCGGCTCGCTGGTCCGGTCGACCACGGCGCGATGGTACCCGTCGCCTCTTCGCTCCCCGTCCGGCCCGGCGCGCCGACCGGTGGGTCCGCCGGGCCCCGGACTACGGTGACCCGACGTGGACGCTCCGCTCAAGGTCGTCCTCGCCGAGGACAACGCCCTCCTCCGCGAGGGCGTGGCCCGCCTCATCGCCGGCGAGGAGGGACTGGAGCTCGTCGGCGAGGCGTCGGACCTCCCCGGGCTCCTCGCCCTCGTCGACGACGTCGCCCCCGACGTCGTCGTGACCGACATCCGCATGCCCCCGAGCGGCACCGACGAGGGCATCCAGGCCGCCGCCCAGCTGCGCGAGCACCACCCCGAGGTCGGCGTGGTCGTCCTCTCCCAGTACGCCAACCCCAACTACGCCCTCGCCCTCCTGGGCGACGGCTCGGCCGGCCGGGCCTACCTCCTGAAGGAGTCGGTGGCCGGCGTGGACGAGCTGGCTCGGGCCATCCGCGAGGTGGCGGCCGGCGGCTCGGTGATCGACCCGGCGGTGGTGGACGGCCTCGTCGGGGCCTCCGGCCGGCGGGCCTCCTCCGAGCTCGACCGGCTCACGCCGCGGGAGAAGGAGATCCTGGCCGAGATGGCCCAGGGGAAGAACAACGCGGCGATCGCCGGCAGCCTCTACCTCTCCGAGCGGGCGGTCGAGAAGCACAGCAACTCGATCTTCTCCAAGCTCGGGCTGACCGAGGAGCACGACGTCAACCGCCGGGTGAAGGCGGTCCTCGTCTACCTGGATGAGAGCTCGGAGGGGTAGCCACACCCCGACGGGGGTTGCCAGCCCCCTTTTGGGCCCACCCGACAGCGTGGGAGAATTGTCCTGATGCCCGCGTCACTCCCGGTGATCGTGGTCGACGACCAGGCCCCCTTCCGCTCGGCCGCCAAGGCGGTGCTGCGGCGGATGGAGGGCTTCGAGCTGATCGGCGAGGCCGTGGACGGCAGCGAGGCCGTGGCCATGGTGAGCGAGCTGCGGCCGGCCCTCGTCCTCATGGACATCAACATGCCCGGCATGAGCGGGATCGAGGCCACCCGGCGGATCGTGGCCGACGACCCCGAGGTCGTCGTGGTGCTCCTCTCCACCTACAGCCCGGGCGACGTCCCGCCCGATGCCGTGACGAGCGGGGCCCGGGCCTACCTCAACAAGGAGGACTTCTCCCCGGCCGTCCTCCAACGTCTCTGGGACGAGCGCGACAACGGGGGCTTCCAGCTCCGCTGAACGGCCGGACCCGCGCTCAGGTGAGCGGGGTGGAGCCGGAGATCACCGCACCCTCGCCGGGCTCGGACTCCCACCGGACGGTGCCGCCGATGGCCCCGAGGCGGTCGCTCATGTTGACGAAGCCGTGGCCGCCCCGGGCCTTGGCCGGGTCGAAGCCGGGCCCGTCGTCGGTCACGCTGAAGAGCAGGCCGCCCTCCTCCTCCCACGCCGCCACCCGCACGTGCGACGCCGGGGCGTGCTTGGCCGCGTTCTGCAGGGCCTCGAGGCAGCAGAAGTAGACGGCCGCCTCGACCTGGGGCGGGTAGCGACCGAGGCCCTCGGCGGCCACGGTGACCGACAGCGGGCTGCGGGCCGCCACCGCCCGCAGGGCCTCGGCCAGCCCGCTGTCCATGAGGAGCGGCGGGTAGATGCCGTGAGCCAGGTCGCGCAGCTCCTGGACGGTGGTTTTCACGTCGGCCGCCAGCTCGTCGAGCATCTCGGTCGCCGCAGCCGGGTCGTCGGCCACGAGGTCGCGGGCGAGACGCAGGTTGACGGCGAGGGCCACGAGGTGCTGCTGCGCGCCGTCGTGGAGGTCGCGTTCGACCTTGCGCCGCTCGGCGTCGGCACTCTCGATGATGCGCGCCCGCGAGCGACGGAGCTCGTCGGCCTGGCGGCGCAGCTCGTCGAGCGTCGACTGCAGGGCCGAGTCGAGCTGCAGGTTGTGCAGGGCCAGCCCGACCTGGCGGGCGAGCTCGGTGAGGACGCCCTCGTCCTCGTCGTCGAAGCCCACCCCATCGGCCGGCCGCTCGACCACGATCACCCCGAGCAGCTCGCCCGTGTAGGTGATCGGGGCCACCCGGATCTGGACGTCGCCCCGGCCGTCGAGGAGGGCGGGCAGCCAGACCTGCACCCAGGCCCGGCCCGAGACCCCGGCCCGGGCCACGACCGGCCGCTCCTGGGGCCCGACCATGAGGGTGCCCGGCCCCCGGTCGGGGACCGAGGCGGCGCGTTCGAGGACCTCGCTCGTCCCGGTCAGCACCTCGGCCGAGCTCAGCTGGAGGTTCTTGCGCAGCGTCTCGGTCAGCTGGAGCAGGAGCTCGTCCATCGTGACGGCGCGCGTGAGGCGCCCACTGAACGTCTTCACCACGTCCTCGGGCGCCGTGCTCTCGCCGTAGACGGCGCGGTTCACCGAGTCCTCCAGCCGCCGGTGCACCGCGAGGTAGCCGAGCGTGACCACCGCCGCGGCGAGCATCGACAGGCCGAGCACCTCGCGGTCGGCCGGGTCCGGTGCGTGGCCGAGGCCGAGCACGATGACGAAGTAGACGGCGGTGACGAGGAGGCTGAGCCCGGTCACCTGCACGAGGACGACCAGCACCCGGTCGGCCTTCCCGGCGAGGGTCGGCACGACGCCGGCGGCCAGGCCGATCGGCACGAAGGCGGTGGCCGCCGCGGCCACGAGGGCCGGGTGGTCGGGCCACTTCACGAGCACGCCGAGCGCCCCGACGACGAGACCCACCTCGACCGCCGCGGTGACCCCGGCGGCCAGCCACTGCAGGCGCTGGCGGTCCCGGCCCGAGACCTGACGGTAGCGGGCCGCCGCGGCGAGGAGCCCGACCACGACGGCCACCGACCAACCGGCGAGGGCGGCGGCCGGGCTCAAGCGGCCGGGACCGCGCCAGGCGGCGAGGCCCAGAGCCAGCGCGACGACGTAGGCGAAGGCGACGCCGGTCCGGCGCCCGGTCGAGCCGAGCCGACCGTCGGGGAGGGCGGCGAGCACGTGGACCGCTGCGGCCATGAGGAGAGCCGGTAGGACGCAGGCGAGGGCCCGGCCCGCCCGGTGGTCGGTGCCGCTCGTCGTGGCGGCGAGCGTCACGGCGGCCAGGCTCGCCGAGCCCAGGAGGACCGCCGCGGCGACGAGCCGGCCGAGAGTGGGCGGGCCCCGGTGGGCGAGGACGAGCGCGGCGAGGGCCCAGACGACCACGAGGGCGGCCCGGACGCCGTCCGCCCCGGCCCGGCCGGAGGGCACCGGCCGGGCGAGAGCCCACCCCGTGAGACAGAGCGCCGCGACGACGAGCAGCCAGGCCGGGAGCACCGAGGGTCGGCCCGGGGTTCCCCCCTCCCCCACCCGGAAGACGAGCGGGGCCGGCGTCGCGCCGGTGCCCGGGGCCACGGTCGCCGGCGCCTCACCGGCGGCCACCTTCGAAGGGCCGACGGTCACCGCACCTCCACCGCCGGGGCGGTCGCCTCCCGGTCCGGGACCTCGACGATGCGGCCGTCGCGCATGTGGCAGATCCGGGCGGCGGCTCGGGCCACGTCGTCGTCGTGCGTCACGAGCAGGATGGCCTGGCCGCCCCGGTGGAGGCGGGAGAGGAGCTCGATCACCTCCTGGCCGCTGTCCGAGTCGAGGGCTCCGGTCGGCTCGTCGGCGAGGAGGAGGGTCGGCTCGTTGGCCAGGGCCCGGGCGATGGCCAGGCGCTGGCGCTGCCCGCCGGACAGCACGCCGGGGACGGCCTTCGTCTTGTCGGCCAGACCGAGGAGGTCGAGCAGGTCACGGGCCCGGGTCTCGGCCGCCCGCCGCTTGGTCCCCGCCACGATCGCCGGGAGGGCCACGTTCTCGAGGGCGGTCATCCCCTCGAGGAGGTTGAAGAACTGGAAGACGATCCCGATGTGGCGCCGGCGGAGCAGCGCGAGCTGGTCCTCGGTCCGCCCGGTCACCTCCTCGCCGGCCACCTGGATCGTGCCTTCGTCCGCCGTGTCGAGACCGGCCACCAGGTTGAGGAACGTCGACTTGCCGCAGCCCGACGGTCCCATCAGCGCCACGAAGTCGCGCGACTCGACCGTGAGGCTCACGCCGCGCAGCGCCCGGACCGGGGCGTTCTCGGCTTCGAACGTCTTGCGCACGCCCTCGGCCACGAGCACCGGCTCGCTTCCCACCCCGTCGGACACCTCCGTCACCGTGTCGACCACGAGCTCATCCCTCCCCTCCGGCGGCCGCGGCAGCGAGGCCGCGACCGGCGTCGTCGCCGGGCGACGCCCGGCCGATCTTGTAGACCCCGACCGGCGTGTCTCGGCCCTTCACCAGTTGTTCGCCGAGCTCGGTGGCCACGACGGGCTGGTCGAGCGCGGCCATCGTCGCCGCGCTGAGCACGGTCTCCCCGGCCTCGGCCAGCTGCTGGAGCCGCTGGGCCAGGTTCACGGTGTCACCGACGAGCGTGTACTCGAGCCGCTCCTCGGAGCCGAGCAGGGCGGCGGCGGCCGGGCCGGTCGACAGGCCGAGGCCGAGGCCGAAGGGCGGGAGGCCCTCGGCCGCCCAGGCCGCGTTCACCTCGGCCTGGCGCCGGTGGGCGTCGGCCGCCGCGGCCACCGCCCGGTCGGCGTGATCCGGCTGGGCGAAGGGGGCGCCGAAGACGGCCATGACGGCGTCGCCGACGAACTGCATGACGGTCCCGGTCTGGCCGAGGATCGCCTCGTTCATCGCCGCCCGATGGGTGTTGAGCTGGCCGGCCAGCTGGGTCAGGTCGGCGTGCTCGGCGATCGTCGAGTACGAGCGGATGTCGCTCATGAGCACGGTCACCTCGACCACCTCGGTCTCGCCGATGTGCCGGCCTTCCCGGCGCAGCTTCTCGGCCAGACCACCGGGCAGGAGGCGTGACAACGTCTCGCCCTGCTCCTCTCGGTCCACGATGGCCTGGTGGAGGAGGCGCAGCCGGCGGAGGGCGCCCTCGTTCCCGCCGGCCACCCCTTCGGCGAGGGCCACGAAGAGCGCCTCCACCCGGGCGTCCACGCTCTCGGGGGTGGCGCGCTGGGCGGCGGCGATGGCCTTGATGGGCCGGCCCTCGGCGATCATCGAGAGCAGCTCCTCGTCGGCCTCGGAGAGGCCCCCGTGGCTGACCGGGCGCACCAGGGCGTCGACGATGGCCGGGTCGAGGGCGGTGCCGCCGGTGGCCACCGCCCGCACCGCCTCGACGAGCTGGTCGCCGTCGGCGATGTGGTCCTTCAGCAGGTAGCCGTAGCCCGATGACCCCTCGGAGAGGAGCGACACCGCGTACTCGGGGTCGTCGTACTGGGAGAGCACCACGACCGCCGTGCCCGGGAGGCGGCGGCGCACCTCACGGGCGGCGTCGATGCCCTCGCGCTGGAAGGAGGGTGGCATCCGGATATCGGTGACGAGCACGTGGGCGCCCGTGCGCACCGCCCCCTCGACGAGCTCGTCGTAGTCGCCCGCCACGCCCACGACCCGGAGGTCGGGCTGCAGCTCGAGGAGGGCCCGCACGCCCTCGCGCACGATGACGTTGTCGTCGGCCAAGAAGACGTCGATGATGGCGTCGCCGCCGGCTCGCTCCTCCATGCACTCCCCGTTCTCCCACACCTGCGGGCCGACGACCAGGGGAGGAGCACTAAACCCCCCGGGGTGCCAGCCCCACCGCCGCGACGCCGGCAGCCACACTGTCGGCCGCACGGAAGGGCGGGGCAACATGGTGCCATGAGGATCGAACACTCGGTGGTCTCGGTGTCCTGGATCCCCTCCGAGGCCGTGCGGGGCAGCACCAAGATGGCCTTCGAGGCCGGGGTCACCCACTACGACGAGCCGCCTCCCGACGAGATCGAGGACCTCGAGGCCCTGCACAAGGCGGGGCGCTTCCGCTTCGCCAACCGGCTCTCGGCCTACATCGAGGTCGACGAGGCCGGCCGGATCACCTCCTACGGCCACCTGGGCGGCGGGCTGATCACCGAGACGATCGTGAAGCTGGGCGGGCTGAGCCGGGCCTTCGAGCCGGTGGCCCTCCCCGAGATCCAGCTCGAGCCCGAGGTGGGCGACGGCTGGGTGCGGTTCGTCCAGACGACGGGCGGCCGCACCGGCCTCCCCGCCCCGCGGCGGGTGCGACGGGCCCCGTTCATCCAGTGGCGGGCCCCGCTCGTGTGGACAACGCTCAGCCTGACGCTCCACGCCGACGGCACGTCGGACTTCGAGCTCGTCGGGGCCAGCCGCTTCCCCCGTCACTGGGTCTACGGGCCCGACGCCAAGCTGGCCGCCAAGTCCGGTCTGACCGATTTTCGCGACTGGTACGCCAAGTCCTTCGGGAAGAAGACGCCGTGGGGCGACGAGGACTCCCCCGCCCTCGTGACCGCGGTGGAGACGGCCCTCGAGCGCTCGCTCTCGTCCAGGATGATGGGCGGGGGGAAGCCCAAGGTGAAGAACTTGAAGAAGGGGACGACGATCGTGGCCGAGGGTGACCCCTCGGACGAGGTCTTCCTCGTGCTCGACGGCGTCGTGCTCGTGGAGGCGGGGGGCCAGCGCCTGGCCGAGTACGGACCCGGTGCCGTCCTCGGCGAACGGTCGGGCCTCGAGGGCGGGGGGCGGACGGCCACCCTCGTGGCCGTGACGCCCTGTCGGGTGGCGTCGGTGCCCCACGGCCAGCTCGACCGCGGGGAGCTGGAGGAGCTCAGCAAGGACCACCGCCGGGAAGAACGGCGGGCGTGACCGCCCGGCCGGCCGGCCGGGCCGACGCTGGGTGAGCGGTCTCGATGCGGTCGTCGTCGGCTCGGGACCGAACGGTCTCGCTGCCGCCCTGACCCTGGCCCGGGCCGGGCTCACGGTGGGCGTCCTCGAGGCGGCGCCCACGCTCGGAGGCGGCTGCCGGACCGAGGAGCTCACCCTCCCCGGGTACCGCCACGACGTCTGCTCGACGGTCCACGCCCTCGCCGCGGTGTCGCCGTTCTTCCGCGGGCTCGCGCTCGACCCGGCGAAGGTGGACCTCGTCCGGCCCGAGGTGGCCTTCGCCCACCCCCTCGACGGTGGCCGGGCGGCCGCCGTGCACCAGTCGCTCGAGGAGACCGTCGAGGGACTGGGCCCCGACGGGCCGGCCTACCGCCGCCTCATGGGACCCCTCGCCGGCCGGGCCGACAAGGTCATCGACCGGATGCTCGCCCCGCTGCGCTCGGCCCGTTCACCCTTCCTCTTGGCCCGCTTCGGCGCCCTCGGGCTCCAGCCCGCCACCTGGCTGGCCCGCCGCTTCGGCACCGACGAGGGGCGAGCGGTCGTGGCCGGGGTGGCCGCCCACAGCATGCGGCCGCTGGACGCCCCCCTCACCGGCGGCTTCGGCCTCGTCCTCGCCCTGAGCGCCCACGCGGTGGGCTGGCCCGTGGTCCGCGGCGGCAGCCAGGTCCTCGTCGACGCCCTCGTCGACGAGATCCGAGACCGGGGCGGCGAGCTCACGACCGGGACCCGCGTCCGCAGCCTGGCCGAGCTCCCGTCCTCGCGCCTCGTCCTCCTCGACGTGACGCCGCGCCAGTTCGTCGACCTGGCCGGCGACCGCCTGGACACCCGGGCCCGCCGCCCCTACCGGCGCTTCCGCTACGGGCCCGGGGTCTGCAAGGTCGACTGGGCCCTCGACGGGCCGGTGCCCTGGTCCACCAAGGCCGCCACCGTCGCCGGCACCGTCCACGTCGGCGGCACGCTGGCCGAGGTCCGGCGGGCCGAGGCCGAGGTGAACGCCGGCCGCCACCCCGAGGCCCCCTTCTGCCTCGTCGTCCAGCCGTCGATCGTCGACGACCGCCGGGCGCCGGCCGGGCGGGCGACGCTCTGGGCCTACTGCCACGTGCCGTCGGGCTCGACGGTCGACATGACGGCGCGCATCGAGGCCCAGATCGAGCGGTTCGCCCCCGGCTTCACCGACCGGGTCCTCGCCCGCTCGGTCCGCACCGCGGCCCAGATGGAGGAGCACGACGTCAACTACGTCGGCGGTGACATCGCCGCCGGGGCGTCGACGCTCCGCCAGACGGTCTTCCGACCCACCGCCACCTGGAACCCCTACCGGACACCCCTCCGCGGCGTGTACCTCTGCTCCTCCTCAACGCCGCCGGGGGGCGGCGTGCACGGCATGTGCGGCCTGTACGCGGCCCGCACGGCCCTCTTCGACCACTTCGGGGGGCCCCGGCCCTTCCGGACCTGAGCGGTCCTCGGCCGGGCCGCCGGCCAGGACGGCCGCGAGGGCCTCGGCCAGGGTGCCCACGGGGAGGAGCTCCAGGCCCGACACCGGCAGGGTGGCCTCGGGCACGAGGGCCCGGGTGAAGCCCAGCCTCGCCGCCTCGGCCAGCCGGCGGGGGGTGCCGGGGACCTGGCGCACCTCGCCGGCCAGTCCCACCTCCCCGAGGACGACGAGGCCGTCGGGGAGCGGCCGACCGGTCTTGGCCGAGGCCACGGCGAGGGAGAGGGCGAGGTCGGCCGCGGGCTCGGCCGCCCGCAGGCCGCCCGCCGCCGACACGAACACGTCGTCGGCCCCGAGCGCCAGGTGGGCCCGGCACTCGAGCACCGCGAGCAGCGCGGCCAGGCGGGCGGCGTCCACGCCGACCCCGCTCCGCCGCCTCGTGCCCCCGCCGGCGAGCACGAGGGCCTGCAGCTCGACGAGGAGGGGACGGCGCCCCTCGAGGAGGGCGGTCACGGCCGAGCCCGGTACGTCAGCGTGGCGGTCGCCGAGGAGCAGCTTGGCGGGGTCGTCGAGGACGGTCAGTCCGCCCTCGCCCATCTCGAAGAGCCCGATCTCCCCCGTCGTGCCGAAGCGGTGCTTCACCGCCCGCAGGCAGCGCAGCGCGTGGTGGCGGTCGCCCTCGAAGGTCACCACCGTGTCGACGAGGTGCTCGAGGGCCCGGGGGCCGGCGAGGTCGCCCCCCTTGGTCACCTGGCCGACGAGCACGAGCGGCACGCCCGCCCCCTTGGCCAGCCGCACCAGCCGGTCGGCGCAGGCCCGCACCTGGGCGAGGCTCCCCGGGGGCCCGGCGGCCGTCGGGTCGGCCAACGTCTGCACGGAGTCCACGACCACGAGCTCGGGCCCGGCCGAGTCCACCGCCGCGGCCGCGGCGGCCGCGTCAGGGGTGGCCGAGACGAGGAGCCCGGGCGACAGAGCCCCCAGCCGCTCGGCCCGGGCCCGCACCTGGGCCGCCGACTCCTCGGCCGACACGAGCAGCACCCGGTCGCCCCGGGCGGCCATGGCCATGAGCACCTGGAGGAGGAGCGTCGACTTCCCGACGCCGGGTTCGCCGTAGAGGAGGGTGACCGAGCCGGGCAGGAGCCCGCCGCCGAGCACCCGGTCCACCTCGGTGAGGCCGGTCGGCCTCGCCCGGGCGAGGCCCGGGTCCACCTCGGCCAGCGGCACCGGGGCCGCCGTCGGGCCGGGGCTCTGCCCGGAGAGCGGCTCGAGGCTGTTCCAGGCGCCGCAGGACGAGCAGCGGCCGGACCAGCGCCTCGCCGCCGCCCCGCAGGCGGCACAGCCGTACGTGACCGCACCCGCGCCCATGCCCGGGCACGTTACGGACGAGGTGTGACAATCGGCGCCCAGCGGGGCGCCTGGGCAGGCTATTCGGCGGCCGAGCCGCTGCCGGCGAGTTCCATCGGCGGGGGCTCCAGGCCCTCGATGGCCCGGAAGGAGAGGCGCGGCCCCTCCTCACCCTCGACCGGCGAGTCGTCGACGTCGACGACGATCGTCTCGCCGACCCGGAACTCCTTCCAGAGCAGGCGCTCCGACAGCGGGTCTTCGACGAGCTGCTGGATGGCCCGGCGGAGCGGCCGCGCCCCCAGCTGGGGGTCGTAGCCCCGCTCGGCGAGGAGCGACCGGGCGGCCGGCGTGAGCTCGAGGCCGAGGCCCTGGGTGCCCAGCTGCTCGGACGTGCGGGCCAGCATCAGGTCGACGATGGCCATCACCTCGTCCTTGCTCAGCTCGTGGAAGACGATCACCTCGTCGATGCGGTTCAAGAACTCCGGCCGGAAGTGGGCCTTCAGCGCCTCGTGCACCTTCGCCTTCATCCGCTCGTAGGTCACCGCCTCCGAGGTCTTGGCGAACCCGACCGAGGCCTTGCGCAGGTCGGCCGTGCCGAGGTTGGAGGTCATGATCAGCACGGTGTTCTTGAAGTCGACCGAGCGGCCCTGGGCGTCGGTCAAGCGGCCGTCCTCCAGGATCTGGAGCAGCGTGTTGAACACGTCGGGGTGGGCCTTCTCCACCTCGTCGAAGAGCACCACCGAGAACGGCTTGCGCCGCACGGCCTCGGTGAGCTGCCCACCCTCCTCGTAGCCCACGTAGCCGGGGGGCGAGCCCACGAGCCGGCTGACCGTGTGCTTCTCCATGTACTCGCTCATGTCGAGCTGGATGAGGGCGTCTTCGTCGTCGAAGAGGAACTCGGCCAGCGTCTTGGCCAGTTCGGTCTTCCCGACGCCCGTCGGGCCGAGGAAGATGAACGAGCCCGAGGGCCGCTTCGGGTCCTTCAGGCCTGCCCGGGTGCGCCGGATGGCCCGAGAGAGGGCCTTCAACGCCTCCTCCTGGCCGATGACCCGCTTGTGGAGCTCCTCTTCCATCCGGAGCAGCTTGGCCGTCTCCTCCTCGGTGAGGCGGTAGACGGGGATGCCGGTCCAGTTGGCGAGGACCTCGGCGATGACCTCCTCGTCGACGACGTCGAAGAGCTCCACGCCCTCGGCCCGCCATTCGGCCTCCATGGCCTCCTTGCGGTCGAGGCGCTCCTTCTCCTGCTCGGCCAGCTTCTTGGCCTGCTCGAAGGCGCCGCGCTCGATGGCGCTCTCCTTGTCCTTCCTGATCCGCTCGATGTCCTCGTCGAGCTTCTTGTAGGTGGGGGGCGTCGACATGCGCCGGATGCGCAGCCGGCTGCCCGCCTCGTCGATCAGGTCGATGGCCTTGTCGGGCAAGTAGCGGTCGGCGAGGTACCGGTCGGCCAGATTGGCCGCGGCCACGAGGGCCTGGTCGGTGATCGTCACGGCGTGGTGCGACTCGTAGCGGTCGCGGAGCCCCTTCAAGATGTCGATGGTGAGCGACACCGTCGGCTGCTCCACCTTCACCGGCTGGAAGCGGCGCTCGAGGGCTGCGTCCTTCTCGAGGTGCTTGCGGTACTCGTCGAGCGTGGTCGCTCCGACCGTCTGGAGCTCGCCCCGGGCGAGCATGGGCTTCAGGATCGAGGCGGCGTCGATCGCACCCTCCGCGGCGCCGGCACCGACGAGGGTATGGAGCTCGTCGATGAACAAGATGATGTCGCCGCGGGTCCGGATCTCCTTCAGGACCTTCTTCAGCCGCTCCTCGAAATCGCCGCGGTAGCGGCTCCCGGCCACGAGCGCGCCGAGGTCGAGGGTGTAGAGCTGCTTGTTGGCGAGGGTCTCGGGCACGTCGTTGGCCACGATGCGCTGGGCCAGGCCCTCGACGATGGCCGTCTTGCCCACGCCCGGCTCGCCGATCAGGACCGGGTTGTTCTTGGTGCGGCGCGAGAGCACCTGCATGATGCGCTCGATCTCCTTCTCGCGCCCGATGACCGGGTCGAGCTTGGCGTCGCGCGCCAGCTGGGTGAGGTTGCGGCCGAACTGGTCGAGCACCGGCGAGCCCGTCGGGGCGTCCGAGGAGGACGACCCGGTGCCTGCGCCCACGGCCTCCTTGCCCTGGTACGAGCCCGACATCAGCTGGATGACCTGCTGGCGTACCCGGCCGAGGTCGGCGCCCAGGCTCACGAGGACCTGGGCGGCCACGCCCTCGCCCTCGCGCACGAGACCGAGGAGCATGTGCTCGGTGCCGATGTAGCTGTGCCCCAGCTGGAGGGCCTCCCGGAGGGAGAGCTCGAGGACCTTCTTGGCCCGGGGCGTGAAGGGGGGCGACCCGCTCGGGGCGCTCCCGGCCATGCCGATGGTCTCTTCGACCTTCTCCCTCACCGCCTCGAGGGAGATCCCGAGCGACTCGAGGGCCTTGGCGGCGACGCCTTCACCCTCGTGGATCAGCCCGAGCAGGATGTGCTCGGTGCCGATGAAGCTGTGGTTGAGCAGGCGCGCTTCTTCCTGCGCCAGCACCAGCACTCGCCGTGCCCGGTCGGTGAAGCGTTCGAACAATGGCCCGCCCTCCGTATCGGCTTGTCCTGAGAGCAGTGTACAGGGAGCACCTGTCAGCTATGGCCGCGCCTGGAACGGGCGCTCCCGGCCCCGGAAGGTCCAGGTCCGGGCTGTCGCACCTGCCTGGCCGTGGCCTATCGTGCTCGTCGGTGAACCCCTCCGAGGCGCTCGGTCTTCCCCATCTCGACCAGGATCTCGTCCGCCTCGAGCCGCTGCTCGCCACGTCGGTGACGACCGGTGACGCGTTCTTGGACGAGGTGACCACGCACCTCGTCAACGCGGGCGGCAAGCGCCTCCGCCCCCTCCTCGCCATCGCCGCGGCGACCGGCGGGGCGCGGGAGGCGAGCGAGCGGGACCTCCTCGGCGGGGTGTCGGTGGAGCTCGTCCACCTCGCGTCGCTCTACCACGACGACGTGATCGACGAGGCCACGGTCCGGCGCAACGTCGAGAGCGTGAACAGCCGGTTCGGCAACCTCGTGGCCATCGTGGCCGGCGACTACCTCCTCGCCCGCTCGGCGGCCATCGCCGCGGAGCTGGGCACCGAGATCGCCTCGCTCCTCGCCCACACCCTCGGGCGGCTCTGCCAGGGGCAGGTGGCCGAGGTGCGGTCCTCGTTCCAGGTCACCCGGACGAAGGACGACTACTACGCGGCCATCGCCGGCAAGACCGCCGCCCTCATGTCGGCCTCCTGCCGCATCGGCGCCCTCACCGGTGGCTCGCCCGCCGCTGAGGTCGAGGCCCTCACCGACTACGGGCGCTGCCTCGGGATGATGTTCCAGCTGCGCGACGACGTGCTCGACGTCATCGCCCAGGACGGCGAGCTCGGCAAGCCGGCCGGCCAGGATCTCGCCGAGGGCATCTACACGTTGCCGGTGCTGCTCGCACTGGAGGACCCCGACACCGGACCCGAGCTGCAGACGATGCTCGGCCACCCGCTCGGCCAGCCGGAGCGGGACAAGGCCCGCGAGGTGGTGGCGGCGTCACCCGGCCTGGCGGCCACGGTGGCCGAGGGACGCCGCTACGCCGAGGAGGCCGCGTCGGCCACTGCGGGGGTCGACTCGCCGGCCCTCGCCGAGGGCCTGCAGCGTCTCGCCGTCTCGTTCCTCGACGGCTTGCCCGGCTGATCACCCGGCGCGACCACTCCTGGCGCGCCGCTCTCCGCGCCCCTCCGGCCCGGCACTGGGCCGGGCCGGAGGTGGGGATCCGGCAGGGACGAGCCGGCGGAACGCTCGATTCGAAGAACTAGGTAGTCGTCGTGCTGCCCGAGGAGCCCGACGACGAACCGGCGGTGGCGCCGGGGCAGGCCGTCTCGATCTTCTGCTGCAGCGAGGCCACCTTGGTGTGGCGGGCCTCGGCCTTTTGGATGTGGGCCTGGATCTTCTGGGCGAGGGTCGTGTTGCCCTGCTGCTGGGCCGCCTGCAACCGGGCTTCGGCCTTCTGCAGCCGACCCGGGTAGGCCGTGTCGTACTTCTGGATGCGGGCCAGCACCTTGGGCGCCCGCACCGAGCAGAAGTGGGCCTTGTTGGCGGCCTTGTTGCCACCACCCGACGCGCCCGGGCCGCTGGTGGTGGCGGCCGAGGCCGCGGTGACGGTCCCGAGCGCCAGTAGCCCGCTCAGCGCCGTTCCGGCGAGGACCTTGCGCAACATCTCGTTCTCCCTCCGACGGGTGGCGGACCGGCGGCCCGCTCGTGTTCACCACCGTTCTCCCACGGCGGCGTGTGGCGGCCGTGAGGGAGATGTGAGGGATCGGTGAGGGACGGCTCGCTCGAAGCGGCGCCGTCGAAACGCTCGCGTGCCTCGTCCGCTCTGGCGGCCCCGGGAAGCGGCCCCACCTCTCCGAGCAGCGGGCGGTCCGGCGGGATTCGCAACTGGCGGGCTGCCGCGTGAGGTGACGGCGTCGTTCGACCCGGGCTCCACCGACCGGGTCGGCCCCGCCGTCGCTGGCGTCAGCGCTCGGGCCGGAGCGTCGGGAAGGCGATCACCTCGCGGATGTTGGCCGAGTCGGTGAAGAGCATGGTCAGGCGGTCGATCCCGAGGCCGAGGCCGGCCGTCGGGGGGAGGCCGTGCTCGAGGGCCCTGAGGAACGGCTCGTCGAGGGCCATGGCCTCCTCGTCGCCGGCGGCCCGCGCCGCGGCCTGGGCCTCCAGCCGGGCCCGCTGCTCGTCGGGGTCGGTGAGCTCGCTGAAGGCGTTGACGAGCTCGCGGCCGGCCACGATGGCCTCGAACCGCTCCACGAGCGCCGGGTCCGCCGGGTGGGGGCGGGCGAGGGGCGAGACCTCGGTCGGGTAGTCGCGGACGAAGACCGGGTCGAAGAGCTTGCTCTCGGTCGTCTGCTCGTAGAGCTCGGCGAGCAGCTTGCCCGGTCCCCACCCGGGCGCCGGATCGCCGCCGGCCGCCCGCAGGAGGCGGGCCAGCTCGGCCGGGTCGCTGTGCACCGACACGGGCACGCCGACCGATTCGCTCACGAGCTCGGCCATCGTGGCCCGACGCCACGGCGGTGTGAGGTCGAGCTCCCGCCCCTGGTAGGTGAGACGGGTGGTGCCGAGGAGATCGGTGGCGAGACTGGCCACAAGTTGTTCCACGAGCGCCATGAGGTCGACGTAGTCGGCGTAGGCCTGGTAGAGCTCGACCGTCGTGAACTCGGGGTTGTGGCGCGGCGAGAGCCCTTCGTTGCGGAACAGCCGGCCGATCTCGAAGACCTTCTCGAAGCCCCCGACGACGAGCCGCTTCAGGTAGAGCTCGGGCGCCACGCGCAGGTAGAAGTCGGCGTCGAGCGCGAGGTGGCGGGTCGTGAAGTGCCGGGCGTCGCCGCCGGAGGGCACCGGGTGGAGGATCGGTGTCTCCACCTCCACGAAGCCCTCGGCCCACAGGCGCTCGCGCAGCCGCTGCACGAGCCGGCTGCGCAGGAGGAGCACATGACGGCTCCGTTCGTTGGCCCAGAGGTCCACCTCGCGCTGGCGGAAGCGCGTCTCGACGTCGCTCACACCTCGCCACTTGTCGCCGAACGAACGACGGGCCTCGGCGAGGAGATCGAAGTGCCGGACCTTGACCGACAGCTCGCCCCGCCGGGTGCGCACGACCTCGCCCCGGGACCCCACCCAGTCACCGAGGCGGAGGCGGGTGAACTCGTCGAAGCGTTCGGTGTGGGCGGCCAACGCGAAGAGCTGGACGGCGCCGCTCGAGTCGCGCAACTCGGCGAACGCCAGGCGGCCCTGCGGCCGCATGAGCATGACCCGACCGGCCACCGCCACCTCGTCGCCCGACTCCTCACCCGGGCCGAGATGGGCGTAGCGGGCCGTCACCTCGGCCGCCGTGGCGGTGCGCTCGAAGCGCGACGGGAGGTCGGTCACGCGCCGGCGATGTTGCGGCCGTAGACGATGCGGAGGCCGTGGAGCGTGAGCCACGGCTCGATGTGCTCGATCGTCTCGGCGTAGGGGGCGATGAGGTCCGACAGCCCGCCGGTGGCCACGACGGTCGACGGCCCGAGCTCGGCCATGATGCGCCGGCAGAGGCCGTCGACCTGGGCGGCGAACCCGTAGAGCGCCCCGGACTGGATGGACTCCACCGTGGAGCGCCCGATCACGTCGCGGGGCTCGACGAGCTCCACCCGCCGGAGCGCCGCGGCGTGCTGGAACAGCGCCTCGAGGCTGATGGCCACGCCGGGCGTGATGGCGCCGCCGAGGTACTCGCCGGCGGCCGAGATGGCGTCGAATGTGGTCGCCGTACCGAGGTCGACGACGATGCAGGGGCCGCCGTAGAGGTCGAACGCGCCCACCGCGTTGGCCACCCGGTCGGCCCCGACCTCCTTCGGGTTGTCGTAGAGGATGGGGAGGCCGCTCTTCACCCCGGGGCCGACGACCACGCACGGGATGTCCTTGAACCAGCGGCTGGCCATCTGCCGCAGCTCGCCGGTCACCGCCGGCACCGACGAGCTCACGGCCATGCCGGTCACCGTGCTGGCGATGTCGAGGCCCTCGAGGTCGAGGAGCTGCGTGAGGAGCACGGCGTGCTCGTCGGGCGTGCGGTCGGGCACGGTCGAGAGCCGCCAGTGGTGGGTGAGGCCGCGCGACGGCTGGTCCTCGGCGCCGATGCCGAAGCCCACGCCGGCCTCGGCGAGCGCGACGGTGGGGTCCTCCTCCCCGAGGCGGTAGAGGCCGATCACGGTCTCGGTGTTGCCCACGTCGATGGCGAGGAGCACGTTCAGCTGCGCAGGTCGAGGCCCACGTCGAGCGTGGGGGCCGAGTGGGTGAGCGCGCCGACCGAGAGGAGGTCGACGCCGGCCGCGGCGTAGGCGGGGGCGGTCTCGAGCGAGACGTTGCCCGACACCTCGACGAGCACGTCAGGCGAGACGGCCCGGGCGAGCTTCACGCAGTCGGCGGCCTGCTCGGGTGTCATGTTGTCGAGGAGCACGGTCGTCGCCCCGGCCCGGCAGGCCTCCTCCACCTGCTCGGCCCGGTCGCACTCCACCTCGACCAGCCGGCCGGGCCAGGCCGCCCGGGCCTGCCGCACGGCCTCGGCCACGCCGAGCGCACCGAGGTGGTTGTCCTTCACGAGCACGGCGTCCGAGAGGTTCCCCCGGTGGTTGTGGCCACCGCCGGCCCGCACCGCCGCCTTCTGCAGCGCCCGCAGGCCGGGCACGGTCTTCCTCGTGTCGAGGACCCGGACGTGGGCGTCCACCGAGGCCACCGCGTCGACGAAGCGCCGGGTGAGGCTGGCCACCCCCGAGAGCTGCCCGCAGAAGTTGAGCGCGGTGCGCTCGCCGGAGAGCAGGGGGCGCAGCGGCCCCTCGAGGTCGGCCACGACGTCGCCCGGCCCGACCCGGCTGCCGTCGGGGCGGTACCAGACGACGGCCACCGAGTGGTCGAGCTGGGCGTAGGTCTCCTCCACGCAGCGCTGGCCGGCCACCACGCCGTCCACCCGGGCCACGAGGGCGAGGGTGGCGCGGGCCGAGTCGGGTACGAGGGCGGCCGAGAGGTCGCCGAGCGGGAGGAGGTCCTCTTCGAGGGCCCGGGCCACCGCGGTGCGCACCGCCGGCCACGGCGGGTGCAGGTCGAGGGGTGCAGCCGGATCGGCGCCCGTCACGGCACCTCCCGGGCGCGGCCGTGCACCAGCCGGCAGCGCCACGCCGGCGCGGCGTGGTCGAACTCCTCTCGGCAGTGCGAGCCGCGGGTCTCCTCGCGCGCCGTCGCCGAGGCGAGGAGGGCGCGGGCCAGGGTGCTGAGGTTGACGAGCTCGCCGCGTCCGGCCGAGGTCGGCGGTACCTCGAGACGCCCGAGCACCTCGTCGACGACGGCGCTCGCCCCGGCCAAGGAGGTGGCCGAACGCACGACGCCGGCCCCGGCGGTCATGGCCCGCTGCAAGCGGTCACGCTCCTTGTGGTCGTCGTCCTGCCCGGTCGGCCCGACGACGGCCGGCGGCGGGAGCGGCGGCATGGCCCGGGCCCCGATCACCCCTTCGTCCTCCCCGACGCCGGGCGCCAGGATCGGCCGGAGGGCTCCGGTGACGCTCGGACCGTCGACCCCGGCGGCCACCCGCTCGGCGAGTCGGGCCCCGAAGACCATGCCCTCGAGGAGCGAGTTGGAAGCCAGGCGGTTGGCCCCGTGCACGCCGGTGCAGGCGACCTCGCCGGCCGCCCAGAGCCCGGGCAGGGCCGTCGCCCCGAAGAGGTCGGTGACGACGCCACCCGCGAGGTGGTGGGCGGCCGGGGCGATCGGGAGCCAGTCGGTGGCCGGGTCGAGACCGATGGCCGAGAGGGACGCGGCGATGGTCGGGAAGCGCTGGTCGAAACGCTCGAGGCCGGTGGCGTCGAGCCAGAGGTGCTCGACGCCCTGTTCGGCCATCACCGCGGCCATGGCCCGGCTGACCACGTCGCGCGGCGCCAGCTCGTCGACGAAGCGCTTCCCCCGGCTGTCGCGGAGCAGCGCCCCGTGGCCCCGCAGGGCCTCGGACAGGAGCGGCCGGGGCATGGCCGGGTGGTGGAGGGCGGTCGGGTGGAACTGCATGAACTCGACGTCGGCCACGGGCACCCCGGCCCGGAGGGCCATGGCCACGCCGTCACCGGTGGCCTCCGACGGGTTGGTGGTCACCGCGAAGAGCTGGCCGGCCCCGCCGGTGGCGAGCACCACGTGCTCGGCCCGCACCGCCACCTTCTCGCCGTCCGGGGGGAGGGCCCAGACCCCGCGGCAACGGCCGCCCTCGCAGATGAGGTCGAAGGCGAACCATCGCTCGAGGACGGCGTTGGCCAGGGCCCGGGCCTCCTCGACGAGGGCCCGCTCGACCTCGACACCGGTCGCCGCCCCGCCGGCGTGGACCACCCGGGGGCGGGAGTGCCCACCCTCGCGGGCGAGCGCCAGGCCGCCCGACGCCTCCCGGTCGAACTCGGCGCCCATGGCGATGAGTTCGCGCACCCGGTCAGGACCCTCGTCCACGAGGACCCGCACGGCGTCCTCGTCACAGAGACCCGCGCCGGCGGCCAACGTGTCGGCCAGGTGGAGGTCCGTCGAGTCCTCGTCGCCGCCGAGCACCGCGGCCACGCCGCCCTGGGCCCAACGGGTGGCCGACTGGGAGAGCTCGCCCTTCGTGAGGACGGCCACCCGACCCGACCCGGCCAGACGGACGGCCGCCGAGAGTCCGGCCACCCCGCTGCCGAGCACGAGCACGTCGAAGGACGCCGCGGCCCGGTCGACCGTCGACTTCGTCATCCGACGCTGCACCGCGCTCTCTCTTTCTCGCGGCTCATCGGGGCCCGACTCGGTCCGCGGTACCCGCGGCGCCGCAGCGCGGCGCCCCTTCAGTCTCGCGCCACGCCGGCGAGCGTCCTCCCGAACGCGCCCACCTGCCGCCGCTCTGCGGCGCAGTTGTCGATGAGGCGCACCGAACCCACCGCCGCCGCCGCCAGCAGGCGGAGCGGGCGGTCGGTCTCGAGCGTGGGCGGCGGTTCCAGCCGTTCGGCGTCGACGACCACCGCGTAGTCGAGCTCGACGAGCGGCTCGTCGGCCACGGACTCGGCCATGGCTCGCTCGACCGCGGCCGGGCGCCGCTCACCGGCCCCGATGCGGCTGCGCCCCACCGCCAGAGCCCGGGGGAGGGCGAGCGCCGCCTGCCGCTCGGCCGCCGACAGCCGCACGTTGCGGCTGGAGAGGGCGAGGCCGTCGGGGTCGCGCACCGTCGGGCAGCCGACGACGTCGACCGGGAGGGAGAGATCGGCCACGAGCCGGCGGACCAGGGCGAGCTGCTGGAAGTCCTTCTCGCCGAAGTACGCCCGGCAGGCACCGGCCATCGCGAAGAGCTTCGTCACGACCGTGGCCACGCCGTCGAAGTGGCCGGGCCGGGAGGCCCCCTCGAGGCGGCGGGCGAGTGCGGGCACGCCGACCGTCGTACCGAGCGGCTCCGGCCAGCCCGGGTACATCTCCTCGACCGCAGGCACGGCCACGACAGCCGCGCCGCTCGCCCGGCACACGTCGAGGTCGTCGGCCAGCGGGCGCGGGTAGTGCGCCAGGTCGTCGGGGTCGCCGAACTGGAGCGGGTTGACGAAGATCGTGACCGCCACGACGTCGTCGGTCGCCGCGGCCCGGTCGATGAGGGCGCGGTGGCCGGCGTGCAACGCCCCCATCGTCGGGACGAGACCGACCGTGCGCCCCGTCGCCCGGGCGTCGTCGAGGGCGGCCCGGCACTCGGCGAGGCGCTCGGTGACCAGCACCGCTCAGGCCCCGCCCGCGCCGGCCCCAGCGGGCACCGGCCACGGCACGCGCACCTCGGGGACGTCGTCGACGACGTCGTCGTCCGCCGCGACGGCTCGGCGCTCGACCCGCCCGCTCGGCGGGCCCTCGGCGAGGTGGATCGCCAGGCCGACCAGCGCGTTGTAGGCGGGCCGCTCCTCGGGGGGGAGGGCGTCGCGGTGGCGGGCGAGCGTGGCCCAGTCACCGCGGGCGGCCGGCCCGGTGAGGGCGCGGCGCGGGCCGAGCCGGGCCACGTCGTCGAGGGCGGCCCGGGTCAGGCCGACGAAGTCGTCGAGCCCGAGGCCGGCCCGAGCGGCCACCCGCTCGACCTGGCCGAGCAGGGCGACGACGTGGTTGGCGGCGATGCAGGCGGCGGCGTGGTACGCCGCCCGGTCCTCGTCGGCGAGCTCGACCGCCCGCCCGCCGAGCGACGCGACCATCTCGGCCACGAGCGGGTCGCCGGCCACGCCGAACGTCGCGCCCTCCCGGAGTCGCCGGGCGCCGAGCTCGGGGTTGGGCAGCGGGACGAGGGGGTGGAGGGCGGCGGGCCGCCGGTGGGTCGAGAGCACGTCGAGCCCGAGCGAGCCGGACAGGTGCACGACGACCGTGCCCGGCACCGGCCGCACGGCCGCCGCCACGTCGGCCACCGCGTCGTCCGGGGTGGCGATCACGAGGGCGTCGACACCCTCGGCCGCCTTCGATTGGTCGTCGCGCCGACCCAGCAGGCCGAGGACCTGCCAGCCGGACTGCGACAGGGCGTCAGCCAGCGAGCAACCGGCCCTCCCGGGGCCGATGAACCGCACGGTTCGCACGGGACCTCCTTGCGCTCCAGCCCCTGCCGGGTGCCGGTCGCCTTCTACGGAGACTGCACCGAAAGTGTACCGAGCCGGGTGACCTGCCCACCACTGGCCGCCAGGCGCTCGGGCGCCACCAGCTCGGGAGCGAGGTCGGCCAGCGGGGCGAGCACGAAGCGCCGCTCGAACATGCGGGGGTGGGGGACGACGAGGTCCTCCTCGTCGACCGACTCGCCCTCCACGAAGAGGACGTCGGCGTCGAGGGTGCGCGGGCCATACCGCACCGTGCGCACCCGGCCGGCGGCCTCCTCCAGCCGGCGGCAGCGCTCCAGCAGCCGGCGGGCGTCGTCCCTGGTGCAGAGCTCGACCACGAGGTTGAGATAGGGCCCCTGGCCCTCCGGACCGCCGACCGGCTCGGTCTCGTAGAGGGGCGACACCGCGACGACGTCGCCCTCGGCGCTGAGCGCCGCCAGCGCGTCGGCGAGGTACCGCCGGCGGTCGCCGAGGTTGGAGCCGAGTCCGAGGAAGGCCCGGTGCGTCGACCGGTCCCCGCTCACCGGTCGCTCGTCAACCACCGCCGCTCAACGGTCCGCCCGCCGGCGCACGACGGCCACGCCCACCGACGCCAGCTCGGCCGGAACGGGCGGCCGCAGCTTGCGCACGACGACCTCCACCTCGACCACCCGGTCGTCGGCGCCGAGGAGCTCGGCCGCCACCGCGTCGGCCAGCGTCTCGAGCAGCTGGTAGGACCGGCCGGTCACGACGGCGCTGGCCCGTTCGACGAGCGCGCCGTAGTCGACGGTCCGGGCGAGGTCGTCGGTGAGCCCCGGCCCGAGGGCGACCGCCACGTCGAGGTCGAGCTCGAAGGGCTGGGGGCGTTCCCGCTCCTCGGGGAGCACGCCGTGGACGGCCACCACCCGCAGCCCGCGGACCTCGAGGTGGTGGGTGCCGACCCCGGTCACACCTTCTGGCGGGGCGGCATGCTCTCGACGGTCACGACGAGCTCGCGACCGGTCGAGCCCATCTGGCGCCCGACGACGTGCTCGGTGAGGGCCACCGCCTGCGGACCCGAGGCCAGCCGCCCCGACCACACGAGGTATCCGGCGACCGCGCCCATCACCCGGTCACCGAGCTCCTCTTGGTGCACGAGGACCTTCAGGCCCTCGGCGAGCGAGCGGTCGAGGTCCCGGTAGCAGTCGGCGAGGACGGTGCGCGGGTCGGTGGCCGGCGACAACGGGTAGTGGGCGTGGGCCAGGCCCTGCTCCTCGTAGGCCTGGAGGTTGTGGGGCGACGGGAGCAGCGAGATCACCTTGTCGAACTGCTGGACCTGCAGCCAGATGATCTCCTCCTGGCGCCGGACCCGTCGGTGGTTGGGCGCGAAGCCGCCGGGCCGTTCGGACAACGCCAGACGGTCGCGCACCACCCAGGTGAAGTTGCGGGGCGGGATGCCCGCCGCCCACTTGCCTTTCATCGACTGCCTCCCATCGACCCGCCGACCGGCACGGCCGCCTCCTCGGCGAGCCCCACCAGGCCCGCCGCCACCACCGTCGGCGCCACGTCGTGGACCCGCACCATCCCCGCGCCCTGCGCCATCGCCCAGACCGCGGTGGCGAGCGAGGCCTCCAGCCGCTCGTCCGGGCCGAGCGGCTCGTCCCCGGGGGCGCCGAAGGCCCCGAGGAAGCGCTTCCGGCTCGTCCCGACGAGCACGCCGCGCCCGCCGGCGGCCGCCGTCGCCTCGACCAGCTCGTCCAGGTGGGCGAGGAGGGCCAGGTTGTGCTCGGCCGTCTTGCCGAAGCCGATCCCCTGGTCCACCCACACCTCCTCGACGCCGGCGTCGAGGGCCGTCCGCAGGCGCTCGAGCAGCCACCGGTGGACCTCGCCCACCACGTCGCCGTAGTGGGGGTCGAGCTGCATGTCGGCCGGCGTGCCCTGCATGTGCATGGCCACCCAGCCGACGCCCTCGGCCGCGGCCACCGGCCAGAGCCGGCCCGAGATGTCGTTCAGGAGCGTGGCCCCGGCGGCGACCGCCGCCCTGGCCACGACCTCCTTCGTCGTGTCGACCGAGAGCCGCACCCGGCCGGCCAGGGCCAGGAGGACGGGGACGACCCGCCGGAGCTCCTCGTCCACGGCCACGGGGGTGGCCCCGGGCCGGCTCGACTCGCCGCCCACGTCGACCAGGTCGGCCCCCTCGGCCACCATGGCGAGCCCTCTTTCCACCGCCCGGTCGCGCTCGACGTAGCGGCCCCCGTCGGAGAAGGAGTCGGGTGTGACGTTCAACACACCCATGACCAGGGGCCGGCCGTGCTGCTGACCGGTCATGGGGGAAGCGTACGCGACGGCCGGGCCGACCGAGGCCTTCTCGCTCAGCGGCCGTGGACGAACTGCATGGCCTCGGCCCTGGTGGCGGCGTCGGACCGGAAGAGGCCGCGCACCGAGGACGTGACCGTGAGGGTGCCAGGCTTCTTCACCCCGCGCATCGACATGCAGAGGTGCTCGGCCTCGACGACCACGAGCACCCCCCTCGGGCCGAGCACCGACTCGATGGCGTCGGCGATCTGGGTCGTCATGCGCTCCTGGACCTGGAGCTGGTGGGCGAAGCCGTCGACGAGCCGGGCCAGCTTGGAGAGGCCGGTGATCCGGCCGTCGTCGCCCGGGATGTAGGCCACGTGGGCCCGCCCGATGAACGGCACGAGGTGGTGCTCGCAGAGCGAGGCGAACGGGATGTCGCGCACCATCACCATCTCGTCGTGCTCGGCGGCGAACGTCACCGTGAGGTGCCGGGACGGGTCGTCGGCCAGCCCGGAGAACAGCTCCTCGTACATGGCGGCCACCCGGCGGGGCGTGTCCTGCAGACCGTCCCGGTCGGGCTGCTCGCCGATGGCGAGGAGGAGCTCGGTGACGGCCCGCTCGACGCGGGCGGTGTCGACGCCGGTCCCGGCGGGCCGGTTGCCGTTGTCGACCGGTGCGGCCCGGGCCAGCTCTTCGTCGATGCTCACGGTGCCTCCCCGTCGGAGCCGAGGTAGGCGTGTACCGCGGCCAGGTTGCGGTAGCGCTCGTCGACGTCGAGCCCGTAGCCGACCACGAAGGCGGGCGGGATCCGGAAGCCCACGTAGCGCAGGTCGAGCTCGGCCCGCTGCTGGCCCTCCTTCACGAGGAGGGCGCAGACCTCGACGCTCTCGGGGCGGCGGGCCTCGAGGTAGCGACGGAGGTAATTGAGCGTGAGGCCGCTGTCGATGATGTCCTCGACCACGAGCACGTGGCGGCCCTCGAGGTCGGCGTCGAGGTCCTTCACGATGCGCACGACACCCGAGGTGCGGGTGGCGCTGCCGTAGGAGGAGACCGCCATGAAGTCCACGTCGACCGGGAGCCTGATGGCCCGGGACAGGTCGCTCATGAAGAGCATGGCCCCTTTCAGCACCCCGACGAGGAGCGGCGGGTCGGCCGCGTAGTCGGCGGTGATCGCCGCGCCGAGCTCGGCCACCCGGTCGGCGAGCGCTGCCTCGCTCACCACGACCGGGCCGACCCCCGGGCGGGCCCATTCGGGCGCCGGCGCCGCCACCTCCTCGGTCTTCACCGGGCTGAGGTTACCGGTCGCCGCGGTGCCGACGACCAGTCGCCCCTGCGAGCGGCGGACCGTGAGGCCCCCGCTGAGCTCGGTCCCGACCGCCCCGCCGGCCGCCACGTGCAGCACCCGGGCCACCTCGTCGGCCGACGGCGGGTAGCGCTCGCCGGCGGCCCGGGCGTCGCCCAGCCACCGCCGGACGGCCCGCCGGGCGAGGGCCGGGGGGGCGGCCCGGAGCTCGCGGGCGTCCGCCGGGTCGGGCACGGCGGCCGCGGCGAGCTCGTCGAGGAGGGCGGCCTCGTCCCGGGCGAGGGTGGCCTGCCGGGCCAGCACCGGGACCGGGTCGCGCCGCGACAGCTCGGCGCATAGCGGGAGCAGCTCGTGGCGGACGCGGTTGCGGAGATGCCGGGGGTCGTCGTTGCTCTCGTCCACCACGACGGCGAGCCCGAGCGAGGCGCAGAAGGCCCGGGTCTCCTGGCGGCGCAGACCGAGCAGCGGACGACGGGGTCCGGGGGCCATCGCCGCCCGCCCGTCGAGCCCGGCCCCCCGGAGCAGGTGGAGGAGGACCGTCTCGGCCTGGTCGTCCATGGTGTGGCCGGTGGCCACGTCGTCGGGGAGCGCGGCGTAGCGGGCCGCCCGGGCCCGAGCCTCCAGGTTGGGTCCCTCGGCCACGACCACCCGCTCGGCCCGGAAGGCTGCCCCGAACCGGGCGGCGGCCGCCGCCACCAGGTCGGCCTCGTCGGCCGAGCCCGGCCGCAGGCCGTGGTCGACGTGGAGGGCGGTCACCCGGCAGCCGGCGCCCACGGCGAGGACGAGGAGGGCGAGGGAGTCCGGACCGCCCGACACGGCACAGGCGAGCTCGGTGCCCGGCGGGGGAAAGGTGCAGCGGCGGAGGAGGTCTGCGACCGGGGGCGCCAGCCCGGGTGGGGCCGCCGTCACCGGGTCGTTCACCCGGCGACGAGCGCCGGACCCGTCACCCGGGCCACCCAATCGGCGGGCGTCCGGATCTCGTGGAGGGTCGGCAGCCACTCCGGGCCCTGCCAGACCCGGGACAGGAGCTCGGGACCGCCGGCCCGCTCCACCTCGTTCACGAAGTGCTCGCCTTCGGCGTACTGGCGGAACTTGGCCTCGAGGCCGAGGATCTGCTGGAGGAGGCGGGCCGGCCCGCGCACCTGCTGGCGCCGCTCCCGGAGGATCCGCGAGAAGCGGGCCGCCGCCGGTACCGCGTCGGCCCCCGCCCGGTCCATCGTCACGTCGCCGTGCCCCTCGAGCAGGCTCATGAGGGCCTGGATGCGCTGGATGGCGTCGAGCTGCTCGGGCGTGGCCACGAGCCCGAGCACGCCGGCCTCGCCCATCGGGCTCCGGCCCGAGCGCAGCTCCTCGGTGGCCCGCTTGAGGGCGTCGGCCAACCGGTGGGGGTCGGCGGCCAGCGGCTCCAGCCCCTCGTCGACGAGCGCCATGAAGTGCCCGCGCAACCACGGCACCGCGGTGAACTGGCAGCGGTGGGTCACCTCGTGGAGGGCCAGCCAGAGCCGGAACTCCTTCGGGACGAACCCGTGGCGCTGCTCCAGGCCCACCACGTTGGGGCCGACGTAATAGACCATGTCCTGGTCCTCGGCGGCCTCCTCGGTGATGAGGAGGTCGTACTGCCCGAGCACCCGGGTCGACATCCACGAGAGCACCAGGCCGAGCTGGGCGCCGCTCATGGTGCGCCCCAGCCCGACGAGCTGGCGGGGCATCCAGGCCGGGGCGCCCGGGACACCGCCCTCGACCCGCCGGGCCTCGAGCTTGTTGAGGGTGGGGCCGAGCAGCCGTTGGATCGAGGCCACGTTGACGTGGACCCAGCCGATCCTGTCGGTGACCCGGGCCCGGGCCGGTCCCGACGGCGACCGCCAACCGGTGGCCGCGGCCACGAGGTCCTCGGCCTGCGCGGTCAGGTCCTCGAAGTCGGCCTGGACGGCCTCGGCCCGGTAGGAGGGCGGCGGCGGGTTGCGCCGCACGAGCCACTCGGCGACGCGCGAGGCGGCGGACCAGTCGACGAGAGAGGGTGCAGGCGCGTCCAGCGCCGCCCCCCCGGCCGGAGCGTCGCTCACCGGCTCAGGCGCCGCCGTGGTGCGACCGGCGCTCCTCGTCGATGGCCGCGGCGACCCGCTCCACCAGCGACTCGGGCACCCGGTCCCGGCAGCGCTCGGCGATCACCACCCGCAGCTCGGCTTCGAACTCGGCCACGTCGGCACAAGGACCGCAGAGGTCGAGGTGCTCCTGGATCTGGCGGCGCCGCTCGTCGTTCAGCTCACCGTCGAGGTAGTGGTAGAGGCTGTGGACGAGCTCGTCACAGTCCATGGGGTACCCGTCGTCCCCACCCGCCTCGCCGTGCCGGGTCTCCGGCACGTCCTCGACCGCTGCCACCACCTACCTCCTCGATCCGGGTGCCCTAGTCACCCGAGCGTCTCGACGCCGATCCCACGAGGCCGCGGGACTCGGCGAATTCGTGCAACGCCTTCTGGAGCGCCCTTCTTCCACGGTGGATCCGGCTCATCACCGTACCGATCGGGACCTCGGTGATCTCGGCGATCTCCTTGTAGGAGAACCCCTCCACGTCGGCCAGGAGCACGGCGATCCGGAAGTCCTCGGGCAGAGACTCGAGGGCCGCCTTGACCTCGTCGTCGGTGAAGCCGTCGAGGGCCTCGTCCTCGGCGCTCCGGCTCCGGCCGTCGGTACCGGCCAGGCGGCGGTAGAGGTACAGGTCCTCCACGTCCTCCACGTCGGTCACCTCGGGGCGGCGCTTGGCCGCCCGATAGGAGTTGATGAAGGTGTTCGTGAGGATCCGGTACAGCCAGGCCTTCAGGTTGGTGCCCTCGGTGAAGCTGCCGAAGGCCCGGTAGGCCTTGAGGTAGGTCTCCTGGACCAGGTCCTCGGCGTCCGCCCGGTTCCGCGTCATGCGGAGGGCCGCGCTGTAGAGCGCCGGCATGTACTCCATGGCGAGGTCGGTGAACCGGGCCTGGTCGGCCATGGACTGCACCCTACCGACTACGCGCCACAGCCGGTGAGCGGGACCTGAGACGGCCCCCGGGGGTGGGGCCTCGGCCGGAGGGTCGAGGACTACCGTGGCGCGACGCGACGCACTGGCCGGCGCGGGTGCCGAGGAGCAGGAGAGCAGGTGGGGCCGTCAATGCGGACGCCGCAGGGCCTGGACATCGACCTCATGGACGGGGCCTTCTATGGGGGCGACCCCTATCCGGCCTTCGCCTGGCTCCGGGAGCACGATCCCGTCCACTTCGACGAGCACAACGGGCTCTGGGGCGTCGCCACCTACGAGCTCGTCCGCTCGGTGTCGACCGACCCCGACACCTTCTCCAACGCCGGAGGTTCCCGGCCCTGCGTCGCGCCGGTCCCGATGATGATCGACTTCGACGCCCCCGAGCACGTGCGCCGGCGGCGCCTGGTCTCGGCCGGCTTCACCCCGCGACGGGTGCGGGAACTGGAGGACCGGGTCCGCGGCGTGTGCGACTGGGTCATCGACCAGGTGTGCGAGCGGGGCTCGTGCGACTTCGTGAGCGACGTGGCGGCGCCGCTCCCGCTGATCGTGATCGGCGACATGCTCGGCGTGGCCCCCGAGGACCGGGCCGACGTGTTGGCTTGGTCCGACGACCTGTTGCGAGGCCAGGGGACCGACGACCCCGTCGTGCTCGAGACCATGATGCAGGCGTTCGTCCACTACGCGGACTACATCCGCCCGATCATCGAGGACCGTCGGCGCACGGGGCGCCAGGACGACCTCGTGGGGGTGCTCGTGCACGCCGAGATCGACGGCGACCGGTTGGACGAGACCTCGGTCGTCCACGAGACGCTCCTCATCCTCATCGGCGGTGACGAGACCACCCGCCACGTCATCAGCGGCGGGATGGCCGAGCTCCAGCGCCACCCGGAGCAGCGGGCGCAGCTGCTCTCGTCACCGGTCGGCGTGCCGAGGGCGGTCGAAGAGATGCTGCGCTGGGTCACACCCATCCAGACGATGGCCCGCACCGCCACCCGCGACGTGGAGCTGGCCGGCCGCCAGATCGAGGCGGGCCAGGAGGTCGTCCTCCTCTACCCCTCGGCCAACCGCGACGAGGCGGTCTTCGAGCGGGCCGACCGCTTCGACGTGACGAGGGACCCGAACCCCCACGTGGCCTTCGGCTTCGGCCCCCACTTCTGCCTGGGCAACCAGCTGGCCCGTCTCGAGCTGAAGGTCATGTTCGAGCAGCTGCTCGCCCGGCTGCCCGACCTCCGCGTGGTGGAGGGCGCACCCCTCCCCCGTCGCCAGGCCAGCTTCGTCACCGGCATCGAGACGATGCCGGTCGTCTTCTCTCCGACCGAACGCGTCGGGGCGGCCGCGCCCTGAGCGACGTGCCCAGCCGAGGATCGGCGTCACCGACCGGGGGGCTCGAGGGCCTCGCCGCCCTCGTCACGGGCGGTGGCAGCGGCATCGGGCTGGCCGCGGCCCGCCGCTTCGCCGCCGACGGCGCCCGGGTGACGATCTGCGGCCGTACGGCCGAACGGCTGGCCGGGGCGGCGGCCGAGCTCGAGGAGGTCGCGGCCCTTCCGGGCGAGGTGCGCTGGCAGGTGGCCGACGTCACCGTGGAGGAGGAGATCGCCGCGGCGGTGGCCAAGGCCGCCGAACCGGACGGCCGGCTCGACATCCTCTTCGCCTGCGCCGGTGGGGCGTCGCACCTCGGGCCGCTGGCCGACGCCGACGCCGCGGCGGTGCGGGCCACGGTCGACCTCAACCTCATCGGCTCGTTCCTCTCGCTGCAGCACGCCATCGGGCCGATGCGCCGAGCCGGTGGCGGCTCGATCGTCCTCATGTCCTCGGGCGCCGGGCACTTCCCGCACCGCTACCTGACCGCCTACGGCATGGCCAAGGCCGGCGTCGAGATGCTGTGCTCCTACGCGGCCGAGGAGCTCGGCCCCGACGGCATCCGGGTGAACGTGGTTCAACCGGGCATCGTCGAGACCGACCTCACGTCCGTCTTCACCGGCGGGGGCCCCCTCCTCGAGGACTACCTCGCCGAGATGCCCATCCGTCGGCTGGGCACGGTGGAGGACGTGGCCGCCGCGGTCCGCTACCTGGCCGGGCCCGAGGCGTCGTGGGTCACCGGCACCCGGCTGGCCGTCGACGGCGGGCACCATCTCCGGCGGGGCGCCAACTACGGCCTCCTGTTCGAGCCGTGAAGCGCCGGCCGGTTCCCGACCGCCGTCGGGACCGGATCAGGGGGGCGCCGGCGACCGGGGTGACGCTGGTCCTCCTCGGCCTCGTGGCCGCCTTCGCCGCCAGCTGCGGCTCGGCGGCGCCGCCCCCCGCCGAGCCGGTGGTCCAACAGTTCAGCTCGCCGGCCACCATCCACCACCCGCCCACCGTCCCGCCGGAGGCGGCGGTGACCGGACGGCTCCGGGCCCCCGGCGGTCCTTACCTGCGCGACGCGTCGGGGCGCATCGTCTTCTTCCACGGGGTCGACGCGGTCTACAAACGGGCGCCGTTCGTGCTGTACCCGGCGGCGCACAAGCCGTTCACTTTCTCGGCGGCCGACGCGGCGGCCATCGCCCGCCTCGGCTTCAACGTGGTCCGGCTGGGCCTCGAGTGGCAGGGCCTCGAGCCCGGTCACGGCGGACCCAACCAGCCGGGTGTCTGCACGCCGGGCCAGCCGGGCAACCCCCACATGTACAACGCCGCCACCGTGCGCGCCTACCTGGCGAAGGTGGCGGCGACCGTCGACCTGCTCGGCCGCTACCACGTCTACACGATCCTCGACATGCACCAGGACGTGTGGAACCAGGCCTTCCGGGGCGAGGGCGCGCCGTCGTGGGCCGTCTGCACGAGCGGCCAGCGCGTCAAGGCCCTACCGGGTCGCTGGTCGCGCAACTACCGCAACGGCGCGCTCGACCGGGCGGTCGACCACTTCTGGGACAACGACGTCGTCGGGAATCTCCAGGGCCAGTACGACGCGGTGTGGGGGGCGGTGGCCCGGTACTTCCACACGAACCCCTGGATCCTCGGTTACGACCCCTACAACGAGCCGTTCGCCCCCGAGCTCACGGTCAGTGACCGGCTGCACTTCGCCTCGGCCCTCGAGTGCTTCTACACCGGCCGGCACCACCCCGGCTTCCTCTCGGACGTCACCGACCGGGCGGTGTGCCCGCCGACCGACCCCGGGAAAGGCGTGGTCCCGACCATCCAGAAGGCCGACCCCGGCGCGCTCGTGTTCGTCGAGCCCGACCTCTTCTCCCGCCACAACCAGCCGAGCCTGCTCGGCCCGATGAACTACCCGAACCTCGTCTTCAACTTCCACTCCTACTGCACCTACCGCAGCCCGGTCACCGGCGACCCCACCGCCGTCGACCCGTGCGCCACCGAGGCGCTCACCACGCTCCTGCGCCGGGAGAGCGAGCGGCCCTACCTCGCCTCACGGATCCAGCCGGGTGGCCCCGCCTGGTTCATGAGCGAGTTCGGCGCCACGCACAGCCTCGACCTGCTCCGGCACATGACGGGCGCGGCCGACGCCCTCCAGCTGGGGTGGAGCTACTGGTCCTGGAAGTACTACGGGGACCCGACGGGGAGCTCGCACGAGGCGCTCGCCCAGGGCGACGGCCACCTCTTCCCGACGGCCGAGATCCTCTCGCGCACGTACCCGCAGGCGGTCGCCGGCACACCGGTCACCATGAGCTTCGAGCCGCTCACCGGGTCCTTCCACCTCGTCTACCTGGCGAGCCACGGCGTCCACGCGCCGACCGTGGTCTGGGTGGCCCGCCAGCACTACCGCCGCCGCGGCTACTGCACCCAGGTGGACGGCGGCCACATCGTCTCGCCCCCCGGGTCCTCGCAGCTGCTCGTGGCGAACAACCGGAGCGCCCACGAGGTGGACGTGAGCGTGGTGGCCGGCGGCTGCCGTGGTCGGGCGGCCCTCGCCGCCCGCCGGAGCATCGGGTGAGCGGCGCGCTCGGCGCGGTCGTCGAAGCGCGTGGGCCCCTCGAGGTGCTGACCTGGCCGGCGCTCGCCGAGGCCGGCTGCGAGATCGTCGTGACGACACGGTCCGGCGGGGTCAGCGCGGGCCCGTACGCCACCCTCAACCTCGGCCTCCACGTGGGCGACGACCCCGAGGCCGTCGGCGAGAACCGGCGACGGGCGGCCGTGGCGGTGGCCGCGACGTTGGCCGATCTCGTCGTCGGTGCCCAGGTGCACGGGGACAGGGTGACGGAGGTGACGGCGGCCGACCGCGGCCGCGGCGCCGAGCGGGCTGACGACGCCGTCCCCGACGTCGACGCCCTCGTGACCACGGCGGACGACGTCGTGCTCGTCACCCTCGTGGCGGACTGCGTGCCTCTCGCCCTCTTCGACCCGGTGAGCCGGCGCCTGGCCACGGTGCACGCCGGTTGGCGGGGCACGGCAGCGAGGGTGGTGGACCGGGCTCTCGAGGCGATGGTGGCCGCCGGCACCCGGCCGGGCGACGTCCTGGCCGTCCTCGGCCCGTCGGTCGCCGCCGCCCGCTACCAGGTGGGCGACGAGGTGGTCGAGGCGGCGCGGCGCGGCCTCGGCCCGCTGGCCGAGGAGGTCATCGACTCCGACGGGACCGGGCGTCACCGCTTCGACCTGGCCGAGGCCAACCGCCGACTGCTCGTCGAGGCCGGGGTGCCGGTCGACCGGATCGGCACCGCCCCGTTCGACACCGGGCCGCCCGGGGCGTGGTTCAGCGACCGGGCCGAGCGGCCCTGTGGGCGCTTCGCCCTCCTCGCCCGGCTGCGGCGCTGACGACCGAAGGGCCCGGTCGGCCCCCGTAGCATGGGGCCGCCCGCCGCGGCGGGCCACGAGAGAGGACGGCATGGCCCTGGCCGGCGCCCGCGCCGAGCGCTTCACCTACAGCGGTTACGAGCTCGACGAGGACCGTGCCCTCCTCGAGTGCCGATACCAGGTGGACGACGAGCCGTTCACCGAGGTCGTGCACCTCGCCCCGGGCGGCCGGGGCGGCCCGTCGGCTGAGGCCGCGGCGAGGCTGTACTTCCTCCTCGCCGGGGTCTCCTACTACAAGACGGCGGCGCCGTCGCTCGTCGACCTGGGCGACCATCCGAGCACCGCCGACGAGCGCCGGTTCCTCGCCACCTTCTACCGCGAAGGTCTCGCCGAGTTCGCCTACCGCAACCGCCTCGACCTGGGCGGGCTCGAGGTGGTCGGGCCCGACCGGGACCGGCCGCCGACCGTGCCCGCCCCAGGCGGCCCGGGGCGGCCGCTCGTCCCCTTCGGCGGGGGGATCGACTCGATCGTGACCGCCGAGGCCGTCGCCCGCCGCTTCCCCGAGGCCGCCCTGTTCGTCGTCGGCCCGGCCGGCGACCGCTTCGAGGCCCTCGAGGCGCCGGCCGCGGCGACCGGGCTCCCGGTGCTGCGGGCCGAGCGGGAGCTCGACGAGAAGGTGCTGCACCCGGCCGAGCTCGGCTACCTGAACGGCCACGTGCCGGTGACCGGGATCCTCTCCGCCCTCGCCGTGCTGAGCGCGGTGCGCCACGGTCGCGACGCCGTCGTGATGGCCAACGAGTGGTCGGCGTCTTCGGGCAACCTCGACACGGGTGGCCACGTCGTCAACCACCAGTGGTCGAAGGGCGAGGCCTTCGAGTCGGCGTGGCGCGAACTCCTCGCCGCGACCTTCGCACCCGGCCCGGCCTACTTCTCCTACCTCCGCTCGTGGAGCGAGCTCGCGGTGGCCCGGCGCTTCGCCGGGCTCCCCCGCTACCACCGCCTCTTCCGCAGCTGCAACCGGGCCTTCGCCCTGGACCGCCGACGGCGCCTCGACGCCTGGTGCGGCCGCTGCGACAAGTGCTGCTTCATCGACCTCGTCCTCGCCCCCTTCCTGTCGGCCGACGAGCTGGCGGCGGTCTTCGACGAGACCGAACCCTTGGCCGAGCCGGACCTCGCCGGTCAGTTCCGGGTCCTGCTCGGCCTGGGCGAGGGGACGAAGCCCTTCGAGTGCGTGGGCGACGTCGACGAGTGCCGGGCCGCCCTCGCCCTCACCGCGCTCCGGCCCGACCGCGCCGCCGACGGGCTCGTGGCCTCGCTCGCCCGCGAGCTCTCGACCCGCGGCCTCCTCCCCGCCGCCTCGGCCGCCGAACGGCTCTTCCGGCCGCTCGGCCGCGACGCCGTGCCCGATGACTACGCGGCCGACGATCTCCTGGTCTGAGCTCGCGGGCGCCCGGGTGGGCGTCTTCGGCGTGGGCGTCGAGGGCCGGGCCAACGTGCGGCGCCTGCTCGCCCTCGGCGCCGAGCCGGTGCTCGTCGACGACGACCCGCCGTCGCACCCCGTCGAGGGCCTGGCCGTCGCGGGGACCGCGGCAGGGGGCCTCGACGAGCTGCGCCGCTGCGAGGTCGTCGTGAAGACCCCGGGCCTCAGCCGCTACCGGAGCGACGTGGCGTCGCTCGTCGAGGCCGGGGTGGCCGTCGTCGGCGGCCTCGGCCTCTGGATGGCCGAAGCGCCGAGGGAGCGGGTGGTGTGCGTCACGGGCACCAAGGGGAAGAGCACCACGACCGCCGTCTGCGGCCACCTCCTCACCGGGCTCGGCTACCGCGCCGTGGTCGGCGGGAACATCGGCCTGCCGCCCTGGGACCCCGACACGCCGTCGGACGCCGACTACTACGTGGTGGAGACGTCGAGCTTCCAGGCCACCGACCTCCCCTGCTCGCCGCCGGTCGTGGCCGTCACCTCCCTCGCCCCCGATCACCTCGACTGGCACGGCGACGCCGAGACCTACTTCACCGACAAGCTCTCGGCCTGCCACCAGCCGGGGGCGGACCTCACGGTGGCCGACGGCGAGAACGAGCTCCTGGCGGCCCGGGCCGGCCAGCTCGGCCCGCGGGTGCGGTGGGTGGTCGTCGGCGACCCCGAGCTCGACGGGGCGTGGGTGGACGAGCTCGGCCTCCTCGGTCGCCACAACCGGCGCAACGCCCTCGTGGCCCGGGCCTGTCTCGTGGGCCTCGGCATCCCCGAGGCGGCCGACGACGCCGCGCTGGCCGAGGCGGCCCGGGGGTTCGTCGGGCTCGGGAGCCGGCTGCAGCGCATCGGCTCGGTGGACGGCGTCGACTTCTACGACGACAGCCTGGCTACGAACGTCCTCCCGACCGTCGCCGCCCTCGAGGCCCTGCCCGGGCGGCGCACCGCCCTCCTCGTCGGCGGCTTCGACCGTGGTGTCGACTACGGGCCGCTGGCCGAGGCCTTGGCCGAACGGCGGGAGGCGACGCTCGTCCTCACGCTCCCGGCCAACGGGCCCCGCATCCACGAGGCGCTGACGGCCGGGGCCCCCGGGGTCGAGGTGCGGGACCGCCCGGGCCTCGACGAGGCGGTGGCCGACGGGTTCACCTGGGCCGGGCCGGGCGGGGTCGTGCTCCTCTCCCCGGCGGCGGCGAGCTTCGGCGGGTACCGGGACTACGCGGCCCGGGCCGAGGCCTTCGCCGCCGCCGCCCGCCGTTGCGGCGAGCTCACGGCCTAGCGGGGAGCGGCCCCGGCAGGAGGACGTGGGGGTTCAGCACCCCGTCGGGATCGAGCGCCCGCTTCAGCCCGGCGAAGGTCTCGAGCTCGGCCGGGCTGCGGTTGGCGGCCAACCAGCGGCGCTTGGCCACGCCGATGCCGTGCTCGGCGCTGATGCTCCCGCCCCGCGCCGCGGCCAGCGTGAGCACCGCGTCGTCGACCGCGTCGTCGTCGACCGGCACCCCCGTCACGTTGACGTGGACGTTCCCGTCGGCGGCGTGGCCGAAGAGCCAGCAGCGGGCGTTCGGCGCCCGGGCCGCCACGGCGCCCGGCACGTCGGCCACGAAGCGGGCCAGCTCGTCCTGGGGCAGGGTCACGTCGAGCTTGTGCGGCGGGCCCAGGGTGTGGATGGCCTCGGTGTGGGCCTCGCGGTAGCGCCAGAGCTCGGCCGCCCGCCTCGTGCCGGCGGCCACCGCCACGTCGGCCACGCCGTCGAGCGAGGCGACCGCTGCGCCCAGCGCGTCGGTCGGGTCCGCCGCCGCCGCCGCCTCGACCAGGAGGTAGGCGGCGTGGTCCGCCTCGAAGGGGGCGGCCGCCCCCGTCACCTCCCGGACCAGCGCCAGCCCGTCGGCGAGGAAGAACTCCGCGGCGTCGAGCGGGGGGAGGTCCCGACGCAGCCGCCCGGCGGCCCGGATGGCCGGGGCCACCTCGTCGAAGGCCACGAGGGCGACGACGCGCGCCGCGGCCGGCGGCACGAGGCGCAGACGGGCCGCGGTCACCACGCCGAGGGTGCCCTCGCTGCCGCACAGGAGCGAGGGGAGGTGGTAACCGGTGTTGTCCTTGAGCAGGCCCCCGAGATGCGAGACCACCGCCCCGGTGCCGAGCACGGCCTCGACCCCCAGGAGCTGGGCCCGGGTGTCGCCGTAGCGGAGGACCCGCAGGCCGCCGGCGTTCGTGGCCACCGTGCCGCCGACCGTGGCGCTGTCCCGGCTGGCCATGTCGATGCCGTAGGCCCAGCCGGCGGCGGCGGCGGCCCGCTGCACCTCGGCCAGGATGACACCGGCCCCCGCGGTGACCTGGCCGGCCACCGGGTCCACCGCCCCGAGCTCGTCGAGCCGGCGGAGGCTCAGCACCACCTCACCGTGCAGCGGGACGCCCCCGCCGACGAGGCCGGTGTTGCCGCCCTGCGGCGTGAGCGCCGCGCCGTGGCGGCGGCAGGCAGCGAGCACGTCGGCCACCTCGTCGGTCGTCCCCGGCCGGACGACGGCGGGGGTGGCGCCGCAGAAGCGTCCGGTCCAGTCGACGGCGTAGCCGGCAACCAGGTCGGCGTCGACGAGCAGGTGGGACGGCCCGACCACCGCCCGCAGCTCGTCGAGGAGCTCCGGTCCGGGCACCGCCCGATCCTCGCGCGAGGACGGTCAGGCGGCGGGGCGCACGACGAACACCGGGTAGCCCTCGGCGATCCGGCGCAGCTCCTCGTCGGTCGCCTCGGGGCCGACGCCGGCGAAGAACGTCTTCACCTCGAAGCGCCAGCGGCGGAGGTAGGCCCGCAGGAGCGGGGGCTTGGCCGTGTCGTCCACCTCGTCGGCCGCGAAGGCCTCGACCCGGTGGCCCACCCGGAGCTCGCCCGACCCGGTGGCCCGGAGGTTGCGGACCCACTGGGTCTCGCCGCGCGGGGCCACGAGATAGCGCTCGCCGTCGACGGTGAGCAGGTTGACCGGGGTGGTGCGCCACTCGCCGCTCGTGCGGCTCCGCACCGCCAGCACCCGCGAGCCGTAGACCGAGAGGCCGCGGCGGGTGAGCCAGGCCACGGCCGGGTTCAGCAGCCGGCGGGTCCACCGGTCGGGCTCGACGTAACGGGCGGGCTGCTGGTCGGCGCTCATGGGGATCCTCCTCGATCTGAGAGCAATGCTCTCGCTTCAGATCTATGATCTCCTATCGCCTCCCGCCTGTCAAGCTCTCTGCCCCCGCTGCCGAGATGCCGGCAACGGCGGATCCGCTATCTATCGTCGATAGCTTATATAAAGGTACGGTAATGTAGTCCGGGTGCTCTCGACGTTCGACGTGTTGGCTGAGCCCCGACGGCGGCGCATCCTCGACCTCCTCCGGGAACGCCCGCGGTCGGTGGGTGAGCTCGTGACCCTCCTCGGTCTGAGCCAGCCCGGCGTGAGCCAGCACCTCCGGGTGCTCCGGGAGGCCGGTCTCGTCCAGACCGAGCGTCAGGCCCAGCGCCGGTGGTACCGGCTCCGGCCGGCGCCGCTGGCCGAGGTGGACGCCTGGCTCACCCCGTACCGGGAACTGTGGGCCGGCCATCTGGACGCGCTCGACCGCCACCTCGGCCAGGTCGGTGCCGAGGGAGGCGACGATAACCCGGTCTGAGCCCGACCTCGGGTCCGTCTCCCTCCGCCGCGGTCGCTACGAGCTCCGCTTCGTGCGCCACCTCGACCACCCACCGGAACGGGTCTGGGCGGCCATCACCGACCCCGGCGAGCTCGTGGCCTGGTGGGGTGCGGCCACCGTCGAGCTCGCCGCCGGCGGGCGCTTCGACGTGCGGTGGCTCAACACCGGCGACGAGACGGTGGAGCTGCACGGCACGATCGTCGAGCTCGACCCGCCGCGCCTGCTGGCGCTCGACACTGACCTCCACGGGCCGATCCGCTTCGAGCTCGCCGAGGAGCACGGCGGCACGCGGCTCGTCTTCACCACCTCCCCCGAGGCGAAGGGTCCCATGGTGCCGATCACCCAGGCCGGCTGGCACGTGCACCTCGACTTCCTCGCCGAGGCGCTCGACGGGCGAGCGGTGGACTGGCCCCGGTGGCCCCGCGGGCGGTGGGACGCCGTCCACCAGCGGTACGTGGCGGCGTTCGACTGACGACCGAGGCCGCCGGCCGCACCTGACCGTGCTGAGCTGGCCCGACCCACCGACGGCCGAGGCGCCGGCCATGCCATGATCCCGCGGTGCGCCTCGGACGTCCGTCTCGGCCCGGTCCACGGTGACCACCGCGCCGACGCCCACGGCGCGGCTTCGCCGCCCGGTCGACGTCCTGCGCCTGGTGGCCAGCCTGGCCGGGCTCGTGCTGATCCTGGCGCTCACCGCCGGCCTGCCGGCCGGCACCCGGGAGCTCAACCGGGACATCTCGAGCGGGCTGTCGCACTTCGCCCACGCCGTCGTCGTGGCCGTCGACACCGTGGCGCTGGTCGCCACCATCGGGCTGGCCGTCGTCTACTTCGTCATCCTCCTGCTCAACCGGCGGAAGGACGCGGTCAACGCCGCGCTCGCCGCCGGCATGGCCGGGCTCGTCATGGGGGTCGTGGTCACCGCGCTCAACCACTCGTCGAGCGGGCTGGAGGTGGGCCTTCTCGGCCATAGCGACGGCTCCACGATGGCCGCCAACACCGTCATCGTTGCCTCGCTCACCGGCGGCGACGTCGGGCACCACCGCAGCTGGTTCAACCGGTCGGCCGTCGCCCTCGTCGTCCTCCTCCTGGCCCAGCTGGCGCTGGGCACGATCACCCCGTCGGGTGCGGCGGTGGTGGTCCTCGCCGGCTGGGCCTTCGGGCTCACCGCCCGCCTCATCCTCGGCGCCTCCTCCCGGCGCTTCAGCGCCTACGAGGTCCGCCAGGCCCTCGAAGGCGTGGGCCTCTACGTCCAGCGGGTGGAGGAGCTGCCCGACCGCCGCCAGGTCTTCTCGGCCACGCTCACGGACGGCCGACGGCTGGCGGTGCGGGCCGTCGGTCCCGACGTCCAGGGCCTCAACCTGACCCGGCGCCTCTGGAACATGGCCCGCCTGCGCACCGAGGTGACCGGCCGCCTCCCGATCACCACCCGGGGCCGCATGGAGCACGAAGCCCTCGCCAGCTACGTGGCGGCGAGCGCCGGGGTGCCCGTCGGGGCCGTGGTCCTCCTGGCCGAGCTGGAGGACGGGGTGGTCGTCCTGGCGAGAGAGGAGCTCGAGGCCAAGCCGCTGATGGCCACCGAGCCGTCCGACGGGGAGCTCGCCGAGGCCTTCGCCACGCTCGCCCGCCTCCACCGGGTGGGCGTGGCCCACCGTCGGCTCGGTCCCGACGACGTGGTGATCTCGTCGGGCCGCATCGCCTTCCGTGACTACGCCAACGCCGCCGTGGCCGCGGCGGACACGGTACGGCGGGTGGACGTGGCCCAGCTCCTGGTGGCGGTCGGCGGGGCGGTCGGCGCCGACCGGGCGGTGGCCGCCATGCGGGCCGGCTACGGCCCGGTCGACGAGCAGCTGGTGGCGGCCACGCTGCAGCCCCTCGCCCTCGCCTCGCTGGGCCGGCGGGCCATGCGCCAGGCCCGACCGCTCCTCTCCGAGCTGCGGACCCAGCTGCTCGGCGAGGAGCCGCAGCTGGCCGAGGTGCCCGAGGTCCAACTGGGACGGTTCCGGGTTCGCGACGTCATCACCGCGGTGGCGGTGACCTTCGCCGCCTACCTCGTGATCGGCCAGTTCACGAGTATCAACCTCGTGAAGACCCTGCGGGACGCCCAGCCGTTCTGGCTGTTCGTGGCCATCGTGGCCTCCGCCGCCACCTACCTCGGCGCGGCCATCAACCTCGAGGCCTTCACCCCCGTGCGGCTGCGTCTCTTGCGCACGACCGCGGTGGAGGTGGCCACGGCGTTCGTCGGCCTCGTCACGCCGCCCACGGTGGGCCAAGTCACCGTCAACCTGCGCTACCTCCTGCGCTCCGACGTGGACGCGGCGACGGCCACCGGCTGCATCGCGGTGTCCCAGGTGACGAGCGTCGTCACGACCGTGGTCCTCCTCCTCGTCATGGGCATCCTCACCGGGACCGGCATCCATCTGAAGGTGCTCCCCGGGCCGCGCGTGCTCGCCGTCCTCGGGGCGACGATCATCGTCGTCGGGATCCTCGCCGCCATCCCCTTCGTCCGACGCCGGGTCATCGACGTCGTGTGGCCCCGGGTCCAGGCGGCGTGGCCCCGGCTGCTCGCCGTCCTCTCCCAGCCGTGGCGGCTCGCCGTCGGCGTCGGCGGCAACCTCCTCCTCAGCGTCAGCTACGTGGTCGCCCTCATCGCCTGCCTGCATGCGGTGGGCGCCCACCCGCCCACGCTGGCCACCGCCGTCGTCTACCTGGCCGGCAACTCCGTGGGCTCGATCGCCCCGACGCCGGGCGGCATCGGCGCGGTGGAAGCGGTCCTCGTGGCCGGCCTCACCGCCATCGGCATCCCGGGCCACGAGGCCGTGCCCGCCGTCCTGCTCTTCCGGGTGGCCACGTTCTGGCTGCCCATCCTCCCGGGCTGGGTGAGCTTCCAGGTCCTGCAGCGGCGCCACGTCCTCTAAGGAGCCCGACGGGCCATACTCCACTGACCAGCACGAAGGAGGTGAGCCGGTGTCGGACCCGCAGGAGATCGTGACCGGGACGGTCGAGGTCGGGGTCGTCGTGCGCGACCTCGGACCGATGATGCACTTCTACGGCGACGTGCTCGGCCTCGAGTACGTCGGCCAGATGCAGCTGCCGGGCATGGTGATGGAGCGCTACCGCCTCGCCGACACGGTCATCAAGCTCCTGGCAGGGAAAGAGGCGCCGGCCCTGGCCAACCCGCCGGGCGGTCTCACCGGCGGGGCCTCCGGCCTGCGCTACCTGACGCTGCGGGTCGACGACGTCCTCGGCCGGGTGGAGCGCTGCCAGGCCGCCGGCTGCGAGGTGCCGCGACCGCCGTTCGAGTACCGCCCCGGGGTGCCGGTGGCCATCGTCTGCGACCCCGACGGCAACCAGATCGAGCTGATCCGCCAGCGTCCGACCTGATCACCGGCCCGCCGCCAGCCGCTTCGGACGGCGGTTAAGGTCGGCCCCGTGCCTGACGAGACCAGTGTCACCGAGAACGACGAGCCGGGCGACGAGCACGAGTTCGGACGGGCCGTCACCTCCGAGCGGCCCAAGCCGGGAGACATCATCGTCAACGACCCCACCCTTGGGCAGGAGCCCTTCGTCGGCCAGGAGGAGTCGACGCCCCTCGAGACGGGTGAGCCGGAGGGCGGCGACATCCCGGCGCCGGTGCTGTGGGCCCTGAAGCTCCACCGGCACGCCCAGATCATCCCGCACGCCCACATCAGGGAGGCGTTCGGCACCGGCGACAGCGCGGTCTACGTCATCGACGACGGCCACTCGCACGCCGCGCTCGGCCGGGCCGTCGGCGTCTCACCCGACGGAGCCGAGTACGTCCTCGCCGGACGCATCTCGCTCGGCGACTACGAGCGCCTGCGCGAGGGGCGCACCAACCCGGTGGACGCCTTCAACGACGCCAAGGAGCTCACGCTCTACGGCGTCGACGTCGAGGAGGGCACGCTCTCGTCCAACCTCTTCGAGGTGAGCTACTACGACAGTGCGGCGGACGTGCCGAAGGAGTACCTCCCGCCCTCGAAGTACCGGCACTTCAAAGAAGACCTCGAGATCACCGTCGACTGAGCCTGCCGTGACCGACGTACCGGCCGTCCACCGACTGAGCTACTCGGGGGCGATCGACGCCGACGGCCATGTGCTCGAGCCACCCGACCTCTGGGACCGCTACCTCGAGCCCGGGTTCCGGGACCGGGCTCTCCGGATCGTCCCGGACGAGGACGGGCTGGAGGAGCTCGAGATCGGAGGCCAGCGCTCGGTCATGACCGTAAAGGGCATGCCGTCGCTCCTCGGCGTCATGGGGGCCCCCGATCTCATGAGCATCGCCCTCGACCCCGCCCGCACCTACGTCACCGAGGCGCCCTTCGGCAGCATGGACCCGGCCGAGCGGGTGCGGCTGCTCGACGCCGAAGGGCTGGACGCCGCCATCCTCTACCCGACCCTCGGTCTCCTGTGGGAGGCCGAGCTGGACGACCCCGAGTTGAGCCAGGCCTACACCCGGGCCTACAACCGCTGGATCTGCGAGTTCTGCGCCGACAGCGGCGGTCGCCTGGTCCCGGCGGCCCACCTCTCGCTCACCGACCCGGACGCCGCGGCGAAAGAGCTGGAGCGGGCGGTCGGCGAGGGGGCCCGCGGCGGCTTCGTCCTCCCCTTCACCCACACCCACCGGGCCATCGGCCACCGCGACCACGACGCCGTCTTCGCCGCGGCGCAGGACCTCGACGTCGTGTTCGCCATCCATCCGGGCTTCGAGCCCCTCTGGTCCAAGGACCGTCGGATCAGGCAGAGCGAATGGACGAAGGGCCGGCTGCAGCTGCTCGAGGCCATCCGGGGACCCGAGGGCGTCCGGCACCAGTTCGTGACCCTCTTCGACCTCGCCGTCTTCGACCGCTTCCCCCGCTTGAAGGTCCTCGTGCTCGAGTCGGGCGGCGGCTGGATCGGTCACTACCTCGACCGCATGGACGCCGTCTACGGGCACACCCCGATCGGGCAGAGCGTGCCGCTCAAGGAGAAGCCGTCCGACTACTTCCGGGCCCGCTGCACCATCTCGTGCGACCCCGACGAGGGCACGGTGGCTCAGCTGGTTGAGCGCTTCGGCAGCGAGCACTTCGTGTGGGCCTCGGACTACCCGCACGCCGACCACACGCCCGACTACCTCGCCGATCTCGACGAGCTGGCCGGGACACTCCGGGAGGACGACCGCGCCAACTTCCTCGGCGACAACGTGCGTCGCCTCTTCAACCTCGCCGACGGCCGCGCCCCGACGAACATTCGTCCGTAGAACACACCGGCGCCCCCGGCGTGATCCGGCGGAGGCGCTGACCGGGCGGCCGGCTCAGCGGTGGTCGATGGCCACCTTGATCGCGCCCGTGTCCCCCTGGTTGGCGATGGTGAGGAAGGCGTTGCGCCAATCGTCCAGTCGGAACGTGTGCGTGAGCATCGGCGTGAGGTCGACCCGCCCCGCTGAGGCGAGGTCCAGGTAGTGCTCGATCCCGTGCTTGCGGACGCCCTGCACCTCCTCCACCCCGAAGGCGTTGGAACCGACCCAGGAGATCTCCTTGAAGTAGAGCGGGGTCCACTCCCAGCGGGCCGGGGCGTTCACCCCGCTCTTCACCATCGTGCCCCTGGCCTTGAGTAGCCGGGTCCCCATCTCGAAGGTCTCCGGCTTGCCGACAGTGTCGTAGACCACGTCGATCCCGCCGGGATGGGCCATGGGCAGACCGTGGTCGATCTTGCGGAGCCGGCCACCGGACCATGCGGCCAGCTCCTCGAGGACGGCCTCTCTCGGCTCGTGGGCCACGACCTTGGCCGCGCCGAACTTACGGGCGAGCTCGGCCTGCGGGCCGAAGCGGGCGACCACCCCCACCTCGACGTCGGGGTAGAGGGCCCGCAGGATGGCCACCGCGGCCAGTCCGAGGCTGCCCGACCCGTACACGAGGGCCTTGCCCCCAGGGGTCGGCGGATGCCTCGTCACCGAGTGGAGCGACACGGCGAAGGGGTCGGCGAAGATCGCCGCCTCGTCGGAGACGTTGTCGGGCACCGGGAAGACCATGGACACGTGCGCCGGCATGAACTCGGCGTAGCCCCCGGTGGCGTCGCGCGAGGTCCCGGTGTGGATGCCCGGCGAGATCGGGCCCTCCTCGAAGCTCCAGCACAGGCTGTAGTCGCCGGCCTCGCAGGCCGGGCAGATCGGCGAGACGCCCCGCGGGGCGCACGAGAGCCACGGGGTGAACGAGACCCGCTGGCCAACCTCGAACCCCTTGGCCTCGGGCCCGAGCTCGACGACGTCGGCGACCACCTCGTGCCCCATGACCTGGGGGAACGAGGTGAAGGACATCATCGGGTTGTCGTTCTTGACCCCGCCGCCCCAGTCGAGCAGCACCTGCTTCGAGTCGGAGCCGCAGATCCCGACGAGCCGGGGCTTCAGCACCACCCAGTCGGGGCGGAGCGGCTTGGCCATCGGGATGTCCTGCAGGGCGACCGGCGTCACGCCGAGGTTCTTGACCAGTTCGTTCGCATCGTCCGGTGGGGTGAAGGGGTCAGGTTTGACCCCGAAGACCAGTGCCTTCACGTTCCTCTCCTTCCGACGACCTCGGCGCCCACGGTAGGTCCAGGCGGCCGGCCCGGGCAACGGGACCCGGACGGGCCGAGCCCCCGGGCGGCGACAGAGCGCAGCGGGGAACGCGCCACGGCGTCGCCTGCGGCCGTTCGGCGTTTGCGGAGGTGGCGGAGTCGACCGCACAGATCGGCAGAGTGAGGAGCGGCTGGGCGATCATCGGGCTCTCTCTGCCGGCCACCCCGACGCTCTCCATGGGCTGCTGGACGGCCGCCCGTGGCTCGCCTGTGTCGTCGCCACCGCGCCGCCGGGCGGACGTCCTATCAGCGAACTCCTGACCCCGGACGCGCCAGGGTGCCGACGCCCGCACCGATGCGGGCCGCCGGCACCCCGTCGCCCTGTGGAACCGCCTCCTAGGTGCTGGCCCCTCCCGTGATGTTGTTCACGTGGACGCCCACACCCGGCACCGAGCCCATGTACTTGGCCGAGCCGAACGAGTAGACGCCACCGTCGGCCCCGATGATCCAGTAGCCGATGCGGTCGGGCATCGGGACGATGGCCACGATGTTGCTGACGCTGACGTGCACGCCCGGCACCGAGCCGAAGAACTTGGCCGTACCGAAGGAGTACACACCACCGTCGTTGCCGACGATCCAGTAGCCCTGGCCGTCCACGGTCAGCGCGATCCCCTTGACGTTGTTCACGTGGACGCCCACGCCCGGCACCGAACCGTAGAAGTGGGCGGTCCCGAACGTGTACACGCCGCCGTCCGCGCCCACGATCACGTAGCCGAGCCCGTCCGGCGTGGCCGAGATCCCCACGACGTTGGTCACGTGGACACCCACCCCGGGCACCGAGCCGAAGAAGACGGCGTCACCGAAGGAGAAGACACCACCGTCGTTGCCGACGAGCCAGTAACCCTGGCCGTCGGGCGTGGAGACGATGCCCACGATGTTGTTCACGCTGATCCCGAGACCGGGGAGCGAGCCGTAGTACTTGGCCGAGCCGAACGAGTAGACGCCACCGTTGGCCCCGACCATCCAGTAGCCCTGGTTACCCGGCGCCTTGGCCATGGCCACGATGTTGTTCACGTGCACGCCCGCCCCCGGCACCGAGCCGAAGAAGCTCGTGTTGAACGAGAAGGCACCGCCGTCGCTGCCGTTCATCCAGTAGCCCTGGTCGCCCGGGCCCTGCCGGTCGGTGGGGTTGGTGAGGCCGCAGCTCGTGTCGCCGATGGTGTTCCCACCGGCCGACCCGATCGGCTCGAGGGGAGGGGTGCCGGTGTTCGAGCAGTCGAGCTCCGTCCCACCCGGCGTGGTGTTGGCGGCCACTGTCGAGTTCTTGAACGCCCCACCGCTGGAGTTGAAGTTCGTGACCCCGGCGCCCACCGGGCTGACGTTGCCGGCCACCGTCGCGTAGGTGAACGTGAGCGGGCTGCCGCCGTCCAGGTAGGCACCGCCGCCCGAGGTGGAGGCGGTGTTGTTGACGATGGCGGTCTGGTTGATGATGCCGCTGTCGTCGTTGAAGTAGCCCCCGCCCGTGCCGGCGGTGTTGTTCGACACCGTGTCCTGGTCCAGCACCTGTTCGTCGTCGCTGTAGATGCCGCCGCCCACGAGCGTCGCCGTGTTCCCGACGACCTGGGTCTGGAGGATCGTCGACGTGTCGTAGAGCGAGAGACCGCCGCCAGTGCCCTGGGCCTGGGCGAAGTGATTGCCGGCGGTGTCCGTGCCGGTGGCCTGGTTGCCGGTGACCATGTCGCCGATGTAGGTCACCTGACACGCGTCGTTGTACTCACCCCCACCCTGGCTGTTGAGGGCGGAGTTCCCCGAGATGACAGAGTTCACGACCTCGGACCCGGCGCAGGCACCGTCGTAGATGCCACCGCCGCCGTTCTGGCCCGTCTGACTGGCCGGGTTCGACGCCGTGTTGCCCGAGACCGTCGACGAGCTGAGGAACAGTGATCCTGCCAGGGCCGTCGAGATGCCACCGCCGTCGGCGGACCCGGTCCCGGTGGCCACGGCGGTGTTGTTGTCGATCGTGTCGCTGCTGCCCACGATCCCGGCGCCGCTGTTGCCGGTGGTGAACGTGCTGATCCCGCCGCCGTAGGCGTCGCCGTTGACCGTCATGGCGGTGTTCCCGGAGATGGTGGCGTTGGGCAGGTTGGCGAACCCGTCCTCCATGTCGAGGCCGCCCCCCGCGGCGACGCCCCCACCGACCGCCGTAGCGGTGTTGCCGGTGAGGACGAGCCCCGAGGTGGCCCCCATCCCGTAGCTGCCGTCGATGCCGCCGCCCAGGGCGTCGTTGCCCCCCGTGTCCTTGGCCACGTTGCCCGAGACCGTCACGTTGGTGAACTCCGTGGCATGTGCGACCTCGATGCCGCCACCCACGATGTTGCTCGTGCCCGACACGGCCGTGTTACCACTGACGACGTCACCAGTCAGGGCCGTGGCGGAGTCGAGATACAGGCCACCGCCCTCGGTGTCGCACGTCCCGTTACTGGCCGTGTTGTTCGTCACCGAGGTGTTGGTGATGCGGGCCCCGCCGTAGTCGACGTCGATGCCGCCACCTTCGGAGTCGCAACTGGCGGTCGCCGTGTTCCCCGTGATCGTGCTGTTGGAGACCCACAGGTTGCCGTCCGAGTAGATGCCGCCGCCCTGTTGCGCCGTGCTCCCGCTCACCGTCACCGTGTCGAGGGAGAGCGAGTCGCTGTCGTCGATCACGACGACCGCGCCACCTTGGTTGGCGTGCGGACCCGCACCCGGAGCGGTGCCGTTCTCCAGGGTGAGCTGGGAGAGGGCCGCGTAGCCACCCTGGCTCGAAGCGTTGAGCTCGATGTCGAGGACGCGGTTGGTGTTCCCACCGTTGATCACCGTCGACGCCTGGCCGGCGCCGTTGATGGCCACGCCCGCCGAGTCGTTGACGACGAGAGCGCCGAGGGTGAGCGGATACGTCCCGGCCGGGACGTTGACCGTGACCCCGGTCTGCAGGGCGGTGGCCACCTCGAGGGCCGCCCGGATGGAGCACATGCCACCCGCATCGGCGCAGACGCCGCCCGCCGGGTTGGCGGCATGCGTATCGTTGGTCGTGTTGACCGTGAACGTCGGTCCAGCGGCGATGACCGCCGGGTGGAGCGCGAGGAAGCCTCGCGTCGTCGCACCGGCGGGGCCGGCCGACGAGGCCAGGACGGCCAACGGGGCGGCCGCCAGGGCCAACCCGAAGACGACGGAGGCGACGCCCCGTCGCCAGAGCAGACGAGACGGCACAGAAGAGCCTGCGGCTACGACAGCCATGGATTCGTTCCCCTTTTCGGCGGACATCTGGGTGCAGAAGACCAGACCCGTAATGTCCTCTGGGCACTGGCGGGTCGAAGCCCCACCCTTTGGCGCGACCCCTGACCCGACGTCCCGTTCGAGGTCGTGGTCTTGTGGCCGGCACTGTAAGCCCGGGTGGTCGTGAGGGCAAGCATTAAATGCCCGCAAGACGGACATCAGGCACGGTCGCTGAGCTCCGCTGTCGAGCCTCCAGTCGCTGCGGTGCCCGGGCGGGCCCCCGCCGGCAGGGACGCCGTCGCCTGCGCCCGCCAGGAATGGCGCCGTCGGGACCCGGACCGTCCGACCTCGAGGCTTCGTGGGCTCGGAGTGGACGCTCATGGCCGCTTCAGCGACCGAGGCCAGCGGGCCTGCTCTCGCCGGTCGCCCGAAGCCCGGGCCCGGTCATGCTACCGGGCGGGCCGAGGAGTCTCCTCAGCCCGGAACGGAGACCACCCAGTAGTTGAGGACGCCACCGACGTAGGGGATCACCTGGAGGTTCTTCACCGACTTGCTCGCCCCCGTCACGAGGGGCGAGTAGTCGACGTAGTACCCGAGGGCGTTCTTGATGATGAAGTCCTGCGCTGCGATCCAGGCGGCCTTCAACTTCGGGCTGCTCGGTGGCAGGGCCTCGATCTGCTTGAGGTCGTTGTTGAGGGTCGGGCTGCTGTAGTGGCAGATGTCACCGATGCTGCCCGGGATGAACTGCGTCGTGAGCTTCTCGATGCCGGGCAGACCGGACGGGTTGAGACCCATCGCCGCCTTGTTGTCGGAGTACAGGTCGGTCACGTAGTTCGAGGTCTGCTCGATCGTCACGTTGATCCCGACCTGCTTCCACTGGGCCTGCAGCGCCGCCGCCAACTGGTCCGTGTCGGCCTCGGGCAGGGGCATGATCGTGGTCGAGAACCCGTGTGGGTAGCCCGCCTGCGCCAGGAGCTGCTTGGCCTTCGTCGGGTTGTAGGCATAGATGTTCGTGAGCGACGGGTCATAGTAGGCCGATCCCGTGGGGAAGATGCTCCAGGCAGGCTCGCCCTTGCCGAAGAGGAGCGCGTTGTTGATGGACTGCCGGTTGATGGCGAAGTTCATGGCCTCCCGGACCTTGAGGCTGGCCAAGGGGCCCGAGGACTTGCAAACCGGGATGAAGTAGTAGTTGGCGTCCGGGAAGACCGAGTTGGTCTGCAGGCTGCTGTTGTTCTTCACCGTCGGGATGTCGGCGGCCGGGACCCCCTCCACGTCCACGAGCCCCGATTCGAGGGCGTTGACCTGCTGGGGCCCCGAGGGCACGTTGATGAACGTGATGCCCGAGAGGGCGATGGCCTTGGCGTCCCAGTACTTCGGGTTCTTCACGAGGACCAGCTTCTCGTCGGGGGTGTAGCTCTTGAACACGAACGGGCCGGCCCCGACCACCGCGGTGTTCGGGAGCCCGGTGCTCGGCCCGGTCGGCAGGGCCATGAACGACTCCTGGTCAGCCAGGAGGGGATAGAAGGTGCTGGCCTGAGCCGAGGAGAAGTGGATGACGAGCGTGTCGGTCCCGGTGACGTCGATCGAGGAGATCGCGTACATGGCGGCGTCCCAGGCTCCGGTGTGCGGGTTGGTGAGGTTGCGCTCGAAGCCGGCCTTCACGGCCGCGGCATTGAGCGGCGTGCCATTGGAGTACACGAGCCCGGGACGGATGGTCAGGTCGAGCGTCTCGGGATTGGTCACCGTCGCGCTGGTCGCCAGGTCGGGGACGTAGGACCCGCTGGACGTCTGCCGGAGCAGGCCGGCGTAGATGGGCCAGTCGTAGCTGAAGCAGCACGCGCTGCTGTTGAACTGGGCGGGGTCGAAAGCGATGGGGTTGATGCCACTCGAGAAGGGGTAGCCGACCGTGATGACGCCGCCGCTCGACGCGGCGCCGGCTTGACCACTGAGCGTTGCCGCCTGGCCGCTCACCAAGACCACGCTGGCCAGCACGAACAGGGTGGCGCACCGAGCGGCCTTCTCCATCAGCTTCTTCATGGTTCAGCTCATCCTTCTCGTTCGGGGTGGCGCGCCAACAGGTCGGCCCACCCGTCGTGGTGTCGGTGCACGATGGCCGGGGGACCGGCCTGCCGGAGCGGTTTCGAAGATGGCCCTCACCACCTGGAACGCAGGCGGGGCGGGTCTGCAGGCCACAGGCGCTGGCGACGAGCCCCCGCCTGGGGCATTGCTGGCTGGCAGCCCCACCTCACCCCCCGGTTTCGTCCTGCCGACGTCTTCGTGAGAGCCGGGCGACCCCGACCGTCCCGGGCCTGCGGCGCCTCCGTGGCTCCTCGGTAGCCTGCAACAATTTCGCCATAATGTCAACGCTTTCGCCACATTGTCAGGCACGAGGGAGCCCGCCGATCAGCCGGCGGTGCTGGACCGTCCCGGCCCGCTCAGGGTTCGGCCGGTCGCTCCGGCCCGCCTTCGGCGGGGGGCCCGGTCTGGCTCGTGGCCGACCCGGGCTGCACCCCGTCGGTGCTCGGTCCGTCCACGAGGTGGCACCGCACCGTGAGCCCGTCGATCTCGGTGTCCCGAGGCTCGACCTTGGCGCAGATGTCCATGGCGTGCCGACAGCGCGTCCGGAAGCGGCAGCCGCTGGGCGGGTTCAACGGCGAGGGAATGTCACCCTCGAGCACGATGCGCTGCTGACGTCGGGCCGGGTCCAGGCTCGGTGAGGCCGAGAGCAGGGCCTGCGTGTAGGGATGGTGGGCGGACACGTACAGGGCCTCGACCGGCCCCTCCTCGACGATGCGGCCGAGGTACATCACGGCCACCCGTTGACTGAGCGTGCGCACGAGGTTGAGGTCGTGGGAGATGAACAGATAGGCGATGCCCAGCCGCTCTTGGAGCTCGCCCAGCAGCTCGACGATCTGGACCTGGGTCGCCACGTCGAGCGAGCTGAGCGGCTCGTCGAGCGCCAGCAGCTCTGGTTCGGTGGCCAGGGCCCGGGCGATGGCCGCCCGTTGGAGCTGGCCCCCCGACAGCTCCCGGGGGCGGCGCCGGGCGAAGGCCGCGGGCAGGCGGACCTGGTCGAGGAGGTCGGCGACCCGCCCTTCGCGCTCGGCCCGACCGAGCTCGGTGTGGACGGACAGGGCCTCCCCCACGCTCTGCCCGATGGTGGCGAGGGGGTCGAACGAGGAGTACGGGTCCTGGAAGACGAGCTGCATCTTGCGGCGCAAGGTGCGAAGGGCCGCCCCCTTGGCGTGGGTGATGTCCTCGCCGTCGAGCACCACCCGGCCGGCGGTGACCGGGATGAGACGGAGGAGCAGGCGGGCGAGCGTGGACTTGCCGGACCCGCTCTCGCCGACGAGGCCGAGCGTGGCGCCCCTCGTCACGCCCAGATCGACGTCGTCGACGGCGTGCACGGTGCCCTTGCCCCGACCGGGGAGCTTGACCGTGAAATGGCACGACACCCCGACGAGCTCGGCCACCGGGCCCTCCCTCGGCTCGGTGGCCGGGGTCCCCGGCTGGGCTGTCACGGTCACGGCGCCCCCACCGGGTCGACCTCGCTCGACTTCCCTATGACGACACCGACGCCGGGCAGGTCCAGCTCGGCTTGCCGCAGGCACCGGCACTGACGGTCCTCGCTCACCTGCTCGAGGGCGACCGGTTGCTCCCGGCAGGCGTCCTCGGCGAACCCGCAGCGGGGATGGAAGCGGCACCCCTCAGGGAAGTGGCCGGCCTGGGGCACGTGGCCCGCGAGGAGCGACGGCCGGCCCGTCGCCTCCCGCACCCCGGGCGTCGCCGCGAGGAGGGCCGCCGTGTAGGGGTGGCGGGGACGGGCGAACAGGTCGTCGGTGGGCGCGTGTTCGACCACCTCGCCCGCGTACATCACCGCGATCTCGTCGGAGAACTCCGAGATCAGCGCCAGGTCGTGCGTGACGAAGAGGACCGCCAGCTCCTGGCGCTCGCGCAACTCGTGGAGGAGCTCGACGATCTGGGCCTGCACGGTGACGTCCAGGGCCGTGGTCGGCTCGTCGGCGATGAGGAGGCGCGGGGAGCAGCTGAGCGCCATGGCGATCATCACGCGCTGGCGCATCCCGCCCGAGAGCTGGTGGGGGTAGGCCGTCAGCCGACGGGCGGCGTCCGGGATGTGCACGCTCTTCAGCAGGTCGACCGCCCTGGCCTGGGCCGCGGCCTTGCTGACCTTCTCGTGCAGCCGGATCGCCTCGACGAGCTGGAAGCCGATGGTGAAGGACGGGTCGAGGCTGGCCAGGGGGTCCTGGAAGATCATGGCGATGTCGCGCCCTCGGATGTTCTGCATGTCGTCGAAGTCGGCATCCAGCAGGTCCTGGCCGTCGAAGAGGATGGAGCCGCCGACGATGCGGGCGGGCGGCGTGGCGAGCAGGCGGAGGATGGCGAGCGAGCTGACCGTCTTGCCGCATCCCGACTCGCCCACCAGCCCGACGATCCGGCTCGCCCGGACGTCGAAGGTGGCGTCGTCGACCACGCATACCGGTCCGGCCTCGGTCTGGAACTCGATGGTGAGATGGCGGACCTCGAGGAGAGCCGACGGCTCGGTTCGGGGAGGGTCGGCCGCGGCCACCGCTGCGGCCGGGCGGCTCACCGTGGTGAGGCCGCGCTGCGGCCGTCCACTGCCGCGCTTGCGGACCGGGGTCCCGCTCACGGTGTCCCGCCCGGCGTCGCCGAGGGTGTTGAAGGCCAGCACCGTGAGGGCGATGACCAGACCGGCCGGGACGAGGGACCACGGATGGGTGAACAGCGAGGTGTTGTAGGCCTCCTCCAGCATGGACCCCCAGCCCGCCTCCGGTGGCGGCGGGCCGAGCCCGAGGAAGCTGAGGCCCGACTCGGCCAAGAGGGCGGCACCGAGGGCGATGGCGATCCCGACGGTCAGCCCGGTGAGGACGTTCGGGAGGATCCGCTTGATGACGATGATCGTCGGGGAGGAGCCGATGGAGGTCGAGGCCTCGACGAAGGACTCCTCCTTGATGGCCAGGGTCTGGCCCCGGACGAACCGGGCGAAGCCCGGCGCGAAGACGAGGGCGAAGGCCAGGGCGATGTCGTTCACCCCGCTGCCCAGCACGGCCACCACGGCGAGGGCGAGGACGAGCGGAGGAAAGGCGAGGCCGGCGTCGGCCCCGCGCATCAGCAGGTAGTCGACCCTCCCACCCCGGAAGCCGGCGATGAGTCCGATCACCAGGGCGAAGACGAGGGCGAGGCCCACCGTCTCGAAGGTCACCTGCATCGAGATGCGGCCGCCCCAGATGAGCCGGGAGAGGACGTCGCGGCCGAGATCGTCGGTGCCGAGCCAGTGACTGGCGCTGATGCCGCTGTTCACATGGGACAGGTCCTGGGCGTTGGGGTCGTGCGGCGCGATGAGCGGGGCGAAGATGGCCGAGACGATGACGAGGAGCAACCAGGCCAGCGCTAGGAGGACGCCGGCCTTGAGGAAGAAACGCCGCAGGCGTCGGTGTTCGGCCCACCACTGACGGAGGGACTGTCGGTCACTGGCGGCGGGAGCCGTTGCCACGGTGTCGGGCGCGCTCTCGGTCACGGTGCTCTCGGTCTCGGTGCTCACGCCACCCGCACCTTGGGGTTGAGGAAGCCGTAGCTGATATCGACCAGCAGGCTCATCGCCATCGAGAACAGCACGAAGACGAGCGCCACGCCCTGGACCACGGGCAGGTCGTGGTCGGTGATGCCGGAGAGCATGTAGGTGCCGAGACCCGGGATGGAAAAGATCTGCTCGATGATCACCGCGCCACCGAGCAGGTAGCCGATCTGGATCCCGAAGACCGTCACGACCGGCATCGCGGCGTTCTTGAGGCCGTGGTGGAGCAGCACCGAGCGCCTCGTCCCACCCTTGGCCCATGCCGTGCGGATGTACGGAGTGTCGAGGGTGTCGATGAGCGACGCCCTGAGCTGGCGGGCGAGGCTCGCCCCGACCAGCACGCCGAGCACGATCGCCGGCAGGATGATGTCATGCAACCACCCGGTGAACGACGACGTGATGGCCGTGTAACCGGTCGGTGGGAAGAGCTTCCAGTGCACGGCGAAGACCGAGACCAGGATCACCGCTAGCCAGAAGCTCGGGATAGCCAGACCCAGGGTGGAGAACGTCCGGGCACCGCCGTCGATCGCCCCCTGCGGCCGGATGCCCGAGATGAGGCCGACCGGGATGCCGACGATCAAAGCGACGATGGCCGAAACGACGACCAGGCCGAAGGTGACCGGGAATCGGGCCTCGATCTGCTGGCTCACCGATTGACCGGTCGAGATCGAGGTCCCGAGGTTCCCGTGCAGCGCGTTGCCCAGCCAGCGGCCGTACTGCACGATCAACGGGTCGTTGAGATGCAGCTGGGCCCGCACGTGGGCGATCTGGGCGGGTGTCGCGCTGACGCCACCGGCCAGGGTGACGGCGGGATCACCGGGAACGAGCGCCAGCAGGAAGAAGATGGCGAAGGAGACGATGAGCAGCACCGGCACCAAGCTGAGCAGCCGGCGGAGGATCAGCCTCCCCACTCCACCCCCCAACAAGGCCTAAGAGGAATACGGCGTCCGGTAGGCAGCTACTTCGAACACGTCGAGCAGCTCGGGCCGTATCGTACTCACGCACGGCTCCTGTGATCCGCCGTCGAACGGCTGTCTGGAGCCGAAGGAGAGCCTGACTCCGGCTCAGGAGAAGGATCTCAACGGCGCTGTGGCCAGGTCGGCTCTGAAGCGAAGCCGCAGGTGACGAGGTCGTCGACGGGCATCGACGTCCCGCCTCGGCTCTTGGCCGCCTGACGGAGCCCCAGCCAACCTCGACCGGCCGGAGTGCCGATGAGTGGCCAAATTCACGCGCTGTCCGGTTCGAGATGGTGATCGGCCCACGAGATGAGCCGACTGGGTGAGCCGTCGAACGCCGCGACGATCTGCATCAGCTGAGAGGAGACGGGGACGTTCGCATTGAGCACGGGTAGACCGGTCTGGTAATCGACCCACAGAGCATCGGGATTCCAGTTGTTCTCGTTCTGTGTCTGATTGATGGCTTGAACAGGAAGGTCGGTAGAAGACGAGCCTGGAAGACGGTACAGACGGTTCTGCTCGAACATGTTCGGCGATGTCGTGGTCCTTGTAGTCGTCGGCGGGATCGCCGGGGTCGACTTTGGTTGTCCAGCCAGGACGGCGAGCACGAGTCCTGTCACCACGATCAGGGCGCCGAAGGCGATCGCCGCGCCCCGCTGCCACACACCGGTCAGCCGCGGAAGCTCGACGGGTGCAAACTTCACCTTGGCCCCGGGGAAGAGGCCAAACACGATCAACGCCACGCCGATCAACGCGCACAGCGGAGCGAACCCTGCATCCAACCCATCCATTGCGCCCCTCTTCAACTTGGCGGTCTTCGACAATCTTTGACACATGCACGCGGTCAGAACCGTGACCTTCGTCACGCACGTCGTCAGTCGACGGACCTGCAAGTCGATGCTGTTCGGGCCGCTCGTCTGGCAGCTCGAGCGGGGCCCCTCAGGACCGGGGCGGCCGCAAGGGTGACGGGAGCCTCTCGTAGGCGGGGCCCGCCTCCCACCTGATCAGTCCAGCGTCCCACCCCGGTGGCCCTGCTTCGGCGCGGAAGGCGATGCTCGGCGACCGACCCGAAGCACCCGTGGCAGCTCAGATGTCGGCGATGCTGACCATCGGCGAGTTGAGCACCAGATTGCCCGTCGACCCGTCGAAGATGGCGTCCCCGTAGGCGAACACGCCGCCGTCGCCCGCCACGAGCCAGTAGCCGCCACCGTCAGAGGTCGCCCCTATGCCGACGACAGGATTGTTCAGCTGCTGGCTCGACGTCGGCCCGAACGACCGGGCGTCACCGAAGTTGGCCACACCGCCGTTGGACGTGGCCAGCCAGTACCCGGCCCCGCTGGGCGTCGCCGCCAAGCCGACGACCGGACTCATGGAGCTGAACCCAGTCGAACCCTCGTACTGAGCATCGCCGAAGGCGTAGACCGCGCCGTTGGACGAGACGAGGAAGTAGCCCTTGCCGTCCGCGGTGGCGACCATCCCCACGATCGGCTGGGGGAGAGGCTTGCCGCTCATCGAACCGAAGTAACCGGCGTCGCCGAATGCGTAGACGCCCCCGCCGCGGGCGACCAACCAATAGCCCTTGCCGTCAGGCGTCGGCTGCATGGCAACGATCGGGGAACTGAGCATCATCGACCCGGTCGAGCCGTAGAAGCCGGCATCGCCGAAGTTGAAGATGCCCCCGTCGGAGGCCACCAGCCAGTAGCCGCCGCCGTCTCCCGTGCTGGCGATGCCGACCACCGGCTCGTTGAGCGGCTTGCCGCCCATTGAGCCGTAGAACTGGGCCTGGCCGAAGGCAAAGACGCCACCGTCCTTGGCCACGGTCCAGTAGCCGTGCTCGACGTGCTGGACGTAGGTCGTGGAGGTGGCGGCGAAGGTGCTGTCACCCGAGTAGGCGGCGTCGATGGTCTGCGTGGGCGTGATGGGGAGCGTCGCCGTGCAGACCGCCTGCCCGGCGACCAGCGGGACGGCGGAGCACAGCGTGACCGCACCCTCGGTGAAAGTGACCGTCCCGGTCGGGGCGGGAAGTCCCTGGCCGGTCGTCACGGGCGCGGTGAAGGTGACGGGTCGGCCCGGGAACGAGGGATTCGTGCCCGACGTGACCGACAGGCTGGCGGCGGTCTGGGCCACCGTGAGCGACGTCGCGCCCGCCGAGGCCGTGAAGTTGGCATCGCCGGAGTACGCGGCGGTCACGGTGTAGGGCGACACTGCTGCGCCCAGCGCGGCGTTGGCCGGCGAGCAGGTGCCCGAGCCGCCGGCCAGGGTCACCACGCACAGCGTGGTGGAGCCGACCGTCAGCGTGACGGCGCCCGTGGGTACGCCGCTGAACTCCGGTACCACGGTCACTGAGAACGTCGCCGTGCTCTCGGCCCCGTACGGAACCGTCGAGGGCGCCACACCGACCTCGGTCGTCGAGGAGGCCCCGTTGACGGTCAGGCTACCGGTGTCGGTGTGGCTCGAGACGCCGAAGTTGGTGTCGCCACCGTAGGTGGCCGTGACGTCATGGGTCCCGGTCGGCAACTGGACGCCGGCCGCCGGCGAGCACGTGCCGGTGCCGCCGATCAGAGTGACCGTGCACAACGTGGTGGCCCCGGACGTGATCGTGACCGTGCCGGTCGGCGTACCGGTGAACTGCGGGTCGACCGTGGCCGTCACGACCTCCGTCGCGAGGTCACCGTAGGTCACCGTCGCCGGAACCACCTGCAGCTGGGTCGTCGTGGTGGCCCGGGTGATCGTGAGGTTCGTCGCGGTCGAGGTGGAGCCGGAGAAGTTGCTGTCGCCACCGTAGACGGCCGTCACGGCGTACGGGTTGGCCGACGCCGCGAGGGCCGACTCGCCGGTCGTGCAGCTCCCGGCGCCGCCACTCAGGGTGGCCGTGCATAGCGACACGACGTTGCCGCCGACGGTGGTCTGCAGTGTCACCGTGCCGGTCGGCGTACCCGCCGTTTCGGGCTGCACGGTCACGTTGAAGCCGACGGAGCTCTCGTTGCCGTAGGCGGCGCTGTTCGGCGTGAGCGAGAGCACGGTGGTCGACGATTGCTCCTGCGTGACGGTCAGGTTCTGCGACGGGGAGGTCGATCCGAGGAAACTGGCGTCGCCGGAGTAGACGGCCAGCACCGAGTAGGGCGAAGCCGCCACCGGCAGGGCCAGTCCGGTCCCGCTGCACGTCGTCGCGGGCAGCGTGACGGTGCACAGCGTGACCGGCGACCCGCTGAGATACGTCTCGACGGTCACCGTTCCCGTCGGCGACCCCACCGCCGCCGAGCTCACCTGGGCCGTGAACACCGGGCTCGTGCCGTAGAGGACGCTCGCCGACGAGAGGACGAGGCTGGTGGCGGTGGCGGTGGCGCCCACGGTGAACCCGGTCGGGGCCGAGGTCGACGGGGTGAACTGGGTGTCGCCGTTGTAGGTGGCGCTGACCGCGTAGCTCCCCCCGGCCAGGGCGGTGGCGGCGGGGATGCAGGTCGTCGCCGGGAGGGTCACGGTGC
>DATGZH010000015.1:0-17514 GCA_035297265.1 Acidimicrobiales bacterium | reverse complement strand
GGACCGCCACCGGCGCCAAGCCCAGGACCGCCACCGGCGCCAAGCCCAGGACCGCCACCGGCGCCAAGCCCAGGACCGCCCTCACCGACGGTCGGACCGACCAGCGGACCCACAACAGGGCCTTCACCAACTAGTGGACCGACCAGCGGACCCACAACAGGGCCTTCACCCACAGGGGGACCGACCAGCGGACCCACAACAGGGCCTTCACCAACTAGCGGACCCACTGCTGGTCCCTCACCCACGGGCGGGCCGACCGCCGGACCCACGACAGGGCCTTCACCGACCGCCGGACCGACTGCTGGTCCCGCACCCACGGGCGGGCCGACTGCCGGACCCACAGCAGGGCCTTCACCGACAGGCGGACCGACCGGCGGACCCACAGCAGGGCCTTCACCGACCGGTGGGCCGACCGCCGGACCGACTGTTGGTCCCTCACCCACGGGCGGGCCGACCGCCGGACCCACAGCAGGGCCTTCACCGACCGGTGGGCCGACTGGTGGACCCACAACGGGGCCTTCACCGACTGGCGGACCGAGGGCGGAGGACCCCATCGCTCCGATCCTGCAGGACTTGGGGCTTTCCCCTTCTGAGCCAGGGACGTCCCGTGAGGACAAGCCTTCGATCGGCCCGAACCAGGTCTTCGACCCCACGCTGATCAGCACCCTGACGGCCGGAGCTGCGGGCGTCGGTGCCGCTCAGCAGGCCCAGCAGCCACAAGCTCCGGCCGATCCCACCCCGGCGGCACCGTCACCCGATCCGAATGCACAGCCCGCACCGGCTCCGCCAGCCAACCCGGTGCCGCCCGCAAACGCTCCGCCTCCTCCCGCAACCGGGCCGACCGGCTTGCCGATCGGTGATCTGAAGTGGGACCCCGCGAAGAACCAGTGGTTTGACCCAGCGACAAATGCCCACTACACCCAGTGGGGCCCGACTTGGTACAACCCGGCAAACAACCAGACATATCGCGTCGCGGATCGTCAGATCAGTGATCCTTCGGGTGCGCCCGTACCGCCGCCGCCCGCTGACCCTCAGCCGTCGCTGTGGGACCAGGGAAAGCAACTCATCGCGAGCGTGGTTCTGGGCGATGGAACGCCCCCTCCGAATCCCACGGACTCGGGTGCGGACACGTGGGCCGATGGCTTCAAGCAGTCGCTGATGAACGCCAACTGGCGCGAAAGCATCGCCACCACATTCCAGAAGACCGGGGACGCGATGTTCAAGGCGGCCGACGTCGCGGTGAGCTCCGTTATCGACACGGCGTCGAACCTGCCGGATCAGGCCAAGGCGCTCGTCTCGGGTATGACGACCGATCAACTGCTGCCCATGGTCCAGCAGGCTTGGCACGAGTCGTCGATCGGTCAGGTCGTCGACATTCTGAAGGATCCGAGCACCGATATTGCGTCCACCATCAGCGAGCTGCCAGGCGTCGTTGGCGATGAGTTGTCACAGAAGGTCGATTATTATTCTGCGCACCCTCAGTCGTTCCAGGACGACGCGTGCAACGTCGCGGGGAACGCGCTTTTCCAAGCGGTGACCGGCAAGGCCGTAGAGATGGTGGCTGGCGCCGTCTCGGGCTCCGCACCGCCTGGAGAGGCGCCGCCGGCTGGACCGGCTGAGCCCCTGGCCCCACCCGTCGAGCCGGTGGCCCCACCAGTCGAGCCGGTCGCCCCACCAGTCGAGCCGGTCGCCCCACCAGTCGAGCCGGTCGCCCCACCCGTCGAGCCGGTTGCACCCGAACCCGTGGCGGCTGTCGACACCCCGACGCAAATAGAGGCGCCCCCGGACGCCGCACCCCCTGGGCCGGCCGAGACGCCCACACAGGTCGGGCCGCCAGAAGGTGTCGAGGGGCCATCCCAACCACAGCCGGGCTCCGATGAGTTTCGCAATGCGCAAACCCAGCGCATCGACCGATTTGAGCCTGGTGAACGCGTCCACTACCGGGACGTGCCCGAGGAGCCCACGTTCTCCCCAGCCGAAGGGAACCCTCCGCCGAGCACGGACCCGACAGTTCGGCTCTCACCCGAGGAAACCTTCGGGACGAGCCCCGGCGGTACGCCCGAGAGCGTGCCGACGGCCGAGTCGAATCCCGATGGCTTCAGGGGCGCTCGGACCGAAGTGCTCGACGAGTCCGCGCCCACGAGGATCTCGGGCCCCGAGGAGACCCCCACCCAGATCCAACCGCCCCCGGACGCCGCACCCCCTGGGCCGGCCGAGCCACCGCCTCCGGCACCCACCGAGCCGGCACCAACTGCACCCGGGACCCAGCCTGCCGCGGACGCCGGTGGTGGGGGAGCAGCAGCATCACCCGATCAGACTCAGATCATCGAGCCACCGCAGCCTCAGGTTCCGGTCCAGCCGGCCGAGCCTGCTGGCGCAGGCGGCGGACTTCGCGAAGGAGCGGGTCCCGCGGGCGGAGGCGCGGATGCTGGATTCGGCGCCAACCCAGCGCCGGAGGGTTGGGACCCCGCCACGATGGACACTCGGCCCCCGAACTACGAGGAGGTCATGGGTCCCGAGCCCCAGGTGTGGACCGACGCCAATCAGCCTGCCTATCAGGCGAACTCCTCTCAGGACATTCTCGAACGGATCTCGGGCACGAGCGAGCGGTTCCCGGGAGATGCGATGACCCGGGCCTCCGAGTTCGGCAATCGCGAGATGCTCGACGCTGCCTACGATCGCTACGCCGACGGGCTTCGCGAGGTCGAGCGCCTCGCGAACTCCGATCCCGAGTACTGGGACAAGCTGCCCCAGTGGCAGGCCGAGCGCATGCAGTCCCAGATGACGTTCGACGAGGCAACGCGCTCGTGGCAGTCCAATCCCACGCCGAAGTCCTACTTCGAAGAAGCTCTGGAGCGTAATCTCCGGGAGGCCGGAGGACCATGAGCATGGTGGGCACCAGACATACTCCGCGGCGCGACATTGGATCTCTAGGCGACGCTCTGATCGCGGTGAATTGATGGCTGACTGGACACTCGCCATCGACTTCGGCACGACCTACACCTGCGCAGTCATGCGGTTCGGAGAGGAGACTGAGGTCGTCCTCGTCAATGGTGAGACCCGGATGCCCTCTGCGGTTCTATCGGACCCGACCGGCAACCTGGTGGTGGGCAAGCTGGCCGAACTCCAAGCCCCGAGCATGCCGGATCGTCTGGAGCGCAACCCCAAGCGACGCCTTGGAGACGGGATCTTCTTGCTCGGCGGAGAGCCTGTGCAGGTGATCAAGGCCGTCTCGGAGGTGATGAAGGCGGTTGCCGACGAGGCCACCCGCTCACGCGGTGGGCAAGTCCCTAGTGCCATCCGCCTGACTCACCCGGCCCGTTGGGCGATCGACGGCGTGTACGTGCGCACCATGGCGGAGGCTGCGGCACTGGCGAGATTGCCCGACCCCACGTTCGTCTCAGAACCTGTCGCGGCGGCGCGCTTCTTCGCCCGCCATGAGATCGAGCCGGGGACACCCCTTGCTGTCTACGACCTGGGTGGCGGCACGTTCGACACGACGGTCCTCGTGCGTCGAGAAGAGGGCTTCCAGTTGCTCGGCCGCCCGGGTGGCATTCCCGATCTCGGCGGGGAGGACTTCGACGAGGGCGTCTTCCAGATACTCGGCTCCCAACTCGATGAGGAGACCTGGGAGACCGTCTCTGCAGGAACCGATCGTGAAGCGCGCCGAATCCGCCTCGAACTGCGACGCCAGGCCCGGGAGGCTAAGGAGGCGCTGTCGGTCAGACCGGAATGGACGATCGCCGCTCCTGCACCGCTCGATGCCATGCTGCGCGTGACCCGTGCCGACTTCGAGGACTTCATTCGGCCTCGCATCGACGAGACGCTGGACGAGCTCGAACGCACGATCCGCGACGCGGGTACGACGGTGGACGAGCTCGCGGGCATCTACCTCGCTGGAGGCTCGAGCCGGATACCGCTCGTCCAACGCATGGTGACCGAGCGATTCGGGCCGAAGGTCCAGATGCTCGATGAGCCGAAGACGGTCGTGGCTCGCGGCGCGGCGATGGCCGACGCAACGGAACTGGCGGACCTGGCCACGCACGAACAGGTGCGAGCCGAGGTCGCCAGCGCCCACCTGGCGGCGCATGCTCCTGCCGACCAAGGCACCCCTATCGACCGAAGCGAGGGAGCAGGTGGCGAGAAGAGAGGCGGAACCAAGCGTCCCATTCTTCTTGGAGCCGTGGCGATCGTGCTTGCTGCCATCGTGGTCGGCGTGATCGTTCTGGCGACCCACCACAGCACTTCCGGAGGACGGGCGGCAGCGCTGACGACGCACCACGCTCCGCCGGCTACTTCAGCGCACAAGAGCACGACGACAACGAGCAACACGGCGGCGCTCGCTCCACACCGCGTCTGTAACGAAGCTCTATGCCTGACTACGGCGCAGGGTTGGACTGAGAACAGCCAGCTTTCGGATACTGCGGCGATCGTTCTCGACCACGCCGGCCACCCGGACGAAAGCGTGAAGATCGGATATCTCCAGGCTTCAGCCTCGCAGAACGCATCGCAGGTGGTCTCTGAGATCTTGATTCCGACGCGGCTCCAAGTCCAAGGGGCCACGTCGTCGTCGTGCTCGACGGCCGTGACGGTTGGCGACAACAACATGATCGCGAAGGGGTTCGTTTGCTATCCGAGGACGACGGCCCCTCACATCCTCCAGATGACCTACTACGTCGCGTTCAAGTCACCGATCGACAACCCCGATGTCCTGGTCCTCGATCTCACCGACGACGCGCTTCTTACCCAGAAGGACAGCGAGGACGTGAACGTCGCCAAGATGTACTCCTCCGTCACTCCTGCCACCACGACGTCCACGACGGCTGTCACCGCCTAGGGAGGGGAGCGAGACCTCCGGCCATCGGCCTGACGCCCGGGCAACGGTCCTACCACGCTGAGCGATATTCAGCGACTGCAAGCAGCAATTGTCGGTACTTCGACGGACAATCGAAACCAGCACTCACCTAGGGATTAGCAGCTCAAACTGGGTGAGTGTGACATTGCGCTCCAGAAGCAAGCAACGTCTGGCGCCGCAGAGATGACTCAGTGCGTCGGTAGCGGCCCTCGAGGTCTTCCGATGGCTCGGAATCGTCGGCCGGAACGGGGAGCCCAGCGCGGGCAACGGAGCGAGCGCCTTGGTGAGCTGGGCGTCGTACTCAACGAGGAATGACGGACTCCGGCTGCGCCTCTTGTGAAGGCATCACTCCGTTGCCATTGGGTGACGGTGGAATAGTGCTGCCGGCGTGCCGCACGATGTCGGCCAACTCGTCCCCGTTGATCGTCTCCTTCTCGAGCAGGACGGCGACGACCGCGTCGAGCGCTGGCCGATTGTCCGAGAGGATCCCGTTTGCCGTGTTCTCCGCTTGGCTGAGCAGCCGGCTGACCTCTTCGTCGATAGCTCGTTGTGTCTCCTCCGCGTAGGGCCGAGGCTGGAAGGACCCTGAGCCGTTGAGGTAGCCGGACTCCGATCCGTAGCTCACGGGGCCGACCCGCGGCGACAGTCCCCAGTCACGCACCATCCGGGTCGCTAGGTCCGTCGCGCCGCTGAGATCGCTGGACGCTCCGGTCGACGCTTCCCCGAGGATGAGTACTTCGGCCGCCCGTCCGCCGAGTCGGACGGCGAGGGAGGTGAGGAGGTAGCTCTCCGGGTAAAGGTGGCGCTCGTCGAGCGGGAGCTGCTGGGTGACCCCGAGGGCCTGGCCGGCCGGGAGGATCGTCACCTTGGCCACGGGGTCGGCGTGCTCGGAGAGCAAGGCCACGAGGGCGTGGCCCGTCTCATGGACCGCCACGGAGTGCTTCTCCTGGGGCAGGAGGGCATTGGAGCTATCCCTTCGTCCGAGGAGGAGCCGGTCCCGTGCTTCGTCGATATCGGATTGGTGGATGACTTCTCGATCGTGCCGGACGGCGACGATGGCCGCCTCATTGATCAAGTTGGCCAGATCCGCCCCGGAGAACCCCGGGGTGCCGCGAGCGACGATGCTCAGGTCGACGTCCTTGCTGAGGTGCTTTTCCCGAGCGTGGACGTGCAGAATGGCGGTGCGTTCGGCCTGGTTCGGGAGAGGCATCTCGACCTGCCGGTCGAAGCGTCCGGGTCGGAGCAGCGCCGGGTCGAGGATCTCGGGGCGGTTCGTCGCGGCCATGATGACCACACTGGTCGCAGGGTCGAAGCCGTCCATCTCCGCCAGCAGCTGGTTGAGGGTCTGTTCGCGTTCGTCGTTCGAGACGATGGATCCGCCCCGCCGCTGGCCGATGGCGTCGATCTCGTCGATGAAGATGATCGACGGCGCACGCTTGCGGGCGTCGGCGAACAGGTCGCGGACCCGGGAGGCACCGACGCCGACGAACAACTCGACGAAGCTCGAACCCGTGAGCGCCAGGAAGGGCACTTCGGCCTCGCCGGCCACCGCCCGGGCCATGAGGGTCTTGCCCGTACCGGGCGGGCCGACCATGAGCACGCCGTGGGGTCCGACGGCGCCGGCCCGGGTGTACCGCTCCGGGCGCCGGAGGAAGTCGACGACCTCGGCGACCTCCTGCTTGGCCCCCTCGTAGCCAGCGATGTCGGAGAACCTGGTCGTCGGGCGGTCCTCGTCGTAGACCTTGGCCCGCGAGCCGGCAAAGCCCATGATCCCACCGGCCAGCTGGCGTCTCGTGCTGCGACCGAGCCAGAGGAACACCCCGATGAAGAGCAAGAGCGGCAGGAAGGAGAGGATGGTCGTGAGGACGCTGGACGACGCCCCGACGCCGGTGATCGTGACGTCGTGCTCCTTCAGGGTCGGGGCCAGCTGTTGGTCGTCGATCGCCGTGGGGATCTGACTCGTGTAGTTGTCGCCGTTCTTGAGCTCCCCTGTGATCCCACCGTTGGGGTTGATGGAGGCCGTCTTCACGCCACCGGCGCTGACCTCCGAGAGGAACTTGGAATAGGTGTAGTTCTCAGTCGGCTTGCCGCCCATGCGGGGGGTCAGGAACAGCAGCGCGGTGATGACCACACCGGCGAGGAGCAGCCACGACCGCCACCGGGGGGGAGGCGGGGGAGCGGGGGCCTTCGGTCGATCTCGCTCCGGGCCGGGCTTCGCGGAACTGGTGAGGTGACGGTTGCCGACGGTCATCATGCGCCTCGCTCGGTCGACGCTCGGAAGGCGGAGACCACCTCCTGCATCTCTTCGAAGGACGCTAGCAAGCCGATCATGACGTCCGCCCAGGTCACTCGGCTCTGCAACAGGGAGCGGGCGACCCGGTTGGCCCGTCGTCCCAGTCGGGAGGTGACAACCAGACCCCGAGGGGGATCGTTTTCGTCATCGGCGTGCCCTGAGTCGCCGATCGCTACGGCTGCGCGGCCGCGCCCTCGGACGCGGCGAGCCGCCACATTGCCGCCTGCTCTGCCGCTGACATATGGGGGTCGTGCACCTTCCAGGCGACGACGCTGGCCAGCTCCGCCGCCACCGCCTCCCGATCGAAGTGCCCGACGAAGCGTCTGACGAAGAGCGAGCGGGCCCGGCCCAGCACGGCGGCGGCCAGCCGCCCAGCCGGTATGGCGGCCGACATCATGAGGACCCAGGTCAGCGCCACATCGGTCGCCCCGACGCCCCGACAGGCGTTCGTCCAATCGATCACGACCGGTCCTCGGGGCGAGAGCAGCACGTTGAGCGGATGCAGGTCGAGGTGCAGCAGCCGATCACCAGGTTGCCCAGGTCCCGCCCCGACTCCGTCGGGGGCGGCGATGTCGTGCAGGCGCAGGTGGAGATCGGCGAGGATCGCCCCGTTGCCGTCGAGGGACCAGGGGCGCCGGCCGAGGACGCTCAGCATCGAGGGACCGGTGACCCGCTCCATCACGAGGTCCGTGCCGTCGTCACTGATCTCCTCGACGGCGGGCACCGGGTAGCCGGCGGCTCGGGCGTAGGTCATCACGTGCGCCTCGTTGGCCAGGGACCGTCCCTTGCGGGACCGCCGGAGGACCGTCGTCGGCCCGTACTCGAAGATGTCGGCGTCTCGACCCGACGCGAGGAGCGAACCGGGCTCGTGCACCGGGTCACCGTAGCGTCCGACCGGGCGGGGCGGAGGCCCCGGGTTCGTCCGGGGTCGACCAGGCGATAATGGAACGGTGCATGTGCCCCGGGCGACCGACCTCGGTGCAGGACGCGAGACGGCGCTCATCGTCGTCGATCCGCAGGTCGACTTCGTCGAGGGTGGCGCGCTCGGTGTGGCCGGCGGACAGGCGGTGCTCGCCCGGGTGGCCGAGCACCTCCGGCTCGACCACGGGTGCTACGGGGCCCGATGCCACTCGCGGGACTGGCACGTCGCTCCCGGACCGCACTTCGCCTCCACCACGGGATCCGCCCCCGACTTCGTCGAGACTTGGCCCGATCACTGCGTCGCCGGCACGACCGGAGCCAACGTGCACCCGGTAGTGGCCCAGGAGATCGACGCCTACGTCGAGGCCGAGTTCCACAAGGGGGAGACGACGGCGGCGTACTCGGCCTTCGAGGCCGTGCTGGCCTCCGACGGCTCCACCACGCTCGACGAATGGCTGCACGAGCGGCAGATCCGCCGTCTCGTGGTGGCCGGACTGGCCACGGACTACTGCGTCCGGGCCACCGCCCTCGACGGGCTCGCCCGTGGCTACGAAGTCGTCATCCCGGTCGCGCTCTGCGCCGGCGTCCATCCCGAGAGCAGCGAGGCCGCGCTGCGGGAAGCCGCGGCCGCCGGGGCCCAGGTGCTCGACTCCTCCAACGGCAACTGACGAGGCAACCGCCGTGCGGCGCCGCAGTGGTGGAGACCACCTACCTCGAGGGTCTCGACCCAGCCGACGTCGAGGCGAGCCGTGTCGAGGCCCGTCGGCCGGCACGTGCGGACCGTCCACCTTGCGTCGTCTCGTCCTGATCGCCGTCCTCGGTACCGGCTCGTTGCTGCCGGTCGCCGTCCTCATTCGGCCGTCGACCGGCGCGGCGTCGGCGCCACCGGCTCCAGGCCAGCCGGTCCCGCTGGGCGACGCCCTGAGCTACGGCTCGAAGGCGGGGCAGGTCCTCGAGGCGCCGATCGTGGCCATGGCGGCCACCTCCGACGGCGGCGGCTACTGGCTGGCCGCGTCGGACGGCGGCGTCTTCACGTTCGGCGACGCCCGCTTCGCCGGCTCGGCCGGCGCCTTCGACCTGCAGGGGCCGATCGTGGCCATGGCGGCCACCTCCGACGGCGGCGGCTACTGGCTGGCTGCGGTCGACGGTGGCGTGTTCGCCTTCGGCGATGCCCAGTTCGCCGGGTCGGCAGGTGCCCTCTCGCTGCGGGCGCCGATCGTGGCCATGGCCGTGACGCCCGACGATCGGGGCTACTGGCTGGCCGCGGCCGACGGGGGAGTGTTCGCCTACGGTGACGCCCGCTTCGCCGGCTCGGCCGGCTCCTTCGACCTGCAGGCGCCGATCGTGGCCATGGCGGCCACCCCCGACGGTGGCGGCTACTGGTTGGTGGCGGCGGACGGCGGGGTGTTCGCGTTCGGCGACGCCCCCTTCGCCGGCTCCATGGCGGGGAAGCCGCTCCTCGGCTCGGTGGTGAGCATGGCCACGACCCCCGACGGCTCGGGCTACTGGCTGGCGAGTGCCGACGGCGGCGTGTTCGCGTTCGGGGACGCGCCCTATGTGGGGTCGGCCGGAGGTCAGCTGACGGCCGAGCCGGTGGTCGCGCTCGCCGCCTCCCCGGACGGTCGGGGCCTGTGGCTCCTCCCCGGCCCTGCCCGGCCCGTTCCCGGGCAGGTGGTGCACAACCTCTTCGACCTCCCCGACTCCCCCTACCGGCGGGGCGAGAAAGTCATGGCCCTCACGTTCGACGACGGACCGAACCCCCAGTACACGCCGCAGATCCTCCAGGTGCTGGCGCAGTACCACGTGCGGGCCAGCTTCGAGATCGTGGGCGACGAGGGCGCCGCCCACCCCGACCTGCTCCGGGCCGAGGTGTTCGCCGGCGACGCCCTCGTGAACCACACGTGGAACCACGTGCGCCTGACCGGGCTGCCCCCGAGCGGCTGGGGGGGTGAGGTGGACCGCAACGACCAGTTGCTCTCGAGCATCTCCTTCCGGCCGGTGTCGTGCCTCCGACCCCCCTACGGGACACCGACGGGGCAGTCCTCACCCAGCTCGCCTCGCGGGGCCTCGCCGAGCTGCTCTGGGACGTCGACCCGTCGGACTACCTGCGTCCGGGCGCCCAGGTGGTCGCGCAGCGGGTGCTGTCAGCGCTGCATCCCGGCGCCATCGTGATCCTGCACGACGGTGGGGGCGACCGGTCCCAGACGGTCGCAGCGCTCCCCACGATCATCACGGCAGCCCGCTCTCGGGGCTATCGCATCGTGCCCCTCTGCTGACCGGCCGGCGCTACCGGGACCTCAACCGGCGGTCTGACGCGTCCCGGTCGTCTTGGCTGGCGCCCCCTTGGCCCCTCTCTTGGCCGGCGTCCGCTTGGCTGTCGCCTTCTTGGCCGGAGCCCGCTTGGCCGTCTTCTTCGTCGCCTTCTTCGCCGCCTTGGTGGCGTGACGCTGGCGCAGGCGGTGGCCGGGTCCGGACTCGTCGATCGTGCTGAGCACGTCTCGGACCATCTTGCGCTGCCCGTCGAGCACGCGCTCGGTGAAGTCGAAGATCTCGTCCACGAGCCTCGTCATGTCGGCCGAGAGCGGGGGGACGATGCGGCTAGCCTCGCGGGTGATCTCGCGCGACAGCCGGCGGCTCGCCGCCAACACCTCGTCCTGGCTCTTCGTGATGAGGCGGTCGATCCTCTTCCTGACTTCTTCGGCTTCCACCATCTTCCCGTCGCCCTTCGCTCTCGTCCAACGTGCCGGTAGGGCACCACTTCAGCCTCGCTGCGGCGGCGCCCGTGGCGATAGGGGACAAAGTCACCACTGTGGCCCACGGCGCAGGGCGCCGTCTGGGGGTGGTCCCGTTCAGGGGGCCGGCTCGGGGGGCATGTAGCGCACGAACCAGTCGCCGGCGCGTTGAGCCACCTGGGCGAGCGCGCCGGGTTCTTCGAAGAGGTGGGTGGCCCCCGGCACCACCTCGATCCGGTGCTCACAGCGGAGCTGCTCGGCTGCCCGTCGGTTGAGCTCGAGGACGGCCTCGTCGCGCCCGCCCACGAGGAGCAGGGTCGGCGCCCGGACGAGGGCGAGATGCTCGGCCGCCAGATCCGGTCGACCGCCGCGCGAGACGACCGCCGCCACGTCGGTCTCGGGCGCCGCGTAGAGCGCGGCCCCGGCGCCGGTGCTCGCTCCGAAGTACCCGAGACGGGCACCGGCCGTCGCCGGGTGCTTCTCCAGCCAAGCCGTGACCTCGACGAGGCGAGAGGCGAGCAGACAGATGTCGAAGACGTTGGCCCGGTTGAGCTCCTCTTCCGTGGTGAGCAGATCGAAGAGGAGCGTGCCGAGACCCCGCTGCTGGAGCTCGGCCGCCACGTAGCGGTTCCGGGGGCTGTGGCGGCTGCTCCCGCTCCCGTGGACGAAGACGACGACGGCCGAACAACCGTCGGGGACGACGAGATGCCCGGAGAGCTCGGCCCCCTCGACAGGGAGGCGGACGTCCTCGTCGACGGCCGGGCGTGGTTGGTCCGCCACCGCACGCGGCTCGTCGTCTTGGTCCGTCGCTCCGGTCAGCGACCGTTCGAGCAGCCGGACGACCTCCTCGTCGGTCGTGGGGCGGAAGTCGTCGTACCACTCGCCGATGGCGAAGAAGGAGACGGGCGTCTCCACGCAGACGACCTCGTCGGCCACCGCCTCGAGCTCGGTGATGGACCGCTGGGCGCCGACGGGCGCGGCGAGCACCACGGCAGCGGCCCCGTGGGCCCGGGCCACCAGGCACGCCGCCCGGGCCGTCGACCCGGTGGCGATGCCGTCGTCCACCACGACGGCCGTGCGGCCCTCGAGGGACACCCGGGCCCGTCCCCGACGAAGGAGCCGGACGCGGCGTTCGAGCTCGGCCCGCTCGCGCTGCTCGACCTCGCCGAAGGCCTCGGGGCCGATGCCGGCCCCCCGCACGACGACCTCGTTCGTGATGCGGACGCCGTCCTCCCCGATGGCGCCCATGGCCAGTTCGGGCTGGAACGGCACCCCGAGCTTGCGGACGACGATCACGTCGAGCGGCGCCCCGAGCGCCTTGGCCACCTCGAAGGCCACCGGCACCCCGCCGCGCGGCAGGCCGAGCACCACCACGTCGTTCCCGCACAGGTGGCCCAGTCGCTCGGCCACCTGGCGGCCGGCGTCGGCACGGTCTTGGAAGATCATCGTCGTCGTTGCCCCAGTCTCACCCCTCGGGTCCGGCGGGGACAGGGCCTTTGGTCGTCTTCCCCCCGTGGTCCTGGCCGGCGGCTGCCCGGACCTCGCCGGTCAGCTGGCGCAACGCCGGGCTGAGCGTGGCGGCGGGCCCGGGTCCCTGGTCGAGACCCCGGGCCGCCCGGGGAAGCTCGGCCAGGTCCGCCTCGAAGACCTGCCGGGCGGCGGCCAGGGTATCGCCGGCCGTACCCGGGGGCCGCAGGCGTCGGCCACCGGCCATCACCTCGAGGAGGAGCGGCTCGGACCCCGCCGGGACCGCCTCGTCGGCGAGCGCCAGCACGTCGTCGAGCCCCGGTCCCCGGAAGACCTGCTTGGCCCCGGGGAGGGAGGCCTTGCCCTCCGACAGCTTGACGACCGGTCGCCCGCCGTAGGCCACGAGCTTGTAGGCGCTGTCGAGGTACGGGGCGTCGGCCGCCACGCCGAGCCGGGTGCCGAGGCCCGCCGCGTCGACGGGCACCCCTTGGGCCACGAACCGGGCGAGATCCATCTCGTCGAGGCCGCCGGAGACGAAGATCTGCACCGAGGCGAGGCCGGCCTCGTCGAGGAGGCCCCGGGTGGCGCGGGCGAGCGCCGGGAGGTCCCCGCTGTCGAGCCGCACCGCGGCCACCTGCTCGAGGCCGAGTTGGTTGATCACCTCGATGGCGTGGCGCACCCCGTCGAGTGTGTCGTAGGTGTCGACGAGGAACGTCGCCCGGCCGGGCAGGTCGGCGCCGAAGGCCGAGAAGGCCTCGAGCTCCGACGGGAAGGCCTCCACGTAGCTGTGGGCCATCGTTCCGGCGGCCACGAGCCCGTACCGCCGGGCCGCCTCGACGTTGCTCGTGGCGGCGAAGCCCACCATGGCGGCGCAGCGCGCCGCCGCCATGCCCGCTTCGGTGCCGTGCGTGCGCCGGAAGCCGAACTCGACGAGCTCGATCCGATCGTCGGCGGCCAGGCGGGCCCGGGCGGCCTTCGACGCCAACGCCGTCTGGAAGGTCAGCTGGTTGAGGAGCGCGGTCTCGACGAGCTGCGCCTCGGCGATCGGTGCGGTGACCTCGAGGAGCGGCTCCTCGGCGAAGGCGATGCGACCCTCGGGCACGGCCCGCACGCGGCCGGTGAAGCGGACCTGGGCGAAGCGGGCGACGGTGTCGTCGTCGAAGCCGAGGTGGCCCAGGTATTCGAGGTCGGCGGCCTCGAAGGAGAAGGCCTCCAGGTAGGCGAGGCAGTGCTCCAGCCCGGCGGCCACGAGGAACCGCCGGGTGGGCGGCAGTCGCCGGACGAAGAGGCTGAAGGTGGCCGGTGCGGTCATCCCGCGCTTCAGGTAGCTGGCCGCCATGGTCAGCTCGTAGAGGTCGGTGAGCAGTGCGCCGGGCACCCGCGCCGCCTAATGGTCCGCGGGACCCTCGGCGAGCGCCCCCTCGACGGACCGGCGGACGAGGCCGAGCCGCCGGGCGGCCCGCCAGAGCTCGTCTCGGGCCCGGGGGTGGGCGCACTGCTCGATGAGGAGGCGGGCCTGCGCCGGCTGGCTGCGCCCGAAGATCTCGGCGGTGCCCTGCTCGGTGACGACGGCCGAGTGCTGGAGCGAAGAGACGGGCGACGCCAGGACGGGCACCACGGTGGACGTGTCGCTCTTGTCGTGCCAGGAGCGGAGGCCGATCACCGCGTGGCCGCCCGGCGAGTGGAGGGCGCCGACCACGAAGTCGGGCTGGCCGCCGAAGCCCGAGTAGACTCGGTGGCCGAGGTAGCTGGCATTCGCCTGGGCGAAGAGGTCGATCTGGAGCGCCGTGTTGATGGACAGCATCCCGGGATGTTCGGCGATGCGCCCCGGATCGTTGATCGTCTCGGTGCGAGTCATGGTGAGCCGGTCGTTGTCGCCTGCCCAGTCGTAGAGCTCGGGCGAGCCGAACAGGAAGGACGCGGCGAGCGGCCGGGCCGGATCGAGGGCGCCGGCCTGCTCGAGGGCGAGCACCCCGTCGCTCACCATCTCCGACCAGATCCCGAGGCGACGCCGGCCTCGCAGGTGCAAGGTGGCGGCGTCGGGCACCTGGCCGATGCCGAGCTGGAGCGTGCCGCCGTCGGCGGCGAAGCGGGCGATGCGCTCGCCGATCGCCGCCGTGTCGTCGTCGACAGCCCGGAGGACCGGTGACGGGAGCGCCGCCTCCACCTCGACGCCGAGGTCGAACAGGTCGACGTCGAGCTCGGCGTCGCCCCGGGTGTAGGGCATCGCCGGGTTGAGCTGGGCCACCACCAGCCCGCCACGGGCTCGGACCCGTTCGACGGCCGCCGGCAGGATGTTGACCTCGATGCCGAGGGAGACGCGGCCGCCGCGGGGCGTGCTCGTGTGGACGAGGGCGACGTCGGGCGGCCGGAGCGAGTCGAAGAGGCGGGGGACGAGGGAGAGCCGCATCGGGACGTAGTCGAGATGCTCGTCGTCGCGGACCCCCGGCCCGACGAAGGGGGTCTCGACGATGACGCCCCGCCGGCACGGCCAGCCGGGTTGGGGGTTCAGGACGAACGCCCGGTAGCGCTCGAGGGCCTGGTCGACCAGGCCGAGGAGCGTCCAGGGCGTGGCGAAGTTGCCCGACACGACCACGCGGGGCTCCTCGGAGGCCAACGCGGACAGCCGCGCCGCCAGCTGCTCGGTCGTGACGAGCTGCACGGGACGGTCAGGGCTCCGCTGGTCCGAGGCGGGCCTTCGCCGGGTCGCCGCTGGCCTCCGCGGCGACGGCCGGGCCCGGGGCGGGGAGAGCGTTCACCGCCGCCAGGTTGCGCACGGTGCACGACCGGAGGTGAGAGAGGGCGGTCGGTGTCAGCCGGTCGCAGACCCAGTCCCAGTGCAGCGACACGGTGTCGCCCGGCTCGAGGTGCGGGGCGAGGGAGACGCCACCATCACCGCAGCGCGCCGTCTCGACCTCCTCGTCGCCGAGCGAGAGGCGCGAGCCGTCGAACCGGAGCCCCCTTGAGCGGACGGTGGCCCAGTCCCCGTCCACCGAGAGGACCGCGCCCCAGCGGATGCGGCAGCGGTCGAGGACCGTGAGGGCCGCCTCCACCCGGCCGGCCCGCAGCAGTCCGAGCCATGGGTAGACGGCGAAGACGTGGAAACTGTGGTGGGCCAGGCCGCCGAGCGGCACGCTGGCCACGATGGGCTCCAGCTGCCGGCCGGCCCGCCGCTCGAAACGCTCGGTCAGCGAGGTCACCAGTGCTCCCGGCGGCACCTGGCCGAGGAGCGCGTTGCCCACCCAATAGGCCTCGACCACCCGACGGTCGAGCGGGTCGCCGATCCCGTTGCAGCCCGCGATGAGCTGCAGGTAGGGCCAGGCGCCCTCGAAGCGGGCGGCGAGATGGGCGAGCTCGCCCGTGGCCCCCGCGTCGGCCGCGCCGAGGAGGGCCGCGGCGTCGTCGGGGCCGCAGTAGCCGAGGGCGTTGGGCGGGTACGCGTAGCGGGCGAAGAGCACCGGGCCGGGTACGGGCCCGGCCGCCGTCTCCACCCCGGTCACGTGGCCGCCCGTCGACGGGCCCAGGACGACCAGAGGACGGCCGCAGTGCCGAGGGCGACAAGGACGAGGCCGAGCCCCTCCGGGTGGAGCACCTTCGTGCCCGCGGCCGCCTGAAGGAGGGCGGTCACGAGGGCCGCGCCGACGAGCACCGAGGTGACGTCGAGGGCTCTCGCCCGCGAGAGTGCCGTCATCCAGGTGGCCACGTAGACGGCCAGGATGAGCCCGGTGAGGAGGACCCAGCCGACGGCCTCCCCGCTCAGTGAGCCGAGCAGCCGGAGCTCGTGGTGGAGCCCGAGGTAGCCGACGAGCACGACCGAGCCCACCCCCATCCGCAGCACGGCCAGCGCGCCGGGTGAGAGGTCGGCGAGCAGCCGCTTGGCCAGCACCACCTCGACGGCCCACAACAAGGTGGCCGAGAGGACGAGCATCTGGCCGGAGCGCAGGGCGAGCCCGCTGACGCCGCCGGCGAGGGCGGCCTGCCCCCACACGAGGGCGACGATCGCTGCGAGGTTCCAGAGCGTCGGTCGTTCGCGGAGCACCGGCCAGGCGAGCACGGCCACGAAGACGACGAGCGAGCTGTGCAGGAAGGCGGCCGGCGTCGCCGCGCTCTCGGCCAAACCGTCGAAGAAGAGGATGAAGGCGATCCCCCCGCCGACCACGCCCACGTACAGCGCGGCCATCACCCGGGCCGTCGGCCCGAGCGATCCCCCGGCCCCGCCGCGGGGGGCGGTGATCCAGCGGGCGGCCATGGGGGATTCCTGACGGACGTAGCCGGCGACGCCGCTCACGAGCAGCAGGAGGAACGCGGCGACCAGGTTCTTGGCCGTCGTGTACACGGCCGGTGGTTGGACGCTGTGCACCGCGTAGCTGTTCACGAACACCGCCACCCCGCTCACGACGGCCGTGATGCCGGCCACCACGAGGCCCGGCAGGCCCCGACCCAGGTCCCGGCCGCTCACGGCGCGCCGCCCAGCGTGCGGTCCGCCACGCCCCAGGCCGCCCTGATCTCGGCCGCCGCCGCCTTCGCCTCGTCGGGGTCGACGGCCTCGAGGGCGTAGCCGCTGTGCACCACGACCCAGTCACCCGGGGTGGGCGGCGGGCCGTCGAAGGCCAGCAGCGAGACGTCGTGGCGGGCCCCGTCGAGGTCCTCCACGGCCATGCGGCCCTCCGCGGGGTCCGACACCACCCGGTGGAGGCGGCTCGTACACATCAGCGTGCCTCCTCCACCAGCGAGACGACGGCCCGCACCGCTTCGGGCACGGCCGCGGCCACCTCGTCGCTCAGGCCCTCGCCGCGCCCGAAGTCCTCGCCCTCGATGCCGATGACCACGACCCGGCGGGGCGCCCGGCCGACCGTCCGGGCCAGCCGCAGCACGTCGGCGAGGCCGAGGCCGTGAGTCGAGAGCGCCGGTGCCGGCACCGCTTCGTCGAGGTCGACGACCCGGACGGTACCCGGCGGGGCCCCCGAGCGGATGGCGTCCACGACCACCGCGAGGTCGGCGTCGTCCCAGCGCCCGAGGAGGTCGAGGGGATCGACGGCCGGTCCCACGTCGACCACACCGGGGAGATCGGCCGCCTGCCGGGCCACCGCGGGTCCCGCCCCGTCGTCCCTGCGGTACTCGCTCCCGATCCCGGCGACCACCACCGACCGCCCCTCGCGGGCCCCCTTCGGCGCAGTTGCGGACCCGGTCACGACCGGACCACCGCCACCTCGAGGAAGTGCGCGGCACACGAGATGCACGGGCCA
>DATGZH010000014.1:0-128670 GCA_035297265.1 Acidimicrobiales bacterium | reverse complement strand
CCGAGCTGCTCGAGGCGGCCGCGTACCGCCAGCTGACCGAGAGCTGAGCGCCGCTCCGGGGTCCCTCCCGTGGCGTTCGCCCTGGTGACCGCCGTCGCCGCGCCGCCCCCTCGCCGCGTTCGGGGCCAGGGAAGCGCCGCGCGGGACCGGCTACCGTGGGGGTCGTGTTCTGTCACAACTGCGGCCACCGCAACCCGAGCGGCGTCAACTTCTGCTCGTCGTGCGGGACCGCACTGGCCTCGGAGCCGTCCGACGCCACCGTCACGCTCCAGCCGGTGGACGACCACGGGGAGATCGCCGACGAAGACCCCGGCGTCACTCTCGTCGACGTGCCGCGCGGCCCCGGCGTGCTCGTCGTGAGGCGGGGTCCCAACATCGGGGCGCGGTACCTCCTCGACCAGCAGCTGACGCGGGCCGGGCGGCACCCCGAGAGCGACATCTTCCTGGACGACATCACGGTGTCGCGGCGCCACGCCGAGCTCGAGCGGACCGAGGAAGGCAAGGTGAAGATCCGCGACGACGGATCGCTGAACGGGACCTACGTCAACCGGGAGCGGATCGAAGAGGCCGTCCTGAGCGGCGGCGACGAGGTCCAGATCGGGAAGTTCAAGCTCGTCTACCTGGTGGCAGGGGACGAGTGACCAGGGTGTTCGCCACGAGGCGGGGGCGGCGCCGCGGCGCCGGAGCGAGGAGCGGCCGACCGAAGGCCGCAAAGGGGGGCGGGGCTCGATGAACCGGACGTACCTGTCGATCGGCGACGTGTTGACTCTCCTCCGGGAGGAGTTCCCCGACGTCACCATCTCGAAGATCCGCTTCCTCGAGAGCCAGGGCCTCGTGAACCCGGAGCGGTCGCCTTCGGGCTACCGCAAGTTCTACGAGCACGACGTGGAACGGCTGCGCTGGGTGTTGCGCCAGCAGCGGGAGAATTTCCTGCCGCTGAAGGTCATCCGCGACCGACTGGCTGCCGAGCCCGACGGTGGGGTGCCGGCTGACGGGCCGGTGCCCGCCCGGTCGGCGACCGCGGCGGGCGAGCCGGCCGCCGCACGGCCGGGGTCGTCGCACGCCGAGGCGCAGCACGAGCGCGAGGCGCGCAGCAACGGTCTCTCGAGCCCCGCACCGCGCGAGCCGGCCCTCACGGCCGCGCCGACGGCGTCGGCGGCGACGGCCGGGGTGATGTCGCCCGCGGTCGGCGGCGTCGTCCACTCGACGCCGGCCCCGTCGCTGCCCGCTCCCTCGACCCCGGCGCCGTCGAGCCCCCGCCCGCCCGAGCGCGTCGCCCCGCTCCCGGTGCGGGCGACGAACGAGCCGCCCCGCCCCGTGCCACCCCCGAGGCCGACCGCGCCCCCGTCGGTGCCGGCCCTGTCGACCCCACCGCCGGCTCCGCCGACCCGGGCGGCCGAGCGGCCGGGGGACGACCCGCCGAGCGGCCCGCCGGAGCGCTTCTCGGTCTCCGCCGGCCCCACGGGTGTCAGCTTGACGGCCGACGAGATGACCTCGGCCACCGGTCTCTCGGCCACCGACCTGGCGGCCCTCGAGGGCTTCGGACTGCTCACGTCGGCCGAGGTGGCGGGGATCCACTGCTACGACGAGGAGGCCCTGACGGTGGCCAAGCTGGCCGCCGAATTCAGTCGGTACGGCATCGAGCCACGCCACCTGCGCCTTTACCGCAATGCCGCCGAGCGGGAGCTCGGACTCGTGGAGCAGGTCGTCACCCCCCTCCTCCGCCAGCGCAACCCGGAGGCCCGGCAGCGGGCCGTCGATACGTCGGCTGACCTGGCCCGACTCGGCCAGAGTCTGCGAGCCGCCCTGTTGAGAAGGGAACTCCGGCAGCTCTTCGGCGGGTAGGCGCCCGGCAACTTTCCGGCCGGCGGCGCTACATTCTGTTCTATGGTCGAAGTCCGGCTGCGGGCTGTGCGCGTTGACCTCCAGTCCCAAACCCCGGTGCTCTTGCTGCAAGAGACCGAAGGGGAGGGCCGAACTTTGCCGATCTTCATCGGGACGCCCGAGGCCACGGCCATCGCCTACGCCCTGCAGGGCGTGACGATGCCCCGGCCGATGACCCACGACCTGATGCGCGACATGCTCTCGGCGCTCGACGTCGAGGTCGAGCGGGTCGTGATCACCGAACTGCGGTCCTCGACCTACTTCGCCGAGCTCCAGCTGCGCCGGGGCACCTCCCGGGCCACCGTGTCCAGCCGGCCCTCCGACGCGGTGGCGGTGGCCGTCCGGACCGGGAGCCCCCTCTTCGTCTCCGACGAGCTGATGGACGCCGAGGGCATCCTCCTCAGCATCGAGAGCGGCGACGACGATGACGACGACTCGACGCCCGAGGAGCTCGTCGGCCAGTTCCGCCAGTTCCTCGACTCGATCAAGCCCGAGGATTTCGGCTCGTGACCGACCCGGCAGGGGCCGGGCCGACCACCAGGGGATCCCGCCGGCGGGTGCACCGCGCCGGCGCGGCGGCGGGCGTCCTGGCCGTCGGTGGCCTCCTCGTCGCGGCGTGCTCGTCGACGCCCTCGGCCAACGGCACCACCACGACGGCACCGCCGACGACGACCACGACGGCCGCCCCGTCGACGACGTCGTCGTCCACGACCACCACCGCGGCGACGACAGCCACGTGCCTGCCGACCCAACTCAAGATCACGCCGCAGCAGGGGAGTGGGGCGGCCGGGACGATCGAGCTCAGCTTCCTCATGGTGAACACGAGCAGCACGAACTGCTCCATGCAGGGCTACCCGGGCCTCCAGCTCCTGTCGTCGGCGGGCGCGGCATTGCCGACCAACGTGATCCGGGGCGGGGGGCCGAGCTTCCCCACCGCGGCGGCCAACAACCCGCCGACCCTCGTCGTCCTCGCCCCGCAGCAGTCGGCGGCGTTCAGCTTGTCCTTCGAGGACGTCCCGGTCGGCACCGAGACGACGTGCCCGACGTCGTCCATGATGGAGATCACGCCGCCGAACGACACGGCGCACGCCGTGGTCAACGTCCAGATCGACGCCTGCGGGGGCGGGACCATCCACGTGTCCCCCGTCTACGCCCTCACCACCTGAGCCGACGGCTCGGCGGGGCAGCTGATGGCAGCGGAGCTCGCCTTCGGCGACTGGCCCTCCCCGCTCGACGTCGGGACCGTGGCCGCCGCCCGGGTCTCACGTTCGGGACTGGCCTCGTTCCACCGGGACCTCTACTGGCTCGAGAGCCGGCCGGAGGAAGGGGGCCGCTCGGTCGTGCTGCGCACGAGGATCGGCGGTCGGCCCGAGGTCTACTTCCCCGACGGGGCGAGCGCCCGGTCCCGGGTGCACGAGTACGGCGGGGGAGCGTTCTGTCTGTGCCACCCACCTGAGGCCGAGCACCACCGCTCGCCCGAACCGATCCTCGTCTTCGTCGACGGGAGCAGCCAGCGTCTCTGTCGCTGGCGCCCCGGGGACGAGGAGCCGGTGGCCCTCACCGACGCGCCGCCCGGGAGCGAGCGGTGGCACCACGGCGACCTCAAGGCCTGGGGTCGCCACGTGCTGGCGGTTCGCGAGGAGCTCAGCCCCGACGGCGTCACCCGTCGGCTCGTGGCCGTCGACGTCTGGCGGTCGGGACCGGCGGTCGTCCTCTACGAAGGCCCGGACTTCCTCGCCGGGCCGGGCGCGAACGGCCGGCTGGCCCTCGTGGCCTGGGACCACCCCGCCATGTCGTGGGACACGTCGCGCCTCGTCGTCGGTCGGCTCGACCTCGGGCCGGACCGACCGCCGCGGCTCCTCGACCCGGAGGTGGTCGTCGGCGGGCCGGGCGTGGCGGTGGGTCAACCGCTCTGGTGCCGCGACGGCTCACTCGCCTTCGTGAGCGACGCCCAGGGTTGGTGGCAGCCCTGGCGGTGGACCGAGGCGGCGGGAGCCCGCCCGCTCACCGACGAGGCGGCCGAGTTCCACGGACCCGACTGGGCCCTCGGCCAGCAGAGCCTGGTCGAGCTACCGAGCGGTGAGCTCGCCTGCCGTTGGCGACGCGACGGTGTCGACCACGTCGGCGTGCTCACCGAGGACGGTGCACTCGTCCCCTTCGACCAGCCGTGCGTCACGGTGACAGCGCTCTGCGCGCACCGCGGCGGCGTGGCCTGGACGGGCGCCACCCCTTGGGCCACCGGCGGGCTCTGGCTCGGCCGGCGGCTCGAGGGCTCGCGCCTCGGACGGCCGGGCGTGGTGGCCCACTGGGCCGACGAGGTGCTCGCCCCCGGCCCGCCCCTCCTCCCGATCCTGTCGGTGTCGGTGGCCGAGCCGTTCTCGGCCGAGGGCCCGGCCGGTGCGGTCCACGGCCTCTTCTACCCCCCGTGCCTCGACGGCCACCGGGGCCCGCCGGGGGAGCTGCCCCCGCTCGTCGTGCACTGCCACGGCGGTCCGACGGGCTCGGCGGACCCGGGCTTCGACCCGCTGGTCCAGCTCCTCACGACCCGGGGGTACGCGGTGGCCGCGGTCAACTACTCGGGCTCGACCGGCTACGGCCGGGCCTACCGGGTGCGGCTCGACGGCCGCTTCGGCGAGCTCGACGCCGACGACTGCCTCGCCGCGGCCCGCCACCTGGCGGCGGCCGGCGTGGTCGACGGGAGCCGCATGGCCGTGCGGGGCTCGAGCTCCGGCGGGTTCACCGCACTCTCCTGCCTGGCCCGGGGCGACGCCTTCGCGGCCGCCGTGTCCTGGTACGGGGTGACCGACCTCCTCTCGCTCGTGGCCACGAGCCACGACTTCGAGGCCCACTACTTCGACACGCTCGTGGGCCCGCTGCCCGAGGCCGAGGAGCTCTACCGGGCCCGCTCGCCCCGTCACCTCGTCGGGGCCATGCACGGCGCGGTGCTCCTCCTCCAGGGGGCCGACGACCCCGTCGTGCCGCCGAGCCAGGCCGAGGCCATGGCCGACGAGCTGCGGGCGGCCGGCCGGCGCTGCGAGTACATGCTCTTCGCCGACGAGTCCCACGGCTTCCGTCGGAAGGAGACCCTGGTGGCCGCGCTCTCGGCCGAGCTCGCCTTCTACTCGGAGGTCCTGCTCGGCGGGCGGTGAGGCCGGCTCGCGGTCCGCCCGAACGAGGGGCCGGCTGGTAGGCTCGCCGGCGCGGCGGCGTACTCGACGCGCCTCCGACCTGGGCCTCTGCGGTCCGACAGCCCGTGGGAGCGATGGATTGGTGCATGCCCTCCGACAGTGGAGTGGTGCTCGGGTCAGGGCCTGGCGACCCGAAGAACGCGACGCCGGTCTCTACGCGGCCTCGGCCCTCTTCGCCGGACTGACCGCGCACTTCTCGGGCCTCGCCCTCTACCGCCAGTGGGGTGAGCTGGCCGTCGGCCCCTACCTCGTCGCCGCCTTGGCCTCGGCCCTCGTCGGTCGGCACCGGGCCCGAAGGGAGCGCCTCGGCCTCGAGCCCGAACCGCCCACGGGTCCCGAGGCCCTGCGCCAGCCCTGGCGGCCCGTCCGGATCGTCATCTTCCTCTTCGTGCTGGTCGGGGCCACGCTGGGCCCGCTCTCCCTCGAGGTGGCCTGGCGGGCCCACGGCAACCCCGCGGCCCACGTCCAGCCCGAGGACACGGTGATCAACCAGCACGCCCACCTGCTCGTCGTCGGCCAAGACCCCTACCGCCTGCCCGTGCACGACGGCCGGGTGGTGGCTGCGGTGCCCGGCCAGCCGGTCTACGAATCCTTCTTCCCGTACCTGCCGCTCATGATGGTCTTCGGCCTCCCGAGCAGCGCCAAGGTGCCCGAGCAGCTGACCGATCCGCGGATCTTCTTCAGCATCGTCACGCTCCTCGTCGTCTTCGGCGCGCTCGCCATGTACCGCGGCCCGACCGAGCCCCGGGTGCGCACGCTCCAGGTGCTCACGGTCTTGCCCACCGCGGCCCTCCCGCTCGCCACGGGGGGCGACGACATGCCGGTCGTGGCGCTCCTCCTCCTCGCCATGGTGCTGGCCCAGCGGCGACGGCCGGGCTGGTCGGGCTTCGTGCTCGGCATCGTCTCGGCCATGAAGTTCACCGCCTGGCCGCTCGCCCTCCTCGCCCTCTTCGCCGCCCGGACGGCCGACGGCCGGCGGGCGCCGGGACGGATGGCCCTCGGCATGCTCGTCGTCGGCGGACCGGTGATCGTCCCGTTCCTCCTTCACAACCCCCACGACTTCATCGAGAACGTCGTGCTGTTCCCGCTGGGCCTGGCCGGCGTGGCCTCACCGGCGGCCAGCCCGCTGCCCGGGCACCTCATCGTGAGCGCCTTCCCGGCCCTGCACCGCCTCCTGCCCATCACCGTGGCCGCGGTGGGCGGGGTGGTGCTCGTCCGTCACCTCGTCCGGCACCCACCGACCACGACCGCCCAGGCCTGCTCGCTGGCCGGCTGGATCATGACGGTGGCCATCCTGTTCGCCCCGGCCACCCGGGTGGGCTACGTGCTCTACCCGATCAACTTCTTCGTCTGGGCCCACATGCTGCGCCAGGCCGACGAGGTCGAGGTACCCGATCGGCTCGCGGCCGCGCAGGTCTCGGCCGCGTTGGACTGAGCAACCGGGACCGGCGCGGCCGCCGGTCAGTTGGTGTCGGAGACCTGGAAGAGGCGGATGGTGAATCGCGTCGTGCCCGTGGTCGCCGCGGCCTTGCTTGTCGACAGCACCCCGTTCTTGGCGAACGTGGTCGGGGACACGAGCGCACCGATCTCCCAGTAGAAGCCGTCGTTACCGCCCTTGGTCGCGAGGACCTCGATCGTGGCCGGCTCGTTGTAGGCGGGGCCGCTGCTGTACTGGCCCCACCCGAGGCGGCGGACCTCGGTGCGGAAGAAGTCGATGACCGCGCTCTGCGAGGCGGCCACGGCGAACGTCACCTGCTCGTCGTACTCGCCGGCACCCGCCGTGTTGTTCGCCGAGGACACGACGACGGCACCCACCGGGATGCGGACGGCGTCGACGATGTTGCCCGGCGGCTCGCCGGCTTGCTCGATCGGCCGCAGGGCCCGGGTGGCCGAGACGGCGACGAGGGAGGTGCCCGGGACGGTGGCCGGCCGGACGCCCGAGTTGGCCGGGCCGCTGGCGTCGATGTTGGTCACGCCGGCGAGGACGCCGAACACGACCACGATGAACACGGCCAGGCCGAGGACGACCATGGCCGGGCGCAGGCCCGGGCCGGGCCGGGGCGGGGGGAGGGGCGGTCCGTCGCCGTTGCCGTTGCCGCCGTCGGACGGCGCCGGGTCCAGCTCCTCGGTCAGGGCGGGGGGCGGTCGGTCCATGGCCCGGCCCAGCCTACGGCGACCCTCGGTCGGGCCGTCGCCGTGTCACGACCAGCCGAAGTGGTCGATGGGGCCGTGCCCGGCCCCGAGGCGCCAGTCCACCGCGCCGGCGAGCGCCCGCCGCACGTAGGCCTTCGCCGCCACGACCGCCTCGAGCGGCGGCGACCCGAGGGCCAACCCGGCGGTGATGGCCGCCGAGAGCGAGCAGCCGGTGCCGTGGTCGTTGCTCGTGGCCACCCGCTCCCCGTGGAGGACGACCGGGCCGTCGGGACCGACCACCACGTCGGGCGAGCCGGGACGCTCGGCGTCGCCCGGCGCCCCCTCCCGCGCCGCGCTGGCCAGGTGGCCGCCCTTCACCACGACGACCGTCGCTCCGAGGGCCCGCAGCTCCTCGGCCGCCTCGACCATGGCGCCAACCGTGGCGAGGTCGCTGAGCGAGCGGCCGGTGAGGAGCGCGGCCTCCCGGAGGTTGGGGGTGGCGACCGCGGCCTCGGGGAGGAGGAGGCGTCGGTAGGCGTCCACCCCGCCCTCGTCCATGAGGGGGTGACCGGTCGACGACACGAGCACCGGGTCCACCACGAGCGGCGGGAGCTCTCCTCGCGCCGCCAGCTCGGCCACGGCGGCGACCGTGTCGGGTCGGGCGAGCATGCCGGTCTTGGCCGCCGCCACCGCGAGGTCCGACGTGACCGCCCGCACCTGGGCCACCACGAAATCCGGGTCGAGGGCCACCACCCCGAGGACGGCCGCCGTGTTCTGGGCGGTGACCGCGGTCACGGCCGTCGTGCCGAACACCCCGAGGGCGGCGAAGGTCTTGAGATCGGCCTGGAGTCCGGCGCCTCCACCCGAGTCGGACCCGGCGATGGAGAGGGCCACTGTCGGCGTCGCTCCGGCCACCTGCAACAGCGTAGCGACCCCCAAAAGGGGGCTCATCAGGCATCAAGCTCAAGTAGAGGTCGAGGGTCAAGGGCGTCGACGGAGTCGCATCGGCCACGGGCCGGAGCCGCCCCGGGCCAGGACCGCCCGGGTGGTGATCGGGCTCGCCTCCGCGGGGCGGCACCGGGCCCCTCGGGCGCCCGTTCCGGGGGGCGACGCCGGGGCCCAAACGACCGTTTCGGCCTGGGGAAATTTCGCCTCGTCCGCTGTGAACGAAGGTGCCGTTCGGGGTAGGGTTGCTGTGCAGGTGCAGAGGTGTCGGACGGGCCCTGGGGCAGCCCCGTCGGCACTGCGAGGCAATGCTGGCGGACGGGGCTTCAATGCCACCTGGTGGGGAGCCCGAGGGGGACTCACGGCGAGTGACATCGTCCAGCGCGGAGAGCAGGAGGGGCAGGGGTCGTGCGCCGCTTGAGCGGCGTCGGGCAGTGGCGCGCGCCTATGGCGAAGAAGGCATCGGTCTTGTCGACGTCACGATTGCCATCACCGTGCTGCTCCTCGTGCTCGTACCCGCCGCCCTCCTTCTCGCCTCGATCAACTCGACGTCGGGCAGCACCGACCACCGGATCGTGGCGCTCGGCATCGCCAGCAGTTACGCCGACGAGATCCAGGGCCTGCAGGCCAACCAGCCGCCCGGCGGCAGCCTCGCCCCCTATAACAGCGCCTCGCCGGCCAACTACGCCGGCTATATCGGCACCTGCGCGATGTCGGGCGCCGGGGCCTGCACCGGCTGGCCCAGTCCCAACACGACGCAGAACGGCGACTCCTTCCCGACCCAGACGGTCGACGGCATCGCGTACTCCATCACCGCGGCCGGCGGCTGGTGCCAGCTCGGGGTGCAGGGTGGGACGCTCACGTCGGGGCCGGCCGTGTGGAGCATGCCGCAGGTCAACGGCGGCTCGTGGACCGGCGTGAAGACGTGGTACGCCCCGCCCAACGCCGGCCCCACCCAGGTCGCCGTCTACGGCTACTGGATCGGCGTGAGGGTGAGCTGGGACCTCGGCTCGACCGACGTCGGTGGCTCGGTCACCGAAGACGTCCCGCTCCTGCCGCCCGGCCAGCCGGTCGGCTCGCTCTGGCCGACGCTCGGCTACATGGCGAGCTCGCCGCCCACCCCGCCGACCACGCCGGGCTGCCCGGCCCAGCTGCGATGAGCCGCCGCCCCACCGCCGCCGTCCGGGCCGTCCGGCGCCGCCTCGAAGAAGCGCGGGGTGACGAGAGCGGGCTCTCCCTCATCGAGCTGTCGGTCTCCATCCTCATCGTGGGGATCGTGCTCTCGATGACGGTGGTGATCGTGTCGACGTTCTTCACGTCGGCCGCCCAGACCCAACGGGTGGGCAACGCCACCGCCATCGCCCAGGACACGATGGCCCGGGTCGACCAGCTGCTCCGCGGGGCCATCTCGCCGCTCAGCGCCCAGAGCGCCACACCGTCGGCCTCGGGGGCCTGCTGGGGCGCCACGTCGCCCTCCCCGACGGGTCTCGACTCGGGTGACTCGGCCGACGTCCACCCCGCGCCGAACTGGCTCACGGCCTGGAACAGCCCCTCCAACTCGTTCAACGCCACGGGCGGCGTGACCCTCAATTCGCTCCAGACCCAGTCGCTCTCGGTGGTCGTGGCCCACGACTTCGACATCTGGTTCTGCGCCTACCACGCGGTCGGCGGGAGCAACGTGCCCCACCTGATGGAGATCACCGTCGACCGGTCGGCCTGCGAGAACACCGACCCGAACGGTGGCTACTGCCCGCTCCAGGTCATCGACCACGGCGCGAACTGCATCCCCGGGGCCGACAACTCGGGGTGCGGCTCGGCGGTCATCAACACCCTCCCCGACATCTGGTGCGACCAGTTCTGCCAGGGAGCGCACCAGTTCCCCGAGACCTACGGGAACGTGTCGTCGAGTCCGGTCGTCGCCAACTTCGCCGTGGCCTGCGTCAACCAGCCCGCCGCCTTCAAGCCGGCGGGAGGGTGTGCCAGCGCCACCCCGCCACTCTTCAGCTACTACCTCGGCAACAACGTCGCCGGAGGCGGTGGGCAGTGCTACTCGTCGTCGAGCTGCACGGCGCCACCCGTGAACGGCGTGGCCCAGACGATCGTGGCCAACAACCCGGCCGGCTCGACGATGCTCGTGCCGGCGCCCTACTGCACTCTCAACTGCGCGACGACGCTCGACCTCAGCGCCTCCGCCGCCCTGAACACCTCCAACCTCGCCACCCAGATCCTCCTCGGCATCCAGCTCGTCGTCGTCAACTTCGACGCCGGCGCGCCGGCCAGCTCGAGCCAGCCGCTCCTGGCCAAGGGCACGCCGGGCACCCAGCTCTCGAACCAGGTCTTCCTCGTCAACCAGCTGACCAAGGGCACCTCGGGCTGCACCTACGACGCCGCCGTCCAGAGCGTCGCCTCTGCGCCCGCCGGCAACTGGCCGATGACCGACGGCGGAGGCTCGGGCCAGATCCCGAACGTGAACGACCTCTCCTCCAACGGGAACGGCGGCACGTTCTACGGCTCGCCGCCGCCGACGGAGAACCAGCCGGCCGGCAACGGTCCGATCAGCTGCCTCGTCTCGAGCAAGGCCATGGCCTTCAACCCGCTCGACCAGCAGTACATCACGACCAACAAGGCGTACTGCTCGCTCGCCAACCAGGCGAGCTGCCCGATCGGGTCGATCGCGCTGCAACAGGGGTTCTCGGTCGTCGCCTGGTTCCAGACGAGCGCCTCGGGCTCGGTCAACCCGATCCTCAGCTTCGCCGACCAGCCCTCGCTCGGGTCGCTCCCGACCAACTACGACCGCGAGCTCTACGTCGACCCGAGCGGCAACCTCGCCTGGGAGGTCTGCCCCAACCTCGGCGCCGGCCTCACCGCGCCCAACTGCACGTCGCCGACCGCGGGCGCGGTCACCGCCACCACCAACACGATGAACCACACGCAGAACGTCACCTACGACGACGGGAACTGGCACATGGTGGTGGCCACGATCGGGCCGGCCACCTTCAACCAGGCCCTCCAGGCCGGCGGCGGCGGCCAGTACCTGTACGCCGACGGGCACCTCGTCGCCTCGAACAGCGCCACGGCCTCGGGGGCCTACACCGGTTACCTCAACATCGGCGGGATGCCGACCGGCGCCGGCGGCGTGGCCTACTTCAACGGGATCATCGGTCGGGTGGCCATCATCCCGACCGTGCTCAGCCCGGGCCAGGTGGCCCGGCTCTACGGGGACTCCGGGATCGCCAACGCCTGCTTCACCAGTGCCGTGGACGGGGCGCAACCGGTCGGCTACTACCCGCTCGCCAACGACACGAAGGACTACGGCCCGATCAGCCCGGCCAAGGCCGACGAGTTCAACGGGACCAACATCGGGACCACCCAGGGCCTGGTCCCGCCGGCCAATGGCGGCCCGCCCGCCCTCTGCGACCAGCAGCTGGGGGCCTCCCAGTTCGTCTCGCCGAACGACTACGTCGACCTCGGCCGTCCCGGCACGTTCGGCGTCAACTGGGCGCCGCAGCAGTTCAGCGTGGAAGCCTGGGTGGACCTGACGTCTTCGGCGACGGCCTCGCGGCTCGTCGCCAACTCCCGGACCGACTGCAGCGGGACGGGCTTCGAGCTCGTCGTCCTGGCCGGGGGGACGAGCGGCTTCTTCGACGTGGGCACGAACCCGGTGTCGCCGGCCGGGTGCAACTCCGGCCTCGGCATCCAGGCCAGCCCGGTGGGTTGGGTGGCGCAGTGGAACGCGCCGCCGAGCCCGAGCTGCGTCCCGGTCAACCTTGGTGGCGTCCAGATCGAGGTGCCGAAGATCTGCAACGGCCAGTGGTACTTCGTCGTCGGGACCTACGACGGGGCCGTCGCGCGGGTCTTCGTCGACGGCACCCAGGTGGCCGAGACGCCGGGGTCCGGCGCGGTGGGACCGGGCTCGCCGGGCACCTTCCCGTGCGGGACGTGCACCGTGAACATCGGCCGTGACCCCGAGTTCACGACCGACTACCTGAACGGCTACGAGGCCAACGTGGCGATCTTCGCCACCGCGTTGAGCGGTGCCCAGATCCAGGCCCAGTACCAGGCGGGGGTGGCGTCGTGAGCCGGTTCGAGGAGCGTCTCTCGGCTGGGCGCGCCCGCTGGCGCCGGCAGCGCCGGGCCGCCGGCGAGCTCGGTCAGTCGACGGTGGTGGTGGCCATCGGCGTCATCTTGATGATGGCCCTCCTCGGCTCGGCCCTGACCGAGTGGTCCTACGGGCAGCAGAACAACGCCCAGGGAGCGGCCCTCCAGCGCCTGGCCCTCCAGGCGGCTCAGGCGGGCTTCGCCGAGTACCAGAGCCTGTACACGGCCAACCCGCGCTTCCCCGACCAGTACTGCAGCCAGGACCAGAACGCCTCGTCGCCCCCCGCCGGCCAGACCTGGTCGGCCACCTGCGCCACGAACGGCCAGCAGCCGGCGAACGTCGCCGGTATCCCGGCGTTCGTCGACTGGTTCAACGAGGAGTCCTTCGCCCCGGGTCCGAACACGAACACCAACGGCTGTCAGGGCTCGGCGCTCAACAGCCAGGCGCTCGGCGCCTATAACTGGGCCTCGGCCAACCTGGTCAGCGGGATCAGCACCGGCTACCAGTACGTCGTCGACTCGAGCCGGGTCAACCCGGCCAACGGGGCCGGGACGGTCTACATCTACGTCACCGGTCGGGCCGGCCGAGACGGCGACTTCGTCTGCACGACGCTCGCCAACTCCATCCAGGTGCAGGGCTCGCTCCCACCGCCGACGGCCACGCTCGCCTCGGACACCACGGCGCCGATCACGCCCCAGAACGGGGGCAGCGTCACCAGCAACTCCCAGGAGGTCCAGTTCACCCTGGCCGGCGGCAGCGGCTCGGCCGGCGGCGGGATGGGCTACGCGGTCGCCGGTGGCGTCGGCGAGCAGATCAACGCCTCCTTCATCATCCCGAGCGCCGACGAGATCATCACGACCGCCGGCCAGCAGGGGACCCTCGGCGGGGTCGGCGGCTCGGGCTACGTCACCGGGGGCACGGGCAGCCCCGACGCCGGCGGGTCTGGCGGCGGCGGCGGGGCCACCGGGGCCTGTCTCGTGGCCAACGGCAACCCGCTCGGCCTCACCTGCGTGGCCGGTTCGGGCCCGACCAACGTCAATACCTTGTGCACGTCGAACGCTCCGGCGCAGCCCTGCGTGCTGGCCATCGCCGGCGGCGGCGGCGGCGCCGGCGACTCGTCGGGCTTCAACGTGGTCGGCGGGGTCGGCGGCAACGGCGGCTACATCACCGGCCAGACCGGTCAGACCGGGGTGACCACCCAGCCGGGCCTCGGCGGCGGCGGCGGCAACTGGAACGGCTTCTCGGACTCCTGCCCCGGCGGCGTCAACCCGCCCAACGGCATCCCGGGGGCCGCCGGTGCCGACGTCGGTGGCGGGGCGGGCGAAGCGGGCTTCGTCGCCCCGGCCTGCGACGGCGGCCCGATGAGCGGCCCGTCGGGGGGCAACGCCATCGTGGTCGGCGGGGTCACCCTCGACGGCGGCGCCGGCGGGGGCGGCTACATGGGCGGCGGCAGCGGCTCGGCCGGCGTCTCGAGCGGCGGCGGTGGCGGCGGCGGCGGCGCCTCCTACCTCGACACCGACGCCCTCGTGCCCAACACCCTCGCCACGGCCACGGCCCCCTACGGCAACGGCTCTGCCAGCGCCCCCGTCTACTCGCCGGCCAACACGGCGACCACCACGTGGACCTACAGCGCGGCCTGCGGCACCTCGGTGACCGTCCAGGTCCCGGCCACCGCCATTCAGCTGCAGGTGAAGCTGAGCGGGGCCGGCGGCGGCGGCGGCTCCTCGCCGATCCCCTCGGCGGCGGCCGGCAACGGGGGCCCGGGCTCGACGACCACGGTCTCGTTCCCCGTGAGCAGCTGGGGCAACGTCTACGTGAACGAGGGCTGTGGCGGTGGCGGCGGCAGTGGCTCGACCGGCGCCGGCGGCGTGGCCCCGGCGGTCGGTGGTTGGGGGATCGGGGGCGACGGCGGCACCAGTCTGCAGACCATCTTCCAGGGCGGTGGCGGTGGGGCGGGCGGTGCGGCCAGCGCTGTGTGCCTCGGCGCGCCCTGCTCCTACTCGAACGCCGCGTCCAACCCGCTCGTCGTGGCCGGCGGCGGCGGCGGCGGCGGCGCGGTCGGCGCCCAGTGCGCCCTCTACCCCGACACCGGCGGCACCGGCGGCACGGGCGGCACCGGCGCCCCCGGTGCGCCCCCCTACCAGGTGGCCGGCGGGAACGGCGGGCCCGGTGTCCAGAACCCCGGTGAAGGCGTCGGCGTGCCGATCGCGGGGCCGGGCGGCGTGGCCGCGGGGGGCATCGCCAACGGCACGGCGGGCATCGGCGGCATCAACGGCACGGGCGGTGGGATCTACGAGGCCCAGGGCGCCGGCGGCGGCGGCGGCGGCTGGGCCGGCGGCGGCGGCGGCGGCGGCGTGGCCGACGACTGCAACGGCAGCGCCGGCGGCGGCGGCGGCTCGTCCTTCGCCGCGGCGATCGCCCTCGCCGCCCCGGTCTTCTCGCCCGGCGCCATCGGCGGCGGCGGTGGCGTGGACGGCGACGGAGCCGGGGGCAACAACGGCACGATCGTCCTCACCTGGACGATCGCCGCCCCGGTCAACGCGGCCGGCACCACGTGCGTCCCGGTCGGCGTCCAGGCCTCATCGACCACCGCGAGCGGCCAGTACACGGCCGAGGTGGCCGCCGGCGGCGGCGCACCGAGCATCTCGGCCGGCAACGGCAACAGCGGCGAGGGCGGGCCGGGGGGCCTCCTCGACGTGAGCCTCCAGGGCCTCGGCGCCAGCCAGCCGCTGGCGGCCATCGCCGGGTGCCAGGGCACCGGAGCGGTGGGGGGCGTCGGCTACACGAACGGTGGCTCCAGCGGGCCGAACTCCTGTACGGCCTACGACGCCGCCGTGCTGGGCGCCGGCCCGACCGGGTACTTCCAGCTGAACGACCTGGCCGGCACCACGCATCCGTTCGACTCCTCGGGCAACCCCGGGACGAGCGGCACCGTCACCCAGACCGGGGGCACGGGATCGGTCGTGTTCGGGCAGACGGGGGGACCCATCAACTGCTTCAACTCCCTGGCTGCCGTCAACCAGGGCCCCGACGACGTGGCCCAGTTCAACGCCGGCGTCAACGGCGGCTACGTCGCCACGAGCGGGCCGTACACGGCGTGCGCGCCGTCGGGCACCCAGCCGCTCACGATCGCCGTCTGGTTCCGCGCGAACCAGCCGGGCGGCCTGGTCGGCTGTGACGGCGGCGGCTCGAGCGGTCAGGACGACCGTTTCCTCTACATCGGCAACAGCGGCCACCTCGACTTCGGGGCCACGGCGACGACCGTCGTGAGCTCCATCGGCGCCGTCACCGACAACCTGTGGCACTTCGCGGTGGCCACCTTCGGGCCCGACGGGACCGACCTCTACCTCGACGGCCAGCCGGTGGCCCGGGACCCCGGGTTCAACACGCTGAGCGACCCCGCCGGGACCTACGGGGGCACCTGGGACATCGGCCAGACCCCGTCGGCCCCGCAGCAGTGGCCCGACGCGCCGAGCATGGCCAACGAGAACAGTTTCCACGGCGAGCTCAGCCGGGCGGCGTTCGTCGACTACCCGCTCCAGAGCAACGGCCAGGGCGTCATGAGCGCCCACCAGGTGAGCTCGCTCTTCGCCGACGGTTCGCAGGCCTGCGTCGTCGACCTGCCGCTCAGCCAGCTCACCTCGGGCACGGGTGGGGCGTTCTGGGAGCTGAACGACCAGACGAGCGCCATCACCGACTACTCGGGCAACGGGAACACCGGGACGGCCCAGGGCTCGGTGACGACCGCAGGACCGAGCGTCGGTCCGCTGCCCTGCCAGACGGTGCCCAACTACGTGACCGCGGCCCAGGCGCCGACGTGGACGGCGAGCGAACAGTTCAACAACACGGGCCTGAACGACTACGTCTCGACGACGACCCAGTACAACAACCCGCAGAACTTCACGATCAGCGCCTGGTTCAACACGTCGGACCCCCAGGGCGGCGGGATCATGGGCTTCGGCAACATCCAGCTGGGCGCGAACTCGACCACCTTCGACCGCAACCTCTACGTGGGCCAGGACGGCCACCTGCTCTTCGGCGACTACGACACGAGCCCCTGTCCGGTCACCGGCGGCCACTACTGCGTGGTCGAGTCGCCCCAGGCGGTGAACGACGGCAACTGGCATATGGCGGTGGCCTCGAGCGGTCCGGCCGGCGAGTTCCTCTACCTCGACGGCCAGCTCGTGGGCTGGTCGCCCAACACCACGGCCGAGACCAACAACGGCTGGTGGCAGATCGGTGAGATCCCGGGCTTCCACCCCAGCTGGCCGGACGAGTCGGGGGCCCAGGGCAACGGCGACAACTTCAACGGCCAGATCGGCCGGGTGTCCTTCATCACCTCGCAGCTGCCGGTGAGCAGTGTGGTCAACCTGTACGAGGACTCGGGCTACAGCCCGGGCTCGGCCTCCTGCTCGGCCTACGACGGCGCCATCAACGCCATGGAGATCGGCGGCGGCGGCGCCTACTGGCCGCTCGACGACCAGGGCACCACGGCGGCTGACATCTCGCCCAGCCAGGACACCGGCACGGTCAACGGCACCGTGACCCAGGGTGCGGGCCAGGGCCCGCTCAACTGCAACCCGAACTCGAGCGGCACGGTCTTCGACGGGTCGACCGGCTGGATCTCGACCAATACGACCTTCAACAACCCGCAGAACTTCTCCGTCGCCGGGTGGTTCAAGACGACGGGCTCGGGCATCATCACGTCCTTCGCCGGCGGCGGGAACTTCGACCGTTACCTGTGGGTGGGCGCGAGCGGCCTCCTCAACTGGGAGACCGACAACGCCGGCACCGTCCAGGTGGTCCGTTCCAACGTCCCGGTGAACGACGGCAACTGGCACTACGCCGTGGCCTCGATCGGGCCGGCCGGCCAGGACCTCTACGTCGACGGCCAGCTGAGCGCGTACAACACGAACTTCACCCAGGCCGGCAACTACAACGGCACGTGGTCGATCGGGTACGCGGCGAACCGCGTGCACCTCATCAACACGCAGCTCGACGAGCCCACCCAGAGCTACTTCGCCGGGGCGCTCGGTCGGATCGCCGTCGTGCCCCAGCAGCTCACGTCGACCCAGGTACAGTCGCTCTACGCCGACAGCGGCGCCACCACGCCGCCGACCACGGTCTGCGACCCGACCCTCCAGCCCAACCCGTCGTCCAACCCGAGCTTCGACGAGATGGTCCTCGGGATGAACGCCCCGGCGCTCCTCGCCGCGCCGAACGCCGCGGCGTTCTACCCGCTCGACGAGCAGGCCGGCATCAAGGCCGTGGACCTGGAGCAGGCCTACACCGCCGGCCTCAGCGCCGGCTCGATCGGCGCCGGCCAGCACCAGGCCCCGGCCACCGGGCCCTTCGCCCAGTGCCCGGCGGACACGAACGCCGGCGGCGCCATGACCTTCGACGGGTCGAGCCCCGGCTTCGTGAGCGCGAACGCCGTGCCCACCTACAATGGGGCCCTGACCGAGATGGCCTGGATCAAGATGAACCCGGGCCAGAGCGGCGGCATCATCGGCCTGACCGGCGGGGAGAACGACCACTTCCTCTACATCGGCCAGGACAGCCAGATCTACTTCGACGTCGGCAACTCGGCGGCCACGACGGCCGGCTCGAACGCCCTGCTCGGCATCGACATCAACGACGGCAACTGGCACCTCGTGGCCGGCGAGGTGGTGCCCGGCCATGGCACCTACATCTACGTGGACGGCGACCTCGTCGGCTACGGACCGCAGTCGCCGGGCGTCAACCCACCGACGGCCACCGACATCCAGGTCGGCGCCATCGAGACGGCCACGCCCACCGGTTGCTCGGGGAGCTCCTGCCCCGCCCAGGCCAGCTTCAACGGCACGCTCAGCCGGGCGGCCGTGCTGAAGGAGGCCATGCCCCAGCAGGACCTGCGCACGCTGTACTCGGCGGTCACCAACCAGCAGCCACCGCCGCCGTCCGGCAACCCCAACCTGAACTGCTTCAACAACTCCCAGACGGGCACGGCCTACGCGGGCAACCCGCCCAACGAGATCTACCCGCTCTCGGCCAACCCCAACGACCTCGTCAGCGGCCGCAACGGCACGTCGGGCGGCCAGGTCAACTTCAGCCAGCCCGGCGGGCCGCTGACCGGCTGCGACCCCGCCGTCGACACCTCGCAGTTCCGTCGGAACGGCAACTCCTATATCAGCCTGCCCGCCTCGACGAACCAGGCCTACAACACCGGTCTCACCGTCGAGGCCTGGGTCAACCTGACCTACGGGGGTGGCTCACCCTACGAGATCGTCGGCACGCCGGCCGTCGGGAACAACAACGGCTGGCAGCTGAACGTGGACAACGGCGATGCCAACGCCTGGTTCGAGGTGGGTACGCCCGCCGCCACGACCGTCAACCTGGGATCGGGGCCGGGCAACGGCTGGCACTTCCTGGTCGGCACCTACGACGGATCGCATGTCTCCATCTACCTCGACGGCGCGCTCGTGGCCAGCCAAGCGGCGGCGGGCACGGTCGGCATCGGGACGAACCCGCCCGAGATCGGCAACGGGACCACGAAGGGCGACATCAGCGACGTGGCCATCTACCCGAGTGCCCTCTCGGCGGGGGCCATCGCCGGCCAGTACATGGAGGCGACGCTGCCGATCAACGCGCCGCCCAGCCTCACGACGACGATCTCGACCACGAACCCGGCGGCCAGCGGCACCTGCGCGGCCTACGACGCCGCCGTCCAGGCCGACGACCCCCTCGCCACGTGGAACCTGACCGACACCGGCGGCGGCTCGGCCAGCCCGAACGTCGTCGACCAGTCGAACAACGCCAACTCGGGCACCTTCCAGGGCTCGGTCCCGGTCGAGGGGATCAACCCCGGTCCCCTCGGCTGTTCGGCCTACAGCCCGGCGGTGGTCCAGAACGCCTTCGCCAGCCCGGCCATGCAGTTCGGCGGGGCCACCTACGTCGAGACGGCCCAGCAGTACAACCTGCCCAACGGGGTCTCGGTGGCCGCCTGGTTCGAGACCACCTCCGGGGGCGGGATCATCTCGTTCGGCCACAGCCAGACGGGCCAGAGCGGCAACGGCGACCGCCTGCTCTACGTGGGCCAGAGCGGGGACCTCGACTGGGGTGTCAAGCCGTCCTCGGGTCCGCACAACGGCACCAACTACGTGATCTCCTCGCCCAACCCGGTCAACGACGGCCGCTGGCACTTCGCCGTGGGCACGATCGGGCCCAACGACAACACCCAGCTGTTCCTCGACGGCAAACTGGTGGCCAGCGGCAACGCCAACCAGGCGCACAACGCCTCGGGCTTCTTCCAGATCGGCGATCTCACGCCGGCGGCGACGTGGCCCGACGAGCCGAACGTCCCGTACTCCTTCAACGGCGAGATCGGCCGGGTGGCGGTCTTCCCGAGCGAGCTCAGCGGGACCCAGGTGCACTCGCTCAACCAGGCGGCCGGCAACACGGCGGCCAACAACCCGGAGGCCCAGAACACGTGCTCGAGCTACGACGCGGCGGTCCTCGCCAACGGGCCGCGCACCTACCTCGAGCTGAACGACACGACGGGCCTGGCGACGGTGGCCGACTCCTCGGGTGGCTTCAACACCGGCCTCCTGACCGGCAGCGGCCAGACCGAGAACAACCCGGGTCCGCTCAACTGCCTCCTGGCCAACCCGGGCTCGCCGATGGCCCCGTCGATGGGTCTCCAGGGCACCGGTGCGATCAGCAACGCGGTGTCCTACACGGATCCCGAGAACTTCACGGTGGCCGTCTGGTTCAAGGACTACACGAGCGAGGGTGGCCTCGTCTCGTTCCAGGGGACACCCGTGGGCGGCGGGGGCGTGACCGGTGACCGGATGCTCTACGTCGGCAACGACGGCCACGTCTACTTCGGCATCAACCACGCCGGCACCCCGACCACGGTCACGTCCACCGCGCCGGTCCAGGACGGCAACTGGCACCTGGCCGTCGGCGTGGTCTGCGGCGTGACCTGTCCGGCCGGCACCCAGGCGAACGGCACGGCCGCGGGTATGTACCTCTACGTCGACGGCGTCCAGCAGGGCTTCGTGAACGCGCCGAACGCCGCCGACCTCTTCGGGCAGTGGCAGGTGGGCACGCTCCCGCCGGACTTCGGCACGCTCGGCTGGGCCAACCCACCGACCTCCGCCGACTTCACGGGGTTCGAGGGCCGGGCCTCGGTCATCCCGACGGCCATGAGCGCCCAGCAGGTCGCCCTCCTCTACGACGACGCCTACAACGGCCTCGGTGGCGGCGGTGGCGCGGCGAGCGCCCTCTGCCTCGAGAACCCGGGCAACTACAACCCGGCCGCGCCGAGCTGCTCGGCCAGCGGGCTCAGCGCGGCGCCGCAGTGCCAGGCCACCATCGCCGGCTGGGGCACCGCGGCCGGCCCGACCGCCTGCCTCCTCGCCGTGGCCGGCGGGGGCGGCGGTGGCGGCTACGCCTCGGCCAGTGCGCCGGTCACCCCGGCCGTCTGCACGCTCGCCGGCACGGTGGGAGGTGATGGAGGTCCGGTGGCCTCCCTGTCGGGCTCGGCGGGCACGGGCCAGTACATCCCGGGTGGGAACGACTCGGCCGGGTCCAACGGGGCGACGGGGGCGGTGGTCGCCGGCGGGACCGGCACGGCCGGGACGTTCGGCATCCCGACCGCCTCGGGCGGTGGTGGCGCCGGCTACACCGGCGGCTCCGGCGGCTCGACCGGCGCGGCCTGCGGCGGCGGCGGGGCGAGCACCTGGTACGCCACCTCGGCACCGGGGCCGGCGGGGTCGTCGATCACGGTCACACCGATCCTGAACGGCCCCAACACCTGCCAGTTCGCAGCGAGTGGCTACACCGACCAGGACTGCTCGGGCTTCGTCAACATGACCGGCCCGCTGGCCCCACCGACGTCGATCACCCTCCTCGCCAGCCACGTGTCACCGACCGGCACGGTCCAGTGGTGAGCGCGTCGCGCCGCGCCGCGCCGCGCCCCTCGCCCTCCGCCTGAGGGCGCAGACCGGCCGCCGGTAGGCTCGGCGGCGTGGGACCCGGCGAGGGCGCGGTCGACGACTTCGTGGTGGCGGGGGAGACCCTCGGGTCGCGGCTCCTCCTCGGCACGGGGGGCATGACCAGCCTGCGGGCGCTCGAGGCGGCGCTCGAGGCCGCCGGCACGACGATGGCCACCGTGGCCGTCCGACGGGTGGACGCCGGGGCCCGGGGCTCGCTCCTCGACGTCCTCGTCCGCCACGGGATCCGGGTGCTGCCCAACACCGCCGGCTGCTTCACCGCCGTCGAGGCGGTGCTCACGGCCAAGCTCGCCCGGGAGGCCTTCGAGACCGACTGGGTGAAGCTCGAGGTGATCGGGGACGACCGGACCCTCCTGCCTGACGCGGTCGAGCTCCTCGCGGCGGCCGAGCAGCTGGCCGAGGACGGTTTCGTGGTGCTGCCCTACACGAACGACGACCCGGTGCTCGCCCGGCGCCTCGAGCAGGTCGGGTGCGCGGCGGTGATGCCCCTCGGCTCGCCCATCGGGAGCGGCCTCGGCATCCGCAACCCGCACAACCTCACCCTCGTGCGGGAGGCGGTCTCGGTCCCGGTGATCCTCGACGCTGGCGTGGGGACGGCCTCCGACGTGGCCCTGGCGATGGAGCTCGGCTGCGACGGCGTGCTCGTGGCCACCGCCGTCAACCGGGCCAAGGATCCGGCGGCGATGGCCCGGGCCATGCGCCTGGCGGTCGACGCCGGCCGGGCGGCCCGGCGGGCCGGCCGGATCCCGCTGCGCTTCTACGCCGAGCCCTCCAGCCCGAGCGAGGGGCGCCCGGAGCTCGTGCCGCCCGGCTCCGTACCCCGGAGTTAGGTTAGGCTAACCTAACTTCCGGTCCGAAGGGGCCGGAGGCCGGGAGGTGGCACGTGGGGGCGCGGGCGTGGGTCCGCCGGGGGCGCGTGGCGGTCACGGCCGTCGGCGTCATCCTGGCCGGGGCCACCCTGGCCGCCTGCAGCGGCGGGCCCGCCTCGAACGTCCTCACCCTCTACAACGGCCAGCACCCCGAGACCACCGAGGCCCTTGTCACCGCCTTCGAGCACGAGACGGGGATCACCGTGCTCGTGCGCAACGCCGACGAGGACACCCTCACCAACCAGATCACCGCCGAAGGGGCCCGTTCGCCGGCCGACGTGGTCTTCACCGAGAACTCCCCGCCGCTCGAGTTCCTCTCCGAGCGGGGCTTCCTCACCCAGGTGGCCCCGTCCACCCTCGCCCGGGTGCCGGCCCGGTTCAGCTCGCCGTCGGGGGAGTGGGTGGGGGTGAGCGCCCGGGTCTCGGTGCTCGTCTACAACACCGATCTCGTGGCCCGCCACGAGCTGCCCACCTCGGTCCTCGAGCTGGCCCAGCCGAAGTGGCGCGGCAAGCTGGCTCTCGCGCCGGGGGAGACCGACTTCCAGCCCATCGTGACCTCGGTCGAACGCCGGTACGGGGAGGCGGCGGCGCTCCGCTGGCTCGAGGGGCTGAAGGCGAACGCCGGCAACCACCTCTATCCCGACAACGAGACGGTGACGGCCATGGTCAACAGCGGCCAGGCAGCCATCGGCATCATCAACCAGTACTACTGGTACCGGCTGGCGGCCGAGAACGGGGCGGCGGGCACCCACTCGGCCATCGCCTTCTTCGAGCCGCACGACCCCGGCTACGTGGTCGACGTCTCCGGGGCGGGGATCCTGCGCTCGAGCCCGCACCGGGCCGAGGCCCAACGGTTCCTGGCCTTCCTCGTGAGCGACCAGGGCCAGCGGATCATCGCCCACTCCGAGAGCTTCGAGTACCCCCTCGTGCCCGGGGTCGCCCCGCCGGGTGGCCAGCGGCCGCTCGACCAGCTCCAGCCCACCTCGATCTCGGTGGCCGACCTCGGCGACGGGTCGACCGCGGTGGCCCTCCTGCAGAAGGCCCAGCTGCTGTGACCGTCACGGCCGAACGACTGGCCCCCGAGGCCCCGGCGAGGCGACCGGCCCGCCGGTCCAGACGGCCGTGGCCGATCCTCGTCCTGTCCGTGGCGGTCGTGGCCGTCCTCGCCCTCCCGATCGCCTTCCTCCTCCTCGAAGCGGTGCAGTTCGGCTGGCGGGCCCTCGTCCCCCTCCTCTTCCGGGGGCTCACGGCGGAGCTCCTCTTCAACACGGTGGGCCTGACGCTCGTGGTGACGCTCTTCGCCGCGGTGCTCGGCACGCTCTCGGCGTGGATCACGGAGCGGACGGACCTGCCGGCTCGCCGGGTCCTGGCCGTCCTCATCGTGCTCCCGGTGGCCATCCCGGACTTCGCGGTCGCCTTCGGCTGGAAGTCGCTCTTCCCCTCGATCGGCGGGTTCGGCGGCGCGGCGCTCGTCATGACCCTCGCCGTCTACCCCCTCGTCTACCTGCCGGTGGCAGCGAGCCTCCGCCACGCCGACCCCAGCCAGAGCGAGGTGGCCCGCTCCCTCGGGGCCGGGCGGGTGGCCACGTTCTTCCGGGTGACGCTCGGCCAGGTGCGCCTGGCCGTCCTGGGCGGCGCCTTGCTCGTGGCCCTCGTGGTGCTGGCCGAGTACGGGGCCTTCGAGATCCTCGGCTACCGCACCTTCACCACCGAGATCTTCACGGAGTTCACCGTGGGCTTCAACACCCCGGCGAGCTGCGGGCTCTCGCTCGTCCTCGTGGGGCTGAGCCTCATCGTCGTCCTGGGCGAGGGGGCGGCCCGGGGGAGGGGCCGGGTCAGCCGGGGCGGGGCCCTCACCCCCCACGCCGCCCACCTCGTCCCGCTCGGCCGGGCCAAGTGGTGGGTGCTGGGCGGCGTGGTGGCCTTCCTCGGCGCGGCGGTCGGCGTGCCGCTCGGGGCCATCCTCTACTGGCTCGTGCGCGGAGGGAGCTCGACCCTGCCCCCGGCCTCGCTCCTCTCGGCCGCGCTCCACACCGCCCTCTACAGCGCCGGGGCCGGGCTTCTCGCCACGGCGATGGCCCTCCCCGTGGCCCTCCTCTCGGTGCGGCACCCGGGCCGGCTCCCGGCGATCCTCGAGCGGAGCACCTACCTCGTGCTGGCGGTGCCCGGCCTCGTGATCGCCCTCGGCTTCACCTATGTCTCCGAGCGCGACGCCAACGGCTTTCTCTACCAGAGCGCCTTCCTTTTGATCCTGGCCTACGCGGTGATGTTCTTCCCGCTCGCCCTCGTGGCCGTGCGCACCTCGCTTGCCCAGTCGCCGCTCGCCCTGGAGGAGGTGGCCCGCTCCCTCGGGCGGCCCCGCCGCGAGGTGCTCCTCCGGGTGACGCTGCCCCTCGTCGGGCCGGGCCTCGCCGCGGCGTTCTGTCTCGTCTTCTTGGAGGCGGTCACCGAGCTCACGGCCACGCTCGTCCTCATCCCGACGGGCAGCCAGACTCTCGCCACGCAGTTCTGGGCCTTCCAGACCAACACCGCCTACGGCCAGGCCGCCCCCTACGCCGCGCTGATGGTGGCCATCGCTGCGCTGCCGAGCGTGGTCCTCGCCCGCTGGTTCGACCGTCTCCCCGGCCAGGCCGGCGCGGGGCGCCGGCCCTCCACGGAGGGCGCCCGCCTCGGCCCTCCGGGTACGGTGCCGACGTGACGAGCCTCTCGGTCTCGGGGCTGTACAAGTCCTTCGACGAGGACGAGGTCCTGACGGGCGTCGACGTGCACGTGCCGGCGGGCTCGCACACCGCCATCCTCGGCCCGTCGGGGAGCGGCAAGACCACCCTCCTGCGGGTGGTGGCCGGTTTCGAACGGGCCGACGCCGGCCAGGTGACCCTCGGGGACAAGGTGGTCGACGGCCCCGACGCCTTCGTCCCACCCGAGCGCCGCCGGATCGGCTACGTCCCCCAGGAGGGGAGCCTCTTCCCCCACCTGAACGTGGAGAAGAACGTGGGCTTCGGCCTGCCTCGCTCGGCCCGCCGCGGCGAGACCGTCCGCGAGCTCCTGGAGATGGTGGGGCTCGCCGGCCTCGGGCGCCGCTATCCCCACGAGCTCTCGGGCGGCCAGCAGCAGCGGGTGGCGCTCGCCCGGGCCCTCGCCGTCGGCCCGGCCGTCGTCCTCCTCGACGAGCCGTTCACCTCGCTCGACGCCAGCATGCGGGCCAGTGTCCGGGCCGACGTCTTCCGGGTCCTTCGCGACGCCGGCACGACGGCCGTTCTTGTGACCCACGACCAGGACGAGGCGCTCTCGATGGCCGACCAGGTGGCCGTGCTCCACCGAGGCCGCATCAGCCAGCTGGCGGCGCCGCACGACCTCTACGCCCGACCGGCCGACGCCGACGTGGCGAGCTTCGTCGGCGAGGCCAACCTCGTCCCCGGGGTGATGGAGGGCGCCTGGGTGCGCACCGCCCTCGGCCTCCTGCCGCTCGCCGGACCGGCGCCTGCCCCGAGCGGCGCCGACGTGGTCGTACTCGTCCGACCCGAGCAGGTCGAGCTGGCCCGCTACTGGGCGGGGGAGGGGGGCCTGCTGAGCGGCCGGGTGGTCGAGTTCGAGTACTTCGGCCACGACGCCGTCGTCCGGGTGGCGCCCGAGGCCGAACAGCCCGGTGGGCCGATCGTGGTTCGCACGGCGGGCGGCGCGGCCTGGGTGCCCGGCGCGCACGTGGGCCTGCGGGCCAAGGGCCCGGTCGTGGCCTGGGCCACGGCCGCCTCGTCGACCAGCCGCTAGAGGCTCCAAATTACCCTTGTGTAGTTTGTCAGCGTCTGTTAAACTACATCAGTGTCAGTTATAAGTTACAAGCATGTAGTGAGAATGGGCGGAGCAAACTACGCGGATGTGGTCTGACTCGGATAGGCTGGCCACAGCCACGAGGGAGGAGGAGTCCGAAATGGCTGAACGTGCGACGACGGACCTCACTGTCGGAGGGTTCGGCGGACCCCAGGTGTGCAGCCTGATCGGGATCTCCTACCGCCAGCTCGACTACTGGGCCCGTACCGGCCTCCTGCGGCCCTCGCTGGCCGAGGCACAGGGGAGCGGGACGCGGCGCCGGTACTCCTACGAGGACGTGCTGGAGCTGAAGGTCATCAAGCAGCTGCTCGACGCGGGGGTCTCCCTGCAGTCGGCCCGCCGGGCCGTCGACTGCCTCCGGGAAAACCTGGGCGTTGACGTGGCGGCCACGAATCTCGTGCTGACCGGGAACCGGTCGGTGCTGGCCCGGACGAACGGCGAGCTGGTGGACCTCCTCGCCGGCGGCCAGGGCGTCTTCAACGTGGTCCCGATGGCCGGCGTCGTCGACGAGCTCGACGCTGACATCGTGGCCCTCGGCCGGACCGAGCTGCAGGCCCGTCGGCGGGGCGCCGACACCAAGCAGACCGCCCCCGCGGCACGCGCCTCGGGGGAGTGACCAACCGGACCCCGTCGGCCGGCCGTCGGTCCGGTCACCCCGCCCATTCGCCGGCCTCGGCGGTCCGCTTCGCCCACCCCTCCGAGCGGCTGTTCGCCGCCCTGCTCGACGTCTTCACCATCCGCTGGGAGTACGAACCGGTCGAGTTCGCCCTCCGGTGGACCGAGGACGGTGAGCCCAAGTCGGGCTTCCGGCCGGACTTCTGGCTGCCCGACCTCCACTGCTTCGTCGAGCTGACGACGGCCGACCAGAAGCTCGTCACCCGCAAGAACGCCAAGGTGCGCCGGATGCGCGAGCTCTACCCCGAGGTCGAGGTGGTCGTCGTCTACCAGAAGGACTTCGCCACCCTCCTCGAGCGCCACGGGCTCGACGCCGCGGCGGCCAGCGCCGCCTAGGGTGGCCGCGTGGACGGCCCCCCCGGCGCCGACCCGTCCGGCGGGTCGCTGCGGCGCTCCCCGCTCTACGAGACCCACGTGGCCCTCGGGGCCAAGCTGATCGGCTTCGGCGGCTGGGAGATGCCACTCGCCTACCCGTCGGGGACCGTGGCCGAGCACCGGGCCTGCCGCAAGGACGCGGTGGCCTTCGACGTGAGCCACCTCGGCACGGTGCGGGTGGAGGGGGTCGGGGCCTTCGAGCACCTCCAGCAGGCGCTCAGCAACGACCTGTGGCGCATCTCGCCCGGGCGGGCCCAATACACGCACCTCCTCGCCGACGACGGCTCGGTGACCGACGACCTCATCGTCTGGTGGCTGACCGGCGAGCAGTTCGACGTCATGCCGAACGCCTCGAACACCTCCCGGGTGCTCGGAGCCCTCGGCGGGACCGACACCACCGAGGGCCGGGCCATCGTGGCCGTCCAGGGGCCCGAGGCCCGGGCCCGCCTCGCCACGGTGGCCCCCGAGGCCGCGGCGGTGGAGCACTTCGCCGTGACCACCTTCGAGTGGGAGGGCAAGCCGGCCGTGGCCGCCGGCACCGGCTACACGGGCGAGGACGGCGTCGAGTGCGCCGTGCCACGGGAGGTGGCGACGTCGTTCTTCGAGGCGGTCCTGGCCGCCGGGGTGCTGCCCGCCGGGCTCGGAGCCCGCGACACGCTGCGACTCGAGGCGGGTTTCCCTTTGCACGGCCACGAGCTCGGCGAGGGGATCACGCCCCTCCAGGCCGGGCTCGGCTGGGTCGTCGGTTGGGACAAGGGCGAGTTCCGGGGCCGGGCCGCCCTCCAGCTGGAGCGGAGCGAAGGGCCCCGTCGGCGGCTGCGGGGCCTCGTGGCCGGGGGGCGGCAACCGCCGCGCGAAGGGGCCGAGGTGGCGGTGGACGGGCGTCGGGTGGGCACGGTGACGAGCGGTAACTTCTCGCCCATGCTCGAGAAGGGGATCGCCCTCGCCTTCCTCGACACCGAGGCCGGGCTCCAGGTGGGTGACCCCGTCGACGTGACCGTCCGGGGCAGGACGCTCCGGGCCACGGTGTCGCCGACGCGGTTCTGGCCCCCGGCGGAGCGCTGATGCCCGACTACCTGCCGCACACCGACGAGGAGCTGGCGCAGATGCTCGCCTTCCTCGGGCTCTCCTCGCTCGACGAGCTCTTCGCCGCGGTGCCGGCGGCCCTCCGGGTGGCCGGCGGGCTGGACCTGGCGCCGGGCGCGCCCGAGCCCGACGTGGTCGAGCACCTGAGCGGGCTGGCCGAGGTGAACCGGGCCCGGGCCGACCGCCTCGTCTGCTTCGCCGGCGGCGGCGCCTACGACCACGAGATCCCGCCGGTCGTCCGGGCCCTCGCCGGCCGCAGCGAGTTCGTGACCGCCTACACCCCCTACCAGCCCGAGGTGGCCCAGGGCGTCCTTCAGGCGGTGTTCGAGTTCCAGACGATGGTGGCCCGGCTGGCCGGGCTCCCCGTGGCCAACGCCTCCCTCTACGACGGGGCGAGCGCCCTCGTCGAGGCGGTCAACCTCGGCGCCGGGGCCAGCGGGCGGGCCACGGTCTGGCTCTCGGCCGGCGTCCACCCCCATTGGCGGGCGGTGCTCGCCACCTTCGCCGCCGGCACCGGGCACCGGCTCGTCGACCTGCCCCTCGCCGACGGCACCACCGTCTGGCCCGACGAGGCCGGTGGCGAGCCGCCCGGCGTGGTCGTGCTCGCCTACCCCAACTACCTCGGCTGCCTCGAGGACCTCGAACGGGCCCGGGCCGTGGCCGACCGGCACGGCGCGCTCCTCGTGGTGGCGGCCGACTGGGTGTGCGCCGGCATCCTCCGCTCGGCCGGCGAGGCCGGGGCCGACGTGGTGGTCGGCGAGGGGCAGGCCTTCGGCACGCCGCTCTCGTTCGGCGGCCCCTACCTCGGCCTGTTCGCCTGCACGATGGACCAGGTCCGCCGGCTGCCCGGGCGGCTCGTCGGCGAGACCGTGGACCGGGAGGGACGGCGGGCCTACGTCACGACCCTCCGGGCGCGCGAGCAGGACATCCGCCGGGAGAAGGCCACGTCCAACGTCTGCACCAACCAGACGCTCATGGCCGTCGCCGCCGCGGTGCAGCTCGGCTGGCTCGGCCCGTCGGGCCTGGCCGAGGTGGCCCGGCGCTGTGCCCTCGGGGCCCACTACTGCCGCGACGCCCTCCTCGCCCTCGACGCGGTCGAGCCCCTCACCGGGGCCACGCCGGTCGTGCGGGAGTTCACCGTGCGCACGCCGGTGCCGGCCGAGACCGTGGTGGCCCGGCTGGCCGACGAGGGCTACCTGGCCGGGCTGGCGCTCCGCGGCCTCGTGGGTGAGAGCGGCGACGCGTCGGTCGGCGCGGCCGACGCCGAGGCCGGACTCCTCGTGAGCGTGACCGAGCGCCGGACGAGGGGCGAGATCGACGGGTTCGTGGCGGCCTTCGACAAGGCGGTGCGGCCGTGACGCCACCCGGGGCGGCGGCCGGCGGCCGGGCGGCGTCGGCCCCGCTCCTCGGGCGCGACGCCGAGCCCACGCTCTTCGAGCTGTCGGTGCCCGGTCGCCGGGCCTGGCAGCTCCGCACCACGGGTGTGCCCGAGCGGCCCCTCGCCGACCTCGTCCCCGCCGCCCACCTGCGCGTGGAGCCCCCGCCCTTGGCCGAGGTCTCCGAGCGCGACCTCGTCGGTCACTTCACCCGCTTGAGCCACCGCCAGTTCTCGGTCGACCTCGGCGCCTACCCGCTCGGCTCGTGCACGATGAAGTACAACCCGAAGGTCTGCGACGCCGTGGCCTCGCTCCCCGGCCTGGCCGGGGTGCACCCCGGGGCCCCGGCCGAACTGGTCCAGGGCTGGCTGGCGCTGCTCGTCGAGCTGGAAGCGGCGCTCTGCGAGATCACCGGGATGGCCGCGGCCACGCTGCAGCCGGCGGCCGGGGCGGCCGGCGAGCTCACCGGCCTCCTCCTCATGCGGGCCTGGCACGCGGCCAACGGCGAGGGACGCCACAAGGTGGTCATCCCGGACTCGGCCCACGGCACGAACCCGGCCTCGGTCACGCTCGGCGGCTACGAGGTGGTGACCGTGCCGAGCGACGAGCGGGGCTGCGTCGACATGGCGGCGCTGCGGGCGGTGCTCGACACCGACGTGGCGGGGATCATGCTGACCAACCCGAACACGCTCGGGCTGTTCGAGGAGGACATCGCGGCGATCGCCGAGGCGGTCCACGGCGTCGGCGGTCTCCTCTACTACGACGGGGCCAACCTGAACGCCATCCTCGGCGTCGTGCGCCCGGGCGACATGGGCTTCGACATCGTCCACCTCAACCTGCACAAGACCTTCGCCACGCCCCACGGCGGCGGCGGCCCCGGTGCCGGCCCGGTGGCCGTCTCGGCCCGCCTGGCCGACTTCCTCCCCGGCCCCCGCCCGGTGCGGCTCGCCGGGACGGCCGACGACGCCGTGACGCCGGGGGGACCCACCCCCCGCTACGGCTGGGAGCACCCGGCCCGCTCCATCGGCCGGGTCCACGGCTGGCACGGCAACGCCCTCGTGCTCGCCCGGGCCCTGGCCTACATCCTCGTGCACGGCGGCGACGGCCTGCGCCGGGTGGCCGAACGAGCGGTCCTGAACGCCAACTGGCTGCGCCAGCGCCTGACCGGGGTCTACGACGTCCCCTTCGACCGGCCCTGCATGCACGAGGTCGTCCTCTCTGCCTCCTCGCTCAAGAAGGCCACCGGCGTGCGTGCCCTCGACGTGGCCAAGCGCCTGTTGGAGGAGGGCTTCCACGCGCCCACCGTCTACTTCCCGCTCATCGTGGACGAGGCGCTCATGGTCGAGCCGACCGAGACCGAGAGCCTGGAGACCCTGGCCGCCCTGGCCGACGCCTTCGAACGCATCGCCGCCGACGCGGTGACCGATCCCGAGGGCGCGGCCGCCGCGCCGAGGACCACCCCGGTCGGGAGGGTGGACGAGGCCCGGGCGGCCCGTCAGCTCGTCCCGACGTTCGACGCCCGCCGCTAGCGCGGGGCGCCGCCGACCGTCAGTCGAGAAGGTCGGGCTGGGCGGCGACGATGCGGGCGTAGAGCGGCTGGAAGCTGAACCAGCCGCCCAGGTGCGAGCCCACCTGGCGCTCTGTGAGCTCGGCGTGCTCGTGGTCGATGAGCACGGTCTGGCCGGCGGCCGAGGCGAGCAGCTGGGCCTGGCAGGTCCGCTCCATCGTGATGAACCACCACGCCGCCTCGTCCACCGAGTGCCCGACGGTGAGGAGGCCGTGGTTGCGCAGGATCACCGCCTTGTGCTCGCCGAGGGCGTGGGCGATGCGCTTGCCCTCCTCGGGATCGACCACGACGCCGGTGAAGTCGTCGAAGAGGCCGTGGTCGTCGTAGAAGGCGCAGGAGTCCTGGGTGATGGGCTCGAGCAGCCGCCCGAGGGCCGACCAAGCCTTGCCGTGGACCGAGTGGGCGTGGGCCGCGGCCACCACGTCGGGCCGGGCCGCGTGGACCTGGGAGTGGATGGCGAACGCCGCCACGTTGACCGGGGCGTTCCCCTCGACGACGTGGCCCTCGGCGTCGACCCGGATGAGGTCGCTCGCCCGGATGGCCCCGAAGTGCAGCCCGAAGGGGTTGACCCAGAAGCTGTCCTTGTCCTCGGGGTCCCGGGCGGTGATGTGGCCGGCCACCCCCTCGTCGAAGCCGAACGCCGAGAAGAGCCGGAAGGCCGCGGCCAGGCGCTGCTTCCTGTGTAGCCGTTCCTCGGCCGGGTCCTCGAAGGTGGGCGGGGCGGGCAGCGTCTGCACGTCGGCCATGGTGCTCCTTCCTCGGCGCGTCGGATGCCACTGTAGGCGAGCGCCGGTCGCGCCGTTGCGGCACGACCAGGGGCGACCGGACGATCGTCGGCGTTGACCAGGGGCGACGACGACCGTGCCGATCAGGCGGGGGAGGGTGGAACCGCGGCGCCGGGCCCGGCGGCTAACTTCGGTGAGCGACGGGTGGTCGAGGGAACTCTTGTCGGGCACCGGGAGCGACGACATGGCGAGTCGGACATTTCGGTGGTGGCTCGCCCTCGGGCTGGTGATCGCCCTTGTCGTCTCCCTCGGCACATGGGAGCTCACGGCCGACGTCGGCGCCCGGGCCACGCTGCGCCAGACCGACCGGGCCGTGGCCGCCCTGCAGCAACGCCAGCGGGACCTCGAGGTCCGCCTCGACGCGGCGCAGGCCCGGTTGGCCTCGGCTGGCCGCCAGCGCGACGCCGCGAAGGCCGCCCTGCGGCAGGTCTCGGCCGACCTCTACCTCACCCAGGCCGCGCTGAACGGGGCCAACGAGAGCGTCTATGTCAACGTCGGGGCCATCGACACCCTCAACACCTGCCTGAACGGGGTCGTGGAGGCGCTCAACCAGCTCTCCATCGGGCAGCGCAACAACGCCGTGCAGTCCCTCCAGGCCGTACAACAGGCCTGCTCGAAGGCGGCACCGTCCGTTGGCTAGTCCCCGCAGCGTCCTCCAACTCGATGAGCATCGGACGTTCGGCAAGGCCCCGACCGGCCCGCCCCGGCGGCGCTTGCGACGCCGTTGGCGCCGGCTGGCCACGACGCTGGCCGTCGCGGCGGTGGTCGGCGTCCTCGTGGCCGGCCTCGTCGACAACCTCGAGGTGCGCAGCCGCCTGAGCGCCGAACGGCAGACCCTCGCCCGCGACCTCGTCGTGCATCACCGGACGGCCCACCGCCTCGTGGCGACCGACTCGAGCACCAGGTACACGGTCATCCAGCGCAACGCCCTGCATTGGACGGTCGACGCCGCCTCGACCGAGTACGCCATCGCCTCGCAGCACCTGAGCACGGCCAAGACGGCCCTCGCCCTCCAGAACTACGCCATCGGCGTGCTGCACCAGTGCCTGGGTGGCGTCAGTCAGACCTACAACCAGCTCTCGGCCAACAACCTCCCCGGGGCGGTGAACGCCCTCGACGCGGTCGCCGGCCCCTGCCTCGCCCTCGAGGGCGGGGGAGCGGGCGGGCCGGTCTATCCGTTCGACCTGGCCGACCCGGCGGTCATCCTGGCCGGCCACACCTACTACGCCTTCGGCACCAACGCCGAGGCCGGCGCGGTCCAGGTCATCTCCTCCCCGGACCTAAAGCACTGGACGGCCCTCGGCAACGCCCTGCCCAACCTGCCCTCGTGGGCCGTGCCCGGCTACACGTGGGCCCCGAGTGTCATCCGCCTCGGCAACAGCTTCGTCCTCTACTACACGGCCCTCGACGCGGCGGCCGACGAGGAGTGCATCTCGGTGGCTGTGGGCACCGTGCCCTCGGGCCCCTACGTCGACAGCTCGACCCAGCCGCTCGTCTGCCAGACGAACCTGGGCGGTTCGATCGACCCCAGTCCCTTCGTCGATACGAACGGCAACGTGTACCTCGACTGGAAGTCCAACGGGGCGAACGGCCAGCCGGCCACGATCTGGTCGCAGCCGATGAACCCCCAGGGGACGGCGCTGACGGGCAGCCCGACCGCCCTCCTCACCCCGACCCAGCCCTGGGAGGGGGGCGTGGTCGAGGGCCCGGCCATGCTGGTCAACTCGGGCAGCTACGACCTCTTCTACGCCGGCAACAACTGGAACACCGCCAACTACGCCGTCGGCGTGGCCACGTGCTCGGGGCCGAGCGGTCCCTGCACGAAACCCCTGAACCAGCCGCTCTACGGCAACCAGTCCAACCTCGTCGGCCCGGGGAGCCCTTCGGTCTTCGCCGACAAGTCGGGCAACATCTGGCTGGCCTTCCACGCCTGGCTGCCCAACGCCGTCGGGGACCCCCACAGCCGGCTCCTCTTCCTCCGCCAGCTCAGCTTCAGCAACGGTCTCCCCGTCGTCAACCCGCCGTCCTGAGACGGGGCTGCTGGTCGCAGCCCACCCCCACCACGTCGCTCCTCGGGGACGGCAACGCGGCCGACGAACACCAGGACCCAGCACCGCAACTCGAGCACTCGCCCGTCAATGTCCTCGGCGCGCCTGCCCCTCGTCAGCGCGTGGCGTCGACGAGGTGGGTCGCGACGATGGCGGGTAGCGCCTCGAGAGCCTGGTTCCAGGTTGTGCCGCCGTCGTCGGAGGTCCAGAGGGAGCCGTTGTAGGTACCCAAGGCCGCCCGGCCATGGCTGAACGAAACCTGACCAGTGTCGACATTCCCATCGAACCAGTCGGGCAACCCGTCTTGGCAGCGCTCGAATCTGTCACCGAGGGACGATCGGTAGAGCGCGCCTTGGTTGGTGAAGGGCCCCGTCGATGCCGAGACCAGCACCTTGCGGTCGTCAAGGGCAACGGCCCGGCAGTACGAGGCATGCAGACCCTCGGTGCTCCACCTCCACGTCTGTCCACCGTCCTCGCTCCAGCCGAAGCCGATCGCCGCAGCGACGGCCACGGTGCCATCCGTTCCGGCGCTCACCTGGTGCACGTCGGCTGGAGGCTCGATGACGCAGGTCCAGCTTCCACCGCCGTCGGTCGAGCGCCACAGCCCACCGACGTGGATGTTGACGAGCATGGCGCCGTCGTCACCGACGGCGAGCGATCGGGTGTCGGGCGTCGGGTTGGCGGGATTCTCCCAGTCAGCGCGTCCGGGGACCTCCTCGAAAGAGCGCAGCTGACGTTGGCCGGCCGCACCGACGATGGCCAGTCGGGCGCCTTGGCGTCCGATGAGCGTCTCGCCCCCTTCGAGGCCAACCACGCTCTGGCCGTCGGCTTCGACGAGTTCGCCGGCGGGGGAGAGGTCGCCGTTCGGGTGGACCCGCAGCAGGCCACCATCCTCCAGCAGGCACACCGCACCGTCCGGCGCCCGTCCGATGGCCCGGATGGGGTCCGGCACGAGGACCTCGGTCCCGAGGTCGAGGTCGAACAGTCCGCTCTTCGTCCCGACGAGCAGCATGGGGCACCTCCTCACCTCGACGGTAGCACTCTTAAAGCAAGGGATCGGTTGCTTTATTCGGCTGCATCCCCGAGACTCGGTGCATGGCCCGGCTGGACTTCGACCACGATGCCTTCCTGGCTCGTCCGCTCACGGCCCGGCTGGCCACCGCCCGGCCGGCCGTCCGGCCGGTCTGGTACCTGTGGGAGGAGGAGCGGTTCTGGATCCTCGTCGGACCTTGGAACCACGTCCCGGCCGACGTCGCCGCCGACCCGAGGGTCGCTCTCGTCGTCGACACCTGTGACCTCGTGACCGGCGAATGCAGACAGGTCGTGTGCCGGGGCGAGGGCGAGCTCGTGCCCTACGAGCAGGCGAGGGCGAGGCGCAAGCTCGAGCGCTACCTGGGGCCCGATCCGGGGCGGTGGGACGAGCGCTTCCGTCTGTACCTCTCCGACGCCCCAGACGCCCAGCTGCTCCGGATCACGTCCACGTTCCTCACCGCCCGGGACCTGTCGTTCGTGCCCTCGCTCGACTCCGGCGGGTCGTCGCCGGCCCCGACCTGAACGGGCACCCTCCGCTACGGTCGGCTCGAACCGAGAGGAGGCGAGGATGGACCTGGCGGGAAGGACGGCGGTGGTGACCGGTGGCGCCTCGGGCATCGGGGCGGCAGTGGGGGAGCGCCTCGGGCGGGCCGGGGCCAAGGTCGTGGTCTGGGACCTCGACCCGGACAGCCAGGTGCCTTGCGACGTCGGCGACCCGGCCGCGGTGGGCACGGCCATGGTCAAGACCCTGGAGCTCGCCGGGACGCCGACCATCCTCGTGGCGTGCGCCGGGATCGGGCACTCCGGGGCGCTCCTGGCCGTGCCGCCGGCCGGGTGGGACCAGGTGCTCAACACGAACCTGACAGGTGCCTGGCTCAGCATGCGGGCGGTGGCCGGAGCCATGGTGGCGGCGGGGGAGCCCGGCTCCATGGTGGCCATCACGAGCGTGAGCGCCCGGCTCGTGGACCGGGAGATGGGGGCCTACTGCGTGTCGAAGGCTGGTCTCGAGATGCTCGTGCGGATCGCCGCCTACGAGTGGGCCGAGCACGGCATCCGGGTGAACGCGGTCGGCCCGGGCGTCACCGACACACCGATGCTGGCCCGGGCGCCCGAGTCCGGCATGAAGGCCGAGGTGGTCGAGCGCACACCGTTCCACCGGCTCGGGAAGGCGGACGACATCGCGCAGGCCGTCGTGGCCCTGCTCGGCCTCGACTGGGTGACCGGCCAGGTCCTCCTGGCCGACGGCGGCCTCAGCCTGTACAGCCCGATCGACATGGTGGGGGCCTCCGAGCGAGCCGGCCAACGGTGAGCGAAGCGGGCCCTGAGCGCTTCGCCATCCACGTCCCCGAACCGGTCCTAATCGACCTGGAAGAACGGCTGGCCCGGGCCCGGCTGCCGACCGACCCCGGCAACGACGACTGGCGCTACGGGACCAACCGGGAGTGGCTGGCCGAGTTCGTCGACTACTGGCGCCACGGCTACGACTGGCGGGCGGCCGAAGCGGCGATGAACCGCTTCGAGCACTTCCGGGTGGTCCTCGACGACGTCCCGGTGCACTACCTCCACCGGCGCGGCGTGGGTCCGGCCCCCCTCCCGCTCGTCCTCACGCACGGCTGGCCCTGGACCTTCTGGGACTTCGCTCAGGTGATCGACGCCCTGGCCGACCCGGGGAGCCACGGCGGGGACCCGACCGACGCCTTCGACGTCGTCGTGCCCTCGCTCCCGGGCTTCGGCTTCTCGGTACCGCTCCAGCGGACCGGGGTGACCGTCCGGACGACCGCCGGTCTTTGGGTACGGCTCATGCGCGAGGTCCTCGGCTATGACCGCTTCGGGGCCCACGGCGGTGACTGGGGCGCCGGGGTCACCGCCCAGCTCGGGCACGAGTTCCCCGAACACCTGGTCGGCGTGCACATGTGCCCGCCCATCCTCTTGAAGGTGTCCTACTTCTCGGGGATCTCGCCCGAGGACTACGGGCCAGACGAGGAGGGTTGGTACGAGAAGACCCGTCGCCGCATGGCCACCGCCGAGAGCCATCTGGCGGTGCAGTCCAAGGATCCCCAGACGCTCGCCTTCGCCCTCAACGATTCACCGGTCGGGCTGGCCGCCTGGATCCTCGAACGTCGGCGGGCCTGGAGCGACCATGACGGCGACGTCTTCGACGCCCTGTCGCGGGACTTCCTCGTCACGAACGTCATGCTCTACTGGGTCACCGAGTCCATCGGGTCCTCGATGCGCTACTACTGGGAGAACTGGCGCGGGCCGGTGCGTCTCGTGCACGACCGCTCGCCCACGATCGAGGCCCCCACGGGCGTCTCGGTGTTCCCGAACGACCTCATCTTCGTGCCGAAGCGGGTGGTCGAACGGCACGCCAACCTCGTGCACTGGTCGCTCATGCCCCGGGGCGGGCACTTCGCGGCGGCCGAGGAGCCCGAGCTCCTCGTCGACGAGCTCCGGACCTTCTTCCGTCCTCTGCGCTGACCAGGGGGAGGACTAGCGGGGGGCGGTGTGGCCGGTCCAGCCCGCCCCGCTCCAGTAGCGCTGCTGGGCCGGGTTGTAGGGGTCCGGGTACCAGCCCGCCGGGGTGCCGCCACCCTGGGCCGGCCCGGGGACGGGGACCGGATGGGCGCTACCGCCGGCGAGGGGAGCCGGCGGGTACCCGGCCGCCGCCGGTGGTCCACCGCCGGCGGGGACGACGGGCAGCGCGACGAACGTGTCGGCCTGCCCGACGCCTCCGAAGGGTGGTGTGGGTGGGGCGAGCGGCGGGAGGTCCCGGCCGGTCGAGGGCGACACCGGGGCGAGCGGCGGCGGCGTCCCGAGGGCCGGCGGGGGAGCGCCCACGAACTCGGAGGCGGAGGGAGCTGGGCGCTCCGGAACCACCCTCGTCGCCATCACCGAGTAGTCGGGCCCGTAGCGTTCGTTGAACGCCACCTTGTGCGAGGGCGGTCGGTAGCCGGCGATGCGGGCGATGAGCGGCAGCAGGATGAGGAGCAGGGCCGCCGCCGCGGCGAGGTAGAAGCCGGTGGAGGGCTCGATCTTCACGGTCGCCGAGCCGGAGAGCGACTTGTAGAAGTTGCTGCGGAAGAGGTCGATCCGGAGCGCTGAGCCCAGGCCCAGCAGGGCGACGACGATGCCCAGCACCGGGCAGACGCCCATGAGCATGTTGTCGCGAACGGTGAAGGAGACGGCCACGGCGATCACGCCGATGACCGCGATGCCGATGCCGATGATCTCCCATCCCTCCTTCAAGCTGAAGAGCTTGAAGGTGGTGTACCCAGGCACCACGGTCGAGGTGTACACGCCGGGCACCGGCTTGATCTGGACGATCCCGTTGAAGAACGTCACGGTGGCCCAGGTCACGAGGGTCGAGGCGATCAGCGCAATGCCGGAGAAGAGCGCGAGGAGGCGGGGGATGACCTGCGCCGGGGCCCTGTTGCTGGCGATGCTCGGCATGGGAAATGCTCCCCCTCGACCCTCCGACCAGGATCTTAATGACCCCCGGGGCGCGATCCGGGGCAGTCGCTCGGTCGGGGGCGGGCCTGCTGCTCGCCCCGGGTCGGCCTCAGGCCTGGTTGGCCGCCATGGTCGGGCTGACCTCGCCGGTCTCCCAACGTTCGCGGTTGGACTCGGCCGTCGCCTTCATCGCCGCCCAGTGCTCCGGGCTGGCGTCGGGGATCTTCATGTCGAAGCGGTCGACGCCGTGTCGGATCTCGAGCACCTCGACCCCCTCGGGACCGGCGTGGTACTGGTAGGGGGCCCCGTCGGGGATGAAGAAGGCGTCGCCGGCCTTGAGCGTCTGGCGGCCCATCACGGCCGTGCCTGACAGCACGTAGTACATGCAGTCGGCGTCATGGCTGTGGCGGGGGAGGGGGTACTCGGGCTTGAACCAGAGCCGGACCAGGCTGAAGCCGCCCTCCTCCTCGCTCTGCCGGGCGAGGACCTTCACCTCGCCCCCGGCACCGAGCCCCGAGGCCAGGGCCTCGCCGAAGCCGGCCGTCGTCTCCTCGGACATCGTGGGCATCGTCATGAAACCGCACTCGATGAGGTCGACAGCGTCGGCCGCCCGGTAGATCGTCATCCCCCGCTTCTTGTGTCCGTTCGTGCTCATCGTTCACCCCCGGGTCGCCGAGTCGCTGTGCAAGGCTATCCGCCGCAGGTGAGGAGTTGCCGCACGGAGGGCATTCCTCGGGAGGAGCACCAGAGCGACGATTGGATGCCTGGACCCCCTGGTCATGGGCCGGGCACTTCAGCGATCCGGCGACGGAGGTGCCGCTTCGTCGGTACGACGCAATGGCTCGCGTTACCAAGGGAGGCCGAGGGGGGCCGCAGATCCGGCGAATGTGGCGCTGCCGAAGGTGAAGACCCCGCCGTCCGCGCCGAGGAGCCAGTAGCCCCGCCCGTCGGGCGTGCGAGCCATACCGATGATGGGGGCACTCGCCGTCACGCCCACCGAGGGCAGCGAGCCGTAGAAGACCGCGTCGCCGAACCCGAAGATGCCGCCGTCGGTGCCGACCTCCCAGTAGCCACCACCGTCGATGGTGATCGCCGCTTCGGAGAGAAGGGCGGACAGCGCGATCGGAGGACGGGACATCGGCACTGCGTCGCCGAGAGCGTCCGGTGCGATGCCGGTCGACGTCGGGAGCAGGTAGCCCCTGCCGTCGGGGGTGGGCAGGAGGGCGACCTTCGGTACCCCGTCCTGTCCGTTCCCGAGGTAGGAAGCGTCGCCGAAGGTGAAGACCCCGCCGTCCGCGCCAACGAGCCAGTAGCCCCGGCCGTCGTGGCTCGACACGATGCCGACGATCTGCCCCAAAGGTGACACCCCCGCGCCAGGCAGCGAGCCGTAGAAGACGGCGTCGCCGAACGTGAACACGTCGCCGTTGCCGTCGACGAGCCAGTAGCCGCTGCCGTCAGGCGTGAGGGCGAAACCGGTGACGGCGGCCGGAGGCGAGAGCCCGAGCCCGGGGAGCGATCCGAGGTACGGAGCGTCGCCGAAAGCGAAAACACCACCGTCCGCCTGCACGAGCCAATACCCGTGACCCGAGGGCGTCGAGGCCATGGCGACGAAGCGCGACGGCACCGATGCCGTACCGGTGACCTGGAAGTTCACGAGCGGTGCGGGTCCATTGCACGCCGGGAGTCCGAATTGCCAGGTGCCCGGGTTGACGTTTGCCCCAAGGCTGCCCTGGGTCATCGCCTGCCCACCGACGAAGGCGGGGATCATGAAGGAGGCGGACCACGACCCGTCGGCAGCCACGGGCACATTGAGCCACTCGTTCGGCTGGCCGTAGCCGGGCCCCTTCTGAAACTGGAGGAAGAGCGTCGCGCCGCCCTGAGTCGCCTGAGCGGCCTGAGCGGCACAGGCCGCACCCACGTTGCCCTGTGCCCTCACGACCGTACCGACTGGTCCCGACGTCGGCGTCAAGCTGGCCGTGGTGGCGCCCCGGGCAGCGGCCTGCTGGGATGTAAGGAGCTTGGGCGACGCCATGACCGTGACTGCGGCACATGCCACAACCAGCCCCACCCGGCGTGACCTTGCTCTGTGGAGGCGCGCCATCTCGGACCTCCGTCGTCCATTCGGGTCCACAGCCAGCCTCGCGTCAGGGCCCCGGCGATTGGTCACCCTCTGCTCCTTGTCTCCGTTCGTGGCCGTCGCTGACCCCGCATCAACAAGCAGCTCTCCCACGCTACTGCTCGCCTGACGGCACGCCGCCTGCCCCGAGGAGGCAGGCGCGGACGCCAGACGACGAAAACGGTCCGGGCGAAAGACTGGTACCAGCCAGGCGAGGTGGACCGTGCCCGGCGGAGGCTCAGCTCGGGTAGGTCGGCTCCCAGGTGTGGGAAGAGGGGACCTCAGCAGCCCAGCACGACCCCGCTACGAGCCCCGATGATCCGGTGTAGCTGATGCCCGGAGTCCTCGAAGCGTCTCGAAGGCCGCCGTTGCTGGGAGTCGGCTCCTCGTTGTCTTCGGCGTACCAGCATCCGCCGTCCGATGCCTGGTCTGCCACCACCAAGACCTCGCCATCCGGGCTGACCGTCAACGAGACCATGTTGTCGTCAGAAGCGGTCGGGGACGGCTGCACGACGTTGCGCTGGTGCTCGGGGCGGGGCCCGTCGCGGCCGCGACCGAGCTCGATCGCCTAGGTCGACGACGCCCTTCCTCTGCCGGTTCGGTTCGTGGGTTACTTTACATAATGTGCATTATGGGCGGTTTAGATAGGTAGGCTCGGGGCGCTCGCCCGGTGTTGGCAAGCGGCCCCGGACGGGCGAGATTGCGCCCCGTTCGTCCGGCGCACTGGACGACCCCGAGGCATGGCTCCAGAGAGATGGCGGGACACAATGGAAGCAAATGAGCGGACCGGCCGATCGGCTCACACAGAGAGGAGACTGAAAATGTCGGCGACTCTCAAGCTGACGCACAAAGCGATCGGAGCTGAGGTCCGTCGTGGCACGTACGATGTCGTGGTCGACGGTGAGCGTGTCGGGTCGGTCGAAATGAACGACACGATCCAGATACCAATCGAAGCGGGACATCACACCCTGCAGGTCCGCAACGGCCGAAACTTGAGCCGCACTCTGACCTTCGACGCGGGCGAGAGCCAGGTCGTCGCCTTCCGATGCACCGGAAAGAGGTTCTTGCCGATCTTTCTCGTGTCGTTCGTCGTGCCACGCCTGGCGCTTTCGGTCCGTCCGGAGTAGCAGGGGTTCTCAGAATCGAAAGGTGCCCCAGGCGCCTCCCTATCCGCTGAACCTCTCAGACCTCGGCTCGACGACCCTCGCCACTACCCAGCGGTGCCGATCTTGCGGTCGCGGACGAAGCCAAGGTTCTCGTAGGTGGAGAGAGCGCCGTTCAAGAAGAAGCCAGCGGGCACTGAGTCGGCGTTTTCCGGGTGTCCCTCGACGAGCCCTCCGCCCAGAGCAGCAATGAGATCGATCGCACCGGCGAGCGCGGCGGTCGCTATCCCCTGACGGCGGTGGCTCTTACCGACGAAGCAGCAGGCGATCCGCCATCGCGGCGAGGTCGTCGCTGCCTTCTCATGCGCGTTGACGCCAGCGCAGTTAGAGCTGGGCCCGGAGGTCTCGCTTCAGCACCTTGCCCGACGGGTTGCGAGGGAGAGCCTCGACGAAGGTCACCGCCTTGGGGACCTTGTAGCGAGCCAGCTGTCGCTGGCAGTGCTCGATCAGCTCGTCGGCCGTCACCGTCTGTCCCGGCCGGAGGGCGACGAAGGCCACGGGGACCTCGCCCCAACGCTGGTCCGGTCGGCCGACGACGGCCGCTTCGCTGACCGCAGCGTGCTCGTAGAGCACGCGTTCGACTTCGGATCCGGCGATGTTCTCTCCACCCGAGAGGATCATGTCCTTGAGCCGATCGACGATGAACAGGTAGCCGTCCTCGTCGAGGAGGCCGATGTCACCGGTGTGGAACCAGCCTCCGGCGAAGGCCTGGGCGGTGGCGTCGGGGTCCTGCCAGTACCCCTTGAAGACCTTCGGCCCCCGGAGGACGACCTCACCCCGCTCCCCGGGGGGCACCGGGCGGCCTTGGTCGTCCCAGAGCTCGAGGTCGAGGTAGAGGCAGGGTCGCCCGACGCTGCCGAGCTTGGAGAGGAGGCTGTCCCGGTCGAGGAAGGTGTCGCCGGAGACCGTCTCGGTCAGGCCGTAGGCATCGGCGAACCAGGCGGCCGGGAAGGTCCGCTGGATGCGCTCGATGAGTGGGACCGGCATCTTCTCGCCGCCGTTAATGACGAGGCGCACCGAGGAGAGGTCCCGTTCGCCGACACCGGGGACGGCCATGATGGCGTTGACCATGGCCGGGGCGAGCCAGACGGTGGTGACCCGAGATCGTTCGAGCTCGTCGACAACGGCCTCGGCGTCGAAGGCCCGGTGGATGATGACGGTGGCCCCTGCGGCGATCAGCGACGTCGTGGTCAGGTCGAGCGCCCCGACGTGATAGAGGGGTCCGCAGGCCAGTCCCAGATCGTCCCGAGTGAACCCGAACTCGGCGAGGTGGGCCAGGTTCTTCCACGCCAGGTTGGCGTGGGTGATCATGACCCCCTTGGGGCGGCCGGTCGTGCCGGACGTGTACATGAGCCGGTGGACGTCCTCGGGATCAGCCGCTGCCCGGACCGGTGCGCCGTCGCTGTCCTCGAGCTGCGCGAGAGGAACCCAGCCATGATGAGCGCCAGCCGAGATACAGGTGCGGAGGACGGACTCCTCCATCCCGACGGTCGCCTGCTCGCCGAGATCGACCAGCAGCTCGTCGCAGACGAGGGCGTGGGCCCCGGAGTGCTCGAGGATGTAGCGCACTTCAGGGGCGGCCAGCCGCCAGTTGATCGGCATGGCGATGGCGCCCAGGTAGTTGGCGGCGAAGATCGTCTCGAGGAACTCCGGACAGTTGTAGGAGAGGAGCCCCACGACGTCGCCGGGGCCGACACCGCGTTCGTGGAGCCCCCCGGCCAGGGCCGTCGCCCGAGACGCCATCTCCCGGTAGGTCGTGGGCTCGCCCTCGAAGACCACGATGGGCCGCTCCGGCGAGCGGGACGCGTGGTGCTCGAGGACGCCGAACCAGTTGACGTCAGCTCTCACGGCCTCACTCCCCCGGTGACGTTGGCCGGCCCGACGCGGGCGATGGGCCCCACCCGTCGACGCTCGGGACCATGTCGGTGGACGGCGTCCCGGTAGCATCCCGTCCATGACGGCCGAGGCCACTCGGGATTCCCGGCGCAGTCCCAAATGGGAAGCTCGACGGGAGGCGATCGTCGACACCTCGGCGCACGTGTTCGCACGGCGCGGCTACCACGCCACCGGGATCATGGAGCTCTGCGCGGCCAACGACCTGGGCAAGGGGGCCCTTTACCACTACATCGGCTCCAAGGAGGAGCTGCTTGCCGCCATCCACGACCGGGTGATGGATGAGGTCATGCTCGGTGCCGACCGGGTGGCCGAGGCGGGCGGACGGCCGTCGGCGCAGCTGGAAATGCTCGGGGACGAGCTCCTCGACGTGATCCACCGCTACCCCGACCATGTCTGGGTCTTCCTCCACGAGTTCCCCGCGCTCACCGGAGCGAGAGCCGAACGGTTCCGCAGCCGACGCCGGGAGTACGAGGGTCGGGTCGAGGCGGTCTTGCAGGCCGGGGTGGAGTCCGGGGAGTTCCGAGCGGTCGACCCGTGGCTGGCCGCCCGGGCCTGGCTCGGTATGCACAACTACACGTATCTCTGGCTGAAGGCCGGTGGCCGCTTGTCGGCTCGCTCGGTGGCCAAGCCCTTCGCCGAGATCTTCATGCGGGGCATCGCCGGCCCGATGGCCGACGATGACGCGCCGACCCCTCACGGCGCCGAATAGCCCCCGTCGACGACGAGGGCCGCCCCCGTCGTCCAGCGGGATTCGTCGCTCGCCAGATAGGCGTAGGCCCCGACGAGATCGGCGGCCGACCCCAAGCCCAGCGGGTGCCGCGAGCCGATGGCGTCCAGCGCCTCTTCGGGCAGCCCGGCATGGATGGCGGAGCGGAACGTGCCGGGGCAGACGCAGTTGACCCGTATGTGGTCACGGGCGTACTCGACCGAGGCCACTTTGGCCAGCTGGATCACGGCCGCCTTCGTCGCGCAGTAGGGCGCCGAGTGCGACCACGCGGTCATGCCGGCGACCGAGGCGGTGAGGATGATCGACCCGGAGCCTTGGGGCCGCATCACGCCAACCGCCGCCCGTATCCCGTTGACCGCGCCGAGCACGTTGATGCGGAAGGCTCGCTCCCAGTCCTCGGTCGACAGGTTGTGGATACGGCCGTTCGGCGAGAGGACGCCGGCGTTGCTCACCAGCACATCGAGGCGGCCGAACCGCTCGACGGCCAGGTGCACGACCGCCTCGACCTGCTCGAAATCGCTCACGTCGGCGAGCAGGCTGGCGATAGGGATCGACCGCTCCCCGACCCCGGCCACCGTGGCCCCGAGCGAAGCTTCGGACACGTCGCTCAGCACGAGCGCGGTGTCGGGCTCAGCGGCCAAGCGCTCGGAGACGGCCGCGCCGAGCGCACCGCCGGCCCCGGTGATGGCGACGACACGCCGCGGGCCGCCCTCGACCGTCATACGAGCAGATACCCGCCGTCGACGGTGAGCACGGTACCCGTCACGAAGGCCGCGGCCTCCGAGGCCAAGAACTGGTACGCGCCGGCGAGGTCGGTCGGCGCGCCCCACCGTTGCAGCGCCGTGTGCCCGGTGATGGCCGAGGCCAGCTTCGGAGTCCTCTTCCATCCATCGGCCAGCGGTGAGTCGAACCAGCCCGGGGCGACGACGTTGGCGGTGATGCCGAGGGGCGCGAGGTCGAGCGCCAGGCCCTTGGCCAGCGCGGTCAGGCCGGCCTTCGAGGTGCTGTAGGCCGTGAGCCCCTTCCGTGGTCGCTCCCCGAGCACCGACCCCGTGAAGATGAGCCTGCCCCCCTCCCCCATCACCCGGGCGGCCGCCCGGGCCCCGAGGAAGGCGCCGGTGAGGTTCACCTCGAGGATCTGCCGCCAGATCCGGGGCTCGGTCTCTCTCGGCCCGGCGACGACCGGCGAGATGCCGGCGTTGCAGATCCACACGTCGAGCCCGGCCCAGGCGGCCACAGTGGCGTCGGCGACCGCCTCGTTGAACTCCTCGTCGGTCACGTCCCCGGCGAGCACGAGGGACGGCCCCGGCAGGACCTCGGCCACGGCCTTCAGGTCTGCCTCTGTCCGGGCGACCAGGGCCACGGACGCCCCCGCACTGGAGAAGGCGTGCGCGAGCAGGCTCCCGAGTCCCCGACCAGCACCGGTGATCACGACCCGCTTGCCGGCCACCGCACCCGAGGCGGGGAACGCGTCGGGGATCTCGATCTGGTCGGACATCGGCCTCCTGGTTGTACCGGTCAGTACAGTACACGACCGTGGCTGATCCAAAGGATGGCGTGGACGTCGCCGAGCTGGTGGAGATGCAGCGGCGGATGCTCCTCATCCGCGGCTTCGAAGAGCGGGTCGCCGACCTCTACCGCGACGGGCTCGTGCCCGGCTTCGTGCACCTCTCGACGGGACAGGAGGCCGCGGCGGTCGGGGCCTGCTGGCCGCTGCGGCCCGATGACGTGATCACCTCCACCCACCGGGGTCACGGCCACTGTCTCGCCAAGGGGCTCGACCCGACGAGGATGTTCGCCGAGCTGATGGGGCGGGCGGAGGGCACCAACCGGGGTCGGGGTGGTTCCATGCACATCGCCGATCCCAAGCTCGGGATCTTCGGCGCCAACGGCATCGTCGCGGCGGGGCTGCCCATCGCCGTGGGCGCGGCCACCGCGGCACAGCTCCGTCACTCCGACACGGTCGCTCTGGCCTTCTTCGGCGACGGCGCCCTCGGGCAAGGTGCCTTCCACGAAGCACTCAACCTGGCGGCGGTGTGGCAGCTACCGGTGATCTTCTGCTGCGAGAACAACGGCTACGCCGAGTTCTCCCCCACCGCCTCCCAGCAAGCGGGGTCCCTGGAGCGCCGGGCCGAGGGCTACGCGCTCCCCTATCGGGCCGTGGACGGCAACGACGTCGTGGCCACGGCGAGAGCGGTCGGCGACCTGGTGCTCACCGCGAGATCGGGTGGTGGTCCGGCCGTCGTCGAGGCGACAACCTACCGCTGGCACGGGCACTACGAGGGGGACCCGGAGCGTTACCGGGCACCCGAGGAGCTGGCCGCCTGGCGCCAGCGCGATCCGCTCCTGCTCCACCGCCGTCGCCTGGTCGACGCCGGTATGAGCGAGGCACAGATCGACGAGCTCGAGGCGTCGGTGGCGAGCCAGCTCGACGAGGCGGTCGAACGGGCCCGCTCCCTCGCCAGCCCCTCGGCGAGCACGCTCTTCGACTTCGTCGTCCGGGAGCGACCGCCGTCGCCCGAGCCGCCGGGCCCCGCGGCCGACGCCCCGGTCTACCGGACCATGGACGCCATCAGGAGCGCCCTCGAGTTCGAGTTGGCCACGGACGCTCGGGTCTTCCTCGCCGGGGTCGACGTCGGCGCCGGTGGCAACGTCTTCGGACTGACCCGCGGCCTGCAGGAGCGCTTCGGAGAGCGGGTACGCGACACGCCCATCTCGGAGACGGCGATCGTCGGGCTCGCGGTGGGCGCCGCCATGGCCGGCCTGCGGCCGGTCGTGGAGCTCATGTACCTCGATTTCCTCGGCGTCTGCCTCGATCAGCTGCTCAACCAGGCGGCCAAGCTCCCGTTCATGACCGGCGGGGCGGCCGAGATGTCCCTCACGGTACGGACCCAGTTCGGCGCCGGGCGGTCGTCGGGCAGTCAGCACTCCCAGAGCCTCGAGGCGCTGCTCGCCCACATCCCCGGGCTCACCGTCGTCATGCCGTCGACGCCGGCCGACACCTACGGCCTGCTGCGGGCGGCCATCGAGGATCCGAACCCGGTGGTCTTCATCGAGAACCGGCAGCTGTACGGCATGAAGGGGCCCGCGCCCCCCGCCGATCACCTGGTCCCCATCGGACGGGCCGCCGTGGTCCGCCCCGGTACCGACGTCACCGTCGTGTCGGTGTCGCGGATGGTCCACGAAGCCGCCGCGGCGGCCGCCGAGTTGGCCGAAGAGGGGGTCGACGTCGAGGTCATCGACCTGCGGACGGTGGCACCCCTCGACATGACGACCGTCCTCGCCTCGGTGCACCGCACCGGTCGGCTCCTGATCGCTCATGAGGCGGTCGTCCCCTTCGGTATCGGGGCCGAGATCGCCGCCACCGCCGCCAAGGAGGCCTTCTGGGACCTCGACGCACCGATCGAGCGGGTGGGCGCGGCCGCCACCCCGCCGCCCTACGCCCCCGAGCTCGAACGAGCCTGGCTCCCCGGTCGTCACGAGATCGCCGAGGCCCTGCGCCGGCTGGCCGCGGTGTGACCCGCGCCGCGGGTCGCCGGGTCGACCCTCAGCAGCCGAGGGCGCGGGCGATCACCAGGTGCTGGATCTCGTTGGTCCCTTCCCCGATCTCGAGGACCTTGGCGTCGCAGTAGAAGCGGGCCACCGGGCTGTCGAGCATGTACCCCAGGCCCCCGTGGATCTGGACGGCCTCGGAGGCTGCCCACACGGCCAGGCGGCTGGCCTTCAACTTGGCCATGGCCGCCTCCTTGTGGAAGGGCTGGCCGGCGTCGCGGAGCGCCGCCGCCCGATAGGTGAGCCAGCGGGCCGCTTCGAGCTCGGTGGCGATGTCGGCCAGCTTGAACTGCACCGCCTGGAACTTCGAGATGGGCTGGCCGAACTGCACCCGTTGACCGGCATACGCCGTGGCCAGGTCGAGCACGGCCTTGGTCAGGCTGAGCGAGAGGGCGGCGATCGAGATCCGGCCGACCTCGAGCGTCCGGAGGAACTGGCTGAGCCCCATGCCGGGGTCCCCGACGAGGTGCTCGCCGGGGACCCAGACGTCGTCGAAGTACAGCTCGCGGGTGTCGAGGCCCCGCCAACCGATGCCCCGCATCTTCGGCCCCATCGTGAAGCCGGGCGTGTCCTTCTCGACGACGAAGCTGCCAAAGCCCGTTGACGCCCCGTCCTCGTGGCCCGTACGGGCGAGCAGGGTCACGCCGAAGGACATGTCGGTCCCGGCGTTGGAGATGAAGGTCTTCCGCCCGTTGATCACCCAGCCGCCGTCACGGGGTTCCGCCCGGGTCCGGATGCTGCGGGCATCGGAGCCGGCGTCGGGCTCGGTGAGGCCGAACGCGCCGAGCGCCCGCCCTTCGGCCAGTGGACGCAGCCACCGCTCGCGCTGCTCGTCGTTGCCGAAGAGGTAGAGCGGCAGCGAGCCGATCGTGACGTGGGCCTGCCAGGCTGCGGCCACAGACTGGTCCGCCAACCCGATCTCCTCCATGGCGGCGACGAAGCCGACCGTGGACATGCCGATCCCGCCCCACGTCTCGGGGACGAGCATCCCGAGCAGGCCCAGCTCCCCCATCTCCCGGAGGAGGTCGGTCGGACAGCGCGCCTCTTCCCACGCGGCCGGCGCCCGCCGGGCGATCTCTTTCTGCGCGAAGTCGCGACACAACCCCGCGAGCTCGCGTTCGGCCTCGTTCAGGGAGAAGTCCACGCCCCCATCCTATGGACTGATCGGTACAACGACCGTAGACTTCGGTCATGGCGTCCGACCGGCTCCCCCACACCGTCCCGCAGTTCACCGACGTGGCGGAGGAGCGCCGGCACCGCAAGCAGCGACTGGCCGCCGCCTTCCGCTTGTTCGGCCGGTTCGGCTTCGGCGAGGGCACCGCCGGTCACATCACCGCCCGCGACCCCGAGTTGCCCGACCACTTCTGGGTCAACCCGCTCGGCATGAGCTTCAAGCAGATCCGGGTCAAGGACCTCATGCTCGTCGACCACGAAGGTCGGGTCGTCGACGGCAACTGGCCACTCAACAAGGCCGCCTTCGTCATCCACTCCCAGATCCATGCGGCCCGCCCTGACGTCGTGTCGGCCGCGCACGCGCATTCCGTGCACGGCAAGGCATGGTCCTCGCTCCGACGCACTCTCGACCCGCTGAACCAGGACGCCTGCGCCTTCTATGGCGACCACGTGCTCTTCGACGACTACACGGGCGCGGTCTTCGACGTCGAGGAGGGCAAACGGATCGCCCACGCCCTCGGCGGCTGCAAGGCGGCGATCCTCGCCAACCACGGCCTGCTGACCGTGGGGCGCTCGGTGGACGAGGCGGCGTGGTGGTTCGTGACGATGGAACGCACCTGTCAAGCCCAATTGCTCGCCGAGGCGGCGGGCTCGCCGGTGTCGATCAGCCCCGACGTCGCCGAGAAGACCGCCCGGCAGACCGGGGGCGCAGGTGTCGGCTGGCGGCAGTTCCAGCCGCTCTACGACGAGGTCGTGGCCGAGGAGCCCGACCTCCTCGACGAGTAGCCGCCCGGGAGGCGTACCGCTCAAGTGTCGCCCGGACGAAGGTGGGCCAAGAAGGCGGCCGACCAACCCATGAGGTCGGCCGGGACCCAGTAACCCGACTCGTCGTTGATGGCCGCCCAGTGCTCGGCGACGTCCTCGATCGTGGCCTCCGGCCCCGGGTGCACGTAGCCCGCGGTGGACGCGATGAACAAACGGGCGAAGCGGCCGGCACCGGCCTCGTAGACCTCGCCGCTCACCGGACAGGCCTCGTGGGCGAGGTAGGCGACGATCGGCGCCACCAACTCGGGCGGCATCGGCGGGGCGCCCCTGCCCCCACCCGCCATCCGGGTCATGGCGGCCGGGGCGATGGCGTTGACCTTGATGCCGTGCTCGGCGCCGGCGACGGCCAGGCTGCGGGTCAGGCCGATCACGCCGGCCTTGGCCGTGGCGTAGGAGATGTTGTTGGGCAGGCCGAACAGCCCGCTCGATGTCGTCATCACGATCCGGCCGTAGGTCTGCTCGACCAGGTGTGGCCAGGCGGCCCGCGCCGTGTTGAAGGAGCCGACGGTGTGGACCGCCAGATGCCGGGCCAGGTTCTCCTCATCCGCCTCCGGGAACCCGGCCCAGCGGATGATGCCGGCGTTGTTGACGAGCATGTCCAGCCGACCGAACTGCTGCATCGCCGCCGCGACGAGCGTCTCCGCGCCGGCGCCGGACGAGACGTCGCTCGTGTCGGCCAGCGCCGAGCCCCCGCTGGCCACGATCTCCTCGGCCACCTCGGCGGCGGGTTCGGCGTCGGCTCCGTTCCCCTCGGTGGAGCCCCCCAGGTCGTTCACGACCACGGCTGCCCCCCGGGCCGCCAGCAGCCGGGCGTACGCCCGACCGATGCCCCGCCCCGCCCCCGTGACGACGGCGACGCGCCCGTCGAAGCGATGCCGGCTCGGATCCGGGCTGTTCAGGCGGCCACCGGAGCCTTGAATCCGAGGAGACCGCCCAGGGTGCCGCCCACGATGGCGTCCCGCTCCTCCGTCGGCACCCCCGCGAACTGTTCGGCCAGGAGCTGCCGGCTGCCGCGGAACGTCCCTTCGGCGTGGGGATAGTCGTTGCCCCACACGATGGTCGAGACACCGGTGATGTGTCGCGAGGCGACCGCCACCGGGTCGTCCTGGAAGGAGACGTGGAACTGGCGCCGGACGTACTCGCTCGGCAGCAGCGGGTAGGGCCACTTCTCGTTCAGCCGGAACAGCTGGGCCATGGTCCGCTGCTCCTGCGGCGGGAGCTGCGGGTCCCAGTAGCCGAGCCACCAGTCCGCGTCCTGTCCGACGCCGGTGATCCAGCACTTGTCCATGGCTCCTACCAACGAGGCCAGCCAATGGGCGTTGAACTCGATCAACCCGAAGTGGAGGTTGGGATAGCGCTCGGCCACGCCGCCGCCGATGAGCTCGCAGATGATCTGCTGGGGGACGAACGTGCTGTAGATCGACTGGGTGATCATCCGCTTGGACGCGGTCTTCTCGGTCATCGGCTCGTTCACTTGGGCGGCCGACTCCATGACCACCTTGAGCGTGGTGGAGGCCGGGTCGTTGACCTTCACGCCGCCCGTCTGGGTGTGCATGAAGACGTGCACGCCGTTGGCCTGCGCGGCCGCCCACACGGGGTCGAAGTCGCGCGAGTAGTAGGGCTTCGGCGCCACCGCCGGCAGCAGGATCCCGCGGAAACCACCAGCGGCGACCCGCTCGATCTCCACCACTGCGTCGTCCACGTCGGAGAGGGGGACCGGAGCCGTGGGCGCCAGTCGCGAGAAATAGGGCGTGAACCGCTCCATGATGTAGTCGTTGTAGACACGGGCGTGGGCCATGGACAGCTCGTGGTCGTCGGAGTACAGCCCGAAGAGCGAGAGGTTCGGGTGCATGACGCCGACGTCGACCCCGTCGAGGTCGAGGTCCTCGAGGATCATCTCGGGGTCGCCCTCGGGCATCCGCCCACCGGTCTGGCGGTAGCGGGAGATCGTCCATCCTTCGAACCCGGGGGTGTGCAGTCGACGGAAGACCCTCGCCCCGCCTTCGACGAGCGGCTCGATCTCGAAGTCCTCCTCCCAGACCGCCCGATCCCGCAGGTGCTTCGGCAACCGGGTGAGGAACAGGTCCGTGGGCTCGAGGATGTGCCCGTCGGCCGAGACGACGAAGGGCTTGTCGGGCATCGGTGGTCTCTTCCGTCCTTCTGGACCTTCTGGAGAAGTCCTCGCCAAGAGCGCGAAGCTTCAAGGCGGAGGCTAGACCAACCGGTCGGTACATAGCAACGAGGGCAGCCCGAAAGGAGGCCGTACGGTGGCCAAACGGTGGAAGCAGCGCCCACCCGGCTCGACCTGGGGCGACTGGGGGGACGACGACGAGCTCGGCCGGGTCAACCTGATCACCCCGGCCAAGGTGCTCGAGGGGGTGCGCGAGGTCGAGGCCGGTCTCACGTTCTGCCTGAGCCTGCCGCTCGACTACCCCGGCGGGACCGCCCTGAACCAGCGTCGGTACCCGCCGACGGTCGCTCCGACGGAGGACATGCAGGGCGTGCCGGCGACCTTCTACAACGTCCACATGAGCGAGATGGAGGAATGGGGGGATCCCAAGTACGTCGACGTGTGGGCCGACGACGTCGTCACCCTCTCACTGCAGTACTCGACGCAGTGGGACTCTCTCGCCCACGTCGGGGCGGAGTTCGACGCCGACGACGACGGGGTGGAAGAAGGCGTCTACTACAACGGCTATCGCGCCGGCATCGACCTCGTGGGGCCGAAGGCCGACGCTCGGGGCGACGGCGGGCCGCACCACGCCTTCGCCCACCATCTCGGGCTCGAGCACATGGCCTTCCACGGGGTCCAGGGTCGGGGGGTGCTCGTGGATCTCGCTCACCACCTCGGCCACGAGTGGCAGAGGGTCAATCGGGCGACGCTCGAAGAGATCATGGCGGCCGACGGTGTGGTCGTCGAGCCGGGCGACGTCCTGCTCCTGCACACCGGCTTCGCCACGAAGGTCCTGGAATGGGAGCGCAACCCGGATCCGGTCAAGATCCACACGATGTGCTCCTACCTCGACGCCCGGGACGAGTCGCTCCTGGAGTGGATCAGCGAGTCCCAGATCGCCGCCCTGGTGGCCGACAACTACGCGGTCGAGGGGCTCCTCGGCAAGGACCGCGACCCCAGCCGGCACTCCTTCCTCCCCATCCACCACCTCTGCCTCTTCAGGTTGGGCGTCCCGCTCGGCGAGATGTGGTACCTGCACGAGCTGGCCGGGTGGCTCAGGGAGCACGGCCGCCACCGCTTCCTCCTGACCGCCCCGCCCCTGCGGATGCCCGGCGTCGTCGGCTCGCCGGTGACGCCCGTCGCCACCGTGTGACGTCGGCGTCCTTTGTTCAGCCGGTGGCCCCCGCCGGCTCGGTGACCCGGGAGAAGGTGAAGGCGTCGTAGTCGTTGGCGACCACGTCGGCGATGACGGAGAACAGCTTGGGCCGGCCGCCCGAGTTGAGCAGGTACCGGACCGGTTTGCCCGGGATGTTGGTCCCGAAGTAGTAGCTGACCTCGCTGAACGAGGAGTTGGCCGCGCCCCGGTTGACCATGTTGGTCCAGCGCTCCTCGGAACGCTCGGTGACCTCGACGACGTCGAAGCGGTGCTCCTGGGCGTAGACGAGCACATCGGTGATGAAGTCGACCTGGTCGCCGTTGTAGCGGGGGTTGTTGCCCGCGGCGGCGTGGGGGCCGCCGGGAAAGAACAGGTTCGGGAAGCCGTGGGTCTGGATGCCGAGGAACGTGCGGGGACCTTCGGCCCAGTAGTCGAGGAGCGCCAGCCCGCCCCGGCCCCGGATGCCCATGCGGGCCAGGGCCCCGGTCCCGAAGTCGAATCCGGTCGCCCACACGATGATGTCGAACTCCTCGGGGCCCTCGGTGGTCTCGATCCCCGTCGGCGTCACCCTGACGATAGGGGTCTCCCGCAGGTCGACGAGCGACACGTTCGGGCGGTTGAAGCTCTCGTAGTATCCCGTGACGAAGGGTGGCCGTTTCTCACCGAACCGGTGGTCGGTCGGGATGAGGCGCTCCGCCGTCGCCGGGTCCTCGACGATGCTGCGGATCTTCGCCGCGATGAAATCGCACCACTCGGCGTTGGCCTCGGGGTTGAAGAGCATGTCCGTGTAGTGGCTGGTCAGCTTGGTGAAGCCGGGGCTGTTCCACATCTGGTCGTAGAAACGTTGCCGCTCGTCCGCCGGGTCCTCGAAGGCCGTCCGGTCGTGAGGAGGGTGGTGGAAGCCGTGGATCGAGGTGTTGAGGATCTCCCGGAGCTGTTCGAAGCCGGCCCGCAGCTCGGCCTGCTCCTCGGCGGTGATCGCACGGTTGTTGAGCGGCGTGCACCAGTTCGCCGTCCGCTGGTACACGGTCAGTGAGGCCACCTCCTCGGCGATGGCTGGCACGAGCTGCACGCCGCTCGACGCCGTCCCGACGACAGCCACCCGTTTGCCGGCGAAGTCGACCGGCCCGGCCGGCCACTGGCCGGTGTGGTACGACTCGCCGCCGAACGAATCCCGCCCCGGGATGTCCGGGATGTAGGGCACGGAGAGCACCCCGGTCGCCGCGACCAGGAAGCGAGCCCGTACCTCGCTCCCGTCGCTGACCGCGACGAGCCAGGTGCCAGACGTTTCGTCGTACTCGGCGGAGGAGACCCGGGCGCCGAAGCGGATGTGGCGGCGCAGGTCGAACCGGTCCACGACGTGGTTCAGGTAGCGCTCGGTCTCAGGCTGCGCCGCGAAGTGCTCCTGCCACTCCCAGTCGTCGAAGAGCTCCCGCGAGAAGAGGTAGCCGTAGGTGTAGCTCTCCGAGTCGAAGCGGGCTCCCGGGTAGCGGTTCCAGTACCACGTGCCCCCGACCCCCTCGCCGGCCTCCAGGAGCAGCGCGGAGAACCCGGAATGGCGCGCCCGGTAGAGCTGGTAGATGCCGGTGATGCCCGCGCCGATGACGAGCACGTCGACCGCGGCGGCGGGCGGGCGCTCGTCGGCTGCCGGGTCGAAGGAGGCGGTCATCTGCAGGCCCTGTGGTCGCCGGTGGACCGAGGTGACGACCCCAGCTGAGGCGCACCTTCGGCAAATTGTACCGACCGGTTAGTATAACTCTGGTCGACGCACAGCAAGGGACGACAGTATGACGATCGTGGAGCACAAGTGGTCGGCCCTGCCGGTGCCGTACGCCATCGAGGTGCTGGACCGGGTGCCGAAGGAGCGGTACTACGACCCGGACTTCTACCAGATGGAGGTCGAGCTGCTCTGGCCCCGGGTGTGGCAGTTGGCCTGCCGGCTGGAGGAGATACCCGAACCGGGGGACTACGCCGAGTACCAGATCCTCGACCAGTCGGTGGTCGTCGTACGGGCCGAGGACATGGGCGTCCGGGCGTTCCACAACGTCTGCCGTCATCGCGGCGTCCGCCTCGCCCAGGGGCGGGGCTCGCGGCGGGGCGGCTTCGTCTGCCCGTTCCACGGGTGGTGCTACGGGACCGACGGCCGCAACACCCGAGTCACCCAGTCGGGGGCGTTCTCCGAGCACAACCTGCAGGCCGCTGAGCTCGACCTCACCCCGGTGCGCTGCGAGACCTGGGGTGGCAGCGCGTGGATCAATCTCGACGACGAGGCGCCCCCGCTGCGGGCGTGCATCGAGCCATTCGCCACAGTGCAGGACGAGTGGAGGGCGGAATCGCTCCGAGCTGAATGGTGGTACGCCTGTCGGCTCCCCGTGAACTGGAAGCTGGCCGAGGAGGCCTTCGTCGAGCAGTACCACGTGCTGGCGACGCATCCGCAACTGCGGATCCCTGGTCGTGTACCACCGCGTGATCCAGCCGACTTCGATCCCCGGGTGTTCGTCGAGGCCGAACTGCACTACCTCCGCGTGATGAGCGAGGGCATGGACGGGATGGTGCACGCCCGGGACGTAGAGATCGCCGAGACCCTGCAGGACCTGGAGCTCCCCGCGGAGTACCAACTGGCCCGATCCACGTGGGAGCGCCACCTCAACGACGCCGTCACCCGCACCCATCGCGAGCGCGGCTGCGTCGTACCCGATCTCAACGAGCTCCAGGAGCACGGCTTCAACGAGCCGATGGGCTACTGCTTCCCTCACCACTTCGTCCTGCCCATGTACAGCAGCGCCTCCTCCTACCGGTTCCGACCACTCGGCCCCGAAGAGACACTCATGGAGATCTGGTCGCTCACCCGCTTCCCGGAGGGGGCCGAGCCCGAGACACCCCCGGTCCCCGAGTGGTGGGAGTCCGACGACCCACGATGGCCGCCCATCCCGATCCAGGACTTCTCCAACCTGGCACGGCAGCAGCGGGGCCTCCATGACAAGAGCTTCGAGTACATGCGCCTGTCCGAGCGCAACGAGGGCCATATCTCCAACTTCCACCGGATGCTCGACGGCTTCCTGGCCGGTCTCCCCTATGAGAAGCTCCTCCCGGCGTTGCGCAAGGTCAACGTCAACCCACTGGAGATGCCGGTCGTGGAGATGGCGTTCTGACGTCCCGCGGTCGGCGGCGACACATGGGCGGGTGACGAGATGAGATTCGGCCTCGATGTCGCACAGCAGCGCATGTCGTGGGATCAGCTCTTGGGCCGCGTCCGGCTGGCCGAGGAGCTCGGCTTCGACGGGGCGTGGGGCTTCGACCACTTTGAGCCGATGTACGGCGAGGGTCCGGGCGAGACGTTCGAGGGGATGACGACCCTGGCGGCGCTCGCCGGCATCACGTCCCGGATCCGCCTGGGGCTCCTCGTGACCGGGGTGACCTACCGCCACCCCTCGGTGCTGGCGGCACAGGCACTCACGATCGACCACGCCTCGCACGGACGCCTGGAGCTGGCGCTCGGGGCCGCCTGGTTCGAGCAGGAGCACCAGGAACTCGGCATCCCCTTCCCGCCGACGGCCCAGCGCTTCGACCTGCTCGAGGACACCCTCGAGATCGTGACCCGCCTGACGAGCGGCGACGTGGTCTCCTACGAGGGGAAGAGCGTCTCGCTGCGCGAGGCCATGATGCGACCCGTGCCGGTGCAGCTCCCGCATCCGCCGATCTGGGTCGGCGGAACCGGACCCCGGCGTACGCTTCCCCTGGTGGCCCGCTACGCCGACGTGTGGCACGCCTACGGGACACCGGGCTCGCTGCAAGCAGCCGGTGAGCGCCTGGACCAGCTGGCTATCGAGGCCGGCCGGGACCCCTCCTCGATCATGCGGGCGGCGTCCCTGTCCCTCGACGATCTCGACGTGGCCCGGCGGCACGCGGCCAAATGGCGCGACGCGGGGTTCGGCTACCTGGTCTGCGGCTGGCCCGGTGCGGGCGAAGCGCAGGTCGAGGCGTTCGTCCGGGACGTCCTGCCGGAGTTCGCGGCCACCTGAGCCGTCGCTCCTGGTCGACCGAAGGCTGCACGACGAAGGAGACAGCGATTGACCGTCATCACCACCGAGAAGCTGACCCCCACGGTGGGAGCCCTCGTGGCCGGCGTCGACCACGACCAGTTGCTCCGGGACGACACGCTGCCGGGGTGGATCCTCGAGGCTCTCGATGCCCACGGCGTGCTCGTCTTCCGGGGCCTGCACCTCGATGACGCCACCCAGGTGGCGTTCAGCCGGCGCCTCGGCACCGTCGAGAAGTTCGGTGACGGCGAGCACCCCGAGATCTTCCTCGTGACGCTCGACCCGGCCCGCAACCGGGCCGCCGCCTATCTGCGAGGTACCTTCCACTGGCACATCGATGGCTGCACCGACGACGTCCCGATCATGGCCACGATGCTCTGCGCCCACGCGGTCGCTGACCGCGGCGGCGAGACCGAGTTCGCCAACACGTATCAGGCCTACGAGGACCTCTCCGAGGAGGAGCAGGGCCGGCTGGCGACCGTCCGGGTCGTCCATACGATCGGGGCCTCGATGCGCCTCCACACACCGGACCCGACGCCCGAGCAGGAGGCCCTGTGGCGGCAGCGACCGGCCAAGGAGCATCCCCTGGTCTGGACGCACCGCTCGGGGCGCAAGTCGTTGGTCCTCGGAGCCACCGCCGATCACGTCGTCGGCCTGGACGTCGAGGAGGGCCGGGCCCTCCTCGACGACCTGCTGGCCCGGGCCACCGTCCCGAGCCGCGTGTACCGCCACGAATGGCAGGTGGGAGACGTGGTGATCTGGGACAACCGGGGGGTGCTGCACCGTGCCGCCCCGTACGATCCCTCGTCACCCCGCGACATGCACCGCACCACCTTCGCCGGCGACGAGCCCATCGCATGAGCGGCCGGCTCCCCGATTCGGTCGGTGAGCACGTCGGCCGGCCAGCCGAGCACGGCAAGGTCCTCGGATGAGCCGCGTCGACCCGATCCCGCCGCGAGCGTGGCCCCCGGCGATGCGTGAGGCGATGGCCGCCTACCGGCCGCCCAACCCCCGCCACCCCTATCCCGCCGTGGACCCGTCCCGACCGAAGGGCCTCAACGCCCTCGGGGTCCTGGCCCACCACCCGCCCCTCACGACGGCGTACCACCACCTCATCGGGCACGCCCTCTTCGCCACGACGATCACGGTCCGCCAGCGGGAGCTCTTGATCCTGCGGGTCGCCCACCTCCGGGACGCCACCTACGAATGGGCCCAGCACGTGTTCCTGGCCGGCGAGGCCGGTCTCACGCCCGACGAGGTGGCGAGGGTCCGCTCGGGGCCCGGCGCCGAGGGCTGGACACCCCTCGAGCAGGCGCTGCTCTCGGCGGCCGACGAGCTGGTCGGAGAGGCTTGCATCGGAGAGGCCACCTACAACCGTCTCGCCGCCGAGCTCGACACCCAGCAGCTGATGGACGTGGTGTTCACGGTGGGCGCCTACGACGTGCTCGCCATGGCCCTCCGCACGTTCGACGTCGAGCTTGACGACGACCTCAGGGGGTATGCCTGAACCGTGGTTGCGGCCGCACCGATGCCGGCGGCCTTCATCGGGCACGGTAACCCGATGAACGCGCTCGAGCTGAACCGTTACACGAGGGCGTGGCGGGCGCTCGGGCGAGCCGTCGGCCGTCCGAGGGCGGTCCTCTGCGTGTCGGCGCACTGGTTCATCAACGCCACGGCGGTGACGGTCATGCCCCGGCCCCGGACCATCCACGACTTCTACGGCTTCCCGGCGGAGCTCTTCGCCGTGCAGTACCCGGCGCCGGGCCTCCCGGAGCTGGCCGGGGAGATCGCGGAGGCGGTGCACCCGACCTGGGTCGGCGAGGACGCCGACAGCTGGGGGCTGGACCACGGCACCTGGACGGTCCTCGGCCACATGTTTCCCGACGCCACGGTCCCGGTGGTCCAGCTCTCCATCAACGCCGAGCAGGACCTCGACTACCACTTCGACCTCGGGGCGAAACTGGCTCCCTTGCGGGACTCGGGCGTCCTCGTGGTCGGTAGCGGCAACGTCGTCCACAACCTGCGACTCATCGACCTGGGCTTGGCCGACGGCTACGACTGGGCCCGTCGGTTCGACGAGGACGCGAGGGACATCCTCCTGTCGGATCCGGCGGAGATCCACAAGCTCGCTGCGCACCCGCACTTCCGTGAGGCGGTGCCCACCCCCGACCACTTCCTCCCGCTCCTCTACATCGCCGGTCTGGCGTCCGCCGCAGCCAGTCGATGTGATCTCCTCGTCGAGGGCTGTGCCGCCGGATCGCTGTCGATGACGGCCTACACGCTCGGCATGCGGCGCCTCGCGGTGGAGGACGGTGAGGGGGAAGCGGCATGGCCGCCGGACGTGCCGGCGGACGGATCGAACGCCTGAATTGCTGGCACGCCGAGGTCCACGCGGGTCGTCACTCCCCCACCGGGGGCTCGCGGTTGGCTTCGTTCCACCGCTGGCGGGCCCCGATCAGTCCCGGCCGCGCAGGACCTCCACGCCCTCCCCGGAGAGGTCGTCCAGCACCGTCTTGCGGCCGGTCATCGCCATGAGCAAAGAGAGGATCGGGCCGGCGGCCTCGGGCCCCTCCCCGGTGGACCACTCGACGTCGGTCGCCCGCAGGCGCAGGCCCGTGATCCGGCGCTTCGCCCCGATCACCAGGTTGGAGCCCTTGTAGAAGTCGGCCACCTCGACGACGGCGTCACGGGGGTACTCGTGCTCGAGGCCGAGCGGCCGACGGACGTCCTCGCTGTGGATGAGCACCTCACCCAGCCAGGTGTCACCCGGTCCCGGTGGGTGCTTCGACGAGTCGATCACCGAGGTGAAGCCTTGGAGCGTGGCCGAGGGCGAGACGCCCCGCTCGCGGGCGATGTCCCGGGCCTGCATCCGAGTCAGGCTGAAGCCAGACCCGATCACCTTCGGGAAGAACGTGGCGCCCGAGATCTTGGCCGTGCTCGTCATGTGAGCCACGACGTCGCGGACAGTCCAGTCGCTGCAGAGCGACCGCGTGCTCCATTGCTCGTCGTTCAGCCGCTCGAGGTCGTCGGCCAACGCCCGCCGCTCGGCGTGGACGGTCGGCCAGACATCGGTCTTCGGCACGAGGCCCTCTTCGCCGGTCAGCCGACGGGGACCGACTCGTAGACCTCGACCGCGCCGCCGCTCTGGAGCACCGGGCAGCCCTTGGCCTTCGCAACCGCGTCCTCCTGGCTGTCAGCGACGACGATGGAGTACCCCGTGAGGGTCGAGGCGCCGCCGTCCTTCACCGAGCCGTCGGCGCCGATCGTCGAGGAGGCACCGAACGGGCTGCCCATGTCGACGATGGCCTCACCCAGCGCCCCGAACCAGTTCATCCAGGCCGTCATGGCGGCCTCCTGCTCCTCGGGGCTCTCGCCCATCGCGCCGCCGCGGTACGCCAGCACGTAGTTGGCCATGACAACCTCCTGTCCCAAAGTTCAGTGACGGCTACATTAGGGAAGCGCCGAAATATTGGCAACCGGAGGTGGGGTGCAGGACATTCAAGAGGTGCTGGGAGCGCTCCGCTCCCCCATCCGCCGGGAGATCCTGCGGCTCATCTGGGACGAGGATCTGCCGGCCGGCGAGATCGCCGCGGCCTTCGCCCTGACCAAGCCGACCATCTCCGAGCACCTGGCAGTCCTCCGCCGGGCCGGGCTCGTCTCGATGAGCGCGTCGGGCACGTTCCGCCGCTACCGGGCCCGACAGGAGGTGGTGCGGGAGCTCCATCTCGCCCTGGACGGCTCCTTCAAGTGGGTCCCCGCCGACGACATCCCTGAGACCAGGCTCTCCGAAGCCCGGACCGTGCCCGTCGTCGTGGCGAGCGTCGACGTCGAGACACCACCCGAGGTGACCTTCGCCGCCTTCACCGACCCGGCCGTGTACTCGCGCTGGCTCGGCGTCCCCGTGAGCATCGAAGACGGCCAGTTCGCCTGTGAGATGGAGTGGGGCACCCGGGTGCGTGGCCGCTACGAGCTCGTCTCGCCCCCCGACTTGATCGTCATGGTGTGGGACTTCGAGGACGACAACGTGCCGTTCCCCGGGGGTGAGCACACCGGCTACCTGCGGGTCACACCGGGACGACGAGGCTCCCACGTCGAGGTCCACCAGCTCGTCGAGACCGGGCGGCAGGCCGAGTTCATGGAGGTGGCCTGGACCCTCGTCCTCGGACGGTTGCAGGCCGGCGTCGTCGCGGCGTCGAACCCGGAGGCCAGGTCGACGCCCCGCCAGCGACGACCGAAGCGACGGGCCTCGGCCTGAGACCACGGCGTCGGCCTACCCCGTGGTGCTCGAGAGGTCCAGGTAATGGGCGGGCCGAGTGACGTGGACCGGCTTGTTGTAGTTGGAGAAGATGATCGAGCCGACAGTACCGTTCGACGAGGCTGCGATCTTGAGGATGTACGGAGGTCCCCGCGCGGCGACGTAGAGCCGGCCGCCATTGGAGGGGTTGGCCTTCTCGTGGCCGGCGACGACCACGGCCGCCACTCCCCCCACCACCGCGACGCCGGCTCGGACGAACGTGCTCCGCGAGACGTCCGGGCCCAACTGGGAGAGGAGCTCGTGGGTGTTGAAGAACGACTGGAAGGCGTCGCCCGGCACCTTGACCCAGCGGCCAGCGGCGAGCTCGGCCGCCGCGGTCCCGCCGTTCTTGATCCAGAAGGCACGGTCGCCTTTCAAATAGATCGACTTGCCGATCTTGATCAGCTGCTCCGAGTTGCCGTTGAGGGTGAGCGTGCCGACGCCGTTGCCGGACGTGACCGACACGTGGAAGCCGGTGATCTGCCCTCCGCGGTTGAAGTGCCCGTCCATCGTGACCGACGAAGCTCCGGACGACGCCCGCAATGAGCTCTGGACGACCTGGATCGCCGACCGGCCGGTGAGGCCACCGGCGGCCATGGCCGGCCCCGCGCCGAGGAGGAGTGCCCCGCACGCCGCGATGGCACCGAGGGCCGACGCGGCCAAACGGGCGGCTTGCGGCATGGCCAAGAGACTACCCAAATGTGCTGGTCAGGACAGTTTCAGCACCCGCGCCGCGTTCTCCCGGAGGAATTTGGGCCAGACGTCGTCGTGGAAAGGAACGCCCGGCATCTCACGCATGATGCGCTCGAGCGAGAGGCCCATCGGGAAGTAGCCGGCGTAGATCACCTTGTCGGCGCCTCGGGTGTTGGCGTAGTTGATGATGTCCCTCGGGTAGTACTTCGGGGCGAAGGCGCTCGTCGAGTAGTGGAGTCCCGGCCACTTGAGCATCAGCTTCACGGCCAGCTCGGTCCACGGCTCGCAGCCGTGGCGGGTGACGAAGACGAGCTCGGGGAAGTCGTACATGACCTCATCGATGAACTCGACCTTCTGGGGTTCCATGCGCAGGCGCGGTCCGGGCACCCCGGCGCAGACGAAGATCGGCAGGTCCAGCTCGCAGCACTTGGCGTAGAGGGGGTACATCCGCTTGTCGTTGATGGCCACCTGGGGGAACGTGCCGGCGGGGAACACCTCCACCGCCCGCAGGTCGTGCTGCGCCTTGGCCTCGTCGATGGCCCGGAGGGCCTTCATGCCATCGTTCGGGTCCACCGAGAGCGAGGCCACGAAGCGGTCCGGGTGCTCTTTGACCGCCCGTTGGCCGGCAGCCCCCCGCCCCACGGCCACCAGCCCGACGGCGATGCCGTGGCGGTCCATCTCGCGGAGCGTGACCGCTACCGGGTCGTCCTCGGTGTCGGGGTGGGGGACGTCCTTGAACATGTACTCGACGGGGAACTCGAAGTCCTTGGCGGTGTCGTCCTTCAGCTGGCGGGTCACGAAGGCATAGGTGGCCTTCGGGTCCTTCAACGGGAAAGAGATCATCGTGTCGACGATCCCTACGTCGGTGGGCATTGGCATGGTCACGCCTCCTTACACCTGCATTCCGGCGGCCCGGCACCGGAGTGCCTGCCCGACCGCCGTGGCCTCAGCAGAGGCCCGCCGGGTTGCTGTCGTGCGCCGGGGTGCAGGAGTTCGTGGTCCAGATGTTCCCGGTGCCCAGGTCGGCGAGGTCGTAGAACACGTTGTTCCGGAGCTTGTTCGACAAGAAGGTGTTCCCCGTGGAGTCGGTGTCGGCCAGGATGCCGTCCACGGTGTTCGTGGTGATGATGTTCGAGCTGATCGTGTTGCCCGTACTTGTCGTGGCCGTGCCGCCCGGCCCCCCGACGTAGATACCGTCGGCGTTGTCACCCGTCTTGCTCTTCGTCACGGTGGCGTTGCTCACGCCGTAGAGGGCGATGCCGTATTCGTAGTTGTTGAACGTCTTCAAGCCGGAGATCGTCACGACGTTGGTCGTGCTGTCGAGGGCCAGGCCGTCACCGAGCCCCTGACCCACCGACGGGCTCGAGGTGTCGTCGGTCGCCTGGTCGAGGACGTCCTTGCTGAAGGTCCAGGTGCCGTCGCCCGAGCCGCTGGCGTCCTGGCCGGCGAGGATGTCGTCGTCGTTCATGAACGCCGTCGTGCTGGCCACGTTGAGGGTCCCCACGTCGTAGAGCAGGAGCCCGGTGGCCAGGGTGTCCCCGCCGGTGTAGGTGTTCTGCGAGACGTCGTCCTTGGAGAGCGTGGCGGCCGCGGCCCCGTAGACCTGGATCCCGTTCTGGGCGATCACGCCGGTCGGTCCGACACCCTGGACGCTCGTGTGCGAGATGGTGCACGTGGTGCCGGCGTCGTCGCACGTGATCCCGTTCTTGTCGTAGTTCTGCACGCTCACGGTGCTCATCGTCACGTTCGAGGTCGAGCCGCTGTCGCTGGCCACGTAGACCCCGAGGCCGTCCTGACACCCCTGGAAGGCCGTCGGAAGCTGCAGGTTGTCGACGTCGACGTTGTTCAAGGTGCCCCCGGCGTCGTGGAAGTAGACGCCGACGTAGTCGGCCGAGCAGCCGGTGAAGAAGCTGCTGCCGGCGCTACCGTCGACGGCCAGGAACTTCAGGTTGGCCACGGCGCCCGAGGTGACGTCGACGATGTAGTTCTGCGGCGTCGAGCTGTCGGTGTCGGTGTCGGCGAGCACCGGCGCCACCGGGTCGATGATCGTGGCCCCCGCACCGGCGGCTCCCGCCCCGTCGATCGTGACGTTCTGGGTGATGGTGAGCTGCTCGTCGTAGCTCCCGCTCGCCACGAGGATCGTGGCGTCCGGCGGGGCCAGAGTGAGGGCGTAGCTGATCGTGGCGCAGGGGTTGGCCAGCAGGCGGCAGCTGTTCGGGTTCCCGTTCGTGGTGTTGCTGCCCGTGGTGCTGTTCACGTAGAGCTTCCCGGCCGACAGGGCCAGCGCCGGGGTGCTGACGAGGGCGACCAAGCCGAGACAGAGCGCCGCACCGAGGAGCGCCCGGACCGGGGCGCGCCGAGGGTGGCGGGCTCGGGTCGACGCTGCGCACCGCGGCGAGGTCCGTGCCATGGCCTGCCCACCTCCGCTTCCCGAACAGGGTCCCGACCCGAGGTGGCCGGCCCGACTGGAGCCGCAGGCTACCAACGGCCCCGTCGGGCGGCGACGAGGTCCCGCTCGGGGCCGTGAGCTGGGCCGAGGTCGGCCCGGGCCGGCGCAACGGGCCGATCCCGTCCACCCACGGCCCGCGTCAGTTGGGACGGCTCAGGGCGTAGCGGTAGTAGGTGTGCGGGCCGGCCGGCAAGAAGACCGACGGCGGGTTGGTTCCTCCGCACGCGGTCGGCGAGAGAATGGGGAGCCCCGAGGGGGTCGTCCCCACGGTCTGCAGGCGGCCGGCCACGACGGCCGGCCGAAGGCCGCGCAGCTGGGCGGGTGTCTCGGCCCGGAGCGTGTGGCCCGGTGGCCAGTACGTCCGCCCGCACCAGAGGAGCGCCGGCGGCGGCCCGGACAAGGACGCCGTGTGGAAGGCCGCGCCGTTCCAGATCTCGAGGCCGACCCCCTCGACGAGCACCAGCGCGGCCATCAGGGCCACGACGGTGCGGGCCCGGAGGCGGAAGATCAGGAGCAGCAGGAGCACGGCGCCGAGGCCGATCAAGAGACTGACCCAGCAGAGGCCGTGGAGCTCGATCGGGAGCCAGAGGGCCAGTGCCACGAGGACGACCCGCAGGATCCTCGTGAAGAGCGACGTCCGCCGGGGCACGTACGCCGGGTGAGGCGAGATGTGGACCGGCTCGGCCTCCTCGGCCGGCGGCGCGGCCCGGCTGGGGTCTTCTCGGAAGGGCGCCGGCCCCTCCGCGGGGACCGTACCGACGTCGTCGGGCCGTGCAGGGAGCGGGGCTGGTCCACCCCCGGCCGGCGGCTCGGGGGCGGGTGCCGCCGGCGTCCCGGTCCCGTTCAACCCGGGTCGCACCCGACGCCCTCGGCGGGGGTGCTCGGGGGCGGCACGATCACGATCGGGCAGTGGGCGTGATGGGCGCAGCGCTGGCTCACTGAGCCCAACATGATGCCGCGGAACCCCCCCATCCCGCGCGAGCCGACGACGAGGAGGCTGGCGTCGCGGCTGGCTTCGATGAGGGCCTGCGCCGCGTCGACGGGGTGGGCCTCGGTCGTCACCTCGAGCCCGGGGGCGAGTTCCTCGGCGGTCGCCACCGCCGCCGAGAGGACCTTCTCGGCGTGCGTCTCGAACGTCTCGAGGGTGTCGGGCCGGTCGTGCGACCAGCCGTAGAGGATGACCAACGGACGGTCAGTCCGCGAGGCCAACCCCACCGCCAGGCGAACGGCCCGCTCGGCGCCCGACGATCCGTCGACCCCGACGAGGACGGGGCCAGGGGGTGCCGGGTTGTCGGGCGCCGCCACCGTTGCCCACCCGAAGCGCGCCGCCGGCTGACTAGCCGGCGGCCGCCGAGTCGTGGCCGTGCTCGTCGGCCGCCTCGGCCGCAGCCTCTTCGGCGGCCTGCTCGAACGTGGCCACCTTGGTCCTCTCCTCCTCCACCTGCTCGCGCGTGCAGCGCTTGAGGTTGAACCAGGCCTGGTCGATCTGCTCGACGCGGGCGGCCAGCGCGTCGCGCACGTTCATCTCGCCGATCTCGCTTTGCACCAGCAACTCGTCGAAGGCGCCGCGTAGGTCACGCAGCAACCGGATGATGTCGCGCCGCACGTGCTCGAGCTCTGAGGTCGGCGTCGGGCTCCGACGGGTACCACGGTGCTCGGACGGGGTGGTCATCGGACTGCTCCTTTCACCGTCGTCTCGTTCCCACCCTGCTCGCCGGGGTGCCGAGCAGGTAGGGCCGAAGGTCCTGACCTGGGCCGGAGCGCTCGCCGCTGCGTAGTGTGGCCGGGCCGCTGGTGGCGACCGCCGCTGGCCTGTGCGGCGTGGGGAGGTGTGGTGACCGGTCAACCGCTCGCCGGCGTGAAGGTGGTGGAGGTGGGGATGTGGATGTTCGCGCCCACCGCGACCGCCATCCTCGCCGACCTCGGAGCCGAGGTGGTGAAGGTCGAGCACCCGGCGGGCGGCGATCCAGGGCGGGGGCTGCAGCACGCCCTCAGCGGCACGGACGGCCCGGCCGTCTTCGTCGAGATTCCCAACCACGGGAAGCGCAGCATCGGCCTCGACCTGACCCGTCCCGAGGCCCTCGAGGCCTTGGCCCGCCTCGTCGCAGAGGCCGACGTCTTCGTCACGAGCCTCCTGCCGAAGGCGCGGCGGGCGCTCGGTGTGGACGTCGACGACATCCGGGCGATGAATCCGTCGATCGTCTATGCCCGGGCGAGCGGCGCCGGTCCTTCGGGGCCCGAGGCCGAGCGGGGCGGTTTCGACCTGGCCTCGGCCTGGGCCCGCGGCGGCGTCGCCCACCGCCTCACGCCACCCGGCGGTGAGCCACCGATGATGCCGCCGTCGTTCTTCGACCTCCAGGCCGCGGTGGCCCTGGCCGGAGCCATCGGGATGGCCCTCTTCGTCCGGGAGCGCACCGGCGAGGCGCCGGTGGTCGACACCGCCCTCCTCAACGTGGGCATGTGGGCCCTCGGTCCCGACGTGGCCCTCGCCCCCTACGGCGGCGCCCAGGGGGTGCTGCGGGACCGCCACCGCCCCGGCAACCCCACCACCAACTGGTACCGGACGGCCGACGACCGCTGGCTCTACCTCGTGCACCTGCAGTCGGACCGGCACTGGCCCGAGCTCTGCGAGCGGATCGGCCACCCCGAGCTCGTGAGCGATCCGCGCTTCGTCGACCACGCCAGCCGCTCGGCCCACCAGGCGGCGTGCGTGGCCGTCCTCGACGAGATCTTCGCCTCGGCCACGCTCGAGGAGTGGCGGGAGCGGCTGGCAGGCTCCGGAGGCGTCTGGGCCGCGGTCCAGAGCCCGGCCGAGCTCTCGGACGACCCTCAGGTGGTGGCGAACGGCTACCTGCGGGTGCTCGAGAGCCGCACGGGACCGCCCTCGGCCCTCGTGGCGCCACCGTTCCAGTTCGACGGGGTGCCCACCGGGCCGGCGGTCGCGGCCCCCGAGCCAGGCGAGGACACCGAGGCGGTCCTCTTGGAGCTCGGCTTCAGCTGGGAGGAGATCGCCCGGGGGAAGGAGCTGGGGGCCTTCCAGTAGGTCGGACGGCCAGTAGGTCGGACGGCCAGTAGGTCGGGCCGGAGGTCGTGAGGCGCCTGGGTATGGAAAAGGCGGCCCCCCTCCGGGCCGCCCTTCCCATCCCCTTCCGACCCCGTGAGGCCGGATGCATCCCCCTCGTACGACCGAGTAGGTAACTCTCAGTATGGAGGAGGAAATGCCCCGCCAACAGGGATCGATGGACCATTTGGCCGCGGCGCAGATGCGCCAAAGCGGTCTGATCCACCTATGTGCCGCCGATACCCCATTTGTGTCATGCCCGGCCCGTCCCGGCGGCCGGGGGCCGTGGCCGGTCGTGACGCTCAGGGGCCGTTCACCCAGCTCAGGGGGGTCTGCGGTCCCGACGGCCGGCCGTGGCAAGATCACCCCGTGACCATCCGGGTCTTCCTCCTCGACGACCACGAGGTGGTGCGGACCGGGCTGCGCACCCTCCTCGAGAGCGAGGAGGACATCGAGGTGGTCGGCGAGGCGGGGACGGCCGACGAGGCCCTCCGCCGGATCCCGCCAACCCGTCCGGACGTGGCCATCCTCGACGTCCGCCTGCCCGACGGCAACGGGGTCGAGGTCTGTCGCGAGGTGCGCTCCACGAGACCCGAGACGGCGTGTCTCATGCTCACGTCTTACGCCGACGACGAGGCGCTCCTGGCGGCGATCATGGCCGGCGCGTCGGGCTACGTGTTGAAGCAGGTCGGTGGCAGCACCCTCGTCGACGACGTGCGCAAGGTGGCGGCCGGCGGCTCGCTCCTCGACCCCGCCTTGACGGCACGGGTGCTCGAACGGCTGCAGCACGGTCCGGAGGAGGACGAGCGCCTGGCCAAGCTCACCGGACAGGAGCGCAGGATCCTCGACCTCATCGCCGAAGGACAGACCAACCGTCAGATCGCCGAAGCCCTGTTCCTCGCCGAGAAGACCGTGAAGAACTACGTGTCGAACCTGCTCGCCAAGCTCGGGATGCAGCGCCGGACCGAGGCGGCCGTCTTCGCCGCCCGGCTGGCCGAGCGCAAAGCCGGGGGGCTTCCGCCGCCGACCGGCGGCACCTGATCGCCGCCGCCGGTCAGCGGGCGGGGACGGTCGTCTGCGTCCCGCCGTTGGCCGCCAAGGTCGCCAGGTCCACCCCCCGCCCGGCGAGGAGGCTTTCCAGCCGACGGCGCTCGGGCAACGGTCTCGTGAAGCCCGCCGGGTCGGCCGCCACGTCGAGGGCTCGGCACAGGCGGAGGAGGGCCAGGTCGTAGGCCAGCTGGACGGCGACGCCGCTCGCCGCGTCCGCCGTACCGCCCTGGAGGGCCCGCCGGCGTTCGACGGCGTCGGCCACGAGGTCGACGACCGAGCGACGATCGCTCCGTCCCACCCCGGCCAGACTCGCCGTCAGCAGCTCGTAGTACATGGCCACTGCCTCGATCTTCCGCCCGGACCGTTGAGGGGAACTAGGGCCGGAGGTCACCAGGGCCGGGACCGGGGGTCCCTCGGGTCCTGCCCGCTACCGTCGTGGGCACGGAGCCGCCCACCCGTGTCGGCGGCCGAGCCGATGAGGTGCGATGGCCGACTCGACAGCGGTGCGCTACGGGACCGCCCCGGCGCGTTGGGTGCTCTTCGCCACCATCGCCGGCTCGGCCATCGTCACCCTCGACGGGACCGTCGTGAACGTGGCCCTCCCGGCCATCGGTCGGGACTTCCATGCCGGGGTGGCCGGCCTGCAGTGGGTGCTCACCAGCTACGGCATCACGCTCTCGGCGCTCATCTTGCTCGGGGGCTCCCTCGGCGACCTCTACGGCCGCCGGCGGGTCTTCCTCGTCGGTGTGGCCTGGTTCGGGGCGGCCTCCCTCCTGTGCGCGGTGGCCCCCGACCTCAACGTGCTGATCGCCGCCCGGGCCCTCCAGGGCGCCGGAGGCGCGCTGCTCGTCCCGGGCAGCCTGGCCATCATCGAAGCCACGTTCCGCTCAGAGGACCGGGGCCGGGCCATCGGGACGTGGTCGGCCCTCGGCGGGGTCGCGGCGGCGGTCGGCCCGCTCGTCGGAGGTTGGCTCGTGACCGCCGTCACGTGGCGGCTCATCTTCGTGCTCAACCTGCCGCTCGCCGTCGCCGTCTTCTACGCCTCGCGCCACGTGCCCGAGTCGAAGGACCCGACGAGCGCCCGGCACCTCGACCTGACCGGCGCGGTCCTTGCGGTCGTCGGTCTCGCCAGCACCACCTACGCCCTCATCGAGGGCCCGGCCCCGGGCTCGGACCGCGGGCTCGTCGTGCTGACGGGTGTGCTCGGGGTGGCCGCCCTCGTGGCCTTCCTGGCCGTCGAGCGACGGGTCGAGACGCCGATGCTCGAGCTCGACCTCTTCCGGTCCCGGCAGTTCACCGTGTCGAACGTGCTCACCTTCCTCGTCTACGGCGCCCTCGGCGCCGTCCTCTTCCTCCTCGTCGTCAACCTCGAGGTCGTGCTCGGGTACTCCGCCCTGGCCGCCGGGGCGTCCCTCCTCCCCCTCACGCTCGTCATGCTCCTCTTCTCCTCGCGGGCCGGCGCCCTGGCCTCGCGCATCGGGCCGCGGCTGCCGATGAGCCTCGGGCCGGCGATCATGGCGGGCGGGCTGTTCCTCATGGTGCGCATCGGAGTGACGAGCAGCTACCTCGCCGACGTGCTGCCGGCGGTCCTCGTCTTCTCCGCTGGGTTGGCGCTCACGGTGGCCCCGCTCACCACGACGGTCATGGGCGCGGTCGACGACCGCCACAGTGGGGCGGCCTCGGGCGTGAACAACGCCGTGGCCCGGGTGGCCGGGCTCCTCGCGGTGGCCGTCATCCCCCCGGCCGTGGGCCTCACCGGCATCGCCTTCCACCAGCCGGCCCGCTTCTCCGCCGGCTTCCACCGGGCCGCCGTCCTCGGCGGGTTCCTCTGCCTCGCCGGCGCGCTCATCGCCCTCGTGGGCCTCGTGAACCCGAAGCCGGCGAAGGTGCCCGCCCCCGCCGGCCAACCCCTGTCGTGTCCCCTCGACGCACCGGGCCTCCGCCCGGCCCGCACCGGCTCGGCCTGACCGGGGCACGGTTCGGGTCGGGCCGGCCGAGCGCGCCGGTAGCCTTCGGGCCGATGGCCGAGGAGCTCGCCGCCGAGCTCGCCGCGTCGGAGGACGGGGCGAAGGTGAGTGTCGAGGTCGATGGGCGGGTGCTCCAGCTCTCGAACCTCGACAAGGTGCTCTACCCCGAGACGGGCTTCACGAAGGCCGACGTGGTCCGCTACTACGTCGACGTCGCGCCCCACCTCCTCCCCCACCTCGCCGACCGGCCGCTCACGTTGCGACGCTTCCCCGACGGGGTGAGCGGCCAGACCTTCTACCAGAAGCACCGTCCGAAAGGCACCCCGTCGTGGGTGAAGAGCGTGACGCTGCCCTCGAGCCCGCGCGGCCGCGAGCTGATCGACTTCCTCTTCCTCGACAGCCTGCCGTCGCTCGTCTGGGCGGCCAATCTCGCCGCGCTGGAGCTGCACGCCCCGATGTGGAAGGTGAGCGGGAAGGGCGAGCCCGTCCCGCCGGACCTCATGGTCTTCGACCTCGACCCCGGGGCCCCGGCCACGCTCGTCGAGTGTTGCGCGGTGGCCCAGCTCCTCGCGGGGCTCCTCGAGGAGGAGCACGGGTGGACCGCCTATCCGAAGACGAGCGGCTCGAAGGGCCTCCAGCTCTACGTGGCCCTGCCGGCGGAGGCCCGCCAGCGCGACTGGGCCGACGGCGCCACCCGGGAGGAGGCCCACCGGCTGGCCGAGCTGGCGGTGCGGGCCCGGCCCGAGCTCGTCGTGGCCAACATGCGCAAGGACCTGCGTCGCGGGCGGGTGCTCATCGACTGGAGCCAGAACAACGTGGCCAAGACGACCGTGGCCGTCTACTCCCTCCGGGCCCGGCCCGAACCGACCGTCTCCATGCCGGTCACCTGGGACGAGGTGGCCGAGACGGCGGCCGGCGACGACCCGACGGCCCTCGCCTTCGAGGCCCCGGCCGTGCCGGCCCGCCTGGCCGAGATGGGCGACCTCTTCGCCCCGCTCCTCAGCCCAGGTCGAGCTGGCCGCTCAGGTAGTCCTGGTAGGCGCCCAGGTCGAGGAGGCCGTGGCCCGAGTAGTTGAAGAGGATCACCTTCTCCTCACCCCGCTCCTTCGCCGCGAGGGCCTCGTCGATCACCGCCCGGATGGCGTGGGCCGTCTCGGGGGCCGGGAGGGTCCCCTCGGTCCGGGCGAACTGGACGGCGGCGTCGAAGACCTTCCCCTGGGGGTAGGCGACGGCCCGCATGCGGCCGGCCTTCACGAGGTTCGAGATGATCGGGGCGTCGCCGTGGTAGCGCAGACCGCCGGCGTGGATCGGTGGCGGCACGAACTCGTGGCCGAGCGTGTACATCGCCAAGAGCGGTGTCATGCCGGCGGTGTCACCGAAGTCGTAGTCGAACCGGCCCCCGGTGAGCGTCGGGCACGAGGTCGGCTCGACGGCGAGCAGCTCGACGCCGGCGTCGGGGACGAAGGGGAGGGAGAGGCCCCCGAGGTTGGACCCGCCGCCGCAGCTGCCGACGACGAGGTCGGGCGTCCCTTCCCCGGCCAGCGTCAACTGCTCCTTGGCCTCCTGGCCGATGACCGTCTGGTGCAGGAGGACGTGGTTCAGCACGGAGCCGAGCGAGTAGTGGGAGTCCTCGCGGCTCGCCGCATCGGCCACCGCGTCGCTGATGGCCGTGCCGAGGGAGCCCGGGTGGTCGGGGTCGTCGACCGGGGAGGGCACGACGCTCGCCCCCCACACCTCCATCATCACCCGGCGATAGGGCTTCTGGTTGTACGACGCCCGCACCATGTAGACCTTGCACTCCAGGTCGAAGAGGGAGCAGGCGAAGGCGAGGGCGCTCCCCCACTGGCCTGCCCCCGTCTCGGTCGTGAGGCGGGGCACGCCCTCGGCCTTGTTGTAGAAGGCCTGAGGCACCGCGGTGTTCGGCTTGTGCGATCCGGCCGGCGACACCGACTCATCCTTGTAGTAGATGCGGGCGGGCGTGCCGAGGGCCCGCTCGAGCCGCTCGGCCCGCACGAGGGGGGTCGGGCGCCACAGGCGGAGGACGTCGAGCACCTCGCCGGGGATGTCGATGTAGGGCTCGGCCGAGACCTCCTGGGCGATGAGGGCCATCGGGAAGAGCGGCGCCAGGTCCTCGGGCCCGATCGGCTGCTTCGTGCCGGGATGCAGCGGTGGCTGCAGCGGCTCGGGTAGGTGGGGCGCCACGTTGAACCATGCGGTGGGCAGTCGGTCAGCTGGCAGGTTGTAGCGCACGGGTGCCACACCCCCTTCGTCGTCGGGTCGGCCAGGTAGGGACACGGTACCGGGTCCCCCGGCGACCAGCCCTCGAGGAGTTGGTCAGCCGCCTGATGGCGACGCCGCCAGGGTGACCGAGGCGGTCTGCTCCAGGTTGCCGTCGTAGAACGTCACCTGCACCACCTCCCCCGGGTAGTCCTTGGCCAGCGCGGCATGCAGGTCGTCCTGGGTGGTGATCCTGGTGCCCCCCAGGCCGACGATCACGTCGCCGCCGACCAGGCCGGCCTGGTCGGCCGGGCCGCCGGGCTCGGTGCTCACGATCAGGACACCGCTCGACGGGGTGAGGCCGTAATTCTGCTGGAGCGTCGGCGTCACGTCTGTCACCGAGACGCCGAGGTAACCGGGGCCCTTGGGGTGCACGCCGCCCCGCTCGAGCTCGGTGAGGAGCGCCTCGATGCGGGCGGAGGGAATGGCGAAGCCGATGTTCTGCGAGCTCTCGCCGTCGCTCGTCGTCCCGGCCACCGCGGTGTTCATCCCGATCACCTGCCCGCTCGTGTCGACGAGGGGGCCGCCGGAGTTGCCGGGGTTGATGGCCGCGTCGGTCTGGATGAGACCCTGGAGCGTCTCGGTCGTGCCGCTCGTCGTGCCGCCGGCCGTCACGGTCCGCCCGAGGGCCGAGACGATCCCCTGGGTAACCGTCGGCGTGCCGCGCGAGAGGCCCAGGGCGTTGCCGATGGCCACGACGGCGTCGCCCACCTGGGCCCGCTTCGAGTTGCCGAATGTCACCGTGGGGAGCCCGCTCACCCCGGCCACCTTGAGCAGGGCCACGTCGTTGTTCGGGTCGGTGCCGACGAGCGTCGCCTTCAACGCCTTGGTCGTCCCGGACTGCACCACGTTGATGGTCCCCCCGCCGTTGGCCAGGGCGATGACGTGGTTGTTGGTCACGACCATGCCGTCGGCGGTGATGATCATCCCGGTGCCCTCGTCCTCCGCCGTGGCTGCCCTGACGTCGACCGACACCACGGCCGGCAGCACGGCGTGGACGAGGGCCGGGATGGGCACGTTGCCCGACAGCTCCGCCGCGCCCGGCGCGGCCGAGCTCTCCTTGATCGTGAGCGTGGTCGCCTGGCCCCCGCCACCGCGGTCGGCCACGGCGGTGACGATGGCCCCGACGGCCCCACCGATGAGGGCGGCCACCACCGCCACGACGAGCCAGTTCGGCCCGCGCTGGCCGCCCGGGGAGGGCTCGGGTGACGGCGGCCGTGGCGGTGCGGCTCCGGGCGGCGATGCGCCAGGGCCGCCGGCCGTCCCGAACCAGGTCGAGGAGAAGGGCACCACGGCCGACGTCGACGCACCGGGGGCCGCAGCGCCGGACTCGCTCCCGAGGGGGATCGCCCCACCCCGCGCCCGCTCGACCGACGGGGCCCACAGCGGCTGGCTCGTGCCGGGTAGCGCCGCCGGGTCGCCCTCGGGCCCCTCGGTGTGATCGGTCACGCAACCTCCTCGGCGGCTCGACGCTCGAGCCGTCCGACGGGCCGTCATCGTACCGGGCCGCCCCCCCTCCTCCGGGCGCACCGCGGCCCGCCGTTGACCTGCCTGGTGTCGCCGCAGCGCCAGGCGCGGTAGCGTTTTCGCCGCATGTCTCGGCGCATCGATATCGAGCTGACGAGCCGCGCCCCCGACGGATCCTGGACCTGGCGAGCCGCGGGGGCACGCCAGCCGCGCGGCACGCTCGCCCAGGACCTCGCCCCGGCCGCGGCGTCGGCCGGCGACGTCCTCCGCGTCGAGGTCGAGACCGGGCTCGACGGGATCGAGGTCGTGGCGATCATCCCGGCGCGCGCCGAGCGGGACTCGCACCACCGCGGCGAGGTCCTCGAGGTGCTCGCCGCGCCCCGCACGGGCCCGGACGTCTCGGTGACCCTCGCCCCCGGCAGCCGCCGGCGGCGGGACGACGACGACCGGCCGCGCCGCGACGGGGCCGGACGCCGTCCGCCGAAGGGCCGACCGCGGGGCGAGACCGGTGACGACCACGGGCGAGCCGCGGGGCGGACCGAGCGCGGGGCGCCGCGGCGCCAGGGCCGCCCGGCCGGCCCGCCGGGCGAGGAGCACGAGGGCGGGCGCGGCCGCCCGGCACCAGCTCGCCGGGAGCGCCGTCCCACCGTCTCGGCCGCCCACCGCAACGCCCTCTTGGCCGAGCTGCGGCCCGAGCAGCTCCCCGTGGCCGAGCAACTGCTCCGCGGCGGGATCCCCGCCGTCCGCCAGGCCATCGAGGAGCAGAACACGAGGGCCAAGGAGCGCGGCGGGGCCCCGGCCAACGCCGAGCCCATCCTGGCCATGGCCGAGCAGCTGCTGCCGGCCGTGAACCTGGCGAGCTGGAAGGACCGGGCGACCTCGGCCCAGTCGGCCGGGCGCGAGCTGCGGCTGCGCGAGCTGCGCGCCGTCGTCACCGCCTCGCGCACCGTGAACCTCGACGAGGAGGGGCGGGCCCTCGCCAAGAACCTGCAGGAGACCCTGGACCGCCGGGTGACGTCGCTCCGCGAGGAGTGGGAGCAGCGGATCACGACCGCCCTCGACGAGGGGCGGGTGCTCGATGCCCTGCGGATCACGGCCCGGGCGCCCGAGGCCGGGACACGCTGTCCGGCCGAGCTGGCCGTGCGGCTGGCCGACGCGGCCGGGGCGGCCATGACGGCCGACCTCGAGGCCGACCAGTGGTTGGCCCTCCTCGCCGCGGTGACCGACTCACCGGTCCGGCGCACGGTGAAGCCGGTTGGTCTCCCCGCCGGACCCGAGGTGCACGGGGCGGCCCTCAACGCCGCCGGCCTCGTACCCGAGCTGGCCAAGCTCCTCGGTTTGCGGGTCCCCCCGCCGCCGCCCCGCCGCACCGTGACCCGGCGCCCTGCGCTCAGCCGAGCGGGCGATGGAGGACGAGCAGCCGGGCCTTGAACCCGGCCCCCTCGTAGAGCTGCTTCGTGGCCCGGTCGCCCGGGAGGGCGGGGGCGTCGACGCCGGTGCAGCCCCGACCGGCGAACCACTCGACGAGCGACCCGAGGAGGGCCGTCCCCACGCCGATCCCTCGCGCCTCGCGCTCGACGTAGCAGGCGGTGACGAGTCCGAGGAGGCGCTCGCCCCGCCGCTCGGTCCGGCCGGCGGCCAGACCCACCACGACGTCGTCGATCGTGCCGACGGCGAGGTACCCGTCGGCGTCGGCCGCCCACGCGGCGACGAGGGTGGCGGGGTCCGGCGGCCACGGCGACGGGCCGTCGAGCAGGCCGGCGAGGGCACCGTCGCGCTGGTCGTCCAGCTCGGCCAGGGCGCCGGCGAGCAACGCCGCGCAGGGCACCCGGTCGTCGGGCCCGGCCGCTCGGACGTGTTCCACGGGGGGTCCGGTGCTCAGTCGGCCGGTTCGGCCGGGAGGCCCCGCTCCCGGTCCTCCTGGAGCTGGTGGACCCGGTGGAGGATGGTCCGTCGGCCCCGGGTGGCCGCCTCGTGGCGCTCCACCGCCTCGAGCTCGGCCGGCCCCAGGCTGTCGAGCCGCCGCACCACCTGGGAGGCCGACAGCGCGTCGTAGCCCGGGATGGCCAGGTCGACCGTCGGTCGGGACTCGGACCGGCCGGCCGCGTTGACCCGCCTCGCCGCGGCGATGCGGGTGGCCGTGGTCTCCTCGGCTTCGGTGTCGGTGGGTGGCGCCGGCGGCGGCGGCGGCACCCTCACCGGCGGTGGTGTCGCCCTCGGCCCCGGCGTCGTGGGGGTCGACGTCTCCCCGGCGGTGCTCAGGCCACCGAGACGGGAGCGGAGGTCGCGACCACCGAAATGGACGGCCAGCTTGCCGACGGCGCGGGCCGAGCGGATCTGGCGGTCGATGCGCCGACGCCCACGCGCCGCAAGGTACGGCAGGTCCTCCACGACGGTGAGGATGAGGCCGGCGGGGGCGTAGACGAGCAGATCGAGCGGGCCGAGGTGGCGGTCACCCTCGTCGCGCAGGCGGGCGTCACCCGCCGGCCGGGCGTCGGCTCGCTCAGACACAGTCCCGACAGAGCATCTTCTTCTTGTCGGCGAGCTGGCTCGGGTGCTTCACGAGGAAGCACGAGCGGCAGACGAACTCGTCCGGCTGCTTCGGGAGGACCCGCTCGGTCATCTCGGTCCGGTCCTCGACGTCGGTGAGCTCCTCGTCCTCGGGCTCGTCCTCGACGACCAGGCGCTCCTTCAAGATGACGTCCAGGCTGGCCTCGACGTCCTCGTCGTCAGGCTCCTCGTCCTCCTCCTCGTCGGACTCCTCCCCCGACCGCTCGGCCGGGGCCGTGGTCGTCGTCTCGGCCAGCGCCTCGCCCTCGACCGCCTCCAGGGGGACCTCGTCGCCGACCACCTCGAGCTCCTCGTCGAGCACGTCCTCGGCGAGCTCGTCCTCGTCGAGCTCGTCGTCCGCGAGCGCGTCCTCGTCGAGCTCGTCGTCGGCATCGAGGCTCTCGAGGTCCTCGTCGTCGAGGTCTTCGAGGTCTTCTGGACCTGGGACGTCGTCCAGATCGTCTGGCATGGTCAACCTTCCGGGGGAATGTGCCGCGGGAGCATAGACGTTTCCCCCCGCGATTCAGACGCTTCCCCGCCGGCCGGTCAGGCCGGCCACACCGGCCAGGGACGGGTCCAGGCGCCCCCCGGGGAGGTGTCGGTACGGCACCTCCAACAGCGGGACAGCAAGGCGGCCGGGTCCGGGGGTCTTTGGGGCCATCACGCTCCTCGTTGCGCGGTTGCGCTTACGAGCGAGACGTTCTCTACTCGACCCCCCGGACCTCCCTCCGCCTCTCACAGCATCCCCCCCTGGAACCGTGCAGGTCCTGGAACCGCACGTCCTCCCCGGGGGCGTCTGGAACTGGCGCAAAAGATACGCAGATCGCGCCGCTCCCTTCAACAGGAACTGGGCGACCATGACCAGGAAGGACGCGCGTCACCCCTGGTCAGGGTAATAAAAGCCGCGCTCAAGAATTCCCAGCGCGCGCGATCCGCCTGGCCTCGGCCCGTCGCTCCGCGTCGAGCCGCTCGAGTGCCGCGCCGCCGTGGTCCACGTGGGTCATCGCCGCCGCGACCGCCCGGTGCCCCGCCACCTCGGCGATGGCCCGGTGCATCTGCTGGGCGACGTCGCGGTAGGCCGGATGGCCCTGGGTCGACGAGCGCAGCTCGATCAGGTGCATCGCCTCGCGCGCGTTCATCTGCATCACGTAGCGCAGCCGGAAGGCCAGGGCCACCGCATAGGGCGCCTGGGCCGGGTAGCGCGGCGCGAGGGTCTCGAAGAGCTCACGCGAACGGTCGAGGGATTCGACGAACGGTGCGACGAGACCGGCCTCGGCCACGAGGTCGGGCACGGCGTAGCCGAGGGAAGGGCCGAGGGGCTGCCACTCGATCGTGAGGAGACGGTGGCGCTGGAGGTCCCGGAAGGCCCCGTAGTCGCTCACCACCTCGAAGCGGTAGTCGGTCCGCTCGAATGCCCGACCCGGCCGGTGCCGGCGGTTCTTGCGGTCCCCGACGTAGGCCGAGAGGAGCGAGACCCGGTCCTCGGCCGAAAGGGCTCGGACCCGGCGGAGGACCTCGGGCTCCGAGAGGGTGGTGCCGGGGAAGGCGATGGCCGAGAGGAGCTTGTCCTCGCCCTCGGGGTCGAAGTCCACGAGCGTCACCTCGGGGCCGACCGCCCCCGGGCCGGGCCCCTGGGCGGCCCCGGGCACGGCGTCGGGCCAGAGACGCTCGAGGACCCGGGCCGTCTCGTCGCGGGTCATGGCCAGGTAGCTGGACCAGGCGCCACCGCGCTCGGGGCGGTCGACGCGCTGGAGGAACGAGGGGATGACCTTACGCAGCTCCTCCAGCATCATCTCCGCGTACTGGCGCGCCTCGGGGAGCGGGTGGGCCCGCAGGCGGAGCATGAGCAGCTCGTAGGACTGCCCCGTGCCGTAGATGCCCACGTTGGCGAGCGAGGCGGCCGGCAGGAGGCCGCGCACCGCGTCGAGGGCCTTGGCCCGGATGGCCTGGCGGTGCACGAAGTCCGAGTCGTCGGGGTGGCGGGGGTGGCGCACCGACAACCACGCCTGCATCTCCTGGAGCAGGGCCCCGTAGGAGTCGAACATGCGGTCCATGTCCCCGACGTAGCGGGCCCCGAGGGGCGAGTCGAGCACCTCGGGTGGCCGGTAGTAGCGGAAGTGCCCGGCCGCCGTGCGCTGGTCGTAGCCGATGTAGCGGGTGGACTGCTCGAGGTAGGCCATGAGCCGGCCCCACTCGAGGATCTTCGTGAGCACGTTCGAGGCCTGCTCGCAGGCCAGGTGCACCCCACCCAGCTGGGCCACCGAGTCGTCGCCGTACTCGACGAAGACCCGCTCGTAGAGCTGCTCGGCCCGGACGAGCCCGACCGTGGCGTCCACGTTGACGTCCCCCGACACGTCGAGATCGCCCACGAACTCGTCGAGGAAGAGCCGTCGGAGGCTCTTCTGCGAGCGCGAGTAGCGGGCGAAGAGCGCGCCCTTCACGACCTCGGGCAGGTTGACGAGGGCGAAGACCGGGCGATCGAGGTTGGTCACGTAGCGCCGCAGCACGGCCGCTTCGTCGGCGGTGAAGGCCTCCTCGGCGTAGGGGAACATGCCCGGTTGACTTTACGACTCGGCCCCGTCATCGGTGGCGGATCCCGGCACCGCCCCGGCGGCCACCACGTCGCGCACGAGCATGGGCACGCACGCCTCGGCGGCCGCCCGCGTCGCCGGGTCGACCGCCACCCGGGCGACCTGTCCGACCAGGTCAGCGAGCTGCTTCACGCTGCGGACGAAGTCCCCCGGGGCGAGCTCGCCGACGCCGGCCCCCGCCACGTCGAGGGCGGTGCCAAAGCTGGCGCCCCGGGCCCAGGCCGTCACCGCCGGGGCCAGGCCGGGCTCGGGGGTGCGGGTCCGGGGCACGAGGTGCACCTCTTCGGTGGCCCGCAGCCGCTCAGCCTCCGCCGCGAAGAGGGTCAGGCGACTGGCCAGCTCGGCCCGCCGTCCCTCTCCCAGCCGATCGAGCCCACGGCCCCCCTTCCCGGCGGGACCGTGGCGCCGCGGCGGCAGGGTGGCTCCCCGGCGGACGCGGCGGCGCTCGAAGACGAGGGACGAGAGCACACCGGCGAGGACCGACGGCTCGGCGCCGCGGAGCACGTCGCTGCCGGCGGCCTCGGCCACGAGGAGGTCGGCCTCGTGGTAGATGCCGCCGAGCCGCGCTCCCTTCTCGGTCAGGCGCCAGTCGGCGACGTAGCCCAACTCCTCCAGGACGGCCAGGCGGCGCCCGAGGTGGTCGGCCAGCATGTCCTTCCCCTTCGGGTCGCGTTGGCTGGCCTGCCACTGGGCGAACGAGCGTCGCAGCACCTCGAGGGCGGTCGCCCGGTCGAAGCGCCGGACCAGGTTGACGGCCAGGTTGTAGGTGGGGCGGAAGGCCGAGCGCAGGTCCGGCGGCGGGGCGAGGGCCACCCGGGCCACCTCGGCGAAGGTGGTCTCGGCCGTCCAGAGCACCACCGCGTGGCCCTCGGCGTCGAGGCCGCGGCGGCCGGCCCGCCCGGTGAGCTGGGTGTACTCCCCCGAGGTCAGCGTGGCCCGACCGGCCCCGCCGAACTTGGTGAAACGCTCGATCACGACGGTCCGGGCCGGCATGTTGATGCCGAGCGAGAGGGTCTCGGTGGCGAACACCACCTTCAACCACCCTGCGCAGAAGCACTCCTCGACCGTCTCCCGGTAGGCGGGCACGAGGCCGGCGTGGTGGGCGGCGATGCCGCTCTCGAGACCCTCCAGCCACTCGCCGTAGCCGAGCACCCTGAGGTCGTCGTCGGCCAGTGTCTCCACGTGGCGCTCCGCCGCCCGACGGATGTGCTTGCGCTCCTCTTTGGTCGTGAGCCGCACGCCGTCGCGCAGGCACTGCCCCACCGCGTCGTCACAAGCGGCCCGGCTGAAGATGAAGACGATGGCCGGTAGGAGCTCCCGGTCGTCGAGGCACTCGATGAGGTCGGTCCGGCGCGGCGAACGGAAGGGCAGGCGCCGACCACCGACCCGGCCGTGCCAGGCGGCCGAGCGCGTCTGGCTGGCCCGACGGACCATCTGGTCGATGCGCAGGCCCTCGGCCGCCGGTCGGCCGTGGGCGAGCAGCGGCACGAGCTCGGGCTCCGGCTCGTCCCGGGTCTGGACGGCGAAGTGGTGGCGGAGGAGGATCGGCCGCTCCCGTTCGATCACGACCTCGGTGGGACCCCGCACGGAGCGGAGCCACGCACCGAGCTCGGTGGCGTTGTTCACGGTCGCCGACAGGCAGACGAAGCGCACCTCGGGCGGCGACAGCACCAGCACCTCCTCCCAGACGCCGCCCCGGTAGGGATCCTGGAGGTAGTGGACCTCGTCCAGCACCACGGTGCGCAGCCCGCCGAGCAGCTCTGAGCCGGTGAGGAGCATGTTGCGGAGGACCTCGGTGGTCATCACGACCACCGGCGCGCCCGGGGCGATGGCCACGTCACCGGTGAGGAGGCCGACCTGGCCGGACCCGTGGGCCGCCACCAGCTCGCCGTACTTCTGGTTGGAGAGGGCCTTCAACGGCGTCGTGTAGAAGGCCTTGCCCCCGGTGGCGAGGGCCTGGTCGACGGCGTAGGCGGCGACCAGGGTCTTCCCCGAGCCCGTCGGCGCGGCCACGAGCACCGAGCACCCCTCGTCGAGGGCGGCCATGGCCTCCTCCTGGAAGGGGTCCGGCGGGAACGCCAGGCGGGCCACGAAGCGGGCATGCCCGTCGCGGGGCCCGGCGGTCGGTCCCGCCTCGGTCAACGGCCCAAGAGCTTCCCGATCCCGATGGCGAGGAAGTAGAAGACGACGAGGGGCAGGGCGAGGGCCAGCATCGAGAAGGGATCCGAGCTCGGCGTGAAGATCGCCGCCACGAGGGTGATGCCGATCACCGAGTAGCGCCAGAAGTGGAGCAGCTGGGCCGGGGTGACGACCCGGACGAGCTGCAGCGCCACGAGCACCACGGGGAACTCGAAGGTGAGCCCGAACAAGAGCATCATCACGAGCACGAGCCCGAGGTAGGAGATCGGGTTGTAGATCAGCTTCAGCTGCTCACCGCCGACCGCTTTCAAGAAGCCGAGGGCGTGGGGCAAGGTGAGGTAGGCGACGGCGCAGCCGGCGACGAACAGGACGACGGCGGCGAGCACGAAGGGAATGGCGTACTGCTTCTCCCGGGTGCGGAGGCCGGGCGTGATGAAGCGCCAGACCTGGAACAAGATGACGGGCGAGGCCAGCACGAGGCCCCCGAACGCCGCCATCTTCACCCGCAGCGAGAGGCCGTCGAGCGGGCTCGTCACGTAGAGGAAGCAGTTGCGCGGGTTGATCTGGCAGTAGGGGCGCTGCAGCCAGTGCAGCATCTGGTTGTAGAAGATCGCGGCAAAGGTGCCGGCGATCACAAAGGCGATGGCCGAGATGACGAGGCGCCGCCGGAGCTCGCCCAGGTGCTCGGCGAGCGTCATCGCGTCCGGCGACGGGCGCTCCCTCTTGATCAGGCGGATGGCCACGGCCTCCGCTCCTCTGCCCTGGTCAACGTGGCCTCAGTTCAGGCTGGGGTCGTCGGGTACCTCGATCGACACCGGTCCGCCGGTGAGCGGGGTGGGTGACGGACCCGATGGTGCCCCGGGGTCCGGGGTCGGCGACTCGTCCAGCCAGCTGCCCTCGGGCGGGTCGAGGTCTGTCGCCGCGCCCGGGTCCGCCTTGAGCTCCTCGTTCAGGTGCATGTCGGCGAGGGAATTCAAGAAGGAGACGGGGGACCGGGCGAACCGGGTGATCTGCTCGGTCGGGATGTCCGGCACGGTGTCGTGCATCTCCTCTTGCACCCGCTGCTGGAACTTGCGGACGGCGTGCCAGGCCGCGCCGATCTGCCGGGCCATCTGGGGCACCTTGTCCGGCCCGAGGAGGATCAGCGCCACGACGAAGACGATCAACAGCTTGATGGGGCTGAGGTCCATCATGTCTGTTCGAGTCTACCGACGACCCCGGATGGGGGTCCGCGGGCCAGGGGGCCCGATCAGCCCCTGACCAGGACCGTCGCTACAACGAGGCGATGAGACGCTCGACCCGCTCGTCGTGCGAGCGGAAGGGGTCTTTCAGGAGCACGGTCCGCTGGGCCTGGTCGTTCAGCTTGAGGTGCACCCAGTCCACCGTGAAGTCTCGGCGGCGCTCCTTGGCCCGCCGGACGAAGGCCCCCCGCAGGCGGGCCCGGGTGGTGCTCGGCGGCTGGGTCATGGCCGCAGCGATGTCGACGTCGGCGCACGTCCGGTCGACCTGGTCCCGGGCCTGGAGCTTGTAGAAGAGCCCCCGAGACCGGTCGACGTCGTGGTACATGAGGTCGACCATGGCCACCTTCGGGTGGGCGAGCGGGACGTCGTGGCGCCGGCGGATCTCCTCGACCAGGCGGTACTTGGCCACCCAGTCGCACTCGCGCCAGAGGGAGAGGGGGTCGCTCTCGAGGGCCTTCAGGCAGTGCTCCCACATGTCGAGCGCCTGGTCCTCCTCGGGGAGGAGCCCCCTTCGGTCCCGGAAGCGCAGCGCCCGCTCGAGGTACTCGGCCTGGATGTCGAGGGCCCGCATCTCGCGCCCGTTGGCCAGGCGCACCCGCCGCTGGCACGTGATGTCGTGGCTGATCTCGCGGATGGCCCGGATGGGGTTCTCGAGCGTGAGGTCGCGGAGCACCGTGCTCGAGTCCTCGAGCATGGCGAGGAGGATGCTCGTCGTGCCGACCTTCAGGAACGTGGCGTACTCGCTCATGTTGGAGTCGCCGACGATCACGTGGAGGCGCCGGAACCGCTCGGCGTCGGCGTGGGGCTCGTCCCGGGTGTTGATGATCGGTCGGCTCCGGGTGGTGGCCGAGGAGACCCCCTCCCAGATGTGCTCCGCCCGTTGACTGATGCAGTAGACCGCGCCCCGGGCTGTCTGGAGGACCTTCCCGGCCCCGGCGAAGACCTGCCGGCTGACGAGGAACGGGATCAGGACCTCGGTGTAGCGGTTGAAGTCGTCGTTGCGCTCGGTCAGGTAGTTCTCGTGGCAGCCGTAGGAGTTGCCGGCCGAGTCCGTGTTGTTCTTGAAGAGGTAGACGTCGCCCCGGATGCCCTCCTCCCGCAGCCGGGCCTGGGCCCCCGAGACGAGCTGGGAGAGGATCCACTCCCCCGCCTTGTCGTGGGTGACGAGGTCGGCGATGCGGTCGCACTCGGGGGTGGCGTACTCGGGGTGGCTCCCGACGTCGAGGTAGAGGCGGGCACCGTTCTCCAAGAAGACGTTGCTCGAGCGGCCCCACGAGACCACCCGCCGGAACAGGTAGCGGGCCACCTCGTCGGGGCTGAGCCGACGCTGGCCGCGCAGCGTGAACGTGACGCCGTACTCGTTCTCGAGCCCGAAGATGCGCCGGTCCACCCGCGCCACCGTAGTGCCGGCCGACAGAGAATCCTCACAGCCCCAGGTCAGCGGGGGCCAAACCGGGCTCAGGGCGGCTCGGTCAGGGCCCCTTCGTCGAGGGCGTGGCTGGCGGCGCCCGAGCGGGACTTGGACCCGCCTTTCTTGCCCTTCGGTCCACTCGGCTCGGCCGGACCTTCGAGCAGCTCGACCAGGGCGGCGTCGGCGATGCGCCGGAACGCCCGTCGGCCGTTGCCGTGGGACAGCGCGGCCACCTCGAGGTCGCCGGGGCCGATGGTCCGCTCGGGGCCGGCCAGCGCGGCCACCGCGGCCAGGAGGGCGGCCCGCAGGTCCCAGCCCTCGCGCCAGGACTCGGCCACCCGCTCGGCGATGGTCTCGGCCTCGCCGCCGAGCACGGCGAAGCGGTCCTCGTCGGTGATCGTCCCTTCGTAGGCGATGTGGTACAGCTCGTCTGGTCGGCCGTTGTGACCGAGCTCGGCCACCAGGATCTCCACCTCGAGCGGCTTCATCTCGTGGGTGAAGACGTTGCCCAGGAACTGGGCGTAGAGGTTGGCAAGGGAGCGGGCGTCGACGTCCTCCCGGCTGAAGGCGAAGCCTTTGGTGTCGGCGTGGCGGACACCGGCCACCCGCAGCTGGTCGTACTCGTTGTACTTGCCCACGCCGGCGAAGGCGATGCGGTCGTAGATCTCGGAGATCTTGTGGAGGGAGCGCGAGGGGTTCTCCGCCACGATCAGGACACCCTCGTCGTAGACGGTGGCCACGAGCGAGCGTCCCCGGGCGATGCCCTTCTGGGCGTACTCCGCCCGGTCCTTCATGACCTGTTCGGGCGCCACGTAGAACGGCATCGTCATCGGGCCGCACCCCCCGAGACCCGCTCGGCCCGGCGGCGGTCGATGAGCGCGTTGAAGAGCTCGGCCACTTCGGCCCCGTCGACCTCCTTGTAGCCGTCGGCCGTCACGGCCGCCACCAACGGGTAGATGCCGCGGACGAGGTCCGGGCCGCCGGTGCCGGCGTCCTCGTCGGCCGCCTCGTAGAGGGCCTCGATGGCCAGCATGACCGCGTCACGGCGCGGGAGCCGCTCCTTGTAGCCGAGCTTGATCGTGTTGCGGGCGTCACGCCCGCCCGAGCCCGTCGCCTGGAAGTCGGTCTCCTCGTAGTGCCCGCCGGTCACGTCGTAGGTGTAGATGCGCCCCGTGCCCCGAGAGGGGTCGTAACCGGCGAAGAGCGGCACGACGGCCAGTCCCTGGAAGGCCATGGGCAGGTGCTCTCGCACCATGCCGGCGAGCTGGTTGGCCTTGCCCTCGAGGCTGAGCGAGACGCCCTCGACCTTCTCGTAGTGCTCGAGCTGCACCTGGAAGAGGCGCACCATCTCGACGGCCGGCCCGGCCGCCCCGGCGATGGCGACCGCCGACAGGCGATCGGCCGGGAACACCTTCTCCATGGCCCGGTGGGCGATGGAGTACCCCTCGGTGGCCCGCCGGTCGCCGGCCATGACGACCCCGTCGGCGAAGCGGAGGGCCACGACCGTGGTGGCGTGGGGGACCCGGAGGGCGCTCTCGGCCGGCCGCGCCTCGACGGGTCGCCCGGCGGTGCGCCGGAGAAGTGCTGCGAAGTCCGGGCCGGGGTCCTCGGTGGGATCGAAGAGGGGGAGCCCCACCGTCCCCTACTGTCCACCCTTTTGCACGTAGTTGCGCACGAACTCCTCGGCGTTGTCCTCGAGCACCTCGTCGATCTCGTCCAGCAGGTCGTCCAGCTCGGCCTTGATCTTCTCGCCGCGCTCGGAGGTCGCCGGGGCGTCCTCCGCCACCTGCTCGTCGGGACGCTCGGTCGTCGTCGTCTTGCGCTTCAGTTCACGCTCAGCCATGTTCTCCTCCCCCTCAGGAGCTCAAACGTTCCAGGAGCTCGACCGGGTTGGTGCTCGAAGCCAGCAGCTCCGCGGTGTGCTCGGCCGTCCCCTTCAGCGGATCCATCATAGGGACGCGGCGGAGGGGATCGGTACCGAGGTCGAAGACCAAGGAGTCCCAGTTGGCGGTGACCACGGCGTCGGGCCAACGGGCCAGGCAGTTGCCCCTGAACCAGGCCCTGGTCGAGCGGGGCGGCTCGGTGACCGCCTCGGCCACCGCTGCGTCGTCGATCAGCCGCTCCATGTGCGTACGGGCGTAGAGCGAACGCTCGGGACGCAGGTCGTGGTACTGGAGGTCGACGGCGGCCAGCCGGCCGTCGTCCCAGCCGCAGCCGTGGCGCTCTCGGTAGGCCTCGACCATCTGGTGCTTGGCCACCCAGTCGAGTTGGCGGACGAGGCTCTCCGGGTCGGACTCGAGGCCGGTGAGGACGGCCTCCCAGCGGTCGAGCACCATCGTGGCCACGGCCTCGTCGCCGAGGAAGTCGAGGCCGCGCTCTTTGCCGTACCGCTTGGCCGCCGAGAAGATCTCCCACTGGACCTCGAGGGCGGTGGCCGTCGTCCCGCCAGCCAGCCGGAGCGGCCGACGGAGCGTGAGGTCGGCCGACACGTGGTGCATGGCCCGCACCGGGTCCTCGAGCGCCAGGTCGCGGGCGGGGGTGACGTCGTCTTCGACCATGGCGAGGACGACGGCCGTCGTCCCCACCTTCAAGAACGTGGCCACCTCCGAGAGGTTGGCGTCGCCCACGATGACGTGGAGCCGACGGAAGCGCCTCGGGTCGGCGTGGGGCTCGTCCCTCGTGTTCACGATGGGGCGCTTGAGCGTCGTCTCCAGCCCCACCACCTCCTCGAAGAACTCGGCCCGCTGGGAGATCTGGAAGGGCACCTCGTCGCGGTCGAGCGCCGCCGTCTCGACCCCGACCTTGCCCGCACCGGTGAAGACCTGCCGGGTGACGAAGTGCGGCACCACGCCCGTCACCACCCGGGAGAAGGGCACCGCCCGGTCCATGAGGTAGTTCTCGTGGCAGCCGTAGGAGTTGCCCTTGCCGTCGGAGTTGTTCTTGTAGACGGTGATCCTCGGGCCATCGGGCACCATCGCGGCAGCCGCGGTCATCGAGCGCCGCAGCACCTCCTCCCCCGCCTTGTCGTAGCGGACGAGCTCGAGCGGGTCGGCGCACTCGGGGGTCGAGTACTCGGGGTGGGCGTGGTCGACGTAGTAGCGGGCCCCGTTGGTGAGGACGGTGTTGGCGAGGTGGGTCTCGACCATGGGCGGCATCGCGCCCTCGCGGGCGAAGCCCCGGGCGTCGTTCCCCGGGGTCTCGTCCTCGAAGTCCCAGCCGGTGCGGCGCTCGAGCTCGGCGGCGTACGCGTTGACGAGGATGGAGGACGAGGCGATGGGGTTCCCGTCGCCGCCGACACTCAGGATCCCGTACTCCGTCTCGATGCCGCAGACCTTGTGGATGGCCACGGTGCGACCCTACCCCTCCGGCCGGGACGGCCGACCCCATGGGGTCACGGCCGACCTCAGAGGTACTGGCCGGTCCCCACCCGCTCGATCGAGCGGCCGCCGCGGGTCTCCCGGTCCTCGGTGAGGAGCGTGCGGACGAACACGATCCGCTCACCCTTCTTGCCCGAGATGCGGGCCCAGTCATCGGGGTTGGTCGTGTTCGGGAGGTCCTCGTTCTCCTTGTACTCCTGGCGGATGGAGTCGAGGATGTCCTCTGTCCGGATGCCTCGGCCCTCGCTGGCGATCTCCCGCTTGATGGCCAGCTTCTTGGCCCGGCGCACGATGTTCTCGATCATGGCCCCCGAGGCGAAGTCCCGGTAGTAGAGGACCTCTTTGTCCCCGTTCTGGTAGGTCACCTCGAGGAACCGGTTGTCGTCGCCCTCCCGGTACATCTCGGCCACGGTGGACTCGATCATGGCGGAGGCCGCCTTGTCCGGGTCCCCGCCGCCGAGCCGCTCCACCTCGTCGGCGTCGAGGGGCAGCTCGCTCGTGAGGTAGCGGGCGAAGATCTGCGCCGCCGCCTCCTCGTTGGGTCGCTCGATCTTGATCTTCACGTCGAGGCGGCCCGGCCGGAGGATGGCCGGGTCGATGAGGTCCTCCCGGTTGGAGGCCCCGATCACGATGACGTCCTTCAGCGTCTCCACCCCGTCGATCTCGGCCAGGAGCTGCGGGACGATCGTCGACTCCATGTCCGAGCTGATCCCCGTACCCCTGGTCCGGAACAGCGAGTCCATCTCGTCGAAGAACACGATCACCGGCACGCCCTCGTCGGCCTTCTCCCGGGCCCGCTGGAAGACGAGGCGGATCTGGCGCTCGGTCTCGCCCACGTACTTGTTGAGGAGCTCGGGGCCCTTGATGTTGAGGAAGTAGCTCGTGATGTTGGTGTTCCCCGTGGCCTCGGCCACCTTCGTGGCCAAGGAGTTGGCCACGGCCTTGGCGATGAGGGTCTTGCCGCATCCCGGCGGGCCGTAGAGGAGGATGCCCTTCGGGGCGGGCAGCCGGTACTCGGAGAAGAGGTCCCGGTGCAGGTACGGCAGCTCGACCGCGTCGGTGATGGCTTCGATCTGCGCGTCGAGGCCACCCACGTCGGCGTAGGTGATGTCGGGCACCTCTTCGAGGACGAGCTCTTCGACCTCGGGGCGGGGCAGCCGTTCGATGAGGAGCTGGCTGCGGGTGTCCATGAGGATGGCGTCGCCCGCCCGGATCTTCACGCCGATCAGCTCCTCGCTGAGCTCGACCACCCGCTCCTCGTCGGCCCGGGCGAAGACGAGGGCGCGCCGCTTGTCGGCCAGCAGCTCCTTCAGCGTCACGACCTCACCGGACTTCTCGCCGTCGCGTACGAGCACCACGTTGAGCGATTCGTTCAGCACGACCTCGTTGCCCTTCTGGAGGACCCCCGGGTCGATGTCGGGGTGGAGGGCCACCCGCATCTTGCGGCCCCCGGAGAAGACGTCGGCCGTGCCGTCCTCGTTCGTGTTGAGGAAGGTCCCGTAGGCCGCCGGGGGCTGGGTGAGCTTCTCCACCTCCTCGCGGAGCGCCGCCAACTGCTCCTTGGCCTGCTGGAGGGTGAACGTGAGCTTCTCGTTCTGGGAGACGGCGTGCGAGAGCTGGCCCTTCGTCTCGAGGAGCCGCTCTTCGAGCGCCTGGACGCGCGCCGGGCTCTCCTGGAGGCGACGCCGGAGGGCCTTCACCTCTTCTTCGGTCTCCGCCAGGCGGATGCGGAGGACTTCGAGCTGGGCCTCGGGATCGCCGTCCCAGTCTCGATCTTGTGGACCAGGCGTCGGACTCACCTCCTCTGTGGCCGACTCGTGCTCACCCTATCGGCCCGTGTCGGCGGGGCGGTGCCGTCCCGAGCACCGTCGTCGTGGGTGTGCCTCCCAACCCCCGGCTCGTATTAGCATGGCTGAGCGGGGTGTCGGCGCCTGCCCCGGTGGGCTCTGACCTGGGCACGGTCCCGCGCCGGGTAAACCGTGCCGCCGCCGGGTAAAGCTGGCGGTGGGGCAGCGCCCCCTGCGGCGACCGGTGGAGGAACGACGACGCATGAAAGTCTGGATCGACCAGGACCTGTGCACTGGTGACGGCCTCTGTGAGGAGATCGCGCCGGCGGTGTTCACCCTGCTCGACGACGGGCTCGCCTACGTGAAAGAGGGCGCCGACATCAAGAGCGAGCCGGGAGGGTCGGCCGGCATGGCGCTCGTCCCCGACGACCTGGAAGACGCCGTGGCCGAGGCGGCCGAGGAGTGCCCCGGCGAGTGCATCTTCATCGAGCGCGACTGAACCGAGCTTCCCGCCGGCCGGGTCAGCCGCCCGGCAGTCCCTCCCCTGCTCGCCCTGCTGCTCTCTCGCGCGCCAGGCGTCGGGCGGTCGTGAGGAAGCCGGTGTGGGCCACCATGCGGTGGTCGGGACGTACCGAGCGCGGCTCGATGTGCCAGGTGCGCCGCAGCACCTCCATCGTCTCGGCCAGGCCGAACGGTTGGTCGTCGAGGGCCGCCCGGAGCTGGGCCGTCTGGTTGATCGTCGGCAGATAGGCGAGGAGGATCCCCCCGGGGCGAAGCGCCGTCGCCGCGTGAGCCACCACCCGCCAGGGCTCGGGCAGGTCGAGGAGGACCCGGTCGAGCCCGGTCTCGCTGATGCCCTCGGTCACGTCGCGCACCTCGACCCGGTAGGGCACGGTCGGCCCGAGCATCGCCTCCACGTTGGCCTTGGCCCGGGCGGCGAAGTCCTCGCGCAGCTCGTACCCGACGACCTCGGCGCCTGCTCGGAGCACGACCATCGAGAGCGCCCCCGAGCCCACCCCGGCCTCGAGCACCCGCTGCCCGGGACCGATATCGGCGGCCAGCAGGATGGCCCCCAGATCCTTCGGGTAGATGACCTGGGCCCCTCGGGGCATCTTCACCACCACGTCGGCCAACGTCGGGCGGAGCACGAGGAAGCTGCGACCGGTCGACCCCGCGACCGACGAACCCTCCAGCCGCCCGATGAGGTCGTCGTGGGCCACGATGCCGGCGTGCGTGTGGAAACTCGACCCGGCCACGAGGGTGAGGAGGTAACGGCGGTCCTTGGCGTCGACGAGGAGCACCCGCTCGCCCGCCCGCAGCGGCGCCCCCCGGTCGTCCCCCTCCCCCACCGGGGTTAGAGGCCCAAGTCGCTGGGGAGGGCGTCGGGCTCGTAGATCGTGACGGCGACGCCCTCGCCGGGGGAGAGCCGCCGCATCGTCACGAGGGCGCCGTGCTGGCGCCGGGCCCGCCGGAAGAGCCACACCGTGCCGGCGAGGACCAGCCAGGCCCAGCGCCCCTCGCCGACGCCCTTGGCCGTGCCGGCGCGGACGAGGCGCCGGATGAGGTAGTCCACCGCTTGACCTCAGAGCCGCCGGATCTCGACCACCGCCGTGCGGCGGCGCCCCCGGCGGCGGCCGGCCCAGTAGGCGAGGACCACGACGGCCACGCCGGCCGCCGCGGCGGCCACCGCGATCACCGGGGTGGACGAGCGGATCTTCTCCTCGCCGGTACCGATGGCCCCCGCGAAGGCCGACTCCAGGTCGGCCCGGGTGATCTTGCGCCCATTCGTCTCGACGGCCATGGCTCCTCCTCTACGACCCGGTCTTCGGGATGCTGCGGCGGGCGGCCGGGCCGGCGGTCACCCGCCAGGCGGCCAACGCCATCACGATGATGGCCAGCACCGCCACGATGAGGTACGGGATCCACGACAAGTTGCCCGTGAGCCCCGTCTCGGTCTGGAGCAGCCGGAGCACGCCCACGAGGAGCAGGACCGTGCCGAGGGCGATGAGGAGCGACCCGAGGATCCCCCAGCTGAGGAACTGCCCGAGGCTCCGGAGCGGGTCGACGGTCTCCTGGCGGACGTAGTCGACGACGAGCTGGGCGATGTCGTCGGGTGCGGTGTCCTCAGGCACGTCGCCGCCCGTTGCAGGAGCGGCCGGGCCGGGTTCGGACGGCCGGTCGGGGGGCGCCGTTCCTGGTCATGGCGTCATCCTTACCCCGGCGCCGCCATCGGCCGCAAGCAAAAGCGTCCTTTCGTGTGTTCCGTCAGCCCGCGCTGCGGTCGGTGAAGAGGTAGGTGGAGCTGGCCCGGGCCACCGTGACGGGTGCTCCTCCGTCCAGCTCGGACACGAGCGTGGCCTCGGTGAAGGCCACCCGCCGTCCCCCCGACACGACGTCGGCGGTGCAGGTCAGCACAGCGCCGATGGGCACCGGGGCGAAGTAGCTGATCTTCATCTCGGTGTTGGCCGAGAGGACCTTGCGGCCCTCGACGAAGGTCACCGCGGCGGTGGCCATCGAGGAGTCGCAGAACGCGGCGAGGAAGCCGCCCTGGACCACCCCGGCCGGGTTGGCGAAGCGCTCGTCACCGGTCATCTGCCACACGGTGTGGCCGGGGCGGGACTTGTCGAGGCACACCATCCCGAGCGTGAGGTCGCTGTTCGGCGGGACCTGCATGCTGCGACGGGCGGCGGCCACGGCCGACGACGCTACCCCCGGGCGGCCGCTCGGTCCCTCACCACCCACGCGTCGGCTTCGCGCCGTCCTTGGGTAGGGTGACCCCATGTCCGGTACCGCCGGTGCGCCCGCCGACGAGACCGCGCTCGAGACGCTCGGCATCAACGTCATCCGGGGCCTCGCCATGGACGCCGTGCAACGGGCCAACTCGGGCCACGCGGGCACGGCCATGGCCCTCGCCCCGCTCGGCCACGTGCTCTTCACGAGGGTCCTCCGCCACGACCCGAGTGACGCCGACTGGCCGAACCGCGATCGGTTCATGCTCTCCAACGGCCATGCCTCGATCCTCCAGTACGCCCTCTTGTACCTGACAGGCTACGGCCTCACCCTGGAGGACCTGCGGGACTTCCGGCAGTGGGGCAGCCTGACGCCCGGTCACCCCGAGCGGCGCCACACGAAGGGCATCGAGGTCACGACCGGACCCCTCGGACAGGGCTTCGCCAACGGGGTGGGCATGGGCGTGGCCGAGCGCTTCCTGCGCACCCGCTACTCGCCCGAGCTCTGCAACCACCACACCTTTGTCATCTGCGGCGACGGGTGCCTCGAGGAGGGGATCTCCCACGAGGCGGCCTCGCTCGCCGGCCACCTCGAGCTCGGCCGCCTCGTCTACGTCTACGACGACAACCACATCACGATCGACGGCCCGACCGAGCTCGCCTACAACGACCGGGTCGCCGAGCGCTTCGAGGCCTACGGCTGGCACGTGGACCCGATCGGCGAGGTGGCCAACGACACCGGGATCCTGGAGGCGGCGCTGCGGCGGGCCGTCTCGGTCGAGGACCGGCCGTCGCTGATCATCCTGCGCAGCCACATCGGCTGGCCGGCCCCGCACCTCACCGACAGTGCGAAGGCCCATGGCGAGGTGTTCGGTAAAGAGGAGATCCGAGCGACGAAGGAGATCCTCGGTCTCCCGCCCGACGAGACCTTCTACGTGCCCGACGAGGTCGTCGCCTACTACCGGCGCTGCGTGCCCCGGGGCCGGGCCCTCCAGGAGGCCTGGGAGGACCGGGCGTCCGCCCACCCCGACCGGGCCGCCTTCGACGCGGCCTTCGCCGGCCAACCGGTCGCCGGGTGGCCGGCGAAGCTGCCCACCTTCGAGGCCGGCGAGCAGGTGGCCACCCGCAAGGCCGTGAACGCCTGCCTCAACTCGACGGCTGAGCTCCTCCCAGGGCTCGTCGTCGGGGCGGCGGACCTGACGGCCAACACCGGGACCCTCCTCGACGGGGCCGAGCACCAGGGGGCGCCGCACCCCGCGGGTCGACAGCTCTATTACGGCATCCGCGAGCACGCCATGGCCGCGGCCATGACCGGCATGGCGGCCCACGGCGGGGTGCTGCCCATCGGCGGGACCTTCTTCTGCTTCAGCGACTACATGCGCCCCGCGGTGCGGCTCGCCGCCCTCCAGCAGGTGCACGTGGTCTACGTGTTCTCCCACGACTCGGTCGGCCTCGGCGAGGACGGGCCTACGCACCAGCCCATCGAGCAGCTGGCCTCGCTCCGGGCGATGCCCCAGCTCGACGTGGTCCGGCCGGCGGACGCCACCGAGTGCGCGCACGCCTGGCGGCGGGCGGTCGAGAGCGCCCGGCCGACCGCGCTCGTGGTCACCCGCCAGTCCGTGCCGGTCCTCGAGTCGACCGCCGAGCGGGCCCCGGTGGGCGTGCCCCGCGGCGGCTACGTGCTGCTCGACGAGGCGAAGGACCCCCTCGACCTCGTGCTGGTCTCGACGGGGAGCGAGGTGAGCGTCTGCCTGGCCGCGGCGGGGCTCCTGGCCGAGCGGGGTCTCTCGGTCCGGGTCGTGTCGCTCCCCTGCTGGGAGTGGTTCGCCGAGGAGCCGTCCGACTACCGGAGTTCGGTGCTGCCGACCGACGTGCCCACGCTCGCCGTCGAGGCCGGGGCCTCGTTCGGGTGGGAGCGCCACGCCGACGAGGCGGTGGCCATCGACACGTTCGGAGCGTCGGCCCCCGGCTCCGTCGCCCTCGCCAACTTCGGTTTCACCCCCGAACACGTCGCCGAGCGCGCCGCGGCCCTCGTGGCCCGCTCGACCGGCTGACGGCGGCGGCTCGCGTCGCCCGGGGCCCTTCGGTGCAAGGAGGAGATCCATGACCCGTCTGCACGAGCTCTTCGAGCGGGGCGGCCAGAGCCCTTGGCTGGACAACCTGCGGCGCGACTGGATCGCCGGCGGCCACCTGGCCCGCCTCGTCGACGACGGGGTGCGCGGCGTGACGTCGAACCCGACGATCTTCGCCAAGGCCATCGCCGGCGCCACCGACTACGACGAGCAATTCCGCTCGCTCCTGCCGAGCGCCACGGTCGAGCAAGCCTATTGGGAGCTCGTCGTCCGTGACATCGAAGACGCGCTCGCCGTGCTCCGCCCGGTCCACGAGTCGAGCGACGGGCGCGACGGGTTCGTCTCGCTCGAGGTGGCGCCGGCGCTCGCCCACGACACTGCGGGGACGGTGACGGCGGCGCGCACGCTCCACGACCGCATCGACCAGCCGAACCTCTTCGTCAAGGTGCCGGCCACGGCCGAAGGGATCCCCGCCATCCGCCGCCTGATCGGCGAGGGGCGGAGCATCAATGTGACGCTCATCTTCGGGCTCGAGCGTTACGCCGAGGTGATGGAGGCCTACCTCGGCGGGCTGGAGGACCACCTCGCGGCCGGGGCCGACGATCTCAAGAAGGTGGCCAGCGTGGCCTCGTTCTTCGTGAGCCGGGTGGACACCGAGGTGGACCGGCGACTCGAGGCGGCCGCCGGGGGGCCCGATGGCGACCAGCACCTGCTCTCGCTCCGCGGTCGGGCGGCCGTGGCCCAGGCCCAGCTGGCCTACCAGCGGTTCGGGGCGACGTTCGCCGGACCCCGCTGGGCGGTGCTCGAGGCCCACGGGGCCCGGGTGCAGCGGCCGCTCTGGGCCTCGACGTCGACCAAGAACCCGGCCTACCCGGACCTCCTCTACGTCGACAACCTCATCGGGCCCGACACGGTGAACACGCTGCCGGAAGGGACGATCGACGCGTTCAACGACCACGGCACGGTGGCCCGCACCGTCGACGCCGACCCGGCGGCGGCCTCCCAGGTGCTGGCCGACCTGGCCGAGGCCGGGATCGACCTGGCCGACGTGTCGGCCACCTTGGAGGACGAGGGCGTCCACGGCTTCGCCAAGTCCTTCGACGAGCTGCTCCAGTCCCTCTCGGACAAGGCGGCCGCCCTCGCCGGTGACCATCGGTGACGACCGCGGACCCCGGCCAGGTCACCCGGCCGCCGATGCAGACGCCCCCGCTCGTGCTCGTCATCTTCGGGGCCTCGGGCGACCTCACCTCGAGGAAGATCCTGCCGGCCCTGGCCAACCTGGCCGACCGCGGCCGGCTGAACGACCACTTCACCGTGGTCGGGGTGGCCCGGACCGAGTGGACCGACGAGGAGTTCCAGGCCGTGGCCCTCCGGGACTCCCCCGACGCCGGCCCGGCCTGGCGCGAGATCGTCAAGCGTTTCCGTTACATCAGCGGCGACTACGCGGCGACCGAGACCTTCGACCGGCTGAAGGGCGTGCTGGCCGAGTGCGACCAGTCCTACGGCACGAGCGGCAACCGGGTCTACTACCTCGCCACGGTCCCCTCGCTGTTCGGCGAGGTGGCCCAGGCCCTCGCCAAGGAGGGCGTGAACGTGCCGGGTCATGGCGGCGAGTTCTGCCGGCTCGTGGTGGAGAAGCCCTACGGCCGGGACCTCGAGAGCGCCCTCGAGCTCGACGCCACCGTGCACGCGGCCTTCGACGAGCACCAGATCTTCCGCATCGACCACTACATGGGCAAGGAGACGGTGCAGAACGTCCTCGCGCTCCGCTTCGCCAACGCCGTCTTCGAGCCGATCTGGAACCGCCGCTACGTCGAGCAGGTCCAGATCACGGTGGCCGAGAGCCTCGGGGTCGAGCATCGGGGCGGTTTCTACGAGACGGCCGGCGCGCTCCGCGACATCGTGCAGAACCACGTGATGCAGGTGCTGGCCCTCACCCTCATGGAGCCGCCGACGGGGGTGGACGCCCCGCACCTGCGGGACGAGAAGGTCAAGCTGTTGAAGGCCATCGACATTCCGACGCCCGACGAGGCGGTCGACAAGTCCGTGCGGGGGCAGTACACCGCCGGTGTCATCGACGGGCAGCCCGTGGTGGGCTATCGGGACGAGGAGGCCGTGGCGCCCGACTCGGTGACCGAGACCTACGTGGCCCTCCGGCTCCGGGTGGAGAACTGGCGCTGGGCCGGGGTGCCCATCTACGTGCGCACCGGCAAGCGGCTGCCGGCCCGGGTGACCGAGGTGGCCCTGCAGTTCCACCGGGTCCCGTTCCTCGCCTTCCAGGGTGAGCTCTCCCGCCAGCTCCGGCCCAACATCTTGGTCTTGCGCATCCAGCCCGACGAGGGGATCAGCCTGCACTTCGGGGCGAAGGTGCCGGGCGAGGCGTTTAAGGTGCAGTCGGTGGCGATGAACTTCCTCTACGACCAGGCCTTCGCCGACGCCAAGGAGTCCGACGGCTACCCGCGGCTCCTCCACGACGCCATGGTCGGCGACGCCACCCTCTTCATACGGAGCGACGAGGTGGAGCAGGCCTGGCGCATCGTCGACCCCTACCTCGAGGCTTGGTCGGAGCCCGGCGCGGGGCTCCACTTCTACCGGGCCGGCACCTGGGGACCCCACATCGCCGACCTCCTCCTCGAGCGTTCGGGGGATGCCTGGCGGGTGCCCGAGCTGTGAGCGGGCAAGCCGGCGGCGCCGTCGCCGAGGAGCTCCTCCGCGCCGAGCTGCCCGAGCTCCTCGCCGCGGCGAGGAAGGTGCGCGACCGGGCCCACGGCAACCGGGTCACGTTCTCGCCCAAGGTCTTCGTGCCCCTCACGATGCTGTGCCGGGACCGCTGCGGCTACTGCACCTTCGCCAAGGCCCCGGCCCGGCTGGCCTCGCCCTATCTCGAGCCGGAGCAGGTGCTCGAGCTCGCCCGCCGCGGGGCCGCGGCGGGCTGTCGCGAGGCACTCTTCACGCTCGGCGAGCGACCCGAGCTCCGCTACGACCGGGCCGCCCGTTGGCTGGCCGACCACGGCTACGCCACCACCGTCGACTATCTGGCGGCCATGGGCGCGGCGGTGCTCGAGGAGACCGGCCTCCTCCCCCACATGAACGCCGGCGCCCTCCACGAGGCGGAGCTGGCGGCCCTCCGGCCGGTCTCGGCCAGCCAGGGGATGATGCTCGAGACCCTGACCGAGGGCCTGGCCGCCCACCGCCGGGCCCCGGACAAGACGCCCGCCCGCCGGCTCGCCACCCTGGAGGCGGCCGGCCGCCTCGCCATCCCGTTCACGACCGGGATCCTCGTCGGCATCGGTGAGCGCCGGGCCGACCGGCTGGCCTCGCTCCTGGCCATCGCCGACGCCCACCGCCGCCACGGCCACGTCCAGGAGGTCATCGTCCAGAACTTCCTGCCGAAGCCGGGCACGGCGATGGCCGAGCACGCCGCCTGCCCGACCGACGAGCATCTCTGGTCGATCGCCGTGGCCCGCCTGGTGCTGCCGCCCGAGGTCCATGTGCAGGCGCCGCCCAACCTGGCCGACGACCTCGCCCCGCTCCTGTCGGCGGGGATCGACGACTGGGGCGGGGTCTCCCCGATCACCGTCGACCACGTGAACCCCGAGCGGGCCTGGCCGGCGCTCGACGTGCTGCGGGCGGCCACCGAGGCGTCCGGCCACACCCTCGCCCCGCGCCTCACGATCTACCCTTCGTTCGCCGCCGAGCCCGAGCGCTGGCTCGACCCGGCGCTGCGGTTCCCCGTCCTGGACTTGAGCGACGCCGAGGGCCTCGCCCGGGAGGGCGCCTGGTGCTCGGGCGGCCTCGACGCCCCCGACGACCTGCTCGCCGGCCTCGGCCCCCGACCCGGCGGTGGTGCGGTGGCCGAGGTGCTGGCGGGTGTCCGGCTCGGCCAGGAGGTGGGGTCCGAGGAGATCGTGACGCTCTTCTCGGCCCGCGGCCCCGAGGTGGCCATGGTGGCGGAGGCGGCCGACGAGCTGCGACGAGCCACGGTGGGCGACGACGTGACGTACGTCATGAACCGCAACATCAACTACACGAACGTCTGCACGTTCAAGTGTCGCTTCTGCGCCTTCTCCAAGGGACCGCTCTCCCTCAACCTGCGCGGCGCCCCGTACCTCCTCGACCTCGAGGAGATCACCCGACGGGTGGCCGAAGCGGCCGACCTCGGGGCCACGGAGGTCTGCCTGCAGGGCGGCATTCACCCGAGTTTCGACGGCGACTACTACGTCGACGTCGTGGCCGCGGTGCGGGCCGGGTCGCCCGACATCCACATCCACGCCTTCACCGCCCTCGAGGTGACCGAGGGGGCCCGTCGGCTGGCCGTCCCGCTGGCTGACTACCTCGCCCGCCTCCAGGCGGCCGGACTGAAGACGCTGCCCGGCACGGCGGCCGAGATCCTCGACGACGACGTCCGTGCCGTCCTCTGTCCGGACAAGATCGACACCGGCCAGTGGCTGGACGCCCACCGGACGGCCCACGGCCTCGGTCTGCGCTCCAACGTGACGATCATGTTCGGCGCGGTGGAGCAGCCGGTGTCCTGGGCCCGCCACATCGTGGCCACCCGCGACCTGCAGCGCGAGACGGGTGGTTTCACCGAGTTCGTGCCGCTCCCCTTCGTCCACATGGCCACGCCCATCTACCTGTCCCGCCGGGCCCGCCGGGGGCCGACCTTCCGCGAGGCCCTCCTCATGCACGCGGTGGGCCGCATCGCTTATCGCGGCCTCATCGACAACATCCAGGTGAGCTGGGTGAAGATGGGGGTCGAAGGGGCGAGGCAGGTCCTCCTGGCCGGGGCCAACGACCTCGGCGGGACACTCATGGACGAGAACATCTCGCGGGCCGCCGGAGCCAGCCACGGCCAGCGGATGGACCGGGACGAGCTGGCGGCCCTCGTCGCCCCGCTCGGCCGCCCGCTCGTGCAGCGCACCACCCTCTACGACCGGGTGGGACCGGCCGCCGCCCTCGCCGAGGCGTGACCGCGGACCCCGAGCACCCCGAAGCCGGCGGGGCCGGCTCGGTGCCCCCAGTGGTCAACGTCGTCGAGGCGGCGCCCCGTCCGGACCCCGCGGTCCTCGAGGAGGCCTTCGCCGCGCTGAGCTCCGGCCGCAGCCTGTCGCACACCCAGGCCGACCTCATGCGCTCGATGCTCGCCACGCTCTGGGACCTCGCCCGCGAGGGCATGACGGTCGGCGACCTCAAGATCGCCGACGCCGCGCTGGCCGAGATGACCGAGGCCTTCCGGGTGTTCCGCCCCTACCGGGCGGCCCGCAAGCTCACGATGTTCGGTTCGGCCCGCACCCGGCCGGAGGACCCGGTGTACGTCCTCGCCCGCGACCTGGCCGCCCACCTCGCCGAGGCCGGCTGGATGGTCGTCACCGGCGCCGGTCCGGGGATCATGGCCGCCGGCACCGAGGGGGCCGGGCGGGACCGGTCGTTCGGCGTCAACATCCGCCTCCCCCACGAGCAGGGGGCCAACCCGTTCATCGCCCAGGACCCGAAGCTCGTGGAGATGCGCTACTTCTTCACGAGGAAGCTCATGTTGATCAAGGAGTCCCACGCCTACGCGGTGCTGCCCGGCGGCTACGGGACCCTCGACGAGTGCTTCGAGCTCCTCACCCTCATCCAGACGGGGAAGGCCGAGCCGGCCCCGGTCGTCCTCGTCGAGACCGACGGCGGCACCTACTGGGAGGGCTGGCAGCACTTCGTCGACGAGGAGGCCGTGGCCACCGGGTACATCTCACCCGAGGACGTCCACCTCTACCGGGTGGTGAACACGGTGGACGAGGCGGCGGCCGAGATCCTCGGCTTCTACGCCAACTACCACTCCTGCCGCTGGGTGGGCCACCTGCTCGTCCTGCGCCTCCAGCGGGCCCCGAGCCGGGCCGAGCTGGCCGAGCTCAACCGGGAGTTCGCCGACATCGTGCGGTCCGGCACCATCCGCAACGCCAGCCCCTTCCCGCCGGAGCGCTCGAGCGGCGACTTCCTCGAGCTCCCCCGGGTGGCCTTCCGCTTCGACCGCCAGCACTACGGCCGGCTGCGCCTCCTCATCGACGCCCTCAACCGCTGCACCGGGGACTGACCGGCCTCACCGGTCGTCGTCGGCCCCCTTCCGCGGGGCGAGCAGGGCGGCGGCCTTCTCGACCGCCCGCCTCGCCCGGGTGATCCGGCGCTCCTCGGCCGCCGCCGCGGGCCCGCCGGCCTCGTCGGGGTCGGCGGCCAGCCGCAGCCGGTCGAGGGCGAGGTCGGCGAGGCGCTCGGCCACCCGGTCGAGCTCCTCGGCCACCTCGGCCAGCTCGTCGTCGGCCCCGCCCAAAGAAGCGCTCAGGAGGAGGACGAGGGGAGCTCGACCTCGACCACGTCGAGCTTGCCCTGGGCGTGGTCGGCCCGCAGCACCTTCTTGTCGAACTTGCCGACCGAGGTCTTCGGGATGGCGTCCACGAACGTCCAGCGCTCGGGCAGCCACCAGCGGGCCACCCGGCCCTCCAGGTACTCGACCAGCTCCTCGGCGGACGGCGCCGCGCCGGGCTTCGGCACCACGGCCACGAGGGGCCGCTCCTGCCAGCGCGGGTCGGGGACGGCCACCACCGCCGCCTCGAACACGTCGGGGTGGGCCATGACCTCGTTCTCGAGCTCGACCGAGGAGATCCACTCGCCGCCCGACTTGATGACGTCCTTCGTGCGGTCGGTGATCGTCATGAAGCCCCGCTCGTCGAGGCTCCCGACGTCACCGGTGCACAGCCATCCGTGGTGGAAACGGTCGGGGTCCTCGTCCTTGTAGTAGGCGGCGGTGACCCAGGGGCCCCGGATCTCGAACTCGCCGGTCGACTCACCGTCGTTGGGCAGGATCTCGCCGCCCGGCCCGGTCACCCGCACCTCGACGCCGGGCACGACCCGGCCGGCCTTCACCCGGTAGTCCATCTCCTCGTCGGCGGTGGCCTGCTTCGGCGGCAGGCCGAAGGCGGCGAGCGGGCTGGTCTCGGTCATGCCCCAGCCCTGGACGATGGTCACGCCGAAGCGGTCGCGGAACGTCTCGATGAGCGTGCGGGGCACAGCCGAGCCACCGGCGGTGACCTGGCGGAGCGAGGCCAGGTCGCCCCCCGACTCGTTGGCCGCCCGGAGCACGTCGTTCCAGATCGTCGGCACCCCGCAGGCCACGGTGGGCTGCTGCTCGGCCACGATCCGCAAGATGTGCTCGCCCTGGAGGAACTGCTGGGGCATGACGAGGTCGGTGCCGGCCATGAACGCGGCGTAGGGGGTGCCCCAGGCGTTGGCGTGGAACATCGGCACGATGACGAGGATCCGGTCCCGCTCGGTGACCCCGACCGAGGCGGCGGACATCTCGGCCATCGTGTGCAGGTAGGTCGAGCGGTGGCTGTAGACGACGCCCTTCGGGTTGCCCGTGGTGCCGCTCGTGTAACACATGGCCGCGGCCTCGTGTTCGTCGAAGGCCGGCCACTCGATGCCCGGCTCCTCGGCGGCCAGCAGCCGCTCGTAGTCGAGGGTCTCGCCGAGGGCGGCGGTATCGCCCTCTCCGGCCACGATCACGGTCTCGACCGACTTCAGCTCGTCGACCACCCGGGCGAGGAGGGGGACGAGCGAGGCGTCGACGATGATCACCTTGTCCTCGGCGTGGTTGATGACGTAGGCCAGCTGCTCGGGGTAGAGGCGGACGTTCAGCGTGTGGAGCACCGCCCCCATGGAGGGGATGGCCAGGTAGGCCTCGAGGTGGCCCTGGTTGTTCCAGGCGAACGTGGCCACCCGGTCCCCCCGGCCGACGCCGAGATGCTCGAGGGCCTTGGCCAGCTGCTCGGACCGGGCCGCCACCTCGGTGAACGTGGCCGTCCGGTAGCCGTCGGCCTCGACCGTCACGACCAGGCTCTCGCCGTGGACCTGTTGGCCGTGGCGCAGGATCCCGCTGATCAAGAGGGGGGCGTCCTGCATGGTGCTGCGCATCTCGTCCTCCCGTCGGTGGCGCCCACACCGAGCGCCGGACCAGCGTACTGCCCGCCCGGCCAGCGCTCCCGGGGGGGCGGGCTGGAGGTGACGGAGACGACCGTCCCTTCCCAAACGCCGCCGAGCGGCCGACCGTTTCGCTCCGTGGCCCGGACCGCCCTTGCCGCGCTCGCCGCGCTCCTCGCCCTGGCCCTCGGCCTCGGTGGCTGCGTCGCCCTCCTCGGGGGATCCGCCGTCTCCGAGCCGACCGGCGCCCGTAGCAACGGGGCACCGGCGGACGGGGGTGGTCCCGCCGTGCCCGCCGACTGGGAGACGCTCGACCAGGCCGCCGCCGGCACCTGCCAAGGCCTGCCCTGGGCGGTGCTCGGGGCGATCGGCCGCGTCGAGAGCGACAGCGGGCGTTCGACCGCCCCCGGGGTGAGCTCGGGCACCAACCCGGCGGGGGCGGAAGGGCCGATGCAGTTCCTCCCGGCGACCTTCGCCGCCTACGCCACGGTCGGCCCGGGCGGGGTCGTGCCGCCCTCCCCCTACGACCCGGTCGACGCCGTCTACACCGCGGCCAAACTGCTCTGCGCCGACGGGGGCGGGACGCCGTCGGACCTCGTCGGCGCGGTCGACGACTACAACCACTCGACGACCTACGTGGACGAGGTGCTCGTCCTCGCGGAGGCCCTCGAGACGGCGCCCGACCTCGAGGCCGTGCCGGCCTCGGCGCTCGCCTTCGCGTCCGAGCAGCTGGGCGTCCCCTACGAGTGGGGCGGCACGGGCCAGGGCGGCTTCGACTGCTCGGGCCTCGTGCAAGCCGCCTACGGCTCGGCCGGAGTGCGCCTCCCGCGGGTGGCCCAGGACCAGTTCGACGCCGGTCCGGCCGTGCCCGGCGGCGAGGTCGTCCAGCCCGGCGACCTCCTCTTCTTCGGCGATTCGATCGACGCGGTCGACCACGTCGGGCTGTACGTCGGCGCCGGCGAGATGATCGACGCCCCGCACAGCGGCGCCCTCGTCCGGGTGGAGGCGGCCAACTGGCCGAGCTTCGTCGGCGCTACCCGGCCGGCCTGAGGCGCTTCAGGTGTTCGCACCGCGGGCGGCGACCCGCCAGCGGTCGAGCACTTCGCCGCGGCTCGTGATGACGAGCTCGTCGACGAGGTTGACCGCGTTGCAGACATGGTTCGGCACGACGGCCAACTGCTCGCCGACGAGCGGTCGGCGGAGCGGCGAGGCCGCCGGGACCTCGACGACGCCGTGGTGCTCGGCGAGCGCCACCACCGTGGCGTGCGGGACCGCCGGCAGCCAGCCGAAGCCTCTCGCCCACGGAGCTCGATCGGCACCCAGGATCTTCGAGCCGGCGTCGACGATGAAGCGGTCCGGTGACGGGCGGCTCACCACCGTCGCCACCGCGACCAGCGCGATGTCCTCCGGGCCCACGACGCCGAGCTCGAGTTGCTGGGCGTCGTTGAAGGCGTAGACGCCGGGGCGGACCTCGGTCACGACCGTCGGGTCGGCGAGGTGGGCACTCGGTGTCGACCCGCCGCTGCGCACGGCGACGTCGAGGCCGTCCTCGGCAAGCAGCGACGCCGCCTCCCCGAGGGCCCGGCCCTCGTCGGTCGCCGCCTGCGGCGCCGCGCCCGGGGCGTAGGCATGGCCCGGGAAGGTGAACACGCCGACCACGTCGAGCCCGGCATCGATGGCCGCCCGGGCGACCGCCCGTGTCCCGGTGGGCGGGACGCCGCTCCGGTGGAGCCCGCTGTCCACCTCGACGAGGACCGAGAGGGGGACGCCGACCCGCCCGAGCGCTTCGGCCCCGCCGACCGAGTCCACGCCGACGGAGAGCCGGGTCCGTTCGGCCAGCCGCCGGAGCCGCAGGCGGCGGTCTTCGTCGGCCCACACCGGGTAGGCCACGAAGAGGTCCTCGACCCCGGCCGCCGCGAACACCTCGGCTTCGCCGACCGTGGCCACGGTCAGCCCGACGGCCCCGAGGGCCAGCTGGCGCTCGGCGATCTCCACGCACTTGTGGGTCTTGGCGTGGGGCCGGAGCGAGAGTCCGACCGCCGCGGTGGCCGAGGCCATCTCCCGCAGGTTGTCCTCCAGCCGGTCGAGGTCACAGCAGAGGACGGGGGTGGCGAGGCCGACGGGCAGCTCCATGAAGAGCCCACGGTAGTGGCGCGCCGCGTCGCCCCGAGGCCCGCGACGGGGCCCGGGTAGCATGCGCCCAGTGCCGGCTCCTCCGCCGGCCGGGGAGGTGGACCATGGCCGTCAACGGGTGGCTCGTCGCCGACAGCGACATGCACGTGATGGAGCCTGCCGACCTCTGGCAGCGCTACATGGACCCGGCCTGGGAGCACGCCGCCCCGGTCGGGATGACCGAGATCGAGCGCGACATGCGGGTCAAGGTGAAGAACGCCGTCGTCCTGCGGCTCGGCCACGTGCGGCCCCGGGCGAGCGGCCGGCCCTGGAAGGCCGACCAGGACCCCGTCTACCAGCACGCCGAAGAGCGCGATTGGGACCCCAAGTCCCAGGTGATGGCCATGGACATGGAGCACCTCGACTCGACGGTGCTCTTCCCCTCCCGCGGGCTCTTCGTCCTCTCCCTGCAGAGCTCGCACCACATCGGCCCCGACGGTCTCGAGCCCGAGCTGGCGAGCGCCATCGCCCGGGCCTACAACGACTGGATGGCCGACTTCGTGGCCGGGTGCGAGTCACCCGACCGGGTCTTCGGGGCGGCGATGGTGGCCCCCCACGACGTGGACGGCGCGGTCGACGAGCTCGCCCGGTCGGTCGAGCGCGGCTTCAAGGCCGCCTTCCTCGTGCCCGGTCTGGTCGACTCTCGCCCCTGGCACGACCGCCACTACGACCCGCTGTGGCGGGAGGCGGAGCGCCTCGACGTGCCGATCTGCTTCCACGGCGGCGGCACCACGTACCTGAAGCCCGACTTCGCCTTCAGCGAGCACCTCGACAAGCTCATGCTCTGGCACCCCTTCAACCAGCCGCTCGGCATCATGTTCGTGGTGACCTGCTTCACCTCGGGCGGCATCCTCGAGCGCTTCCCCGAGCTGCGTCTCGGGCTCCTCGAGGGCAACTGCTCGTGGGCTCCGTTCATGATGTACCGACTCGACGAGCACTGGGAATGGACGGGCAAGTACGAGGCCCCCGACGTGCTGATGAAGCCCTCGGAGTACATGCTCCGCAACTGCTACCTCTCGGTCGAGGCGGACGAGGAACCGGCAAAGTACTACTTCGAGGAGTACGGCGACGACAACGTCGTCTACTCGACCGACTACCCCCACGCCGACTCGAAGTTCCCGGGCGCCACCGACTGCTTCATGTCGATGCCCTTCGACGACACGACGAAGAAGAAGGTGCTCTGGGACAACTACCAGAAGCTCTACCACGTGCCGGTCCCCGCACCGGCGGAGAACGGAGGCCGCTGAGCATGCCCAAGGACACCGACTACGAGGCCCTCGGGCGCGAGGTGCAACGAAAGCTCTGGGGGGACCGGGTGGCCGACGCCGACACCTCCCCCGCCGGCGGGTCGGCGGTGGCGCCCGAGTACTTCGGCCTCGTGCGGGAGTCCTGCTTCGGCATGTTCTGGTCACGCCCCAACCTGGCCATACGGGACCGTTCCCTCATCACCGTGGCCATGCTGGCCGCCCTCGGCCGCCACGACGAGCTCCGTGGCCACCTCGCCGGCGCCCTCAACGTCGGGCTCACCAAGGAGGAGCTCGTCGAGGTCCTGATGCAGGTCGGCGTCTACGCCGGCGTGCCGGCCGGCGTGAGCGCCCTCAACACGGCGGCGGCGGTCCTCGGCTCGGAGTAGCGAGTCGGGTCGCGGCACCCCGCGACCTCGAGGCCATCACGGACGCCGGCTGTCTCTGCGAGGATCACCCGGTGAGGCGCGTGGTCCTCGTGCGGCACGCCGAGCCGCTCGTCGCTGACGGAACGCCACCGTCGCAGTGGCCGTTGACCGAGCAGGGCCGGGACGACGCAACCGTGCTCGGCCGACGGCTCGCCGATGGATCCGCGACCACCACCGTGTGGACGAGCCCGGAGCGCAAGACCTGTGAAACCGCGGCGCTCGCCTTTCCTTCAGCCCCCACCCGCGTCCGGGAGCAGCTCAGCGAGGTGAAGAGGGCGTGGTATGCCACGCCCGACGACCTCGCGCAGGCCGCCGCCAGCTATCTGAGAGGCGAGGTCGTCGGGGGATGGGAGCGTCGTGACGACGTGATCGCCCGGCTCGCCCCGCTGCAGGCCGACGTCACTCCCGGGGCGCGCCTCGTCGTGGTGAGCCACGGCATGCTGCTCACCACCTGGCTCGACCACGAGCTCGGGCTCGAAGACCCGATGTCGTTCTGGTCGAATCTGCAGATGCCCGACGCTTGGGAGCTCGACCTCGAGGAGAAGTCGCTCCAGCGGATCACGTAGCACCATCGCTCCGACGGGCCTCGAGTCCGGCGCCCGCCTGGGCGGAGAGGCACTCGACACGGCGAGCATCGTTTACGGCTCTTCGGATTTCAGCGGGGTCGAATGATCTGCCCACGTCCGTGCGCGCGATGGCTACCTCGCCCGGCACTTCGGAATCACCCTCACCCTGAGACACGCCCTAGCGAGTGCGACCAAGTGCGTCGTCTATGGGCCGAACGAGAAACGAGTGGAGTGCACGCCCAGGTCGTCGCTTGTTCCGAAGGCATACACAATGTCGGCTTTGATTTCATAAACGCGATACGGGGGGTTCCCAGCCGTCGGAGCTCCATAAGGGGCGTCGAACATGTTCTGGTCGGTAATAGCCACCGGCCATCCATACTTGGTGCGGTAGGCAGTGGCAATTCCTTCTAGCTGCTCACGGTCATCAATCCACAATCGATGACCTTCGACGACGATGTCGATGGCTGGGGCTCGCGCCACAAGCGAGCACGCGGCCCGGTGCTCCAAGTTTCGACCTTTGCGCGCGTTCGGGCTTGTGGTTGAGAAGATTCGACCGTTCCACCAAACGGCGAGAACTGGACGGACATTGGGTTGGCCGTGATCGCCCGTCGTAGCGAGCCAATACCATCGTTCGGCGTCGAAGCGTCGTTCAACATCTTCCCACAACAGGGGCTCGGTCCCTGGTTGGGAATCCGTGGCGATGACGGTGGCGAGGATTTCGTCGGGCACATTCGCTATGTTCGCACACCGCTCTAGAGGCTCTTCGGAACTCAGCAGGGAGGCGGGGCTCGCCTGGGGAGTCCTGGACAGCTTGAGATCAAGCTCGGAATGGTGAGCTCAGCCGGACGCAAGCTCGTCGAGCCGCCGGCACAACGACCTCGGCCTCACCAATTTCACCCACTACCGCGTCAGGGTTCTTCTCTACGCCGGCAAGCCGAACTGGGACCGGCTCGCCACAGTCACCCCCGCTGAGATCCGAAGCGTCCGATTGCGCGGGTCGATGAGCTTCGCGGTGATCAACAAGGTGGGAGCAGCGGCTCCGACCGGGACCGCGCCGCGGACGCCGCGGATCAGGCGCCGTCTTCGGGACGAAGCTCCAAACGGAGGCCGGTGGCCCGCTCGGCGGCCTCGACAAAGTCGCTGATGTCCCGGTCCCCGAGGCCCTGGGCCTTGGCGTACACGAGCATCTCGTGGACGGCCGAGGCCACGGGCAGGGGCACGCCGACCTCCCGGCCCACCTCGAGCATGAGGCCGGCGTCCTTGGCCGCCAGCTCCATCGAGAACTCCATGGGCTTGCCCCGGGTGGCGATCTCTTCGACCCGGCGGTCCCAGTACGAGGTGGAGCCGCCGGTGGCCCGCAGGAGCTCGACCACCGTGCGGGGCTCGATGTCGTGGCGCGCGGCGAGGGCGAGGCCCTCGAGCGCCACCACCTGGGTGGTGAAGGCCATGAGCGAGTTCACGAGCTTGCCCACGTTGCCGCAGCCGAGGGGCCCGAGGTGCCGGCTGCCCCGACCGATCGTGTCGAGCAGGGGGACGACCGCTTCGACCGCGTCCTTGTCGCCGCCCATGATGAAGAACAGCATGCGGGCCTTGGCGCCGGGGGCCCCGCCGGTGAGCGGTGCCTCGACGAGCTTCGCCCCGACCGCCGCCAGGTGCTCGCCGACGGCCCGCACGGTGGCCGGGGCGTTGGTCGTGAGGTCGACGAGGATCTTCCCCGGTCCGGCCCCTTCGGCCCAGGTCGCCGACACCTGGGCCATGGCCGCGGGCGTGGGCAGCGAGAGGAACGTGATGTCGGACGCCTTGGCCACCGCGGCGGGACCGTCCGCGGCGTTGGCACCCGCTTCGACCTGGGCCTTCAAGTGGGCCGGGTCGACGTCGTAGACGGTGAGCTGGTGACCGTCGGCCAGGAGGTTGGCGCAGACCGCCCCTCCGATGTGGCCGAGTCCGATGAAGCCGAGTTGGCGCGCGTCGCTCATTTGCTGATCATAGGTTGATGGGTGCCGACGTCCCGGGGGAGCCGCCTCCGGACGGTCGGTCGACGCATCGAAGGAGTTGGTCATGGAGCAACTGGCCGGGAAGGTCGCGGTGGTCACCGGCGGCGCGAGCGGCATCGGGCGGGCGGTGGCCCACCGGCTGGCCCGGGAGGGCATGCAGCTCGTCCTGGCCGACATCGAGGAGGCCCCGCTCCAGGCGACCGAGCGCGAGCTGGCCGACGCCGGGGCGGCGGTGACGGCCAAGATCACCGACGTCACCGAGCCGTCCTCGGTCGAGGAGTTGCGGGACCACGCCCTCGCCCGGTTCGGGGCGGTGCACCTCGTGCACAACAACGCCGGGGTCGGCGGGGGCGGTGGCCCGATGTGGATGGTCCCGCTCGCCGACTGGCACTGGACCATCGGCGTCAACCTCTTCGGGGTGGTCCACGGCATCCACACGTTCGTGCCGCTCCTCGTGGAGCAAGGGGAGGGTCATGTGGTCAACACGGCGTCGATCGCCGGTCTCATCTCCCCCGCCTTCATGGGCCCCTACAACGCCAGCAAGCACGCGGTGGTGACGATCTCCGAGACCCTCCACAAGGAGCTGGCCACCGCGGGCTCGCCCGTCGGGGTCTCGGTACTGTGCCCGGGCTTCGTCCGGACCAACATCGCCGAGTCCGGTCGCAACCGGCCCGACTGGGCCCCGGCCGCCGAGTCGGGCCGGGCCGGGGCCGAGGTGGAAGGGGCTGTGACCCGCCTCGTGGCCGGCGGCATCGAGCCCGAGCAGGTGGCCGACGCGGTGTGCGAGGCCGTGCAGACCGACACCTTCTACATCCTCACGCACGCCGACAGCGAGCCGGCCGTCGCCCTCCGGATGCACGACGTCCTGGAGCGCCGGGCACCCTCCAACCGCCCCTACCGCTGAGGGCGGGCGACGTCAGCGCAGCGCCAGCTGACCGGGGAGGATCGGGGCGGGCAGGGCGCTCGTCCCCATGAGGTAGCGGTCGACCGCGGCGGCGGCCGAGCGACCCTCGGCGATGGCCCAGACGATGAGGCTCTGGCCCCGGGTCATGTCGCCGCACACGAAGACGCCCGGCACGTTCGTGGCCCACCCGGCGTCGCAGGCCACCGAGCCGCGGGGGTCGAGCTCGAGGCCCAGCTCCCCCACCACCCCCCGGCGCTCGGGTCCGACGAACCCCATCGCCAAGAGCACGAGCTGGCAGGCCAGCTCGAACTCGCTGCCCGGCACGGGCTCGAAGACGGGGCGCCCGTTCTCGGTCCTCGTCTCCACCTGGTGGCCCCGCAGGCCGGCCACCCCGCCGCTCCCGTCGTCGATGAACTCGGTGGTCGTGACCGAGAAGAGCCGCCGCCCGCCCTCCTCGTGGGCCGACGACGTCCGCAGGATGATCGGCCACACCGGCCAGGGGTGCTCGGCCGCCCGGTCGCTCGGGGGCTCGGGCAGGATCTCGAGCTGGTGGACGGACGCCGCGCCCTGCCGGTGCACGGTGCCGAGACAGTCCGCCCCGGTGTCGCCCCCGCCGATGATGACGACGTCCTTGCCGCGGGCGTCGATCGTGGTGGCCGGGAGACCGCCCTCTTGGACCAGGTTGGCCGGCTTCAGGTACTCGAGGGCGAAGTGGATCCCCGGGAGGGCGCGACCGGGGACGTCGAGGTCCCGGGGCAGGGTGGCCCCGCCGGCGAGCACCAGCGCGTCGAACTCCTCGAGCAGCTGGGCGGCCGGGACCACCGTGACGTCGGGGGCCGAGGCCTGCGCCGGCCCCGGCACCTCGCCCGGCTCGAGCGGCGCGGTCGGCTCGCCGCCGAGCCCGACCGAGGTCGAGCAGCGGAAGGTCACGCCCTCGGCCTTCAGCTGGGCCAGCCGGCGGTCGAGGATGGCCTTTTCCATCTTGAACTCGGGGATGCCGTAACGCAGGAGCCCGCCCGGCTTCTCGGCCCGCTCGAAGACCACGATGCCGTGCCCGGCCCGGGCGAGCTGCTGGGCCGCGGCGAGGCCGGCCGGGCCCGAGCCCACGACGGCCACCCGCTTGCCCGTGCGCTCCGGGGCCGGCAGCGGGTGCACCCAACCCTCCCGAAAGGCGCGTTCGACGATCTCGTACTCGATCCGCTCGATCGTGACCGGGTCCGAGTTGATCCCGAGCACGCAGGCCGCCTCGCAGGGGGCCGGGCAGAGGCGGCCGGTGAACTCCGGGAAGTTGTTGGTGGCCTGGAGGCGCTCGATGGCGTCGGACCAGTCGTCCCGGCAGACGAGGTCGTTCCACTCCGGGATGAGGTTGCCGAGCGGGCAGCCCTCGTGGCAGAAGGGGATGCCGCAGTCCATGCAGCGGGCCCCCTGCTGGCGGGCCGACTCGTCCGGGAAGGGCTCGTAGACCTCGCGCCAGTCGCGGAGGCGCACCGGGACGGGGCGCCTCCGCGGCAGCTCGCGCCCGTACTTCAAGAAGCCGGTCGTCTCACCCATGGGACGCCGCCATCACCGCTTCCTCGACCGAGGTGCCAGCGGCGAGGGCCCGCTCGGTGGCCTCGAGGACCCGGCGGTAGTCCTTGGGCATGACCTTCACCATGTCCTCGACCGTCCGGTCCCAGCTCCCGAGGAGCCGGGCCGCCACCGCCGAGCCCGTGGCCTCCCCGTGCCGGGCCACCACGTCGGCCAGCCACTCGCGGTCCTCGGCCCCGAGCGGCTCCGCCTCGACCATGTCGGTGTTGAGGCGGAGTGCGAAGGTCCGGTCGGGGTCATAGACGTAGGCGATGCCCCCCGACATGCCGGCGCCGAAGTTGCGCCCGGTCGGCCCGAGGACCACCACCCGGCCGCCGGTCATGTACTCGCAGCCGTGGTCACCCACCCCCTCGATGACCGCGGTCGCCCCCGAGTTGCGCACGCAGAACCGCTCGCCGGCCTGCCCCCGGCAGAAGGCCTCGCCGGCGGTGGCGCCGTAGAGGACCACGTTGCCCACGAGGATCTGGTCCTCGGCCACGAACGTGGAGGTCTCGGGGGGCATGACCACGAGTCGGCCGCCCGAGAGGCCCTTCCCGAAGTAGTCGTTCGCGTCGCCGAACAGGCGCATCGTCACGCCCTTCGGGACGAACGCCCCGAAGCTCTGCCCGGCCGAGCCGTGGAACGTGAGGGTGATCGTGCCCTCGGGCAGCCCGGCCGCGCCGTGGCGCTTGGTGATGGCCGAGCCGAGGAGCGTGCCGACGGTCCGGTCGACGTTGGTGATCGTGAGCTCCTTTTCGACCTTGACGCCGTCCTCGATGGCCGGGCGGCAGTCCGCCAGGAACTGGTGGTCGAGCGCCTTGTCGAGCCCGTGGTCCTGGAGCTTCGTGGCGTGCCGGTCGGTGTCGTAGACCGACTCGGGCACAGTGAGGACCCGGGAGAGGTCGAGGCCCCTCGCCTTCCAGTGCTCGATGGCCTCGGACATGTCGAGGAGGTCGCACCGCCCGACGGCCTCGTCGATGGTCCGGAGCCCGAGAGCGGCGAGGTGCTCGCGCACCTCCTCGGCGAGGTACTCGAAGAACGTGGTCACGAACTCGGGAGTCCCCGAGAAGCGCTTCCGGAGCTCAGGGTCCTGGGTGGCGATGCCGACCGGACAGGTGTCGAGGTGGCAGACCCGCATCATGATGCAGCCCGACACCACGAGCGGGGCCGAGGCGAAGCCGAACTCCTCGGCCCCGAGCAGCGCCCCGACCACCACGTCGCGCCCCGTCTTCAGCTGCCCGTCCACCTGGACCACGATCCGGTCGCGGAGGCCGTTCACGACGAGCGTCTGCTGGGTCTCGGCCAGGCCGAGCTCCCAGGGGATGCCAGCGTGCTTGATCGAGGTGAGCGGGGCGGCCCCGGTGCCACCGTCGTGGCCCGAGATGAGCACCACGTCGGAGTGGGCCTTGGCCACCCCGGCGGCCACCGTGCCCACCCCGACCTCGGCCACGAGCTTCACGTGCACCCGGGCGTCGGGGTTGGAGGACTTCAGGTCGTGGATGAGCTGGGCGATGTCCTCGATGGAGTAGATGTCGTGGTGCGGCGGCGGCGAGATGAGGCCGACGCCCGGCGTCGAGTACCGGGTCTTGGCGATCCACGGCCAGACCTTGCGCCCCGGGAGCTGGCCGCCCTCGCCGGGCTTGGCCCCCTGGGAGATCTTGATCTGCAGGTCGTCGGCGTTCACCAGGTACTCCGAGGTCACCCCGAAGCGGCCCGAGGCCACCTGCTTGACCGCGCTGCGCCGGAGGTCGCCGTTGGCGTCGGGCACGAAGCGCTCGGGGTCCTCGCCGCCCTCGCCGGTGTTCGAGCGGCCGCCGATGCGGTTCATGGCGATGGCCAGCGTCTCGTGGGCCTCGGCCGAGATCGAGCCGTAGGACATGGCCCCGGTCGAGAAGCGGGCCATGATGGCCGAGGCCGGCTCGACCTCCTCGATCGGGACCGGGCCCGAGGGGGCCGGCCGCAGCCGCAGGAGCCCCCGCAGCGTGGCCAGCTTGTTCGCCTGGTCGTCGACGGCCCGGGTGTACTCCTGGAAGACGTCGAAGCGCTTGGCCCGGGTGGCGTGCTGCAGCTTGAACACGGTCTTCGGGTTGAAGAGGTGGAACTCCCCCTCGCGCCGCCACTGGTACTCGCCGCCCACCTCGAGCTCGCGGTGGGCCCGCTCGGTCGGCCGGTCGAGGTGGGCCAGCCGGTGGCGGGTGGCCACCTCGGCCGCCAGCACGTCGAGGCCCACACCGCCGATGCGGCTGGCCGTGCCGGTGAAGTACTCGTCGATCACCTCGGTGTCGAGGCCGATCGCCTCGAACACCTGGGCCCCGGTGTAGGAGGCCACGGTCGAGATGCCCATCTTCGACATGACCTTCAAGATCCCCTTGCAGGCGGCCTTGATGTAGTTGCGGTGGGCCTGGAGGGGGCTCACGCCCTCCAGGCGGCCGTTGGCGATCATGTCGTCGATGCTGTCGAGGGCCAGGTAGGGGTTCACGGCCGCCGCGCCGTAGCTGATGAGGAGGGCCATGTGGTGCACCTCGCGGGCGTCGCCGCTCTCGACCACGAGGCCTACCTTGGTCCGGGTCTTCTCCCGCACGAGGTGGTGGTGGACCGCCGCGGTCAGGAGGAGCGACGGGATGGGCGCCAACTCGGTCGTCGAGTTGCGGTCCGAGAGGACGATCAGGTTGGCGCCCTCGGCGATGGCCGCCGAGACCCGGCTCCGAACGTCCTCGATGGCCGCGGCGAGGGCCCGGCCGCCCTCGGCCGTCGGCCGGCCGGCGTCGCCCGCGCCGGCCACCGGGAAGAGGCCGTCGATGGCGAAGGCCTTGAACCCCGGGGTCTCGCCGAACTCGTTGACGTACATGAGCTTGGCCAGGTCGGCCCGGTCGATCACCGGCTGCGGCAGGAGGATCTGGCGGCAGGAGCCGGCCACCGCGTCGAGGAGGTTCCCCTCCGGGCCGACCGTGGCGGCGAGCGAGGTGACGAGCTCTTCGCGGATGGCGTCGAGTGGCGGGTTGGTCACCTGGGCGAAGAGCTGCGTGAAGTAGTCGTAGAGGTTGCGCGAGCGGTCGGAGAGGACGGCGAGGGCGCTGTCGGAGCCCATCGAGCCGATGGGGTCCTCGGGGGTGGTGGCCATCGAGGCCAGGAACACCCGCAGCTCCTCGGTCGTATAGCCGAACAGCCGCTGGTGGGTGACCACGCTGGCGTGCTGGGGGGTGAGCATGGCCCGCGGCGGCAGGTCGGTGAGGGCCACCTGGTCCTCCGCCAACCACTCGCCGTAGGGGTGCTCGGCCGCCAGCTCCGCCTTGATGTCGTCGTCGTCGACGATGCGCCCGAGGGCCGTGTCGACGAGGAACATCCGCCCCGGCTGGAGGCGGCCCTTCTTCACCACCTTGGCCGGGTCCACGTCGATCACGCCGACCTCGCTCGCCAACACGACGAGGTCGTCGCTCGTCACCCAGTAGCGGGCCGGCCGCAGTCCGTTGCGGTCGAGCACCGCGCCGACCGTCGTCCCGTCGGTGAAAGCGATGGCCGCCGGCCCGTCCCAGGGCTCCATGAGCGAGGAGTGGTAGCGGTAGAAGGCCCGGCGGGCCGGGTCCATCGTGGTGTGGTTCTCCCACGCCTCGGGGATCATCATGAGGACGGCGTGGGCCAGGCTCCGCCCGCCGAGATGGAGCAGCTCGAGCACCTCGTCGAACGAGGCCGAGTCGCTCGCCCCCGGGGTGCAGATCGGGTAGGTCCGGGCGAGGTCACCCGGGACGAGGGGCGTGGCGAGTAGGGCCTCGCGGGCGTGCATCCAGTTGCGGTTGCCGGCCAGCGTGTTGATCTCGCCGTTGTGGGCCAGGTAGCGGTAGGGGTGGGCCAGCGGCCAGCTCGGGAACGTGTTCGTCGAGAACCGCGAGTGGACGAGCATGAGCCCGCTCTCCAGACGCTCGTCGGTGAGGTCCGGATAGAACTCGCTCAGCTGGTGACCGGTGAGCATGCCCTTGTAGCAGAGGGTCCGGGACGAGAGCGAGGCGAAGTAGAGGTCGTGGACGGCGTGCTCCGCCCGCTTGCGCACGACGAAGGCCAGGCGGTCGAGGGCGAGCGGGTCGGGGACGGCCGCCGCATCCCTCGCTGCGACGAAGAGGTGCTCGATGCGGGGCTCGGTCCGCCGGGCGCTCTGGCCGAGCGAGCGGTCGTCGACGGGGACCTCCCGCCAGCCGAGGACGGCGAGCCCCTCCTCCTCGGCGATGGTCGCTACCTGGGCCCGGGCCTTGGCCGCGTCGTCGGCCTCCTGGGGCAGGAACGCCGCGCCCACCGCGTAGCGACCGGCCGCCGGCAAGGTGAAGCCGGCCTCCTCGGCCGCCGCGGCGAGCAGCCGGTGGGGCACCTGGAGGAGGATCCCCGCCCCGTCGCCCGTGGCCACCTCGGCCCCCGAGGCGCCGCGGTGGGCGAGCCGGCGGAGGACGTCGAGGGCCGTCTCGACGAGGGCGTGACTGGCCCGACCCTGGAGGTCAGCCACGAGGCCCACGCCGCAGGCGTCGTGGTCGTATGCCGGATCGTAGAGGCCGTGGGGTGCGGCGACGCCGCCCCCCGGTCGGGCCGATCGGGCCATCATTTTCCTTCCGGGCTGTCCGGCCGCCGCCTCGGGTGGCTGCGGTCCGCGTCCTATGTGTCCGTGGCGTTGCTGGCGCCCGGGACGACGTTGGCCCGGCAGCAACAAAAGCGTACACGTCACCCCGCGACCCCCTGGCCATCGCTCCACTCGGCGCTCGCTGCGCCCGGCGACCGTAGGATCGTGTGCAGTGACGAGCTCCCCCGACGCCCTCGTCGTGGGCGGCGGCGTGATCGGTCTGGCCGCGGCGTGGCGGGCGGCCGGTCGCGGGCTACGGGTCGGCGTCGTCGACCCGGCGCCGGCCCGGGGCGCCTCGTGGGTGGCGGCCGGCATGCTCGCCCCGGTCTCCGAGGTGGACTACGGGGAGGAGGCCCTCGTGGGCCTGCTCGTCGAGGCGGCCCGCGGTTGGGCGGGCTTCGCCGACGAGCTGTCCGCCGCGACGGGTCGGGACCTCGGCTACCGCCGGTGCGGCACGGTCGAGGTGGCCCTCGACCACTCCGACCGGGCGGTGCTCGACGAGCTCTTCGAGCTGCAGCGCTCGCTCGGGCTCGAGGCCGAGCGCCTCGGTCCGGCCGAATGCCGACGGCTGGTCTCGGCCCTCGCGCCCGGCGTCCGCGGCGGGGTCTGGGTGGCGGGCGACCACCAGGTCGACAACCGGGCGCTCCTCGCCGCCCTCCTCGCCGCGGTCGAGGGGGCCGGCGTCGAGATCGAACGGGCCGAGGTGCTCGAGCTCGAGCGTGACGCCAGCGGGCGGTGCCGCGGCGTGCGCCTCGCCGAGGGCGAACGACGCGCCGCCGGCTCGGTCGTGGTGGCCGCCGGCTGCGGCAGCTCCCTCCTCGGCGGAGTGGCGCCAGGCACGCTCCCCCCAGTGCGGCCGGTGAAGGGTCACATCCTCCGCCTCCAGGGGGACCGCGACCGACCGCTGCTGACCACGACGGTGCGCGGTCTCGTGCGGGGCCGACCGTGCTACCTCGTCCCGCGGTCCGACGGCTCGGTCGTCATCGGGGCGACGGTCGAGGAGAAGGGCTTCGACCGGGCCGTCCAGGCCGGCGCGGTGCACGCGCTCCTGGACGACGCCCGCCAGCTCGTCCCCGGGATCGACGAGCTCACCCTGACCGAGTCGGCGGCCGGCCTCCGGCCCGGGTCCCCCGACAACGGGCCCTTCGTCGGCTGGACCGACGTCCCGGGCCTGGCCGTGGCCACCGGCCACTACCGCAACGGCATCCTCCTCGCGCCGTTGACCGCGGCAGCCGTGGCCGACCTCCTGACCGGGTCGCCGCTCCCGAGCGCCCTCGGCGCCTTCGACGCGACGCGTCACCGCGCATGGAGCACCGGTCCGGTCGGGGCGCGCTGAGGTGCGGGTGACCGTCAACGGGGAGCCCCTCGAGCTCCCCGCCGGCAGCACCGTGGCCGACGTCGTGCGGGCGGCGTGCCCCAGCCCGAAGGGGGTGGCCGTGGCCCTCGACGAAGCGGTCGTCCCCCGCTCCTCCTGGGCCGAGGTGGCCCTGGCCGAAGGGGCCCGCCTCGAGGTCGTGACGGCGGCACCGGGGGGCTGACCAGGGGCGGAGCCGGTACCTCCCGTAGCCAACTTCCGGCCGGGCCGGCCCGGTGAGAACATGGGCGGTCATGGTGGGCGACGGGAAGAAGACGGCCTTCGTGCTCGCCGGGGGCGGCACGAAGGGGGCCTTCGAGGCCGGGGCCGTCAGCTTCCTCGTCGAGGAGCACGCCGTCGTCCCCGACGTCATCACCGCGGCCTCGGCCGGCTCGCTGGCCGGTGGCGTGCTCGCCCAGGCCCGGACGCTCGAAGAGTTCCAGCGCTGCAGCCGCCAGCTCCGACAGGACCTGCTGGCCCTCACCCACACCGACGTCCTGTTCGGTCGCCAAGCGTGGGTGCAGGCCCTCGACGGCACGCCGGCCGGCAAGGCCATCGACGAGTACATCACCGTCCGCACGCGACCCCCCGTGCCCGGCGACGACGGACCGGGCATGGTGGGCGTCGTCCCGCCCGCCCCGTCCCGGGGCCAGCGACTCCTCGACCTGGCCGCGGACCTGGCCAAGGTGGTCCCGGCCCTGCCCCGGGCCCGTCGGCGGTTCCGCAGCGGGCGCGGCTCGATGCTCACCCTCGACCCGCTCGCCCGGGCGCTCCGCCACGGCGGGCCGAACGGCATCGAGCCCGTCGACCCGGCGCTCATTGCCCGGCCGGGCCTCGAGCTCCGGTTAGCCGTGACCGCACTGCGCTCCGGGCGGGTCCGCTACGTCACCGAGGACGGGACGATCGTCGAGTCCGACGCGGTGACCCCGGTCGCCGGTGAGGGCGCCGGGCCGATCGACGTCATCGAGGGAATGCTGGCCTCGGCCAGCGTGCCGATGATCTTCCCCCCACGGGCCCTCGCCGACGACGTCTACGTGGACGGTGGGGTGGTGCAGAACATCCCGGTCGAGGCGGCGGTCCGCCTCGGGGCCGAGCGCATCATCGCGGTGGTGGCGGTGCCGCTCTCGCCGCAGCCGGACCGGCGGGACTTCGCCTCGATGGACATGGTCGGGATCTTTCTCCGGGCCGTGGGCGACGTGGCCTTCATCGACCGTCAGCTCACGAACCTGCGCTACCCGCTCCCGGACGGCGCCAGCCTCACCGTCATCGACCCCATCGTCGACGTCGTCGGCCCGTTCGAGGTCTCACCGGGCCTCATGCTCATCGACATGGACTACGGGTGGCTCCGGGCGGCCGACGTCCTCGCCGAGGTGGACCTGGCGCTCCGCCGGGAGGCCGAGGAGCTCACGGACGCCATCGTCACGGCCCGCACCCGGGCCTGGCACCGGGAGGAGACCCTCTGGAAGAGCGGGTGGGCGAGCGGAGGCGACCTGGCCACGCTCGGCGCGCTGAAGCGCGAGGTCCGCGATGCGTGCCTCGCCCGGCAGAAGCTCGGCCTGCCCTCCCCCTTCGACGCCGAACCCTGGTGGTCGGGCTTCGAGCTGCACGTGGGGGCTCGGCCCAACGGACTCCCGCCGGTGCTCGCGCCCGACGAGCTCTGAGCGAGGGGCGACCTCGCGCGCCGCGGTCGCTCCACTAGGGTGCGCGGCTTCGTGGACCGGCGCCCCGGGCGTCGGCCATCCCTCCAGCAACCCACCGCCCTGAGGTCCGACGCCCCGATGCCCGCCCGTTCTCACCGCCCGCTCCTCGCCGGTGTGGCGCTCGCCGCCCTCCCGCTCCTCGCCCTCGCCCCCGTGGCGCCGGCCGACGCGGCCACCACGCTCCGCGCCGCGCTCCCACCGGGGAAGATCAACCACATCTTCGTGATCGATCTCGAGAACGAGGGCTTCGCCACCACGTTCGGCCCGGGCTCCCCGGCCACCTACCTGAACGGGGTCCTGCGCAAGAAGGGTGAGCTCGTCACCCACTACTACGGCACCGGCCACGACAGCCTGGACAACTACATCGCCCAGGTCTCGGGGCAGGCCCCGACGAAGGACACCCAGGCGGACTGCGCCGACCACGACTTCGCCTTCGTCGACGTCCAGCCGGGCAACCCGGCGCCGAGCTCGGCCACGAGCCCCGGCCAAGTGGTGGGCGACGGCTGCGTCTACCCCGGGATCGTCGCCACCATCGGCGACCAGCTCGATCACAAGTACCCGCCGAACCCGTCGACCCACGTCGCCGCCTGGCGCGGCTACAACCAGGACATGGGGAACGACCCGTCGAGGGACGGCGGCGTGGCCGACTCGCTCGGTGGCACGGACTGCGCCCACCCGTTGCCGGGGCGGACCGACACGGCCGAGGTGGCCACGGCGACCGACCAGTACACGACGCGCCACAACCCGTTCGTGTGGTTCCGCTCGATCACCAACGACCCGGCCGTGTGCGACGCCAACGTGGTGCCGCTCGGCACGCTCCTCTCGAACGGCCGGCCCGACCCGCGCGGCCACCTGGCCCATGACCTGGCCCGAGCGGCCACGACGCCGCACTTCGCCTTCATCACGCCGAACCTGTGCAACGACGGGCACGACGGCACCTGCGCCGGGCCGAACAGCGCCGGTGGCCCGACCGGCGGCCTCGTCGGGGCCGACCTCTTCCTCCAGCACTGGATGCCGCTCCTCTTCAACTCCCCGGCCTACCGGGAGGGCGACACGCTCGTCGTCATCACCTTCGACGAAGCCGACGTCGACCCGTCGGCCAACCCGGCCTACGGCGCGGCGTGCTGCAACGAGCAACCCGGGCCGAACACCGCGTCACCGGGCAACGCCGGGGCCACGACCGACCAGTACCCCGGCGGCGGCCAGGTGGGAGCGCTCCTCTTGAACCCGCGCTATCTCGTGGCCGGTAGCACCGACACGACCGGCTCCTACAACCACTACTCGGCCCTCCGCAGCTACGAGGACCTCCTCGGGCTCACGACCGGGGGCAGCGACGGCCACGGCCACCTCGGCCTGGCCGGGGCCGCCGGTCTCCGCCCCTTCGGTAAGGACGTCTTCAACCGGGCCGGGTAGCCCGGCCCTCAGAACAGGCGGTCCGGCGGTCCGGTCTCCTCGCCCGGGGACGCGTCCGGTCCGTCGTCACGCTCCTCCTCGTCGGGCCGGGTGAACCGGGGCGTCGTGGCCAGCGCCCCGGCCACGAGCAGGAGGGCGCCCACCACGAGCACCCCCACTCCCACCCCCGCACCCGTGGTCTGGGCGGTGCACGACTCCCGGGTCAGCCCGACGAGGTCGGCCCGCTGGTTGGCGCCGTTGCAGGCGGCCTGGGCCACGGCGAAGACGATGGCGGTGATCGAGCCGACCACGGCGAGGGCCACCCCGGCCACCACCAGACGACGGGGGACGGCGCGCGACATCGGACCCGATGGTAGGGGGCGGCCGGACGGCCCGAGAACGGTGGCGCGGCCGGCCGCCGCCGGTCAGGATGGGGCCGTGGCTGGCGAATGGACCTCGATGGCCGTGACCGACGTGCGGACCGGCGACCGGGTCCGCCTGGGCAACGGCGACGTGCTCACGGTGGGCCGGGTCGAGGAGAGCTTCATGGGGATGCCCACGATGGTGGCCATCATCGAGGACACGCCCGAGCGGTGGTTCAAGGCCCCGATGCCGAAGGACGGCACCATCGAGGTGCAACGCCCGGGTTGAACCCGTACCCCCGGCGCGCACGCGCCGGCCGACAGGTGAACGCCGGGTGACGCGCCGGTGACCACGCGACGAAGCGGCGCCGGGCGCGGCGCGCGAGGTCACCGTCTCTCGGGCCCGGACTAACCTGCCCCGGTGCTCAGGGCCCGTCGCCTCTTCGTGGGGCTCTTCGTCGTCGCCGCGGCGGCCGGTTGCTCGAGTGCGCCGACCGGTCCCCCGCCCTTCTCCTCGCTCCGTCCCTACGCAGTGGTGCAGACGGCGGTCCAGGCGGCCAACCGGGCCGGCTCGATGCACTTCCTCGACGTGACGACGAGCGGGAAGCACCAGGTGACGCTCATCGGCAAGATCAGCGCCGGCGCGGCCGAGGAGGTCGTCCAGGGCACCGAGTCGTTCGAGGTCCTCCTGCACGACGCGACGATCTACGTCCGTGGCAGCTCGGCCTTCCTGACCTCGGCCCTCAGCCTGTCGAGCGCGGAGGCCACCGCGTATGCCGGCAAGTGGATCTCGGTGTCGTCGGGCGACAACCCGTACGAGGCCATCGCGGGGACGCTCACGCTCGAGGCCGAGCTCAACAGCTACCTGCCGACGAGCCCGCTCAAGTTCGGACGGACCATCAAACTGCACGGCCACCGGGTGGCGAGCGTGCTCGGCACGGCGCCGGCGTCGGTCACCGGTAGCGGCGGCTCGAACGCCCTCTTCGTCTCCGCCACCGGCCCCCACTATCCCCTCGGCGGTTCGCTCGTCGTGACGACGAAGAACGCTGGCTACCGAGAGAACGCCGTCTTCAGCAACTGGGGTGAGGCCGTGACGACGAGCGCCCCATCCGGAGCGGTGCCGCTGTCGTCGATCTCGGGCGCCGCCTGAGCGCCCGCTCAGGAGGCCTTGCGACGGGGGGCGCGGGCCGCCGGTGCCTTGGTGGCCTTCTTGGCCGGCGCGGCCTTCTTGGCCGGGGTCGCCCGCTTCGTGACGGACTTGGCCGGCGTCTTGGCCCGGGCGGCCGGGGCCTTAGCGGTGTGCTTCTCTGCCCGGCTGCCGGCCCGCTCACGCTCGCGCTTGGTGGCCTGCACGCTCGCCTGCAGCGCGGCCATCAGGTCGATGACGCCGGTCTCCTTCGGCGGCGGCAGCTCGGTCACGATCACGTGGCCCTGATGCTTCTGCTCGATCAGCTCCTCCACCCGGGCCCGGTGGGTGTCGTGGTACTGCTCGGGATCCCACGCTGTGGTCATGGCGTCGATGAGGAGCTGGGCCGTCGAGAGCTCCTTCGTCGAGAAGCTGTCCTTCTCCGGCAGCTCGCCCACCTCGTCTTTCGGTGAGCGCACCTCGTCGGCGAAGTACATGGTCTCGAGGGCGAGGGTGTCCTCCTCGGGTCGCACCGCCACCAGGTACTCCTTGCCCCGCATCACGAGCGTGGCCACGGCCACCTTGTTGGACTCGGCCATCGCCTTGCGCAGGAGGGCGTAGGCCTTGGTGGCCGGCTCGCCCTGGGGGGCCAGGTAGTAGGTGGTGCGGTAGTAGACGGGGTCGATGTCGTCGAGGTCCACGAAGTCGGTGATCTCGATGTTGCGGGAACGCTCGGGCTCGGCCGCCGCCAGCTCCTCGTCGGAGAGGATCACGTACTCCCCGCCGCCCACGTCCACGCCCTTCACGATCCGGGCGTTGTCGACCTCCTCGCCGGTCCGCTCGTTCACCTTGCGGTAGCGGATCCGGTCCGAGGTGCCCTCCTCGAACTGGTTGAAGTGGATGGACTTGTCCTTCGTGGCCGGGAACAGGGAGATCGGCAGGCTGACCAGCCCGAAGCTGAGCGAACCGGTCCAGATCGGTCGTGCCATCACCACCTCCGACGCGACGGGGCCGTCCTGGTCAACGGCGGTCCACCACTTTGTCACAACCCCTTGGGACACTGAAAGGCATTGGAGGTCCCGGTGGTCGCCACCAGGGCCGATGAAGAGGGAGGAGGTGAGGACCAGGTGGTAGGGAGCGGGGCAGAACGGGCCGACGCCGTGCCTGAGCTGGCCCGCGGGCTGGCCGCCCTCGAGCCCGACGACCTGGCCGAAGGCAGCCTCCTCCTCCCCCTCGGCCTCAGCCTCTGGCTGCGCCGGGCCGGGGCCGGCCTGGAGGAGGCCCCGGCCCTCCTCCTCGGCGTTCGCCGCGCCGTTCTCGCCGCCTCGGCGCTCGACCGCTCCACCGAGCCGGTTCCGCTCCTGGCGGGCGAGCCGAGGACCGTCGTCCTCCACCTGGCCGTCTACCTCGACGGCCTCATCACCCGGGCCGCGGCCTCGATCGGGGCCACTCGGGACGAGATCGTGGGCCGGGCCCTCCCCGACTGACCTCCCGGCCTCACCCAACGGCTGCGCCCGGTTGGCGCCGGCCGCCGGGTGGGAGAGAACGTAGGAGCTATGACCCCGGCCGGGCCGGCCCCGACGGTCGAGCCGCTCTTCGACTTCTCGCCGACGCTCCCCCACCTCATCGCCCACTCGGTGGCCCACCACGGGGACCGGGACTTCCTCGTCGGTCCGGACTTCCACTTCACCTACGCCGACATGGAGGCCCTCTCCCGGCGCTACGCCCTCCACCTCCTCGCCCGGGGCGTGGGCAAGGGCACCCGGCTGGGCCTCATGTTCCCGAACAGCCCCGACGGGGTGGCCCTGTTCCTGGCGGCCGGCCGCATCGGGGCGTTCGTCATGCCGTTCAGCACGCTCTTCAAGCCGGCCGAGCTGCGGTCCACGCTCCGCCTCTCCGACACCTCGCACCTCGTGGTGCCGGCCCGCCTGTTCGGCCAGGACCACCTGGCTTTCGTGGAATCGGCCGTGCCCGGCCTGGCCGACCAGCCGGCGCCACCGCTCTTCCTCGAGGCCGTCCCGTTCCTGCGCCGGGTGCACACGGTCGGGCCGAGCGACCGGGGCTGGGCCGAGCCGCTGGACCCCGACGCGCCGACCGGCGGTCCGGACGACGAGCTCCTCGCGGCGGTCGAGCGCGAGGTGACGCCGGCCGACTGGCTCGTCACCATCTGGACCTCGGGCACGACGAGTGACCCGAAGGGCGTTGTGCACAGCCACGGGAGCGAAGTCCGGCACGCGGCCCGCCTGGCCGACATGTTCGGGGTGGGCCCCGACGAGCGGATCCTCGCCGGGCTCCCCTTCTTCTGGGTCGGCGGCCTCAACCTCACGCTGCTCGCCGCCCTCCACACGGGGCCGACGCTGCTCTGCCTCGAGCGGCTGGACCCCGAGCCCGTGCTCGACCTGGCCGAGCGGCTGCCCCCTACCCGGGCCACGATCTGGTCACGGCGGGCCCTGGAGCGCATCGTGCTCCACCCGACGTTCGCGGCGCGCCCGCCCGAGGCGACGGCCGCCTTCCGACGCATGCGCGACGCGCCGCACGGTGGGCGCACCATGCCGAACTCCCTCGGTATGAGCGAGACCTCGGGGCCGCACACGGGCGTGCCCGCGCTCGAGATGGCCGAGCCGCTGCCCGAGCACCTCTACGGCTCCTTCGGTCGCCCGCTGCCGGGCGTGGCCCACCGCATCGCCGACCCGCTGACCGGCGACACCCTCCCCGAGGGCGTCGAGGGCGAGATCTGTGTGCGCGGTTACAGCCTCCTCCAGGGCCTCTACAAGTACGAGCGGGAGTCGACCTTCGACGAGGAGGGCTGGTTCCACACCGGCGACCTCGGTTACTTCAAGGAGGGTCACCTCTTCTTCACCGGCCGACGCGGCGACATGATCAAGAGCAGCGGCTCGAACGTGGCACCCCTCGAGGTCGAGGCGGTGCTCGCCTCCATCCCCGTGGTGAAGGCGGCCTATGTCTTCGGCGTCCCCGACCGCCTGGTCGGTGAGGCGGTCGTGGCCGTCGTCGTGGCCGACGACCCCGACGACCTCGACGTGGCGGGGCTGCTCGGTTCGGCCAAGGAGCGCCTGTCGTCCTACAAGGTGCCCCGCGAGGTGGTCACCCTCGGCGAGGAGGACGTCCCCTACCTCCCGAGCGGCAAGGCCGACGTCCGGGCCCTGCGGCGCATCGTCGGCGAGCGCCTCGGGCCGCCTGGGGACCAAACGCCCGGTTGAGCGCCCCGGCGTAACGTGGGTGCCAGGGTCGCCGCCGGCGGCCGAGCGCTGGGAGCAACGCATGGCAAGCGGACGGATGCTCGTGCTGACCGAGGTGGCCCCCTACGAGCACGGCCCGGCCGGCGTCCACGGCGTCCTCACCCAGGCGACCGTGGCCCTCTGCGAGCTCGGCTCGATGGCGGGGCTCGAGCCGCGCCACCTGGCTACGACCGAGGACCTCGGTATCGACGACATCGAGGCGGGCGGGGTGCTCGCCCTCTTCACCATCGGGGAGACTCCCTTCACGCCGGCCCAGAAGGAGGCGCTCGGCGCCGCCTGGCGAGACGGACGTCTCGGCCTCCTCGGCGTGCACTCGGCGAGCGACGCTTCGCACACCTGGCCCGAGTACGGGACCATGCTCGGCGGCCGCTTCGACGGCCACCCCTGGACCCAGTCCCTCGACATCGACGTGGTCGACCGGTCCCATCCGGCGACCGAGCACCTCGGTCCCACCTGGGCCTGGCACGACGAGCTCTACCTCTTCAAGGACCTCCGACCCGACGCCCACGTGCTCTTGCGCCTGTCGCCCGACCAGGACCTCGACATGTCGGTCGCCGAAGCCCGCACCCCGCCCTCGGGCTTCCCGCTCGCCTGGTGCCACCGCGACGGCAAGGCCGCCACCTTCTACAGCGCGCTCGGCCACTTCCCGCTGGCCTGGGAGACGCCGACCCATCTCCGCTACCTGGCCGGCGGGCTCCGCTGGTTGCTCGAGTCGACCGGCTGATCGTCGTCCGGTCCCCGTGGCCGGCCACCGGGCTGTCACGATGGGGCCATGACCATCCTCTACACCCACATGCCGCACCCGCGCATCGCGGAGCGCAAGCTCAGCGGGCCCGCCAAGGTCCACGACCAAGTCAAACGGCAGACGCCTATCCAACGGGTGAACGCGCGGGTGGGCCTGTTCATCACCGTCGTCGTCGGCACGATGTGGTGCGCCTACCTCTTCACGTGCATCTCGCTCGTGGCCCTGCCGTCAGCCATCAACAGCCACAACTTCACGATCATCGTGGCGTGGCTCTCGAGCTACTTCCTCCAGCTGGTGCTCCTCCCGATCATCATCGTGGGGCAGAACATCCAGGCCCGAGCAGCCGACAAGCGGGCCGAGGACACCTACAAGGACGCCGACGCCGTCCTGCACGAGGCGCTGCAGATCCAGCTGCACCTGAAGGCCCAGGACACGGCGATCAGCGACATCCTCGACCGAGTCAACGCCCTGAGCGTCGGCCCGGCGAAGTCCTGAGAGGTCCGCCGCCGCACGCGGCGGACGTTCTAGAGCTCAGCCGCCGGCGCCGCCGCCCTCGGGCACCGCGCCGTTGCCGGCCACCGGGACCGGCGGGACTTGCTCACCCGAGTGCTGGAGGGCCTGGACGAGCACCTGAGCCCCGCCGACGAGCCCCGCCGCTTCGTAGGGCACGACGAGCTTCGTGTTCGGCGCGGAAGCCACCGCCTGGAGGGCCCGCAGCTGCACGACGGCGAGCGTGTTCGGGTTGATCGTCGCCTTGTCGATGGCGCTCAGCGCCGCCGCTTCCCCTTCGCCCCGGAGCAGCCGGGCCTGCTTCTCGCCCTCGGCCTGGAGCGTGAGGGCCTGCTGCTGGGCCTCGGCCGCCAGGATGGCCGCCTGCTTGGCCCCCTCGGCCTCGAGCACCGCCGCCTGCTTGCGGCCCTGCGCCGCGTTCACCTGGGCCTGCTGGTCGCCCTCGGATTTCAAGATGGCGGCCCGCTTGTGCTGCTCGGCCTCCTTCTGCTCGGACATGGCCTGGAGCACATTGTTGGGCGGCGTGATGTCGAGGATCTCGATCCGGTTGAGCCGCACACCCCACTTCATGGTGGCGTCGGCCATGTGCTCCTGCATCCTCGAGTTGATGGTCTCGCGCTCGGAGAGCGACTGGTCGAGCGTCAGCTCACCGAACACCGCCCGCAGCGCGGTGCGCGAGAGCTGATCGACGGCCAGCACGAAGTCGTTGATCTCGAAGAGGGCCGCCTTCACGTCGATGACCTGGCAGAAGATCGTGGCGCTCACCATGAGGGCCACGTTGTCCCGGGTGATGACGGCCTGGCGGTCACCGACCATCGGGAACTCCCGCATGTCCACCTTCTCCATGCGGTCCGCCCAGGGCAGGAGCACGGTCACGCCCGGTTGGCGGATGGACTTGTACTCCCCGAGGCGCTTCACCACCCCGACGCTGCCCTGCTGGACGATCTTGAGAGACCGGAGGAGTGCCCAGAGGACGGCGACGACCGCCACCCCGACCACGATCCCGACCACCACCACGCCTACACCCGCACTTGCCAACATGGCGTACCTGCTTTCATCTGCTTCTTTGGAGGTTAGTGGCGCGTGGCCAGTGCGGGGCCGCGTCGCTCAGGGCTAGTGCCGCGACCGGTAACGTTCGAGGTGTTACACCCCGGGGCGACACTGCCGGGGTGCCCAGGAAGCGGAACAGCAACAGCGTCCCCCTCGTCTACCGGACGGCCCGGGTCAGACTGCGGGTCACCCCGGCCCAGGCCAGGCGCTGCTGGGCCCTGCTCGTGGCCGGCGGCGACGTGTGGGCGGGGCTCATCGAGCTCAACCGCTACCGGTTCGCAAGATGTGGCCGGCCGCTCCTCAACTACCAGGAGTTTTGCCGGGAGGTGGCCGGGGTGCGGGTGGGCGAGCTCTCGGTGCCCGCTCTCCGCTCGGTCGTCCGGCGCTACGCCGACGCCTGTATGGAGACGGCCAAGCGCAAGCGCCGGGGCGAGGACGCCCGCTACCCGAGACGGCGGCGGCGCCTCATGCCGCTGCGCTACTACGCCGGCACCTTCTGTCTCGAGGGCCAGCGGGTGCGGCTCTCGACCGCCCGGGGGACCCAAGAGCTCTGCCTCCGCCTGGCCCGGGCCCTCCCCTATCCCGAGGCCGACGTCCGCTCGGTGACCCTCCTCGCCGAGGCCGGGCGGCTCTGTCTCGACGTGACGGCCGAGGTGCCACGCTCCGACCCTCCCGGCGAGGGCGTCGCCGGGGTGGACCTCGGCATCATCCACCCCTTCGCCGCCACCTCTGGGAACGAGGCCCTCCTCGTCTCGGGCCGGGCCATCCGGGCCGAAGAACGCCTCCACCTGGCCGACACCAAGGCCCGGCAAAAGAAGTTGGCCCCGAAGACCCCCCGACGGGGCCAGCGGGGCTCGAGGCGCTGGCGCAAGCTCCGGGCCACCCAACGCCGGGCCGAGGCGAAGCACCGTCGCCGGGTGCATCAGATGCAACACCAGGCGGCCAAGACCCTGGTCGAGTGGGCGAGGGGTGCTGGCGTCGCCACCCTGGTGGTGGGGGACCTGCGAGGCATCGCCCGGCAAAAGACCGGCCGGGTCCAGAACCGCCGGGTGGGCACCGCCTGGCGGCGCACCCATCTCCTCGGGGCGCTCGGCGACAAGGCCGAGGTGGCCGGGATCGCCCTTCTCCTCGTCGACGAACGGGGGACCTCGTCCACCTGTCCGCAGTGCCACCAGCGCACCCCTAAACCCAAGGGGCGTCAGTTCAGCTGTCCGCACTGCGGGCACACCGGGCACCGCGACATCGTGAGCGCCCGCAACATCGCCGCCCGAGGCGGCGGATCTACGACGGCACCGGCCGTCGTCAAGCACCGCCGAGCCGGGAAACCGCCGGCCCGACGTGACCGGCGCCGTCACCTGATGGACGTGCACCGGTCCTGCCCGGCACCGGGCCGCCCTCGACCCGAGGGAGTCGCTCGCCGTGCAGCCGTCTCTGA
>DATGZH010000013.1:0-4274 GCA_035297265.1 Acidimicrobiales bacterium | reverse complement strand
CCGAAGCCGAAGACCACCCGGTCCCCGTCGAGGGCGAGGCCCGTCCGCTGGAGGAGGGCGGCCGGCGTGGACCCGGCCGGGTCGACCTTCACGGTCAGCTCGACTGCCCCGCTCGAGAGGTTGAGCCCGACGAGCTCGTGCTCGGGTGCGCCGCTCACGAGCTCGTCGGCGACGACGAAGACCTCGCCCCGGCCGGGGTCGACCACCGGGGTGCCGGTGATGCCGACGCTCGGACTGATGTTGCCGCACGGCAGATCGGTCGACGGCACGGGCGGCCCCAGGTGGCGCGACCAGAGGATGTTGCCGCCGGCCGAGGAGAGGGCGTAGACGGTGTCGTTCTCGGTGGCCACCACGACGAGACCGGCGGCCACCACCGGCTCGCCGAAGAGCTGGCCGTCGAGCGTGGGCGAGGTCCAGGCGGCGTGGGCCCCGGTGAAGTCGGCGCCCGAGGTGTCGAGGCCCGTCCCCGCCGGCTGGTTGTGGTACACGGTCCACTCGGTCGGGGCCGTGGCCCCGGCCGGCCGGCCGGCGAGGGCGGCCACGCCCGGCAGGGCCACGAGGGCGAGCAGGGCGAGGCCGCTCCGCCCGAGGGCCCTCACGGGCCCGGGGTCCCGAGCACGGCCCGCTCGCCGGCCGGCGGCCAGGTGTAGACGAGCGGACCGGGTCGACGGTCGTCGACGGCCAACGTGGCGGCCATCGAGGTGCCGCCACGGTCGCCCGGGTTCGTGTCACCGGTCGGGTCGATCGCCGCGCCCATCACGAGATCGGGCCCGCTGCCGAAGTCGTCGAGGATGCCCTTCCTGTGGCCCCAGCATCCCGAGGCGCCGGCCCGCTCGCACTCGAGGTTCCCGCTGTCCAGGCCGTCGTCGTACATCCACCCGTAGACGGCGTCGAGCCCGTTGGAGGACCCGCCCGCCCATTCGCCGTCGACGAGGGTGTAGTTCGACCCGGGGTCCGGCGGGTCGTTGGCCTTGGCCGCCCCGGCCGCGGCGTTGGCGTCGAGGGCCGCCGTCAGCCCGACGAACGGCGGGAGGCCGCGGTCGACGCGCTCCAGGTTGACGGCCACGAAGATCTGGTCGGGCACGCTGAGCGAGGCGTAGCCGGGCGGGAGCACCATCGGTCGGACGCCCTCCAAGGCCCGGGCGTGGTTGACCGCGGCGAGCACCCCGTCGAGGCAGGCGGGGGAGTCGTCCACGCCTCCAGGCTGGCAGAGCCGGGTGTAGTCGGGGTCGGGTGCCACGTTGTGGCGCGGGTCGGCGATCCCCGTCGGCGACTCGTCGGCCGGCAGGGACCGCAGCGGCCGGAGCAAACCGTGGCCTTCGGCGGCCACCGCCTCGCGCCAGGTGTAGAGGTAGGTGCCGGTGTGCGACGTGGCGGCGAAGACCGCGGCGAGCGAGGCCCCACCCTTGTCACCCGGCGAGGTGTCGCCGGTCGGGTCGAGGCCCGCCCCCATGACGAGGGACCCCGTCCCGAAGCGATCGAGCACGGTGTGACGGTCGTACCAGCAGCCCGGCCCGCCGATGCTCGAGCAGTCGGGCAGCCCGCTCCCGGGGCCGTCGGCGTAGAGCCACTGGAAGTCGGCGTCGAGCCCGTTGGCGATCCCACCGATCCAGTCAGTGCTCACCGTGCGGTAGCCCTCCTCCGCCGGCGGGGCCGGTGGGGCCTCGGCCCGGCGGGCACCTGTGGCGGCCGTGCTGTCGAGGGACACGCTGAGCCCGACGAACGGCGCGAGGCCCCGGTCGAGCCGTTCGGTGTCGACGGCCACGAAGAGCTGCTCGGGGACGGTCAGCCGGACGAACGACGACGGGAGGACCATCGGCCCCAACCCTTCCTTGGCCCGGGCGGCGTCGATGGCGGCGAGCGCCATCTGGAGGCAGGGCGGCGTGTCGTCGAGCCCGGCCGGGGCGCACTCGTTCAGGTAGTTGGGGACGGGGTTGACCGAAGCCACGGGGTCGGCGACGCCCGACGTCGAGGTGCTCGCCGCCCCGGCGCAGGCCGTGGCCAACAGGGCGAGGTTGGCGGCCGCGAGGCCGACGAGGAGGTGGCGGCGGCCTCGGCGGTGGTGCCCGGGGCCTCGGGCCCGGCGGACCTGGGGCTTTCCCATCGGCGAGACGCTACGCGGGCCGCAGGCCGGGCTCCCGGCGGCACCGGCTCAACCGAACAGGGACGGCTGGGGCCGGGGGGCGGCGAGCTCGTGGTAGCCGGGGAGGAGGTGGGCCGGGGTGTCCAGGTAGACCTTGGCCTCGGGCGGCTGGGTGAACTTGCCGTGGCTCCAGCGGATCTCGACGTGGCCGTCGACCGTGCCCTCTGCTCCGGCCAGCCGGTCGAGGTAGCGGGCCGTCCAGTTCACCTGGGGCTGGCCGGCTTCAGCCGGGGTCACCTCGAGGGCGCGCAGTGTGAAGCGGCGTCGCCAGTCCCACGGCGTGTCGATGCGCAGCGCCAGGCGGTGCTCGCCGCTCGTGCCGAGGAGGAAGTACGGCGCGTTGCCGATGCGGAGGAGCCGCCAGAGGACACGCTCCCGGTCGGCCTCGGCCAGGCGCTCGCGCCACCGGGCGGCCGACCGCTCGCTCACCGCCCGGCACAGGTCGCGGTAGGCGGCCTCGGCCGACGGCGGGTAGCGCCGGCCCGGCAGGGCCTGCCGGAGGGCCCGGCGGTCCTCGTTGTCCATCTCGACCGCCCGGGTCGGCAGCCCGCTCAGCCCCGAGGCCACCCGGCAGGCGGCGTAGAGGGCCTGGTACTCGGCCGGCGCGCTCGCCTCGTACCAGTCCCGTCGTTCCCAGTCGCCGGCCGTGGCCAGAAGCCCCTCGAAGAGCCGGGCCGGCGAGGGGTTGGAGATGTTGTGGGAGAGGTACTTGCAGCTCACGAGGTAGACGTGGTCGATGCGCAGGTCGATCGGCGCCACCTCGTCGCCCGGTGGGCGCCGGCCCCCCGTCCACTCGACCAGCTGCGGGAAGCGGCGCCGCAGGCCCTCGTCGGCCTCGAGGAAGGTCCGACCGTTCTCGAAGGCCACGGCGAACGCCGCGGCGAAGCGCCCGTCGCGCCGGAGGGCGTCGAGCCGCCCCCACGTGGCCTCGTCGAGGGCGAGGGCGCTGGGCCGGGCGGCGAGGGCCTCCTTCGGGCCGGCGTAGGGGAACGTGCCGAGCGCCGTGGCCAGCTCGGTCACCATCGTGAGGTCGTTCGGCATCGGGGAGGGATCGGCGGGGTGGCCGCCCGCAGCGTAGGCGGGGGGCCGACACCGTCGTCGAAAGCGGCATCGGGGTAGACCGTTCCTTTGTGGCCATGAGCGGAGCTTGCTGACCGTGCCCGTCGTGATCGGGACCTCCGGCTGGCAGTACGCGCCGTGGCGCCGCCGCTTCTACCCCGAGGGCCTGCGGGCCGCCGACTGGCTGCCCTACTACGCCGAGCGCTTCGCCACCGTCGAGCTCAACAACGCCTTCTACCGCCTGCCCGAGGCGGCGAGCTTCGCCGCCTGGGCGGCCAAGACCCCGGCCGACTTCGTCCTCTCCGTCAAAGCCAGCCGCTACCTCACCCACGTGAAGCGTCTCCGCGACCCGGCCGAGCCGGTGCACCGGCTCATGGAGCGGGCCCGGGCGGCCGGCAAGAAGCTCGGTCCGGTCCTCCTCCAGCTCCCCGAGAACTTCAAGGTGGACCTGGGCGCCCTGGAGGCGGTGCTCGCCCAGTTCCCGAAGCACACGCCCGTGGCCTTCGAGCCGCGCCACGAGTCGTGGTACACCGAGGCCACCGTGGAGGTGCTGCACCGGGCGGGCGCGGCCCTCTGCCTGCACGACTGGCACGGTCGCAAGGTCGGCCGGGACTGGCGGAGCACCCACTGGGGCTACGTGCGCCTCCACGGCGGGGCTGCCGCCCCGCCCCCTTCCTACGGGCGGCGGGCCCTCACCACCTGGGCCGAGCGCCTGGCCGAGCTCTACCCGGCCGAGGCCGAGGTCTTCGTCTACTTCAACAACGACAGCCTGGGCTGTGCCCTCCGCGACGCCCGGCGGTTCGCCGTCGCTGTGGCGCGGGTCGGGCTCGAGCCGACGCGGGTGCCGAGCGCCCGCGACGTGCGGGCCTGCGGCGTGGAGGGCTGAGTCAGCGCGTTGCTCAGGCGGCGTGACCGGACGTCCAGGCGAGGAGCTCGTCGGCCGGCCACGTGGTGACGATCCGCGCTGACGGGACCTCGCCGGCGACGGCGATCTCGCAGCCGTGCCCGAGCCACTCGAGCTGGCCCGGGGCGTGGGCGTCGCTGTTGATCGAGAGCAGGCAGCAGGCCTCGA
>DATGZH010000012.1:0-31726 GCA_035297265.1 Acidimicrobiales bacterium | reverse complement strand
GCCCTTCACGACGGCGCTCGACGCCTCGGGGAAGCTGGCGATGCGCACCGCCCCCGCCAGGGCCAGGAGCTCGTCCTCGCAGTCGAGGAGGCTGAGCTGACAGCCATCGCACGACGCGAACTTGAACACCGCCAGGGTCGGACGTTCGGCGCCGTTCACCGTTCCCGCTCCTGCAGCAGCTGTGAAGCCGCCGCGTAGGGCACCACCGGCCCGTCCCGGCAGAGGAGCAGCGGCCCGAGCTGACAGTGCCCGCACTGCGCCACCCCGCACTGCATGTTCCGCTCCAGGGAGACGCGGATACGACGGGGGTCGACCCCACGGTCGATGAGGGTGCCGGCCGCGAACCGCATCATCACCTCGGGGCCGCAGACGAGCGCCACCGTGCGCCCGGCGTCGAAGGTCGCCCCGGTGAGCAGCATCGTCACGAGCCCGACCGGTCCGTCCCAGTCGGCCGAGGGCACGTCGACCGTGACGTCGACGCTGGCACCGGCCCGCGCCCAGGCCTCGAGGTCCGGGCCGTAGATGACCTGGTCGGGTGACCGGGCTCCCACGGCGACGAACAGCCGGCCCCCGGGGCGACGGGCGAGGTCGCAGAGCGCCCCCCGCAGCGGCGCCAGGCCGATCCCGCCGGCCACGACGACCACGTCGGCCTCGGCGGGATGCTCGAGGCCGAGGCGCAGCGCGCCGACGTCCGAGCCCTCGTGGAGGTCCTCGAGGCCCCAGTCGGTGCCGAAGGGGCCCCGGACGCCGAGGACCGTACCCGACTCGGACGAGCAGAGGGCGTGGGTCACCGGGCCGACGTCGCGCACGGTGTGCTCGATCGGCCCGCCGTCGGTGGGCGGGCTGCTCACGGAGATGGCGACCTCGCCGACGCCGAAAGCCGTCAACATGTGGAACTGCCCGTGGCGGAAGGGCGGCCGCGGCTCGGCCAGTGGCTCCAGGGCGAGCGTGACGACGTCGGCGGTTTCGGCTCGGCGTCCCACGACGCGGTAGGGGGAGGGCACGAGGGGGTGCGCCGGGCGAGAATGCTCAGGCACGGCCGTCGGTGGCGTAGAGGTCGAGCAGCCGGACCCGTGAAGCCACGAGTCGGTCGAACAGGAGCGCCGCCACCCGCTGCAGGAGGGCGTAGCCGAAGGCCGGTTGCTCCTGGGCCTTGGCCCGCAGGCAGGCGCCGTCGATGGCGATGGCCCCGACCCCGTCGACGGCCCGGGCGTCGAAGCGCCACTGGAAGGGCGGGAAGAGCCAGCTCCATCCGACGATGTGGCCGGGGCCGACGGTCTCGATCACGGCCGGGGGCCGCCCGGGCGCGTGCACCTCGATGCGCACCCGACCACGTCGCAGGAGATAGAGCGTGTCCGCCGGGTCCCCTTCGCGCTGCAGCAGCCGGCCGGCGGGGAACGACATGTTGCGGGCGCAGCCGGCGACGTGCTCGACGGCGTCGCCGGGCAGCCCGGAGAGGAGGGGGTGCCGGGCCACCAGCTCGGGCAGGGTCGTCTGCCTCACGGCCCGGCTGCTCCGACCGGTTCGTGGTCGGTCGACAGCGCCGCCACCTCCTCGGTGAGGTCGATGCCGACCGGGCACCAGGTGATGCAGCGGCCGCAGCCCACGCAGCCGGAGGTGCCGAACTGGTCCCACCAGGTGCCGAGCTTGTGGGTCAGCCATTGGCGGTAGCGGGACGACGTCGAGGCCCGCACCGGCCCGGAGTGCAGCTCGCTGTGCGCCAGGTCGAAGCACGACGCCCATCGCCGTCGGCGCTCGACCGTCCCGTCGAGCTCACTCACGTCGTCGACGTCGCTGCAGAAGCAGGTGGGGCAGACGAGCGTGCAATTGCCGCAGGCGAGGCAGCGATCGGCCACATCGGCCCATCGCGGATGCTCGAGGGTGCGGGCCAGGAGCTCGGGCAGCCCCTCGGTCTCGAGGGACCGGCGCATCGCCCTCGCCGCTCCCTCGAGGACCTCTCGGCGCGCCTCGGAGGTGTCGTCGTCAAGGGGCGTCGTCGGCAGCTCCTCGAGGACGGCCGCGCCCGCGGCCGAGCCGACCCGGACGACGAAGCGGTGTCGCTTCCCGTCGAGGACCTCGCTGAGCGCGAGGTCGAAGCCTTCCCGGGCCTCGGGGCCGGTCCCCATCGACGAGCAGAAGCAGCTCGCCGAGGGCCTCCCGCAGTCGGTGGCCACGACGAAGCTGGCCCGGCGGCGCTCAAGGTACCGGGGGTCGGGGACGGCGCCGCCCCCCAACACCCGGTCGAGCACGTCGAGCGCCGCGAGCTCGCACGGTCGGGCCCCGACGACCGCGGTGGGGGCGGCGGGGAGCGCCGGCTCCTCGACCGAGAGGCCGACCCCCTCCACTCGGGCGCGGAACACCGTCTCGCTCGCCGGGAAGAACTCGGCCTTCCAGGATCCCGGGCCGACCGCCCAGCCGAACAGCTCCGGGTCCTCCTGGTGGGCCAACCGGTAGCGGCCGGGGGCCTGTTCGTCGTGCCAGCCGACGGGCAGGTCGTCGGCCCGCTCGATCTCCCCGGGCACGATCGCCCCGTCGCGGACCACCGGGCCGATGGTGCGCATACCCCGGGCCTGAAGGGCTCCCAGCAGCTGGTCGAGCCCGTCGCGGCCGATCACGACGGCGTCGCCGATCTGCACGTTCCCAGGTTACGGCGGGCGTTCCCCGACGAGGGAGGGTCCAAGGTCCCTGGCTGGCCGCCGCGGGGACGTTCGGCCCTACCCGGGACCACGGCGCTGCACCAGGCTGCCAACAGGGCCACCGTTCGGCCGGTACCCGAGGAGGCGACGTGACAGTGACCGAGGTCCGGTTCCACGGACGGGGTGGTCAGGGCGTCGTCACGGCGGCCGAGCTGCTCGCCGTGGCGGCCTTCGAGGACGGCGCGTACGCCCAGGCCTTTCCGAGCTTCGGCTCCGAACGCACGGGTGCCCCAGTGGCCTCCTTCTGCCGGATCGCCGACGTGCCCATCCGCACCCGGGAGCCGGTCATGGAGCCTGACGTGCTGATCGTCCTCGACCCGACGCTCCTCCACCAGGTGGACCTCTTCGCCGGCCTCCGTCCGGACGCCTACGTCCTCCTCAACACCGTCAAGAGCTTCGACGAGCTCGGCATCGGCGAGTTCGTGAGCGGGCTCCGCCACGAACGGCTGCTCACCGTGCCGGCCACCGAGATGGCCCTGCGCCACGTCGGCCGGTCGGTGCCCGGGTCCGTCCTCCTCGGCGGCTACGCCGCCATGACCGGCCGGGTCAGCCTGCCGGCGGTGGTCGCCGCGCTGCGGGAGCGCTTCAGCGGGGCCGTGGCCGACGGCAACGTCGCCGCGGCCGAAGAAGCCTTCGCCTTCGTCGGACAGGAGCGCGAGGAGCTGCGCCGTGCTGCGCCAGCTTGAGGGCTCCCAGGCCGTGGCGGAGGCCGTGGCCCGTTGCCGGCCCGAGGTGGTCTGCGCCTACCCGATCTCGCCCCAGACCCACATCATCGAGGCGGTCGGCCGGCTCGTGAAGTCCGGTGAGCTCGCTCCCTGCGAGTTCATCAACGTCGAGTCGGAGTTCGCGGCGATGTCGGTGGCCATCGGCGCCTCGGCCACCGGCGCCCGCTCCTACACGGCGACATCCAGCCAAGGGCTCCTCTTCATGATCGAAGCCGTCTACAACGCCGCCGGTCTCGGGCTGCCGATCGTGATGACGCTGGCCAATCGGGCCATCGGCGCACCCATCAACATCTGGAACGACCACAGCGACGCCATGGCGGTGCGCGACGCCGGCTGGGTGCAGCTCTTCGCCGAGACCAACCAGGAGGCCGCCGATCTGCACCTCCAGGCCTTCCGCCTGGCCGAGGAGCTGTCCGTCCCGACCATGGTCTGCATGGACGGGTTCATCCTCACCCACGCGGTGGAACGGGTCGACCTGCCCGACCAGGCAGCGGTCGACGCGTTCCTGCCGCCCTACGAGCCCCGCCAGCTGCTCGACCCCGACGACCCGGTGTCGATCGGGGCGATGGTCGGGCCGGAGGCGTTCACCGAGGTCCGCTACCTCGGCTATGTGCGCCAGCAGCAGGCCCTCGCCCGCATCCCCGAGATCGCCAGCGAGTTCGCCGAGGCCTTCGGCCGGGACTCGGGCGGCCTCCTCCACCGCTACCGCACCGAGGACGCCCACACCGTCGTGGTGGCCCTCGGATCGGTGCTCGGGACCCTGAAGGACGTGGTGGACGAGCTTCGCGACGGTGGGAACCGCATCGGCATCGTGGGCGTCACGTCCTTCCGCCCGTTCCCCTCGGTCGCCGTGCGGGCGGCCCTCGCCGGTGCGAAGCGGGTGGTCGTCGTGGAGAAGGCCTTCAGCGCCGGCCTCGGCGGCGTGTTGTCGACCGACGTCGCCATCGCCCTCAACGGGCTGCCCGTCGCCGTGGCCACGGTGGTGGCCGGCCTCGGCGGCCGCCCGATCACCTCGGCCTCGCTGCGCACGCTGCTCACGACGGCGGCCGACGGTCGACTGGAGCCCCTCACCTTCCTCGATCTCGACCGGGACCTGGTGGAGCGGGAGCTCGCCCGTATGGCGTCCGAGCGGCGCTCGGGTCCGACGGCGGAGAACCTCCTGCGGGACCTCGGGGCCGTCGCCTCGAGGATCGGGTGAGGAGGCCGACGTGGCCGGCCAGCCCGTCAAGTTCTACCAAGTGGGCAGCTTCGCGGTCGGCAACCGCCTCGTCGACCCGACGGCGCGTACCGTGCAGTCCGACCGTGAGCGGACGAACTCGCTGACCTCGGGCCACCGGGCCTGTCAGGGGTGTGGCGAGGCCCTCGGGGCCCGCTACGCCCTGGACGCCGCGATGCGGGCCGCCGGCGGGCGGCTGGTGGCCGTCAACGCCACCGGCTGTCTCGAGGTGTTCTCGACCCCCTATCCCGAGACCAGCTGGCAGATCGCCTGGCTGCACTCCTTGTTCGGCAACGCACCGGCCGTGGCCACCGGCGTGGCAGCGGCGCTCCGGGTGAAGGGCCGCAGCGACGTCCGGGTCGTCGGACAGGCCGGTGACGGGGGCACCGTCGACATCGGGTTCGGCTGTCTCTCGGGGATGTTCGAACGCAACGACGACGTCCTCTTCATCTGCTACGACAACGAGGCCTACATGAACACCGGCGTGCAACGCTCCGGGGCGACGCCGCCGGCCGCCCGCACCGCCACGACCGAGTCCGTCGGCGACGAACCCGGCAACGCCTTCGGCCAGGGCAAGAACCTGCCCCTCCTCGCCATGGCCCACGAGATCCCCTATGTCGCCACGGCGACCGTGGCCGATCTCCACGACCTGGAGCGCAAGGTGGAGCGGGCGATGGGCTGTCACGGGGCCCGCTACCTCCACCTGCTCGTCCCGTGCCCACTGGGGTGGGGCGCGGCGTCCCGGGACACCGTGCGACTGGCTCGACTGGCCGCCGAGAGCGGTCTCTTCCCGGTCTTCGAGGCGGAGCGAGGGGAGGTCGTGGGCGTCTCGCCGATCCGCCACCGGGTGCCGGTCGAGGACTACCTGCGCCCCCAGAGCCGCTTCGGCCACCTGTTCGACGAGGGCGGTGGGATCGCCCGCCCCGACGTGGTGGCCCGGCTCCAGGCGCTGGCCGACCGCAACATCGCGCGTTTCGGGCTCCTCGAGGACGAGTGATGGACAAGCCCTTCGCCATCACGCTCGACGTGGGCTCGAGCCTCGCCAACAAGACGGGTTCCTGGCGAGTCGAGCGCCCCGTCTATGTCGACCGCCTCCCGCCGTGCAACGACGCCTGCCCGGCGGGCGAGAACATCCAGGCCTGGCTCTACCGGGCCGAGGACGGGGGCTACGAGGCGGCCTGGCGCCAGCTCGTGGAGGACAATCCGCTCCCGGCGGTGATGGGGCGGGTCTGCTTCCATCCGTGCGAGACCGTGTGCAACCGGGCCACGCTCGACGAGGCGGTGGGCATCAACGCGGTCGAGCGCTTCCTCGGTGACCAGGCACTCGAGCAGGGCTGGGCCTTCGACCGGCCCGCCGCGCCGTCGGGCAAGCGGGTGCTCGTGGTGGGCTCGGGCCCAGGCGGTCTCTCGGCCGCCTACCACCTGGCCCGGCTCGGCCACGCGGTGACCGTGCTGGAGGCGGCGGAGCGGCCCGGCGGCATGCTCCGCTACGGGATCCCCGCCTACCGGCTGCCGCGCGACGTCGTCGACGCCGAGATCGACCGCATCCTGGCCCTCGGGATCGAGCTCCGGCTCGGGGAGCGGGTGGACGACGTGGCCGGCACCATGGCGGCCGAGGGTTACGACGCGGCGTTCCTCGCCGTCGGGGCCCAGGTGGGCCGGGTCGCGGCCATCCCCGCCGGTGACTCGGCTCGCATCGTCGAGGCGGTGCGCCTGCTGCACGGGCTCGAGGAGGGGGAACGGCCGCTCCTCGGGCGCCGGGTGGCCGTCTACGGCGGCGGGGACACCGCCATGGACGCGGCCCGCACCGCCCGCCGGCTCGGGGCCACCGAGGCGGTCGTCGTCTACCGGCGGACCCGCGAGCGCATGCCGGCCCACGACGAAGAGGTGCTCGAGGCGGGCGAGGAGGGCATCCGCCTGCAGTGGCTCTCGACGGTCGCCCGGGCCGACGCCGGTCATCTCGTGCTCGAGAAGATGACCCTCGACGAGTCGGGCTTCCCCCAGCCGACCGGAGAGTACGAGGAGCTCGAGGCGGACTCGCTCGTGCTCGCCCTCGGCCAGGACACCGACCTCGGGCTCCTCCGGAACCTGCCTGACGTGGTCGTGGTCGACGGCGTCGTCCGGGTGGGCCCCGACGAGATGAGCGGGCACCCCGGGGTCTTCTGTGGTGGCGACATGATCGAGGGGCCCCGGACCGTCACCGACGCGGTCGGGCACGGCAAGAAGGCGGCGAGGCACATCGACGCCTGGTTGCGCAACGAAGCGCGGCCAGAGCGCCAGCGTCACGCCCTGGCCACCGCCGAGCACCTGAACCCCTGGTACTACGCCGACGCGCCGAAGACGGTGCGCCAGAAGCTCGACGCGGCCCGCCGCCAGTCCACGTTCGACGAGGTGGTGGCGGGGCTGGACGAGGACAGCGCCCTGTTCGAGGCGAGGCGCTGCCTCTCGTGCGGCAATTGCTTCGAGTGTGACAACTGCTTCGGGGTCTGCCCGGACAACGCGGTGCTGAAGCTCGGACCGGGCCAGCGCTATCGCTTCGACCTCGACTACTGCAAGGGCTGCGGGATCTGCGTGCAGGAGTGCCCCTGCGGGGCCATCGAGATGGTGCCCGAGGAGATCTGAGAGCATCCGAGCGCCGGGGCGATACCCCGGCCGTCCGTCAGGAGGGTGCGGGCGGGGTCGAGGCGGAGCGCAGCCCGACGGCGGCCAGACGGGCACCGAAGGCCCGGGCCCGGTCCGCCTCGCCCGGGACCATCACGCTCTTCCCGGTGACGAAGAAGCTCTCCGGAGGGGCCACGAGCTGGAAGCCGTGCCGACGGAGCTCCCGGGCGATGCCCTTCGAGGCCCGGCCGGTGAGGAGAGGCGACCGGTTGACCCGGGTGTCGAAGGCGGCCGCCTTGGTGCGGACCTGCCCGAGGGAGGCGAGCAGCTCCCGGACGCCGGGACCGGCGGCACCGGGCTCCAGCGTGAGCACGCCCTTCGACCGCCGGACGTAGTCCGGGGCGCCCCGCCGCGTGGCCGGGCGCGACATGCCCCAGGCGTGGGTCGGACCGCCGACCACCACGAGGTCGGCCTCCCCCAGGTGCCGGGGGTCGGCCTCGCCCACCGGCACGACCGCCACCTCGTCGTGGTTGCTCCGCAGACCCTCGGCGACGGACTCGGCGATCACCCTCGTGTTGCCGAACATCGACTCGTAGACGACGACGGCCTTCAACGAGGCCGCCGGCGGGGGTGGACGGGTCGTGGCCCGCCGAGGTGCGCCTGGGCCTCCGCCCGGGCCGGCGCGACCGACTCGAGGAGGAGGCGCCACTCGGCCGCGGCGATGGACGCCCGGGCGGCGGCCACCGCGTCGGGATTGACCGAGACCGAGGTAATGCCGAGGCGCACGAGGTGCTCGGCGAACTCGGGCCGGTTGGAGGGCGCCTGGCCGCAGAGCGACGACGTCAGGCCCGACGCCTGGCACCCGGCGATGATCCGCCCGATGGCGTCGAGGACAGCGGGGTCGGACTCGTCGAAGAGCTCGGCGCAGACCTGGGAGTCGCGGTCGACACCCAGCATGAGCTGGGTGAGGTCGTTGCTCCCGATGGAGACGCCCTCGATGCCCATCGTGGCGTACTCGGGGATCCAAAAGGCGACCGACGGCACCTCGGCCATCACCCAGATCGGCAGGGCGTCGGCCACCGGGCTCGAGGCCACGACGTCGAGGCAGGCCTCGAGCTCCCAGGCGGTGCGGACGAACGGGATCATGAGCCGGACGTTGGGCGTGGACTCGAGCACCTTGGCCAGGACCGCGAGCTCCAGCCGGAAGAGGTCGGGCTCGCGCACGTACCGGTAACAGCCCCGGTAGCCGATCATCGGGTTCTCCTCGTGGGGCTCGAAGCGGTCCCCGCCCTCGAGGTTGCTGAACTCGTTCGTGCGGAAGTCGATGCTCCGGTAGACGACCGGCCGTGGTGCGAACGCCTGGGTGATGCGGAGGAGCGAGGCTGCCATGTCGTCGATGAAGGTCTTCTCGTCGCCCCGTTCGAGGAGCAGCCGGGGGTGCACACCCCCCAGGGCGTCGGTCACCATGAACTCGGCCCGGAGCAGCCCGACGCCGTCGACGGGCAACGCCGCCACCTCCTCGGCGTGTTCGGCGAAGGCCAGGTTGACGTACAGCTTCGTGGCGAGGGCCGCCGGTGCGCCGACGGCCGGACCGCTGACCGCCTCGGCGACCACGGCAGACGGCCGTCCGACGAGGCCCTCGTAGACGAGCCCCTCGGCCCCGTCGACGGTCACCACCTCCCCGTCACGCAGCACCGTCGTGGCCGTACGGGCACCGACCACGCAGGGCACGCCGAGCTCGCGCGACACGATGGCCGCGTGGCAGGTCATGCCGCCACCGTCGGTGACGAGGGCGGCCGCCCGACGCATGGTCGGCACCCAGTCGGGGCTCGTCATGGGGGCGACGAGAATCTCGCCGGCGAGCAGCTGGTCGCCCTCGGCCGGGTCGTGGAGGACGCGGACCGCACCCGAGGCCCGCCCGGCCGAGGCCGCCAGACCCTGGACGAGCACGCGGCCCGACGACGCACCGGCCGCGACGGCCGGGCCACCGAGCGTGGTGATCGGGCGGGACTGGACGAGGAAGGTCCGGCCGCCGGCCATGGCCCATTCGGTGTCCTGCGGCGAGCCGTAGTGCGCCTCGGTGGCGAGGCCGAGACGGGCCAGGTCCACCGCCTCCTCGTCCGAGAGCACCCGGCGTCCACCCTCGGACGGATCGAGTGCCACGGTCTCGTCATGGCCGTCCGGACCGCGCACGATCTTGAACGACTGGTGGCCGACCCGGGCGTGCAGCAGCCGCGGGCCCTTCTTGGCCACCACATAGGTGTCCGGCTCGACCTGGCCGCTCACCACCACCTCGCCCTGGCCCATCGCCGCTTCGATCACGAGGTGGTCGGTCTCGCCCGTCGAGGGGTCGACCGTGAACATGACCCCGGAGCGCTCCGAAGGCACCATCTCCTGGACGACCACGGCCAGGCCGGGCTCGTCGGCGATCTCCCGGGTGACCCGGTAGGAGATCGAGCGGGCGCCGTAGAGCGAGGCCCAGCAGGCCACGAGGCTCGCGAGGACGTCATCGTCGCCGGCCACGTTGGTGAAGGTCTGGTTCATGCCGGCGAACGACGTGCCCTCGGCGTCCTCCCCGATGCCCGACGAGCGCACCGCCACGAGGAGGTCCTCGCCCAGTCGGTGGTAGGCCTCGACGACGGCCGTCGCCAGGTCCGTCGGGAGCTTGATGGACCGGAGGAGGTCCTGAGTCGCAGCGGCGACCCGCTCGAGGTCGGCGGGGTCGTCGGCCCGCACCTCGGCCATCAGCTGCTGCAGCTGGGACCGCACACCGGCCCGATCGATCGCGTCGAGGTAGGCCTCCCCGGTCACCACGTACCCGGGTGGGACCGGGAGCCCGGCCGCCGTCAGCTCGCCGAGGTTCGCCCCCTTCCCCCCGACCGAGGCCGTGTCGGTGAGACGGATCTCGTCGAACCACAGAATCGGCCGCACCACACACCTTTCTCGCCGCGGGTCTTCCTGCATCGTCGTCTCGATGGCCCAGGGGCGATAGGGCCCAAGGTCACCGGTCGTCGGCTCCGCCCCGGCGACGCAGGGCTTTCGAGCCTCGGGTTCGGCGCGCCACTCACGCCTCGACGATCCGGCCGTCGAGCATGTGCACCACCCGACCCGCCGCGCTGGCCACCGCCTGGTCGTGGGTGACGAGGACGATCGTGAGGCCCCGCTCGGTCTGGAGGCGGGTGAAGAGGGCGAGGACCGTCTCGACCGAGGCGCTGTCCAGGCTGCCGGTGGGCTCGTCGGCGAGGAGCACCGCCGGGTCGTTGGCGAGCGCCCGGGCGATGGCGACGCGCTGGCGCTCACCGCCAGAGAGCTGCGGCGGGCGCCGGGCCGAGAACGGCAGCAGGTCCACCGCCGCGAGGAGCTCCCTCGCCCGGGCCGCCCGCTCGGCCCGGTGCCGACGGGAGCCGAGCATGGCGATCTCCACGTTGTCGACCACCGAGAGGCGAGGGAGCAGGTTGTGGAGCTGGAAGACGAGACCGATCTCCTCCCGCCGGAACCGGTCCGGGGCGCGGAGATGGGCGAGGTCGTAGCCGTTGATGACGATCGTGCCCGAGGTGGGCACGTCCAGCGCGGCGAACAGGTGCAGCATGGTCGACTTGCCGCAGCCGGAGGGACCGGTGATGGCCACGAATTCACCGCGTCCCACCGTCAGGTCGACGCCGTTCAGCGCGGGCACGACGCCTTCGTCGTAGTACTTCACGACGCCGCGGGCGAGCACCGCCGGCTCCGTTCCGCCAGCCGGCAGAGCCGCCGGCACCGTCGGAACGTCCGTCGCCTCACTCATGGCTGAGTGCCTTCAGAGGAGCGAGGTGAGCCGCTCGGAGGGCGGGATAGAGACCGCCGATGACGGCCATCCCGAAGGCGGTGTAGATGCCACGCCAGAAGGCCGTCCTGGAGTAGCTCGCATGGAGCACGCCGGCGAGGGGTGGCACCCCTTCGAGCAGGGCGGTGATGGCGAACGACAGGCCGACGCCGAGAATCGCCCCGAACAGCGCCAAGACGAGCCCCTCGCCGACGACGAGCGAGACGACCCTGGAGCGGGACCAGCCGATCGCCCGGAGCAGACCGAACTCCCTTGTCCGCTCGAACAGCGAGAGGAGCATCGTGTTCCCGACGATGACCGCACCGATGAGGACGGCGAGCACCGTGCTGCCCGTGGCCGCCGCCTGGAGGAACACGAGATTGCGGTCGGCCCGTCCGAATTGCGACGCGGTTCGGATGGTCGTGAGCTCGGGCTGGTCCTTGGCGATGGTCGAGGCCACGGCGCCGATCGAGTAGCCATGGGCCACGCGCACGAAGACGAGCGTCAGCGCACCGGGGACCCGGTTGTAGGCCTGGACGGCCGGGAGGGGGAACATCGCACCGAGGTCGCCGAAGGAGATGCCGGTGGAGTAGATGCCGACCACGGTGTTGACGGTGCCGTTCGCCGCGAAGCGGCTCCCCACGTGGAGGCCGAAGTTTTGCGCGGCCCGCCAGCCCAGCATGACCTCGTGCAGGGCCGTGGGTGCGTAGACACGCCCGGCCACCACCGTGACGCCGAAGGAGCGAAGATCCGAGGGGGCGATGCCGATCTCGATGAACAACGGGTTGTCGGCGTTCAGGTGCTCCGTCTCGAGCAGCACGCCGATGGCGCTCGCCACGCCTGGCGTGGCCCTGACGCGGTCGAGCTGCCCCTGGTCGATGCTGCTGAAGAGCACCTCTGACACCCCCTTTTGGGCCACCGTGAAGTCGGACTTGCCGATCTCGAGGACCTGGGCGGCCGACTGCTCCAGCCCGCTGCTCACGGCGGTGAGGGCCACGACCGTCATCACGGCGAGGGCGATGGCGAAGCCGATGCCGAACGACCGTGCCTTCTTGCTGGCGAGGTTGTCGAAGATGAGGCTGACGAAGGTCATCGGGCGTCCCCGGGCCCGATGGTCGGGCCAACCTCCCCGAGCGCGGCCAACGCCGCCGCGACGGCCTCGTCCGGTAACCGCCCGGTGTCGATCGGACAGGCCGAGGGCCAGGGATCGCGCTCGGCCGCGAGGGCCACCGCCACGTCTTCGGTGGCCTCGGACTCGTCGGCGCCCCGGGCGAGCCGCACGCCGACCCGCCGGGCGGCGACCGCCGGCGGGCACGTGCAGAGGAGCTCGATGAGGTCGGCCCCACTGGAGGTGGCCAGGGCACCCGCCCCGGCTCGGAGGGCGGCGTCCCCCCAGGTGGCGTCGAGGACCACCGAGCGCCCGGCGTCGAGCGAGGTCCGAGCACGGTCGAGGAGCTCGCGGTAGACGGTGGCCTTGGCCGCGGACGAGTAACGGTGCTCGCCTCCCACCACCTCGCGCCGGAGGGCGTCAGTGGAGAGGACCTCGGCGTCGAGCACGCTCCCGAGGCGGCCGGCGAGGGTCGTCTTCCCGGTGCCGGGTGAACCGCCGACGAGGACGAGCCGTGCTTGGGCCGCCTCGAGATGGCGCAGGGTCAGGTCGAGGAGGGGCGGCGCTTCGGGGGAGACCGCCAGGCCTTCCTGCTCCGCCTGCAGACAGGCGACGAGGAGCCGCACCTGCGCCCGGGCGGCGGTGTAGAAGTGGACGAGCGACTGCGGGAAGGCGGTCGCCGTGACCTCCTCGTAGTCGGTGACGACCTGGCCGGCCGCTCTTGTGGCACCGAGTCGCTCGAGGTCCATGGCGAGGAAAGCCACGTCGGCCAGCACGTCGCCGTGCCGGAGGCGGTCGTCGAACTCGAGGCAGTCGAGGATCCGGGGTCCGTCGTCACAACAGAACACGTCGTCCGCCTGGAGGTCGCCGTGGCCGTCGCACACGGCACCCCCGGCGATCCGCTCGATGAGGACGCGACGGTGTCGGGTGAGGTAGCGCTCGGCGAGGGCGTTGACCCGGGCGTGGCTCCCCGAGTCGAGCATGGGACCCTCGAAGGGGGCCAGGTCCCCGGCCGTCGCCCGCCAACGCTCGAGGAGAGCCTCGGGGGTGGCGGCCGCGTCGATGACCGGCGACCGAGCGGCCCGTGCATGGAAATCGGCGAGCGTGACCACCACGGCATGCACCTGGGCGGCGATGTCGGCGCCCCGGCGGACGAGGTTGCCGAGCTGGCGATCCTCGGGGAGGCGCCGCATCAGTACGACGGGCTCGAGCTCCCGTCCCTCGAGCACCAGGCTGGCCACGCCGAGGTACACGTCGGGGGCGAGGCGGCGGTTGAGCTCGACCTCCCGCCGGCAGTCGGCCGCCCGGTGCTCGGGATCCGAGAGGTCGATGAAGTCGAACTTCTCAGGCTTGCGCACCTTGACGACGTGGTCACCGAAGAAGAAGAGGACCGAGAGATGGGTCTCCCGGACGGCCGCCCGTGCCATACGGCCATCCTCGGGCCCTTCCGCCCTGAGCCGTCAGGGCCGTTGGGCCCAAGTTGGTGCCGGTGTCGGGACCATCGGCCCTGCCAGAGACGGCGGTAGGCCGCCACGATGGTGGCCAGGCGAGGCCGTCGATCCCGTCGGCCCGCCACGAGGCGCGAGTCATGAAGAAGCTGCTCCTGGCCCTGGACCACTCCGACGAGAGCCCCCTCGCCGTCGCCCACACGAAGGCCGTGGCTCGCCGCTTCGAGGCGGAGGTCCGGGTGGTCCACGCTCTGATCGGTCCGCCGTTCGGCTTCGAAGAGGCCCATCAGCTCGTCCAGCAGGCGGTGTTCGACCTCGGGATGGCCGGCATCGGGGCGACCGGCGGCCTCTTCCGTTGCGACCCCCACCTCGTCGGGCGACGGCTGGCGGCTGAGGCGGCGCGCGAGGGTGTCGATCTCATCGTCCTCGGTACGCGCCGCACCCGGGGTCTCGCCCGGTTGCGGGCCGGTGGTGTGCGTGAGCAGCTGATGCGGCACACCTCCCTGCCGATCCTCCTCGGCCCGAGTCCGCTCGACCTCCGTCCTCACCGTTGGCGTCGGCGACGCCACGACGACCGCCGGCCGCTCGACGTGACGAGGCGACCGGACAGCCGGACCCTCGACTTCGACGGGTAGCTCAGGAACCTTTGGCGTTGCGGAGGAAGTCGGCCATCCCGGCCAAGAACGGGTCGGGGTCGGCCGTCTTGGCTTCCACGAAGGACTTCATGTCGGGCACGTAGTGCTCGAACTGGTCACCCTCCATGGCGGCGATGATGCCCTGCGCCATCTCCTCGGCCGAGATCTTGGGTCCGTCGTACAGGGGGTCGTCGTTGTTCGGTAGGTCCCAGATCTCCGTGTCGATCGGGCCGGGGTTGACGAGGCGGATCTTGACACCGGTGTCCCAGAGGTCGACGGCCGTCGCCTCGCTCCAACCGCACAGGGCGAATTTGCTGGCGGAGTAGGCCGCTTCGTTCGGGTTGCCGAGGCGGCCGGCGACGCTCGAGACATTGACGATCAGGCCCTCACCACGCTCGAGCATCCCGGGCAGCACGGCCATCATCATGCGGGCCGGGGCGAGGAAGTTGACCCGCATCACCCATTCGAGCGTCTCGTAGTCCAGCTCGGCTGTCGTGCGGCGCATCGGGACGCCGGCGTTGTTCACGAGACAGTCCAGGTGGCCGAAGGCCTCCCAGGCCTCGAGGGCGACTCGCTCCGCCAGCTCGGTGTCGCCGAGGTCGGCCACCCAGCGGCGCGAGTCCGGCGAGTGGCGCTGGGTGGCCTCGAGGACCTCGGCCAGTCGATCGGCCCGGCGGGCCACCAGGCCCACCGTGGCTCCCTGTTCGGCCAGCTGCAGGGCGAGCGCGGCGCCGATCCCCGACGAGGCCCCGGTCACCAGCACCTTCGATCCGCGGATCTCCATCAGCACCACCTCTCGTCGCCTCGGGGCAGAGCGTCGCAGCCCAGGTGGTCGGGCTCAAATCCCGCGACCCAGTTGCCGATTGCGCTCCGGGCCGACACAGGGGGACCGCCGGTCAGGTGCCGATCGGTCGCATGAGCATCTCCTGGGTGAACAACGCCCCGAACACGCCGGCGTGGTCGTGCACGGTGCCCATGTAGAGGCCTCTCGCTCCTCCCGCTTTGACCGGCCACATGTCGAGCAGCACCCAGTCATCGAGGCGAATGGGGTGTTGGAACCACAGGGCGTGGTCGAGGCTGGGGCCACCGCGGGGGAGGCCGAGCAGCGTCGACGCACCGAAGCCGCTCCCGATGTCCGAGATGTAGGCCAGGGCACAGGCGTGCACGACGGGGTCGTCCGCCAGCGGCTGCATCGCCCGCACCCAGAGCCTCGTCGGCGGTCCGTCCTCGGTCTCGCCCGCCTTGTCCACGATCTTGAGCTCGACCGTCCGGTGGTGCCAACCGATCGCCCGAGCCGGAGCCTCCGGCGGTGGCACGCCCTCGGGCATCGGCGTCTCGAGCGCGCCGCTCTCCTCGACCCGGTGGAACGACGCCGTGAGCGTGAAGATCTCGTCCCCGTCCTGGATGGCCACCACGTGGCGGGCCGAGAAGGACCGGCCGTCGCGGTCCCGGTCCACCCGGAGGATCACCGGGCGTTCGGGTTGGCCGGGGCGCAGGAAGTAGCCGTGGCAGGAATGGGGGAGGCGCGCCTCGTCGACCGTGAAGGCGGCGGCACGCAGCGCCTGCGCCAGCACCTGACCGCCGAAGAGCGTCGGCCGGCCGGTGACGTTGTCCTCGTTGCGTGCCCGGTAGAGGTTGCGGTCGAGCTCTTCGAGGTCGAGGAGCTCGTTGAGGGTGGTCACCGGGGTCAGGGCCACGGGGGCACCGTAGCTGGTCAACCCCCTACGCTCGGGCCGTGGCCGAAGCCGAAGAGACGACGTCGGGAACCGAGGGGCTGCAATCGGCCGACGTGCGCTCCGCCGACGACGTGCGCATCCACTACGTGGCCTTCCAGCCCGACGTGCCCGAGGGGCTGGCCGTCATCGTGGTCCCAGGATTCGGGGAGTCCGGCGAGGAGTACGCCGGCCTGCTCCGCGGGCTCTCGCCCCGCCCGGCCGCCGCGGTCAGCGTGCGGGGCCGGGGCCGGAGCGAGGCCCCGGTCAAGGGTTACCGCTGGGAGGACCACGTGGGCGACGTCGCCGCGGTGGTGGAGGACCTCGGCTGGACCAAGTACGCCGTCGTCGCCTTCTCCCGTGGCTCCTCGTATGCGCTCGGGTTCGCCCTCGGACGGCCCGAGGCCGTGGCCGCCCTGGTGATTGGTGACTACTGGGCCCGCCACGTGGGCTTACCGCCGACGTTCGTCGAGCCCGCGCTCCAGCGCACCTGGCGCGGGCGCTCGATGACCGAGCGGATGCCCGAGCACGCGGTGCGCGCTGTCCAGGAGGAGTCGGTCGAGATCTCCCTCTGGGAGCGGCTGTCGTGGCTTTCCTGCCCCGTGCTGCTCCTCCGCCCGGGTCGCCGTCCCCTCCTCGACGACGCCACGGTCGCCCGTTGGGCGGACCATGTCGCCTCGCTCGAGGTGGTCGAGCTCCCGGAGGCCACCCATGATCTGTGGGAGACCGATCCGGACGGTGTGCTCGCGGCGCTGCGCGGGTTCCTCGAACGGGCCGAGCAGGCGCATTGAACGACCTCAGGCCCCGGTGAACTCCAGGACCTGGGGGGCGAGCTTGGGCCAGCAGTCGAAGATGAACCCTTGCCCCGCCGCGGTCAGCTTCTGCAGCCGCGGCCATTCGTCCTCGCCCCAGGGCGGTTCGGCCAATGTCGACCCGGGGATCAACCGCTGCACGGCGAGCGACGTCTCCATCGTGTGGTACTGGTCCTCGGTGCCGCTGCGGAACACGAGGCAGGGTGCCTTGACCCCCGCGAGCTGGGCTTCTTCCACACCGGGGATCGGTCTGCCCTTCTCGGGGACGTAGGCGAGGAGCCAGCTCTGCATCACCCTCACGAATTCGTCGGGGTCCATGCCGAGCACCCGGTCTCGGTTGCCCGGGTTGGCGGCGAACGTGTCCTCCCATTGCGGCAGGGCCGCCACGGCCTCCATTCCGCCGACGAGCGCGGCGGCGATGAAGGGGAGGTTGTAGGTCATCGCCAGCGTCATCGTCCCGAAGACGCCGCCCGAGAGCCACCAGGCCACCACCTTGTCGGTGACGTCGGGGTGGCGGATGGCGGTGAGGAGTGAGACGCGCGATCCGGCGGACCCCCCGGCGATGACAGCCGGCGCCATCTCGAGCCGTCGCAGCAGCTCGGCGAGGTCGTCGGCGTGCATGTTGGACTCGGTGTCGCCGGTGAACTTCACGTCGGACGCCCCCGTGTTCGGACGGTCCCACAGAAGGACCTTCATGCGCGGGGCGAGCGCCTCGGCCAGCGGACGGAGCCCGGGGACGTTCATGCTGAACCGGCCGCCCGGCGTGAGCACGATGGGAGGACCGTCGCCCAGGATCTCGTAGGCGATGTTCCCGCCGTTGACCTCGATGCTCGGCATGCGTCCTCCGTTCGGTCGACGAGTGCTCGTCGGGGGCAGGGTACCTTGAAGGCTCGGGGCCGGCGCCGGACAGGAGGCAAGTGCAATGGACTTCGGTGTCGTCATCCCGACCTGGGGGCCCTACTGCCGACCGGACGTGTTCAGCGAGCTGGTCGAGGCGGCCGAGTCGCTCGGCTACGGCCACGCCTGGTTCGGCGACCACATCGTGATCCCCGACTACGGGGTCAAGCTGTCCCGAGCCGAGTGGTTCGAGGCCGTCGCCTGCAGCGCCTTCGGCGCCGGAAGCACCCGACGGCTGCGGTTCGGCTTCGACGTGCTGGTCATGCCCTACCGGTCGCCCGTCTACCTGGCCCAACAGCTCGCGACCATCGATGCCCTGTCGGGGGGGCGGGTGACCCTGGCCGTCGGGGTCGGCTACATGCGCGGTGAGTTCGAGGCCGTGGCCGCGCCGCCCTACGAGGAACGGGCGGCGGTGACCGAGGAGTACGTGGCGGTTCTGCGCAACCTGTGGGAGGGACCCGGCCCGAAGACCTTCGAGGGCCGATTCGTCACCTACCGCGACGTCCACGCCGAGCCGCGCCCCGTCCAGACGCCGTCGATCCCGGTCTGGATCGGGGGCAACATCCCTCGGGCGAGGAGCCGAGCGGCTCGGATTGGTGACGGTTGGCACCCGCTGTGGCCTTCACCCGAGGACTACGCCCGCTACCGGGCCGAGATCGAGGCTGCCCGGTCGGCCGCCGGACGGACGGGGCCCTTCGTCTTCTCCTACAGCTGCCCGGAGACCCGGGTGCTGTCCGCCGGCACCACGCCGGTCGGCCGGCAGCCCTACGGCGGGGCGGCCGTCCCCGAGGAATTCCGCTACGCCCCGAATGTGCCGGCGAGAGACGGGCGTCCGATCTTCCAGGGGACAGCCGAGCAGCTGCGCGAGGACGTCGCTGTCCTGGCGAAGGCGGGGGTGGACCAGCTCTCCCTGCGGTTCTGGGCCGGGTCCAAGGACATCACGCCGGACGTCTTCATCTCGCAGATGCAGCGGTTCGCCAACGAGGTCATACCGGCGAGCGGCAATTGAGCACCTGAGCGCCCACGCCGGGCGCCGGGGATCAGGAGTCGCCGATGGCTGACAGGAGCTGGTCCAGCTTCGGGTCGTTCTGCTTGCGCGGCTCGGGTCGCAGGGTCATGTCCGGAATCGGGAAGCCCCGTCGGGGCTCGGCGCTGCTCGCGCCGCTGCCACCGCCGGCGCCGGCCGCGGCCAGCCGGTTCTCGAGCTCGGTGTTGGTGCCCGCGGGGTTGGACACGGGCCGGCCGCCCCCACGCAGTTCGGTCAGCTGGCCCTCGAGCGAGGCGATGTGCGCCCGGTAGCTGCGCGCTTGGGCGCGCAGCATCTGAATCAACCGCTCCTGCTTCTTCTGTCGTGTCACGTCACTCATCGGTCACGGTCCCGTCGCACGACGTAGGTCAACGTCTGGAAGGTCATGTTGAGGAGCTCCCGCCCGGCGGCGACCCGCTCCCGCCGGTCGGCGCACTCGCTGACTGACCATTGCCCGCCCAACGGTCATGCTTGTCTTCGCCGCACGGTCTGCCCCGGTCCCTCAGCACCTTCGAAGCCATGGGTGGAGGGACCGATGGCTCCTTCCGGTGGCTGTCAGGTGGAGGTTTTGCAACCTACCTGCTGGCAAACCCAGGAGTTTTCAAACTGCGCGGCAACCAACGGAGATGATAGCCAATTTGGCCTAGGCCGTCTATGCCATGCCATCTTTCTGCAGGGCATCCGCAAGTAGGGGCCCCAGCCGGTCGGGTGCAGGCCCGTTGACCTGCCGGCAGTGAACGTTCGTTCAGGTCGACGGGGGCGGGCGGACGGGAGATCGCACATGGGTTGGCAGGGTCCTTCGCCGACGAATTGGCCTTCGCCCGACGGTTGCAATTTGCAGGGAGTGAGGCAGATCAGCGGGGTCCGCGCCTCGGCATGAGAGCGCCGATGAGCCAGAAGAGCGGGATGAAGATCCCGACGATGAACATCACCCAGTGACCCTTGCGGATGGAGAAGATGCCGAGGGTCAGCAGGAGGACGATGTAGAGGACGGCCCACAGGCCGTAAAGCGCACCGTTCATCGAGGCCAGCATCGCCACCTTCTTCTTCAGCGTTCCCCACCGGAGAATAAGGCCCAGGCCCCGGCGGAGTCCACGCTGCCGAAGGGTCGCGAGGGCCAGCCTCCGCCTGGGCCGAAGCAGGGTCAGGGCGAGCTCGTCGGCTCCGCGACCGTCCGGTCGTCGTGGGTGGTGGCGGAACAGCTCATGGTCCTTTTGGGGGCGTCGGGCGGCCCTCGTGCTCTCGACTGATCGGAGATCCCGCCACTCCGAGACTCAGCCGGTACCGCGGCACAGGGGCGAACCAGTCACGCCGCTGTGCTGCACGCTCGTGACCGCCATGGGCTGACCTCCGAGAGAGCCTTGCGGAGCATGCGCGGCAAGGGGCACCTGGGTTTCCTCGCCCACCTGGCTCTACCCGCCCGTCCTTCGACTCGTCATCCGTCGAGGCGTGGCCACGCGAGTGGCGGCCGTCCGCAGAAGCCTTGCTGATCGGTTCGGTACCATCTGCTTGTCGGCGTGGGGCGAAAGTCGGAGCGCAAGGCGCCGCGACGTCGGACACTCGTCCTCGTCGTGCAGATGGGGGCCGTAGCTCAGTGGTCAGAGCAGGGGACTCATAATCCCTCGGTCGCAGGTTCGATCCCTGCCGGCCCCACACGAAAGTACCAATTCAGAGGCCGAATTGTGTGCCTACGAAAAGAGAACGATCTACACAGACTGGGTCCTGGGCCTTGCGATGGACATAAGGCGAGCGGGTTGAGGTGAGCGGCCCCCCCAACTTGGATCCGCAGGAGATCGTGCTGGCGACGCTCGGGGCTGTGACGGCCGTCGTGATCTTCTTGGTGATTCCGCGACGGCGTTCCAACGCAGCGGTCCACGAGGGTCAGATACCGGAGTCTCCAACGTTGAATGTCGTCGGCGGAGCGGCCTGGTCAGGGGGCGCATCGCCCATTGGAGCCACATGGCCTCTCGTACGACTTGCGGTCTTCTCATGGGGGATACGTATAGGACCAAGTGTCCGGGGAATCGTATGGCTGATCCCGACAACGGAACTCCGCTGGTCGGACATCGAGAAGGTGGAAGTCATCAGGTCTGGAGTCCGGTTCCGCAGAAGGTCCCCCCTTGGTAGCCGGGTGTCGTTCTCAGGCGCCGTCCCCCCGGACTTCTTGGCGACGCTTCGGAGGTTCGGAGTTCCGGGCGCCTGAGCCGCCGCGCGGAGGGGTTTTCCCGGCGTGCCACCGACTCAGAAATCCCGCCGTGCGATCGAGTGCTCCGGAGGGTCCTCTGAATCCACCGAGGCACTGGATGGGGCATCGTGATATCATGATGTCATGACTAAGCAGACGACCGTCCGGCTCCCCGAGGACCTGGCCGAACAGGCAGAAGCGGTGGCACGGGTCAAGGGCACCAGCGTCAACGCTCTCATTATCGAGTCGCTCTCCGCTGAGATCGCCCGAGTGCGTACCGACACGGAGTTCACCGCCCGGGCGAGCAAGCTTCTCGAGCGCGACAAGGAGCTGCTGAACCGGCTCGCTCGTTGACCCGCTACCTGTCTCTGTCCGAGTTCTTATGGCTGGCTGAGCAGGTGACGGGGATCGATGCCGAGGACCTGGCCAGATCGAGCCGGCTCAACCTGGCGGACTCGGCCCTCCACGCTCCTCAGGCCAGCTTCGGTGGCCAGGCCTTTTACCCCGACCTGATCGACAAGGCAGCGGTGCTCGCCTGTCACTTGGCCTGGAACCACCCGCTCATCGACGGCAACAAGCGAGCCAGCTGGGCGGCCCTCGTCCTCTTCTTGGACCTCAACGGCGTCGTCTGGGATCCGGATCCTCCCGACGTGGATGACGCGGAAGCAGCGATGCTTTCCGTGGCGGCGCACGAGGTCGACGAAGCGTGGTTCGCGGCATGGATCCGAGAGCGCACACGGCCCATCAGTCCGTGACCCCCGCCCGGAAGCGTTCGGGTCCCTCCCTCCCGACGGCCGATGATTCGATCGGTGTGCGCCCCGTCTCTCGGGAGTCGGCCACCCGTTGCTACTCCCTCGCTACTCCAATCGAGCGAATCAGGTGGATCCGACACCACGGCCTGGACATCGGACCAGAGGTGAACTGCGCACACGGACCGACGCAGACTCGATGGACGGGCGTGGGCCAGCTCACAATCCTTAGTCGCTGGTTCGATCCCTGCCGGCCCCACGCTTGGGGGTCACAGCCAACCAGTTGATGCCGCCAGAACGATCTGAAGGCCAACGAGAATGACGATCGACGCGGCTACGACCCAGACAAGTCTTGATCGGATATGACGGTCGAGCCCGAGCCCAAGGGGATCTTTCCGCAGGAGCAAGGTCAAGACCCCCCCAACAACGATCGGCAGGAAGACGCCAACCCTCCACCACGTGCCACCATGTCGGCTGGCGATATCAGCAATCAGCTGCAGTAGGACGAGTGCGCTGACAGAGCCGCCGATGATACTGGCCGTCATCACGTGACAACGGCGACTCACTCCGTGCCCGAGCGTTGCAAGCCAGCTGGCCGACCCGAAACAGGGCCCCGCAACCGCGAGCGCGACGAAGTAGATGATCCACCAACGGCTCGATGTAACCCGCGCGGACCATGACCATTGGAGAATGGCAAACGCGATGTTGACGTAGAAGGCGCAGCAGAGGGCGAGCATCGAGCCGGCAACGATGACCATCGACAAAGGCCGGGACTGGGTCCATGGCGCCGATGCTTCGCCGGCAGCCATCTGAGAAGGCACCGGCGAAGTCGTGAGGATCGGATCGCCCATCTATCAGCCCTCCCGAAGTGGAGCGGAGTCTAGGAGGTCTTCGCCCGGTACTCGTCTAGGGCGTCGGTGGGTATGTGCGCCATACCTCTGACCATCACGTAACGGATCTTCCGCTCGTAGACTAGGCGCAAGAGCTCGGTGGTTGTCGTGTCGAGTCGACGTGCCGCCTCTGATGCCCTCAAGAGTTCATCAGCCACTAGTGCTCCCTTTTCCGAGACCAAGTTTACGGCCCAAGAGCTGGACCTGATGCTCCACCTGGGCAAGGACCGCGAAGTGGTCGGTCGCAATGAGCACGTCCCTCGCATCCTCGAGTGCGGCGAGAAGATCCAAGGCCTCGTCCAGCCCGTAGCTCACCCTTCCAGGGGTTCTCCATCCTCCGGGATGACCATGCGCTCGCTCCTCTCCGTGTCGACAAGAGGAGGGTCGCAGGCCGGTGTGACGCCGGCTCTTGAGGCCGCCGGGCTGTCTTGGCGCCGCCGGGGCCGGCGCAGCGTCACGGTGTCGTTCAGTCCTCGACCTCGAGCCAGCCGCGGGCCGTCGAGACCACTTCCACCTCCGGGTTGGACCAGATGAAGCGTTCGACCGTGTCGAGGACCTCCTCGACGTGGCTCACCGTGGCCCCGACGGCGGCGAAGCCGAGCTCGGCGCGCTGCCAGCGGTCGAGGTGCCCCACCTCGGCTGCGGCGACGCCGAACCGTCGGCGGGCCGTGTCGAGGAGGTGGCGGACGACGGCCCGCTTGTCCTTGAGTGACCTGCTCCCCGCGAGATGGAGCTCGACGGTGAGCGCGCAGACCTCCACGAGACGCAGGGAGACGGTCGAGCCTGACCCGTGGTCAGTGGCCGCGGCCCCGCTTGTTGTGGGCCTGCTTACCGTGGTGCGTCTGGTGCGCGGGCTGCTGGGCCGCCGAGCCCGACCGCCGCTGGTACCGGCGTCGCCCGCCGTACCCGCCGATAACGATCACGACGAGCAGGATGGCCATGATGATCCAGATGATCAACGTCGTCCCTCTTCATGTCCCGTGCGGGCGTCCCAGGCCCGGCCCCGGGACAGTAGCGGAGCCCACCGCCTCCCGGAGCCGCTCAAGCCCTGAGCGGGCTTTTCTTCGTGAGCCGGGTGACCGCCTGGTCGATGGGCCGGACCCGGGTCTCGGGCCGCTTGGCCGACTCGATCCACGTCAGGTACTCCTGTCGGTGCGAAGGGGGTAGCCCGGAGAACGTCGCGCTGAGGTGGGCGCGGGTGAGGGCCGCCGCGACATCGCCGGGGACGTCGGGTTCGGGCGAGCGCCGGGGCGAACCCAGCTCAGGTGCCGGCCAGATGCTCGTGGAAGAAGGCCAGGGTGAGCTTCCAGGCCTCGGCAGCCGCCGTCGCGTCGTAGGTGTCCGAGCCGTCACGCATGAAGCCGTGGGTGGCCGCCGGGTAGACGACGGTGCTGGGATGGTGGGCCACCACCGCGGCGATGTCGTCCTGGCTGATCCACGGATCGTCGCCCCCGAAGAAGAGGAGGGTCGGGCAGGCCGGCGTGCCAAGCTCCCGGGAGATCCCGGCCCCGTAGAAGCCGACCGCTCCGTCGAGTCCGGGGACGGCCTTGGCGCTGCGGTAGGTCATGAGTCCCCCCATGCAGAAGCCCGTGATGCCGATGCCCGTGGCGCCGGCGGCCCGCAGTACGTCCGCCGCCGTCGCCACGTCGGCCAGGGTCTGGTCGGGGTCGAGCGAGCCGATGAGCTCGGCGAACCCGCCCGCCTCGGTCCCACCGGCCCGGAAGAAGAGGTCCGGGGCGACGGCCGCGAACCCCTCGCCGGCCAGTCGCTGGCACAGCCGGAGGAGCTGGGGGCTGATGCCGTTGCCCTCGTGGATCACCACGATGCCGGGCCACGGCGGTGACGCCGCCGGACGGGCGAAGAAGTAGGGAAGGCTGATGTCGGCCATGTCCCACTGTGGCACCTGACGGGCGGTTGTGCCCTGTCCCCGGCCCTTCCTGCCCGACCTGCCTAGACTCGCCCACGAGTGTTGGCGTCCCCCGGGGAGCGTGACATGGCGGTGGCCGCGTCGGAGTCGGGATGACCGCTGCTCGGGAGCAGCGCGAGATCGGGCGGACCGAGTGGCGCCCCGGCGCCGGCAAGGCCTTCACCCCGACGGCGTCGGCCGTCCGCGAGGCCCGCGAGTACGTCGCCGCGCAGCTGCCGCCCGGGCCGGCGGCGGACATCGCCACCCTGCTCGTTTCGGAGCTCGCCACCAACGCCGTCGAACATGCGCAGACGAATTTCGAGGTGCGGGTCGAGAGCTCGCCGCTGATCCACGTCGAGGTGGCCGACTACTCGAAGGTCCTCCCCGTCCAGCGTGAGCTGCCGGTCGACGCCGAGGGGGGACGCGGGCTCCTCATCGTCGAGGCGATGGCGGTGACGTGGGGGACCAAGGAGACCGACGTCGGCAAGGTCGTCTGGTTCCGGCTCGACGGCCAGTCACCGGACTGACGTCAACCGGGTCCCTCCGCCGTCGAGAGCAGGTCGAGCAGCCGCTCCACGTTCTCGCCCAGTCGTCCCTCGGCCGGGAGCACGAGGTCGACGTCGGCCGGTGGCACCCAGCCGGCCCGCGACCTCGCCACCTGCTCCCAGGTCAGCTCGTACCAGTGCGGGATGGCCCGCCGGCGGCCCTCCACCCGATCGCGGTGGACGTCGGAATCGTCGCAGCTGGTGAGGACGACCAGGCAGCGGACGCCCTCTTCGCCGGCGAGCGAGCGGGTGGCCTCCACCTCGGTGTCGCGAGCCACGCCGTCGAGCACCACCGAGCGACCGTCGCGGAGCTGGGCCCGGGCCATGCTCCAGACGACCGACCACCCGACACCCCGGGCCTCGACCCGGTCCATGTTGTCCAGCACCGCCTGGAGCCCGCCGAAGGGCCGCAGGCCGGCCATGGCCCAGTCATGACCCAGGACCGGCGCCCCGAGCGCATCGGCAGCCCGGCCGGCCAGCGTCGACTTCCCGGTGGCCGGCAGACCGGTGAGGAGGACGAGCGTCGCCACGGCGACGGGGAAGGACCGTTCAGTTGTCGCCGAGGGCCAGCCAGGCCACGACGCCGCCGCTCAGGTTCTCGGCCGGCCAACCGGCTTCGTCGAGGGCCGCGGCCGCCGCGGCGGAGCGCACGCCGGAGTGACAGAGCACGACGATGGTGGTGTCGTCCGGGAGCTCCGCCGTCCGCGAGCCCAGCTCGCCGAGCGGGATGTTGACCGCATCCGGGAAGGCCCATGCCGCGACCTCGTCGGGTTCGCGCACGTCGAGCAGGTAGGGGCGCTCGCCCGCCGCGAGTCGGTCGCGCAGTTCCTCCGGTGCCACATCAGCATGGGCCATGACGATCCTCGATCCTCCGCGTCGGCGGGCCACCAGTCTGGCGCGGTGCCGAGCGGTGGGTCTGGCCGCCGCGGACCCGTCGCCGCCGGCGACTGGTGGCGAGGACCACGGCACCGGCGCCCACGAGGCCGGCCCCGGCCGCGGGCAGCGGGAGGCCCGGACCGCCGGTGTAGGCCAGGGTCGTCCCGGCCGCGGCCGTCGTGGCGGCGATCAGCCTCGGCGCGGCCCTCCTCGCCTGGTTGCTCGGTGGCGCCGGTCCGGTCGTCGTGGTGCCCGGCGCCCGGTTGGTGAGGGCGAAGGCCGCGCTGCCGCCCACGTCGCTCACCGCCGCGGTGGCCGTCCAGGCGCCGGCCGTCTCGTCGGCGGTGAGCGACGGTGAGGTGGCGGTGCCGTCGGCCTGGGTGGACGCCGACGCCTCTTCGAGCCCGCCCGGGAAGGTGCCCGACGGGCCGTCGCCGGGCAGGCTGAAGCGGACGGTGTCCCCCTCGACCGGGACGCCACCGCAGGTGACCTTGGCCACGAGCGGCGCGGCGAAGGCCGTGCCCACCTGGGCCGAGCCGCCGCCCGCCACCGCGGTGATCTGGGGCGTGCAGGGAGCCGGCTCGACGGTGACCGTCGTCGACGCCGAGGTCGCGGCACCCGAGGTGGTGTCGGCGAAGTGCACGACGACGCTGTAGCTCCCCGGCGACAGCGCCTCGTCGAAGGGCGGGGTGTCGGCCGGGGCCGCGCCGTCCTGCGGGGAGCCGGAGAAGTCGCCAGCGCGGTCGTCGGCCGGCACGCTCCAGGTCCCGCTCGCGGCCGGGCAGGCCGGCGCCCCGGCAAGGTCACGGCACGTCCACTGGTAGGTCGCCTGCCAGGCATCAGGACCGGCCAGCCCGACGAAACCCGTGCCGCTCGGGGTGATGGCCACGGTGGCCTGGTTCCCGGGGCCGGCGGTGGTCGAGGCGGGGTCAGCGGCGAGGCCGGCCACCGGCGCCAGCGGCGCGCCGAAGACCATGGACTCGAGGTCGCTGACGCTGCCCGGTGGGTCGACCCGGGCGCCGAGGGTCGTGCACCACCCGGACGTCGGCACGCAGCCGGCTTCGGTCACCATGCCGCCGTCGATCGGCTCGCTGGGCGACGACCAGGTCCCGTCGCGCTCGACTAGGACCCGCCACTCCTGATCGACGGCGAGGCAGAGCGACGGCGAGCTGCACGACGCCAGCACGAGGCCGTCCGGGTCGAGGGACGTGGCCGACGTCGACCACTGGCCGTCGGTGTCGACCCAGGCGTTCCCGGCCACGTCCACGGCCAGACACCACATCGTCGTCGGGCAACTGACGCGGGCGAGCGGCGATCCGCTCACCGGGGTGCCGGTCGACCAGACCGAGCCGTCGTAGGTGAAGGCCGTCTCGCCGACCACCACGACGCAGTCGGTCGGCGCGGGACACGAGATGGTGGGCTGGACGTCGGGGTAGGCCGAGTGCCAGCTGAGCAGCACCCGTGGCGTGCCCCAGCCCCCGGCCGCGGTCCACGTGACGACGCTGCCGCGGTCGTCGACGGCGAGGCAGGACGCCGGCGTCGGACAGGACACCTCGCCGCCGAGGAACGACCCGGTGGACGAGTAGTCCGTCGTCTGCTGGGGTGCCGACCAGGTGTTGCCGTCGTAGGTCACGAAGTCACCCCAGTAGTCGAGCGCCATGCAGAAGCTGGTCGACGGGCACGAGACCGCGCTCAGCTGCGAGGCGTCGGTCCCGGCCGGGCTCCAGTGGTGGCCGTCGAAGAGCGCGGCGAACGACGGCGGCGACGTCAGCTGGGGCCCGACGTCCACGCACATCGTGGGGGCGGCGCACGACAGGTCGTAGATGTCGCCCAGCTGGAAATAGGACGAGGGCACCGGGGCCCACCAGACCGGGGTGGTCGGGTCGGCCGCCGCCCGGGGCGCCGACCACACCGTGGCGCCGGCGGCGACGAGGCCGACGACGGCCACCCCGACGGCGAGCGGGCCGCCCCGGCCCACCCCGGTCGGCCGGGGGGAGGCCGGACGCCGCGGCCCGCCGCCCGGTTCGGGTCCGCCCCGGCGGCGGCCACCAGGTCGGCCGCCGCGCCGACGGAAGACCGCGGCGAGGGCGACGCCCGCGCCGACCAGGAGTACCCCGGCGACGAGCGGGGGAGCGAGGTCCTCGCCGGTGAAGGCGAGCTGGGCGGCGGCCGGCACTTCGGGGAGGGCGATCGTGGCCGCCGCGGCCGGGCTGTCGGTGGTGATCACCGCGGTGCAGTGGAACGTCGGGTCGGGCTGGTAGACGGCCGGGGCCGAGAGCTCATGGAGGCACCAGGCGTAGCCGGCGGGGACGGCGAACGAGAGGCGGCCGGCGGCGTCCGTCGTGCCCTCCGCCCAGTACTCGTCGCCGGCCGGCACGGGCACACCCGCCGGCGCGACCGGTTCGTGGTCGGTCGGCGGCGGCGTCCCTTCCACGAGGAGCTCATAGGTGGCGTCGGGGATGACCGTGCGGGGCTCGAGCGAGTTGTACTTGTACGCCGCCAGGTGGACGGTGGCGAGCGTCTCGGGCAGGGCGACGGTGTTCGTCGCCACCGGCGCCCCGGCGTCGAGCACCGCCGTGCAGTGGAGCGAGGGGTCGGGCACGTAGTCGAGGGGCGCGCTCACCTCGCGCAGACACCACGCGTGGCCGGCCGGGACGACGAAGCGGAGCTGGCCGTAGGGGTTGGTCGTGCCCCGGGCGTACCAGGTGTCCCCGGGCTCGGGTGCGACGTCGGGCGGCGGTGACGACAGGACCCCGCTGGGCGGCGGGCCGCCTTCGACGTAGAGGTCGTAGACCGCCCCCGGGATGCCGGTGTCGGGCGAGAGCGAGTTGTACTTGTGGGCGGCCAGCTCGACGAGGGCTTCGGCGTCGTCGACGGTGACGGTGACCGTGGTCGGTGGCGAGGCTGGCGAGCCGGTGAGGACCGGCGTGCAGTGCTCCGTCTGATCGGTGACGTAGTTGGCCGGGGCGTCCTCCTCGACGACGCAGTAGGCGAAGCCGGGGAACTGGAGCGGGAACGACGCCTGGCCATCGTCGCCCGAGGTGGCGCGGGCCACCCACGTGGCCCCGGGCTCGCTCGGCGCGCCGGAGGGCGGCGACGGATGGTCGGGACCTTTCCCGCCGTCCACGCGGTAGAGGTCGAAGACGGCCCCGGGGAGGCCGAGGGAGGGCGCCGCCGCGTCCACCTTCTTGGCCGTCACCGCCACGAACTCGCCGGGGTCGGTCACGGTGATCGGCTGCGCGGCCTGGCCGTCGGCCGCCACGAAGCAGCCGTTGGCCCCGGCCTGGAGACCGGGTGGCGCGCTGACCTCGGTCCAGCAGTAGCCGGTGCCCGAGACGAGGACCGGCGCGGTGGTGCACCGCCCGGCGGCGTCGGTGGTGCACGAGGCCACCGTGGTCGACGGGGCGCTGGCCGCGTCGACGTCGATGACCGCCCCCGCCAGCTGCACCTGGTTCGGGTCGACGTTGCCGGTCGACACCTTCTGGAAGCTGGCCGCCACGAGCCGCGGGTCGGTGAAGCGCACCGTGCCGGGTGCGCCCGGTCGGAGCGTGACCGTGGTCACGTCGCTCGTCGGGTCGAGCTCGTAGCCCGGCGGGGCCTGCACCTCGGTGACCTGGTAGTCGCCGGGGAGGAACGCGGCGGGGCCGTCGTTGCCGGTGACGCTGCAGCCACCCGAGGCGGTCGTCGTGCAGGTGCCGAGGTCCACGCTGTAGCTGCCCGTGCCCGAGGGGTCGAACCGGACGTCGAGCACCGCGCCGGCGAGCGGGGCGCCGGTCGCCCGGTCCACCTTCTCGAGGCCGAGGGTCGCCGGCTGCACGTGGTCGGTCACGTCGAGGACCGTCGTGGCGCTGCCTTCGGCCACCGCCACCTGGACGGGGGCGATTGCCTGGTAGCCCGGCGGGGGCGTGACCTCGGTCACGGTGTAGGTGCCGGGGACGAGGCCGCTCAGGGTGTTCGACGAGCCGTCGGTGGCCACGGTCATGGTGCCGACGACGGCCGTCGACGGCGCCGGGCCGGCCGCGGTGAAGACCGCGCCGGCGATCGGCGCGTAGGGCGCGTCGTCCCCGCTCTTCTGGATGCGCAGGCTGCCGAGTAGCTCGTCGGCGAACCGCACGGTGCCGTGCTCGCCCGGGGCGAGGGTCAGGGTCTGTACGGCGTCGGCCGGGTCGAGGTAGTAGCCGGTCGGGGCACTCACCTCGGTCACCTGGTAGTCGCCCGGCAGCAGGGCGCCGCCGTCGTTGCCCGGCGGCGAGCAGGTCCCGCCGGCACCGGTCGTGCACGTGCCGAGGTCATCGTTGTAGACGCCACGGTCGTTCTCGTCGTAGCGGACGTCGAACACCGCGCCGCCGAGCGGGGCGCCCGTCTCGGCGTCGGCCTTGGCCAACGTCACCGTCGCCGGCACCACGTGCTCCACCGCCGGGCCGCTGAAGTTCACGACGGTGTTGGTCCCGCTCACCACGGTGGCCGTCTGGTCCGGGGCCGGCAAGTAGCCCGGGGGCGGCGTGACCTCGTGGACGGTGTAGGTCCCGACGGCGAGGGGCGGCGTGGTCGGCGTGGCGCCCGTCGGCCCGGTGGTGAGGACGGCCACCACCGCACCCGACTGCTCGACGTCGAAGACGGCGCCCCCGACGCCGACGTAGGCCTCGTCGTCCCCGGCCTTCTCGACCGACAGCGTGCCGTCGGGCGGCGGGGTGACCGACCAGAGCTGCTGGTTGGCCGCCAGGTCGACCGGGGCGGGGAAGCCGGCCAGCTGCTGGGCGTTGGCCGGTCCCGCGGTGGCCCAGTAGAAGCCGATGCCCGGCTGTCCCACCCGCGTGGCCGCCGAGACCGTGACGCTCACCGTGCCGGGGCCGTCGGCGTAGATGGGTACCACGGCGTTGCCGCCGCCGTCGGTGCTCACCCCGATGAACGTGGGACCGCCCGCCGAATCGAAGGAGCCGTTCGTGATGCTCATGAGGACACCGAGTCCGACGAGCCCGCGGCCGGTGCCTGGGAACGCCACGTGGATCTCGTCGCGACCCTGGCCGGGGAACGTGGTGCCCCCGCCGACGAGGCCCACGCTCAGTTGCGGCGGACCGGTCAACCCGACGGCCTGCCCCTCCCAGCCGGCGAGGTCGTCGTAGGCGGCGAGGACGCCCGGGTCCATGGCCGGCACCGGGCTGCCCCAGACGAGCGCGTCGTAGAGGAGCTTGCCAGCCGCTGCCGCCTGGTCGGCCGTGAACTGGCCGGGCGAGCCGTCCCACCAGCCGACCGCCTGGGCCTGGCCGAAGGCGAAGCCGAGCGGCCCGAGCGACGCGGTCGAGGCGCCCGGCGGCGCGCCACCGGGCACGTAGCCGTAGCCCGGTACCGGGTAGTCGCCGCCGCTGGCCGGCGGGTCGGCGCAGAAGGCCCAGCCCTGCGCGGTCGGGAAGCCCGGTCCGTAGCTGCCGTACCAGGTGTTGGCACCCGAGTAGGTGGCGCAGAAACCGTGGTACGGGAACGGCGGTCCGCCCGTCGAGCAGGGCGCCGGGCCGTCGGCCGACACCGGTCCCGCCGGGCGGAACAAGGTGAGGACGAGGGCCGAACCGGCGGCCAGGGCCACGAGGGCCCGCGCCGGCCCGGCGAGCCGGGCGCGCCAGGTTGGTGCTCCGTGCATGGTTCGCTCCTCGGGATCGGCCGACGGCGTTGGCGCGGCGCGGGCGTCGTCGTTGCGCCGCTCGGCCCGAACGGTCGGCGTTCGGGGTGCCTCTGCCGTCGCTCCGGGCGGTGGGGGCCCCGACGCTCCTATCGGTGATGTCAAGCAACTCGGGGCTCTTGTCGGGTGTGAAGACAACGGGCGGATCAATGAAGGGCCACTCGGACTTTGGAGGGCAAGCTCTTATCAAGCCACGCGTCTTTGAGAGTCGGATGCCCGGAC
>DATGZH010000011.1:0-45963 GCA_035297265.1 Acidimicrobiales bacterium | reverse complement strand
CGACGTCGTCTTGGAGCTCGTCGGCGGCCCGGGCTTCGTCGCCGCCCTCGGCGCCCTCGCCACCGGCGGGCGGGCCGTGGTCATCGGCGTGGGGGGCGGGGCCACGGTCGAGCTCAACCTGTTCACCCTCATGGGCAAGCGAGCCCGGGTGAGCGGTTCGACGCTGCGCACCCGGAGCCGGGAGGAGAAGGCGGCGGTGGCCGCCGGCGTCACCGCCCACGTGCTCCCGCTGCTCGCCGCCGGCCGGCTCACGGTGCCCGTCTGGGGCACGTTCCCGCTCGCCCAGGCGACGCAGGCCTACGACCGTTTCGCCGTCGGCGGGAAGCTCGGCAAGCTCGTCCTCGAGCCTTGACCGGGGCGCCCGGCGGCGCGCTCGTCAGCGCTCCAGCAGCTCGACCTTGTCGAACTCCCAGAAGGCCCGGAGGGCGGCGAGCTTCCCGGCACCGTTGCTGCGGTAGGTGTAGACGCCCCGCACCACGGCCACGTGCTTCCCACCGGTCAGGACCGTGCGGATGATGCCCACGTTGGCGCACTCGTTGCCGCAGAGGTACGACCGCTCGATCTCGAAGCTGATGCCGTCGTTCGTGGCGATCACGTTGTCGTAGAAGGCGGCGATGCCTTCCCGACCCCGGTGGCCCTTCGCCTCGGGGTCGAAGGGCGACGGCCCGATGGGGTCCTCGACCACGCCGTCGTCGGCGAAGAGGGCCAGCCAGGCCTCACGGTCCTTCGCCTCCACCGCGGCCATGGACCGGCGGCCCAGCTCCCTGGCGTCGGGGAAGGTGCCCCCGTTGGTGCTCACGGCTCGACGCCCCGGCGCGAGCAGACGGGTGCACCCGTCACGCTCAGCCCTACCATGCGCACCATGGCCGCCCATCCTGCCAGGCCCGATGCCGAGCCGCTCACGTCGCTCGCCAATCCCGAGGTGGCGCCGATGGGCGGCGCGGCGCTCGGCGCCGAGCAGGTGCGGGCACCTGTCGACCTCGACCTCGAGGCGATGGAGGCCGAAGCCCGCCGTCTCATCGGCGACATGGCCTACGCCTACTTCGCCGGCGGCGCCGAGGACGAGCGGCTCCTCGGCGACTGCGTGGCCGCCTGGGCCCGCTGGCAGCTGCGGCCGCGGGTCCTGACCGGGGTGTCGGAGGTCTCGACGGCCACGACCGTGCTGGGCGCGCCCGTCGCCACACCCGTGCTCGTCGCCCCGACGGCCATTCAACGCCTCGCCCACCCCGACGGCGAGGCCGCCATGGCCAAGGGCGCGGCGTCGGCCGGCACCTGCCTCGTCCTCTCTTCCCTCGCCACCTGCCCGCTCGAAGAAGTGGCGGCGACCGCGCCCGATGGGCTCCGCTGGATGCAGATCTACGTCGTGCGGGAGCGGGCACGCACCGAGGAGCTCGTCCACCGGGCGGTCGAGGCCGGTTACCGGGCCCTCGTGCTCACCGTCGACGCTCCGGTGTCGGGGGTGCGGTTGCGCGAGCTGCGCGGTGGCGTCCGTCTGCCCGACGATCTCGTCCTGCCCAACCTGACCTCGGGGAGCACGAAAGAGGCGCGGGGCGGCGGCTTCATCGCCGTCGTGACCGGCGAGTTCGAGCCGGCCCTCACCTTCGAGGACATCGGCTGGCTGCACGAGCTGTCGGGCTTGCCGGTCGTGGTGAAAGGCGTGCTCCGGGGCGACGACGCGCTCCGCTGCGTCGAGGCGGGGGCGGCCGGGGTGGTCGTCTCGAACCACGGCGCCCGCCAGCTGGACGACGCTCCCGCTACCGCCGACGTCCTCGACGAGGTGGTCGACGCGGTGGGTGGCCGGGCCGAGGTCTACGTGGACGGCGGTATCCGCCGGGCCCCCGACGTGGCCAAGGCCCTCGCCCTCGGGGCCCGGGCCGTCCTCGTCGGGCGGCCGACCCTCTGGGCCCTCGCCACCGGCGGGGCCGAAGGGGTGGCCGGCCTCGTGGGCTGGCTGACGGCCGAGCTCCGCCGGACGATGGCGCTGTGCGGGGCGTCGAGCGTGGCCGAGCTGGACCGCTCGCTCGTCCGGCGGACCCGCACCCCGTGACGACGATCGCCTCGCTCCTGGCCGCCCGGGTCGACGACGACCGGGTGGGCCTGGCCGACGCCACCTGCCGCTGGAGCTGGCGCGACGTCGTGGCCGCTTCGGCGGCGCGCGGTCGGGCCGCGGCGTCGCTTCGGCGGGCCGGGCCGTTCCACATCGGGGTGCTCCTCCCGAACGTGGCCGAGTACGCCTTCTGGCTCGGAGGGGCCGCGCTCAGCGGGGCCACCGTCGTCGGGCTCAACCCGACCCGCCGCGGCGAGCCGCTCGCCGCCGACGTCCGGGCCACCGACTGCCAACTGCTCGTGACCGACGCGGAGGGGGCGGCCCAACTCGACGGCCTCGACCACGGCGTCGACCCCGACCGGGTCCTGATCGTCGGTGACGCGCGGTACGAGCAGGCGGTGGCGGAGGCCGGCGACGACCTCGCCCTCTTCGAACGGGCGGAGGGCACGAGCGAGGAGCAGCTGTTCCTGCTGCTGTTCACGTCGGGCACCACCGGCCGTCCCAAGGCCGTCCGCTGCACCCAGGGCCGGCTGGCCCGGATCGCCGAGGCGGCCGGCCCGGGCTACGGCCTCACGGGTGACGACGTGTGCTACTGCCCGATGCCGCTCTTCCACGGCAACGCCCTCATGGTGATGTGGGGGCCGGCCCTCTTCATGGGGGCCACCTTCGCTCTCCCGACCGGTGGCCGCTTCAGCGCCTCGGGGTTCATCGACGACGTGCGGGCCCACCGGGCGACGACCTTCTCCTACGTGGGCAAGGCCATCGCCTACATCCTCGCCACGCCCGAGCGGCCCGACGACGCCGACAACCCCCTGCGCCAGGCCTTCGGGACCGAGGCCTCGGCCGGCGACCGCGAGGAGTTCGGCCGCCGGTTCGGCTGCCGGCTCTTCGAGGGCTACGGCTCGAGCGAGGGCGGGGTGGCCATCAACCTTGTGCCGGGCACACCGCCGGGCTCGCTCGGCCGACCGGTCGGCGGGGCGGACGTGGCGGTGCTCGACCCCGAGACGAAGAAGGAGTGCGCGGCGGCGGTCTTCGACGCCGGTGGTCGGCTCACGAACGCCGGAGCGGCCATCGGCGAGATCGTGAACCGCAGCGGGGCCGCCGGTTTCGAGGGCTACTACGGCGCCCCCGACGCCGACGCGCTGCGCACCCGACAGGGTTGGTACTGGACGGGGGACCTCGGGTACCGCGATGCCGAGGGCTACTTCTACTTCGCCGGCCGGGCCGGCGACTGGCTGCGAGTGGACTCGGAGAACTTCACCGCCGGACCGATCGAGCAGGTCCTCCACCGCCATCCCGACGTCGCCGTGGCCGCCGTCTACCCCGTCCCCGACACGCGCTCAGGCGACCAGGTGATGGCGGCGCTCGAGCTGCGCGACGGTGCGGTCTTCGATCCCGTGGCCTTCGCCGCGTGGCTCGCGGACCAGCCCGATCTCGGCACGAAGTGGGCCCCCCGCTTCGTCCGCATCTCGCCGTCGCTCCCCCAGACGGCCACCGGCAAGGTCACGAAGGTGGGGCTGCGGGCCGAGACCTGGCACGGGGAGGACCCCGTCTTCTGCTACGAGGGGCGGGGCCTGTCCCCCTACCGGCCGCTCGAACCGGCGGACGTGGCCCGCCTGGACGACGAGCTCGCCCGTCACCGCCGTGACGTCCCGGCCTGAACGACCGGCCCGGCCGAGCGAGGACGGCCGCCGGTGAAGGTCGGCCTCGTCGTGCTGCCCACCGACGAGTGGCCCCTCGCCGGCGAGCAGTTCGCCTTCGCCGAGCAGGCCGGATTTGCGTCGGTGTGGACCTACGACCACCTCGTGTGGGGCGGGATGCCCGACGGCCCCTGGCACGCGGCCTACCCGCTCCTCGCGGCGGCCGCCGTCGGGACGTCACGGGTGCGCCTCGGCACCCTCGTCACGTCGCCAAACTTCCGCCACCCCGTCGGGCTGGCCCGGGAGGTGATCACGCTCGACCACCTGTCGGCCGGGCGCTTCGAGCTCGGCATCGGCGCGGGCAGCGTCGGGCCCGACGCCGAGGTGCTCGGCGGTCCGACCTGGTCCGCCGCCGAACGGGCGGCGCGCTTCGCCGAGTTCGTCGAGTTGCTCGACGTCCTCCTGAGAGAGCCCGTGACCGACCGGACGGGCACGTACTACTCGGCGACACGGGCCGTCATGGTGCCGGGGTGCGTCCAGTCGCCGCGGGTCCCGTTCACCGTGGCCGCGACGGGCCGCCGGTCCCTCGACGTCGTCGCTCGCCTCGGCCACCGCTGGGTCACGACCGGCCCGACGGGGCCCGGGCCTCACGCACCGGCGGCGGTCCACGACGCGGTGGCTCGCCAGTCGGCGCTCCTCGACGAGGCCTGCGCCGCCGTCGGCCGGGACCCGGCCACGATCGGCCGGGTGCTCCTCCTCATGGCCGTCGACCACGGGCTCACGTCCCCCGAGGCCTTCGACGACCTGGCTGGCCGCTACGGCGAACTCGGCATCGGCGAGATCGTGCTCCACCACCCGCGCCAGACCGGACCTTTCGGCGGCGACATCGCGGTGTTCGAGGAGATCGCCCGCCGGCACGCTGACCCGTAGGGTGGGCCTCGGCCGAAAGGAGGCGCCCATGCTCCTCGACGGGATCAACCACGTGGCCATCATCACGAAGGACTCCGACCGGCTCCACGCCTTCTACCGGGACATCTTCGACGCCAAGGTCTTCGCCGACCGCAAGGAGGGCGACGCCGTCCGCCTCTCGTTCGTCGACGTCGGACCGGCCACTCAGCTGAATGTGTTCGAGGTGCAGGGCAACACCGAGGCCGAGCGCCAGACCCCGATGTTCGGCCGCGGCCGCATCGACCACATCGGTCTGGCCGCCGCCTCCAAGGAGGCGTTCGACACCATCCGGGACCGCCTGATCGCCTGCGGGGCGAGCGACGGCTTCGTGACGGACTTCGGCGGGGCCCTGAGCGTCTTTTTCCGCGACCCCGACGGCCTCGAGGGCGAAGTGCTCCTCCACATCCCCGGCGCCCGGCCCGAGGACCTGAAGCCGCCGGGCACCCCCGCCGCCGGTTACGAGGTGCCCGGCTGAGCCTCGCCTCGCCCGTCCCGGGGCGGCGCCTCCGGGTGGTGAGCCTCGTGCCCTCGGTGACCGAGACCCTGCTCGCCTGGGGCGTCGAACCGGTGGCCGGGACGAGGTTCTGCGAGGTGCCGGGCCTCCCCCACGTCGGCGGCACGAAGAACCCCGACGTGGGGGCGATCCAGGCGCTCTCACCGGACCTCGTCGTGATGGACGAAGAGGAGAACCGACGAGAGGACCACGACCTCCTCCGGGCGGCCGGGGTCGAGGTCCACGTCCTGGCGGTGCGGAGCCTGGACGACGTGGTCGTCCAGCTGCCCGGGCTGGCCGAGCGCGTCGGGGTCGACGTGGCCCCGATCGAGGTGCCGCCCACGCCGAGCCCCCGGCTGCGGGCCTTCGTACCGATCTGGCGGCGGCCGGTGATGGCCCTCGGTGGGCCCACCTACGGGTCGTCCCTCCTCGCCGTCCTCGGCGTGGCCAACGTGGCCGCCGGGCTCGGCCCCTACCCCGAGCTGACGCTGGCCGAGGCGGCCGAGCTCGCCCCCGACGTGGTGCTGGCGCCGAGCGAGCCGTACCCGTTCGGGCCGCGCCATGTGGCCGAGCTCTCGACGGTCGCGCCGACGATCCTCGTCGACGGCAAGGACCTCTTCTGGTGGGGTGCCCGTACGCCCGGCGCGCTCACCCGCCTACGAGAACAGCTCGACGCGACCGGCATCTGAGCGGGGTGGCCGCCGCCGACGTCCTGTCCCGTTGCGACGGGGGCCCCGGGGCGGACCGTGCCTCGCCCCGGGGCCCTCTCGTCACTAGGAACCCCCCGATCCCGACATGACCGAGCGGGCCACCGCCACCTGTCGGACCGTTGGCGCTCGAACAGGCGAACGGTAGCCCGAGAACCTCCGGGTGACAATCGGTTTGGCCACGAGACGCGGGTCGAGCGGCTCAGCTCCCGGCGTCGGCCTCCGTCTCGGTCTCCCCCTCGGCGTCCTCGGGCGACGCGTCCTTAGGATCGGCATCCTCGGGCGACGCGTCCTCGGGTGAAGTGTCCTCCGTCGCCTCCTCGGCCGGGGCTTCGTCGGTCGGCTCACCGGCCTCGTCGGTCGGCTCGTCGGTTACGTCGGCTTCGGCTTCCGCGCCGTCGTCACCGCCCTCCCCGGCCGGGGCCTCCTCGTCCTCCTCGTCCTCTTCGTCGAGCACGATGGTGGTGGCGAACTCCTCGCGGAGGTCTTCGGGCACGAGCTCGCGGGCCCGCTTGATCCGGTAGAGGACCTCCCAGACCTCGGCCGGCTCCACGTCGGGGATCAGGACGACACCGGGCCCCCGGGTCTTGGTCGAGAACACGAATTTCGTGTTGTTCTCGCCTTCTTCCATGGTGAGCTCGGTGACGGCGCTCCAGCGGGCCCAGACCCGGCGCAGGCCCATGAAGGTGCGCCCGCGGTGCAAGGCGATCTGGTCTTTCTGGAGCGTGAGCACCGCCCGGTCGCTCTTCTTCATCCGGTCGATGCCGCCGGTGTAAACACAGCCGGCGTACGTCACAGGATCCACGCTGCTCGACCTCCCCGGGGGTGCCAGCTCCCGCTGGACCAACAGTGCCCGACGTTTCGGCAGGCTACAGCGCGGGCTCGGCGGACCGGCGGTCGCCAGGGGCGACGGTCGGCTGGAGCCGCGGGCCGAGCCACCGGGCCCACCGTCCCACGTCAGTCCCGCCTCCCGAGTGTCCCGGCGGATAGCGTGGTGGCCCGATGAGCATGGGCACGAGCCAGTCGTTGCTGGACGAACGGCCGCGGCGACCGACCGGTCGCCGCGCGTCGTCGCCGGGGGGACTGGGCGACCGCGTTGGCGGCGTGAATTCGGGACGACGCCGGGCGCCAGTACAGCGCTGCGGCGGGCCAAAGGGGGCCAGATGAGTGACGTATCGCAGGGTCCAGGCTGGTGGCTGGCCAGCGACGGGAAGTGGTACCCACCCGAGGCGCAGCCCGGGCCCGCGCCGACCTCAACGGGCACGGCGGTCGACGATCCCTCGACCGGCGTCCACGCGGCCACCGGCGCCGTCATGACGACGCCCGACCCCGTCCTCGCCGACCGACCGGCCGGCTTCCAGGTCGCCCCGGACCAGGTCATGCCGCCGGCCGCGCCGGTTGCCGACACCTGGCAGCCCGAAGTCCCCGCCGAGCCCGCGCCCGCGGCAGCTGAGTCGACGCCGAGCGCCTGGCCGGTCAGCCCGGCCGCGGCGGCGCCGAGCGACTCCAAGGTGAAGGCCGCCGGCGGCTGGGTGCTCGTGCTCGGCCTGGCGGTGATCATCTGGGGGGTGGGCTTCCTGATGCCCGCCATCTACTACCTCCAGCACAGCCACTACCTGCCGAAGCTGATCTCCTACGGCGCGCTGGTGTCCTCCATCGGCATCATCATCATGGGCCTGATCACCCTCGTGATCGGCTCGATCCTGCGCCGGGACTGACGGTCGGGCGACCGGCAGCCGGCCGGACCGCCCTCAGCCGAGGAGCTCGTCGAGCGGGGTCCACGGGAGGCCGTTGGCCTCGGCCACCGACTCGTACGTGACCACGCCGTCGCTCACGTTGACCCCGTGGGCCAGCGCGGGGTCGTCGCGCACGGCCTCTCGCCAGCCGTGGCCGGCGATCTCGAGCGTGTAGGGGATCGTGGCGTTGGCGAGGGCCAGCGTCGACGTGTGCGGCACGGCGCCCGGCATGTTGGCCACGCAGTAGAAGACCGAGTCGTGCACCCGGTAGACGGGGTCGGAGTGCGTGGTCGGATGGGTGGACTCGAAGCAGCCGCCCTGGTCCACCGAGATGTCGACGAGCACCGACCCGGGTCGCATGCGGGCCACCACGTCGTCGCTCACGAGCTTGGGTGCCAGCGCCCCGACCACGAGCACGGCGCCGATCACGATATCGGCGTCGAGACAGTGCTCCTCGATGGCGTGGGCGCTCGAGGCGACGGTCTCGAGGGCGCCCCGGAAGTGCTGGTCGACCTGGCGCAGCCGCTCCAGGTTCCGGTCGAGGATGTGCACGTCGGCATGCATGCCCACGGCCAGCTGGGCACCGGCCATCCCGGCCACGCCGGCCCCGAGCACCACGACCTTGGCGCTCAGCACGCCGGGCACGCCACTCACGAGCACGCCGCGGCCGTCCCCCGGCTTCATCAGGTGGTGCGCCCCGACCAGCGGTGACATGCGGCCCGCCACCTCGCTCATCGGGGCGAGGAGCGGGAGGGAGCCGTTGTCGAGCTGGACCGTCTCGTAGGCGATGGCGGTGTTGCCGGCGGCCAGCAGCGCCTCGGTGCAGGACTTCGACGCCGCCAGGTGGAGATAGGTGAAGAGCACCTGGTCCCGGCGCAGCCCCAGCCGGTGGTACTCCTCGGGGATGGGCTCCTTCACCTTGCACACGAGGTCGGACTCCGCCCACAGCTCGTCGGGGTCGCTCACGAGCTTGGCCCCGACCCTCGTGTAGAGCTCGTCGGGGAGGGCCGAACCGATGCCGGCACCCTGCTCCAGGTGGACGGTGTGACCGGCCGAGGTGAGCTCCCGGACGCCGGCCGGCGTCATCGCCACCCGGTACTCGTCCTCCTTCAGCTCGGTGGGGATCCCGACGATCATGCGTGCGCCCTCCCGAGGGACGTCGTCAGACCTCGATGTTGCTCATCACGTGCTTGAGACGGGTGTAGTCCTCGAAGCCGTAGACGGACAGGTCCTTGCCGTAGCCCGAGCGCTTGAACCCGCCGTGGGGCATCTCGGCCACCAGGGGGATGTGCGTGTTGATCCAGACGCAGCCGAAGTCGAGGTCGCGGGCCATGCGCATGGCCCGACCGTGGTCGCGCGTCCAGACGCTCGAGGCCAGCCCGTACGGCACGCCGTTGGCCCATTCGAGCGCCTGCGCCTCGTCGTCGAACTCCTGGACCGTGATGACGGGACCGAAGACCTCCTGTTGCACCAGCTCGTCGTTCTGCTGGAGGCCGGCCACCACGGTCGGGGCGAAGCAGTAGCCCCGGTCGCCCACCTGCTCCCCGCCGGTGAGCACCCGGGCGTGCGACGGCACGCGCTCGAGGAACCCCTGCACCCGGGCCAGCTGATTGGCGTTGTTGAGCGGGCCGAAGTCGGCCCCCTCGACGTCGGGCCCACCGACGGTGGTGCTCTTCGCCGCCTCGACGAGGGCGTCGAGCAGGTCGCCGTGGACCCGGGGGGCGGCCAGCACCCGGGTGGCGGCAGTGCAGTCCTGCCCGGCGTTGAAGTAGGCGGCCCCGGCGATGCCCTCGGCCGTGGCCACGAGATCGGCGTCGTCGAAGACGATCACCGGCGCCTTGCCCCCGAGCTCCAGGTGGACCTTCTTCAGGGTGGTGGCCGCGGCACCGGCCACCTCCATGCCGGCGCGGACGCTCCCCGTCACCGACACCATGGCCGGCGTGGGGTGCTCGACGAGGGCCCGACCGCTGTCCCGGTCACCACAGATGACGTTCAGGACGCCCGGCGGGAGGTGCTCGCTCATGATCTCGGCCATGAGGAGCGTCGTGACCGGTGTGGTGTCCGAGGGCTTGAGCACCATCGTGTTGCCGGCGGCCAGGGCCGGCGCCCACTTCCAGACGGCCATCATCATCGGGTAGTTCCAGGGCGTGACGGCGGCGCAGACCCCGATGGGCTCGCGCCGGACGAAGGAGGTGTGACCGGCCATGTACTCGCCGGCCGACCGGCCCTCGAGCAGCCGGGCGGCGCCGGCGAAGAAGCGGATCTGGTCCACCATCGGAGGGATCTCCTCGGACGTGGTGAGCTCGACCGGCTTGCCCGTGTTCTTGCTCTCGGCCGCCACGAGGTCGCCCGCCCTCGCCTCGAGGGCGTCGGCGATCCGGAAGAGGGCGAGGCTGCGCTCCGAGGGGGTGGTCCGCTTCCAGCTGGCGAAGGCCTCGGCGGCCACCTGGACCGCCCGGTCGACCTCCTTCGGGCCCGAGACGGGGGCCTCGGCGTAGGCCTCCCCGGTGCTCGGATCGACCACCGGCGCCGTCGTGCCGTCGACCGCCTCGACCTCTTGGCCCCCGATGAAGTTGCGCAGACTGTCCACGACCCACTCCCGGCTCGTTCCTTGCACCGGCTGCGCCACGGACCGGCCGGCGCCCGACGTCCAAAGGATCACAGAACGGCCGGCGCCATACAAGCGATACCGGTGTGACATTCTGGTGGCGCGCCGGATCGCCTTGACTTAGGGGCCCTGCGTGACAGAATTCGTCGTCCCTTCGCCGTAGCGGCCGGCCGCCGCCTCCCGCCCGAAAGGCCACCAGCACCACGATGTCCGTCAGCTCCGACATGAACAACGGCAACCACTCGGCCGAGGCCGACGAGGCGGCCGTGCCTGAGTCGACCCTCGCCTCGGTCCCCTCCTCGCTGCTCGACGAGGCCAACCGGGCCATCATCGAGGCCCTCCAGCGGGACGGCCGGCGGCCCTACGGGGCCATCGCCGAGGAGGTCGGGCTCTCGGAGGCGGCGGTCCGCCGGCGGGTCCAGCGCCTCCGGGAGACCGGGGTCATCCAGATCGTGGCCGTGACCGATCCCCTGCAGCTGGGCTTCCACCGCCAGGCCCTGGTGGGCATCCGGGTGGAGGGCGACGTGCGGCAGGTGGCGAGCAAGCTGGCGGCGCTCGACGACGTCGACTACGTGGTCATGTGCGCCGGCTCCTTCGACCTCCTCGTCGAGGTGGTGTGCGAGGACGACCAGCATCTCCTGCAGCTGCTGAACGACAGCATCCGGTCGGTGCCCGGCGTCCGGTCCACCGAGTCCTTCGTGTACCTGAAGCTGGCCAAGCAGACCTACACCTGGGGGACCCGATGAGCGACATGGCACCGGTCAGCGGCACCGTCGGCGACAACACGCTGAGCGAGCGGGCCCACCGTCACCTCTGGATGCACTTCACGCGCCTCGGCGCCTACGGGCCCCACCACGAGGTGCCGGTCATGGTGCGCGGCGAGGGCGCCTACGTGTGGGACCAGCGGGGCAAGCGCTACCTCGACGGCCTGGCCGGCCTCTTCACGAGCCAGCTCGGCCACGGCCGGACCGAGCTGGCCGAGGCGGGGGCCAAGCAGGCGAGCGAGCTCGCCTACTTCCCGCTGTGGACCTACGCCCACCCCCGGGCCATCGAGCTGGCCGAGCGGATCGCCTCGCTCACCCCCGGCGACCTCAACCGGGTCTTCTTCACGTCGGGCGGGTCCGAGGCGGTCGAGTCGGCCTGGAAGCTGGCCCGCCAGTACTTCCGGCTGATCGGCGAGCACAACCGCTACAAGGTCATCAGCCGCAATATCGCGTACCACGGCACGACGATGGGTGCGCTCTCGATCACGAGCATCCCGGCCCTCCGCACGCCGTTCGAGCCGCTCGTGCCGGGGTCGGTCAAGGTGGCCAACACGAACTTCTACCGGGCGCCCGAGCACGGTGACGACCTCGAGGCCTTCGGCCGCTGGGCGGCGGACGAGATCGCCCGGGCCATCGAGATCGAAGGTCCCGACACCGTCGCCGCCGTCTTCCTCGAGCCGGTGCAGAACGCCGGCGGGTGCTTCCCTCCCCCGCCCGGCTACTTCGCCCGGGTCCGTGAGATCTGCGACCGCTACGGCGTGCTGATGGTCTCCGACGAGGTGATCTGCGCCTTCGGCCGGCTCGGTGAGTACTTCGCGGCCGGGCGCTACGGCTACCAGCCCGACATGATCACGGTGGCCAAAGGCCTCACGAGCGGGTACGCCCCGCTCGGGGCGATGATCGCCACCGACCGGTTGGTGGAGCCGTTCCTGCACGGCGACCGGAGCTTCACCCACGGCTTCACGTTCGCCGGGCACCCGGTCAGCTGCGCCGTGGCCCTGGCCAACCTCGACGTCTTCGAGCGCGACGGGATCCTCCCCCACGTCCGGGCCAACGAGGGCTACTTCCGACAGGCGCTCGAGACCCTCTACGAGCTCCCGATCGTGGGCGACGTCCGGGGCGACGGGTACTTCTACGGGATCGAGCTCGTGAAGGACAAGGGGACGAAGGAGTCCTTCGACGAGGCCGAGAGCGAGAACCTGCTGCGAGGCTTCCTCTCCGGTGCCCTCTTCGAGGCCGGCCTCATCTGCCGGGCCGACGACCGCGGCGACCCCGTCGTCCAGCTCTCGCCTCCGCTCATCTGCGGCCAGGACGAGATCGACATCATGGTGCAGATCATCCGGGACGTCCTCACCGAGGCGTGGCGACGGGTCTGACCCCGGGCGCCGGTCCCTACCGGCGCCTGTCGCTCTGGTGGGACGGCCTGGAGGGACCGGTCACCTACCGGTCCTCCCTCCCCGGCGACCTCGACGTCGACGTGGCCGTCGTGGGCGGCGGCTACACCGGTCTTTGGACCGCCCGTTCGCTCGCCCTCGCCCAACCCGACCTGCGGATAGCGGTCTTCGAGCGAGAGGTCGCGGGGTTCGGCGCCTCGGGGCGCAACGGCGGCTGGTGCAGCGCCCTCTTTGCCGCCTCCGACGAGCGGCTCCGCCGGGAACACGGGGCGCCGGCCGCCACCGCCCTCCGCCGGGTCATGGAGGACACCGTCGACGAGGTCGGCCGGGCGGCCGAGGCCGAGGGCATCGACTGCCGCTTCGCCAAGGGGGGCACGGTCGTCGCCGCCCGCAACCCGGCGCAGGTGATCCGGGGCCGTCAGCGGGTCGAGGCGGCCCGGGCCCACGGGGCCGCCGAGGACGACCTGCGCTGGCTCGAGGCCGACGAGGCGCAGCAGGTCATGGGGGCCGAAGGGGTCCTCGGCGCCACCTACACGCCCCACTGTGCGGCGATCGACCCGGCCCGACTGGTCCGGGGGCTGGCCGACGCGGTGGAGCGCCGGGGGGTGGCCCTCTACGAGCGCACGACGGCGCTCGCCGTCGAGCCGGGCGGCCCGGGCCGTCGGCCGGTCGTCCGTACGGACCACGGCTCGGTACGGGCCGACGTCGTCGTGCGGGCCCTCGAGGGCTTCACCCCGGACCTACCGGGTGAGCAGCGCACGCTCGTCCCCATCTATTCGCTCATGCTCGCCACCGAACCCCTCCCCGAGTCGTTCTGGGCCGAGGCCGGGCTGGCCCGTCGGGAGACGTTCGCCGACTATCGCCACCTCATCATCTACGGCCAGCGCACGGCCGACGGCCGGCTGGCCTTCGGCGGCCGGGGGGCGCCCTACCACTACGGCTCGGACATCGGCCGTCGCCACGACCTTTCGACGAGGATCCACCGCGACGTCCACCGGGCGCTCGTCGAACTGTTCCCGGCGCTCGCCGAGGCCGAGATCACGCACCGCTGGGGCGGGCCGATCGGCGTGCCCCGGGACTGGTACCCGTCGGTGGGCCTCGACCGCCCGACCGGGCTCGCCTGGGGCGGCGGGTACGTGGGTGACGGCGTGGCCACCTCGAACCTCGCCGGTCGGACCCTCGCCGACCTCATCTTGGGTCGGGACAGCGAGCTCGTCGCCCTGCCCTGGGTGGGCCACCGGTGGCCGCGCTGGGAGCCCGAGCCCCTGCGGTGGCTCGGCGTGAACGCGGCGCTCCACGCCATGGCCCTCGCCGACCGGAGCGAGACCCGCCGTGGCCGGCCGAGCGCGATGGCCGGGCGAATGGAGCGGCTGCTCGGCGGCTGAGGCGGCGCCGGCCCGCACCCCAACAGCCCAAGGCCGTCGATACCCTGGGGTCGGGCGCCGGCCGTCGGGGAACGGCCGGGCGGCGTCCGAGTGCCGGGGTGAGGGGCCCCGGACAGACGGAGGGGAACAGCTGGTGCGGAGGGGCGCGCTCGACGCGCGGCGCCCATCGTCGGGCGAGACCGACGATGGGCTCGAGGAGGGGGCCGACAGCGGCTTCACGCTGATCGAGCTCATGGTGGTGCTCCTCATCATGGCCATCCTCATGGCCATCGCCATCCCGACCTTCCTCGGCGTGCGGTCGGGGGCAGAGGACCGCTCGGCCCAGTCGGACCTCACGAACGCCGTCATCGGTCTGAAGGCCCTCTTCGTGACCGACGGGAAGTTCGCCACCAACCCGAGCCTGGTCGCCGAGCTGCAGGGTTCCGAGCCCGAGCTGAACTTCGTCGCGGTCAACACCGTCACCACCTCGCCCGCCCACGCCATCTCCATCCAGATCAGCATCGACGGGAACATGGTGGTGGTGGCCGACGAGTCGGCCGACGCTCGGTGCTGGTACGCCGAGGTCAACGAGGAGCTGATCACACCGCCGCTCCCGGCTGCCCCCTTCTACGCCACGACCGCGCTCGGCGTGTCGTACGCCGGCACGCAGAAGGGCCTCGCGGGTGTGAGCTTGTGCGGGGTGCAGGACAACTACATCAGGACCGGTCCCGGCCCCACGAGCATCTTCTCGGGCTGGGGCGCGACCTACCCCAGCTGACGGCGCACCCGACGGCCCTCGTCCCGACAGGTAGGGTCGGCGGCCGTGGCCGGAGGGGACCGACGCTTCCACCGACGCGACGTGCTCCGTGCCGCGCTCGCCGCCGGGACGGCGGCCGGTGTGGCGTCGGTCGCCGGTCAGTTCCCGGCCGGCGCGGCGTCGACGAAGGCCCTCGGGGCCGGCCCGGGCGGCGCCGTCCTCCCGCCCGACACCCTCCCCCACCCGGCCCTCCCGGCCGGGACCGACACGCTGCCGCAGATCGAGCACATCGTCGTGCTCATGATGGAGAACCACTCCTTCGACGACCACCTCGGCATGCTCGGCCGGGGCGACGGCCTCACCCCCGGACCCGGGGGCCGGCCGGTCAACTTCAACCCCGACCCGTCCGGCGGCTACGTCCGCTCGTTCCACAACCCCAACACGTGCGGCTACGCCGACTCGGGTGTCTCCCAGTCGTGGGACGCCTCCCACGTGAGCTGGGACCACGGGACCAACATGGGGTTCGTCAAGGCCTGCGGCCCGGCCACCATGGGCTACTGGACCGGCGAGGACCTGCCCTTCTACTACTCCCTCGCCAGCCAGTTCCCGATCGGGGACCGCTACTTCTGCTCGGTGATGGCCCAGACCTTCCCGAACCGGCGGTTCCTCATGGGCGCGACGGCGCTCGGCAACGTGGCCACCAACGGCACGGGCATCACGGGGGAGCCGCCCAACGGGACCATCTTCGACCGGCTCGACGCCCACGGGATCAGCTGGAAGAACTACTACCCCGACGCGCCGAGCTGCGCCCTGTTCCTGCCCGTCTACCAACGCAACCAGCACAACGGCAAGGTCGTGCACTTCGAGCAGTTCCTCGCCGACGCGGCCTCGGGGAACCTCCCGGCGTTCTCGATGATCGACCCCTACACCAACCTCTCGGAGGAGGGCGGCGACATCTCGATCGGCGAGGCCTACGCGGCGACCATGATCGAGGCCGTCCTGCACTCACCGGCGTGGGACAAGACCGCGCTCATCTGGACCTACGACGAGCACGGCGGCTGGTACGACCATGTGCCGCCCCAACCGGCCATCCCGCCCGACAACGTGCCCCCGGCGATCACCGTGCCCCCCGACCAGCCCGGGAGCTACGACATGACGGGCTTCCGGGTGCCCTTCGCCATGGTCTCGCCCTGGTCGAGGCGGGACTACGTCTCCCACCAGGTGGCCGAGCACACCTCGATCCTGAAGCTGGTCGAGACCAAGTGGAACCTGCCCGCCCTGACCTACCGGGATGCCAACGCCCACAACCTCCTCGACTACTTCGACTTCAGGGCCAGGCGTCCGCCCTTCGCCGAGCCCCCGACCCTCGCCCGGCCCCGCAACCCCTTCACCGGCCCCCTGCCGGCCGGCTCGGCCCACCTCTCGGACTTCCACCCGATCTGCTCGGCCGTGCCCACCCCGCCACCGCCGGCCGGGGCGCACCTCGCCCACCCGCCGACCGACGCCCTCGGCCTGATGGCCGAGCACCAACGCAAAGCGCTCATTGGTACTAGGTGAATTTGACGCAAACAGGCCGCTGATCTGCTCTCCCATCGATCCGACCTGGCGCTACGCTCGGGTCACGCTTCGGGGTGAGGGGCCCCGGGGGGACGGAGGGGGCAGGAGGACGTGGGCGACGGCGTGCCCGTCGCGCGCCCCGGCGCAGCGGCGGTGGCGGACGGTCGAGACGAGGGGGGCGAGGCCGGCTTCACCCTGATCGAGCTGATGGTGGTGCTGCTCATCATGGCCATCCTCATGGCCATCGCCGTCCCGACCTTCCTCGGCGTCCGGTCGGGGGCCCAGGACCGCTCGTCCCAGTCCGACGTCACGAACGCGGTGATCGCCTTGAAGGCCATCTTCGCCAACAACGCCAACTTCCCGTTCGGCGCCTCGCTCGCCAGCGAGCTCGCCGGCTCGGAGCCCGAATTGACGTTCGTCGCCACCAACACGGTCAACACCTCGCCAGCCCACCAGATCTCCTTCTCCGTGAGCCTGGACCACAACGTCGTCATGCTGGCGTCCATGTCAGCCGACGGGCGGTGCTGGTACGCCGAGGTGAACGAGGAGGCCGCCCACATCCCGGCCAACCCCCTGCCCCCCTTCGCCACGTTGAACCAGGGGGTGAGCTACGCCGGCACCCCCAAAGGTCTGAGCGGCATCACCGCGTGCGGCTCCGCCGACGCCTACGTGAGCAGCGGGCCCAACCCGTCCGCCACCTTCTCCGGCTGGGGACCCACGTACCCGACCTGAGCCGGACCCCGGTGGCCCGCGACCGACCTCGGTAGGCTGGGGCGGGTCGAGACCGATGAGGGTGGTCCAGCAATGAGCGAGCGCGAGGGGGGCGAGTCGCCGCCGACGGCCCGGCAGGAGCGGCGGCCAGGGGTGTTCCCGGCCCGCCGTCACCTGGCACCTCGGCTGCTCGTGGTCGGCGCGGTCGTCCTGGTGCTAGCGGCCCTCGCCGTCCCCCGGGCCTTCGGCACCGGCGGGAGCGGGGCGGACAGCTCGGCCCAGTCGGACCTGATGAACGCCCTGGCCTCGTTCCGGACCCTCTTCATCGACCACGGCATGTACCCGAGCACGCCGTGGGCCATCTCGGCCGTCGACGAGGGCGAGCCCGAGCTCACGCTGACGGCAAGCCTCGTGCAGTCCAACGCCACGCCGCACAACGTCTCGTTGGCGGTGAGCCCCGACGGGTCGATCATCGTCGTCGCCGACAAATCGACCGACGACCGCTGCTGGTACGCCGAGGACAACGAGGAGTCCACGCTCACCACCGGCGGCCTCCCGCTCGCCAGCGCGGTTCACGGCCTCTCCTACAACGCCACGGTCCAGGGCTACCAAGCCACCGGGTCCTGCGGCTACGCCGACAACTACCTCAACGGCAACCACATCGTCGGTTGGGGACCGTCCTTCCCCAGCTGACCGGCAGACCTCATGCCCTCAGGCGGCCCTCGGCGGCGGGAACCGGCCGGCGATGGCGGCGCTAAGCCCGGGCCGCCTCGACCTCGGGGTGGCGCGATGAGCGGAGGCCGGGCCGGTCGGGGGACCGACCGCCACGACCACCCCATCGGTCCGGCCACCGAGGGGACGAGCCGGGCCCGCCTCGGCGTCCGCCTCCTTGCCGTCGGGGCGGTGGTCGTGGTCGGGGCGGCGCTCGCCGTGCCCCGGGCCTTCGGCACCGGCGGGAGCGGGGCGGACAGCTCGGCCCAGTCGGACCTGGTCAACGCGGTGGCATCGCTCCGCACCATCTTCGTCGACCAGGGTGCCTTCCCGCGGGGGCTGTCGATCCTCTCGCAGATCGACGAGGCGGAGGCAGAGCTCTCGGTGACCAGTTGGCTCGTGACGACCGACGGCCCGCCGCACAGCGTCTCGTTGGCCGTCAGCCCCGACGGCTACATCGTCATCGTGGGTGACGAGTCGACGGACGACCGTTGCTGGTACATCGAGGACAACGAAGAGCCCTTCTACGGCACCACCGACGGGTACCCCAAGGCGACGTCGGCCCACGGGCTCTCCTACGACGGCACGCGACCGGGCGTCCAGGTGACCGGCGGCTGCGGCTACGGGGACGCCTATCTGACGACGGGCGGGAGCACCGTGGGCTGGGGACCGTCGTTCCCCAGTTGAGGGACTCCTTCCCACCCACTCCGTGATCCCTCGAGGCCGACGACCGTGCGGCGAACCCCGGATAGCCTGGGCGGCCGGTAGCTCGAGGGGGGCACAGTGAGCAGGGGCTCGGCGGGCCGAGAGGACGACGGACGGCAGGGACGGCCCGGCGCCGAACCGGTGGGCGACGAAGGAATCGCCCGGGGCGGGCTCGGCCTCCGCCTGTTGGGCGTCGGCGTGGTCGTCGTCGTCGTGGCGGCACTTGCCGTGCCCCGGGCCTTCGGGACCGGCGGCGGTGCCGGGGACAGCTCGACCCAGTCCAACCTCATGAACGCCGTCGCCTCGGCGAGGACGGTGTTCGTCGACTCGGGCGAGCAGTACAACTCAGAAGCCTTGCTGGTAAGCGAGCTCGCCCAGGGCGAGCCGGAGCTCGCGGTGACGTTCAGCCAGGTCACCTCGCAGCCGGCCAACAGCGTCGACGTGATCATGAGCCCGGACGAACGGGTCCTCCTCGCTGTCGGCCGGTCGCCCGACGGGCGGTGCTGGGACATCGAGGACAACGAGGAGCCCACGCCGAACGCCCCGGTGCCGGCGGACTGGACGCCAGAGCCGGGCGTCTCCTACGGCGCCACCCTGGTGAGCGCGGGCCCACAGGCCTCCTGCGGGGCCCAATTCCCCGACCTCCTCCCGGGAACTTTTACGGGCTGGAGCCGGTCCTGGCCCAGCTGAGGTCGGCGGACGGTGGGCGCGGGCCGTGACGCGGTGGCCGACCTCGTGGCCACCTACGCCGAGCGCATCGACGCCGGGGACTTCGAGGGGGTGGCCGACCTCCTCGCCGCGGCCGAGGTCACGTTCGAGGGCTACGACGACGTGCGGCGGGGCCGCGACGAGGTGCTCGCCCTCTACAACGCCACCACCCGCCGCTACGAGGACGGCACGCCCCGCACGAAGCACCTCGTGACCAACCTGATCGTCGAGGTCGACGAGGAAGCAGGGACGGCCGCCTCACGGTCGTACTTCACGGTCCTCCAGGCGGTGCCGGGCGAACTCGCCCTCCAGCCGATCATCGCCGGGCGTTACCGCCACCGCTTCGAGCGCGTCGACGGGGCCTGGCGCATCGTGGCCCTCCACATGCTCGTCGACCTCGTCGGCGACCTCGGGCACCACCTCCGCATCGATCTCGGCTGACCCCGACATCGTCATTGGCTACAGTCCCCCGGCGATGCCCTGCCATCACCCCCCCGCGCCGTGGTCCTCGAGCGCTTCTCGCTGAACGGCCGGGCGGCCGTCGTCACCGGGGCCGGGCGGGGCATCGGGGCGGCGAGCGCCCTCGCCCTCGCCGAGGCCGGGGCGGACGTGGTCATCGCGGCGCGCACCGAGTCCCAGCTGGCCGAGGTGGCCGAGCAGGTCGGGGCGCTCGGCCGGCGGGCCGTCACCGTCTCGGGCGACCTCTCGAAGCTCGACATCATCGCCTCGCTGGCCACGACGGCGGTCGACGCCTTCGGCCGGCTCGACGTGGTCGTGAACAACCTCGGCGGGGCCATGCCCCTGCCGTTCTTCGACACGTCCCCCAAGTTCCTGGAGGACGCCTTCCGGTTCAACGTCACCACGGCCCACGCCCTCAACCTCGCCGCGGTGCCCCACATGCTGGCCGGCGACGGCGGCGCCATCGTCAACATCGCCTCGGCGATGGGCCGGATGGCTGGTCGCGGCTTCCTCGCCTACGGCACGGTCAAGGCGGCGCTGCTCCACTACACACACCTGGCGGCCAGGGACCTCGCGCCGCGGGTGCGGGTCAACGCGGTGGCCGTGGGGTCCACAGCCACCTCGGCCCTCGACATCGTCCTCACCGACGACGCACTCCGGGCCGAGATGGAGGCGGCCACCCCGCTCCGGCGCATCGCCGACCCCGAGGAGATCGCGGCCGCCGTCCTCTACCTCGCCTCGCCGGCCAGCTCGTTCGTCACGGGCAAGGTCCTCGAGGCCGACGGCGGGACCGACGCCCCGACCCTCGACTTCGGTCTGCCCGACCTGTGACCGACCGGATGTCGCCGGCCCTCACGAGAGGAGACCACCCATGACGCTCCGCGTCGTCGAATGGAGCACCGGGAACGTCGGGCGCCACGCCATCGCCGGCATCGACGCCCGACCGGACCTCGAACTGGTCGGGCTCTTCGTCTCGAACCCCGACAAGGTCGGGCGGGACGCCGGCGAGCTGGCCGGCCTCGGGCGCGAGCTCGGGGTGACGGCCACCGACGACGCCGCCGGGCTCTTGGAGCTCGTCCCCGACTGCATCGTCTGCACCGCCATGGCCGACGACCGGCTCTTCGAGGCCCTGGCCGACCTCGAGCGCTTCCTCCGGGCGGGCTGCAACGTGGTGGCGTCGGGGCCGGTCTTCCTCCAGTACCCCTACGGGGTGGTCGACGACCTGGCGGCGCCGGTGCACCAGGCGGCGCTCGACGGCGGGGTCTCGATCTTCGTGAACGGGATCGACCCGGGCTTCGCCAACGACGTACTGCCGCTGGCCGTCACCGGCATCAGCGAGCGCATCGAAGAGGTGCGCTGCCTCGAGATCCTCAACTACAACACCTACAACCAGGCGATGGTCCTCTTCGGCATCATGGGCTTCGGCCAGCCGCTCGACGACGTGCCGTTCCTGCTCCAGCCGGGCGTGCTCACGACGGCCTGGGGCAGCGTCGTGCGCCAGATCGCCGCCGGCCTCGGCGTCGAGCTCGACGAGGTCGAGGAGTGGTACGAGCGGGTCCCGGCCGTGCGGGACCTCGAGCTCCCCGCCGGCCCGGTGGCCGCCGGCACGGCGGCGGGTCTCCACTTCGAGGTGCGGGGCAAGCGCGACGGGCGGGCCCTCGTGGTGCTGGAGCACGTCACCCGCCTCGACGACGACCTCGCCCCCGACTGGCCCCAGCCGGCCGGGGCCGGCTGCTACCGGGTGGTCGTCACCGGCGAGCCCAACTACACGGTGGACGTGCAGCTCCTCGGCACCGACGGCGACCACAACACCGCCGGGCTCAAGGCCACGGCCATGCGCCTCGTGAACGCGGTGCCGGCGGTGGTGGCCGCGCCGCCGGGCCTCGTGACCGCCCTCGACCTCCCGCTCGTCGCCGGTCGCGGGCTCGTCGTGTGAGCGATCGGGTCAGCCGTTGGCCTTGTTGAAGGCCAGCACCGCGAGCTGGTGCAACGTCGGGGTCGTGGTGCTGATCCCGTAGAGCTGGATCAGGTAGGGCCCGGACCGGCCGACGACGAGCTGGACCGGCTTCGAGTAGTTCTGGGCCGTGATGTCGAGGGCGTAGCCCGTGCTCTCGTCGCCCACCGACGGGAAGCTGAGCGGTCCGATGGTGCCGCCCACCGACGGCGTGCCGAGCACGCCGGCCAGGCTGGTGCACGACGAGAGGACCGAGTTGGCCGACTTGTAGGCGGCGGCGGCCGCGCTCGACGAGGTGAACTGCGTGATCACCTCGTTCAGCTGCACGGGGCCCGTCGTGAAGTCGGCGGTGGCCCCGGCCCGGGGCGCGCCCACGGTGTGGAGGATCTTGAGGCAGCTCCCCGAGCCCAGCCCGGTGCTGGCGCTGCCCACCGGGGTCGGCGAGCGACTGAGCTGCTGCCAGCCGGCCGGCAGGTCGCCGACGGCGAGCAGCCGGCCCTCGAGGCTGCTCACGCCGGCCGGCACCGTGGTGGTCGGGGCCGGCCGGGGCTGGTTGGCCGGCCGCGACGTGGTGGGCGTGAGGTTCTTGGCCGTGGTCGGCGGGCTGGCCGCGGGGCTCCCCGAGCAGCCGGCGAGCGTGGCCGCCCCGACGAGGGCCACGAGGGCGACGGCCAGGCCTCGTCGGGGTACGGCGGCCAGCACGGCCCGTGCCCTTCGTGTCGTGCCCAACTGCTGGAACCCCCTCGAACGTCCTTGCGGCCCTGCAACGTTAGGTGCTCGGCCGGGCCGCGACGGGTCACCCAGGCCGGCCCGTCAGCGGAAGTCCCTGGACGCGGGCACCGGGGCGCCGAGCCGGAGCGCCTCGACCCGCTCGGCGTTCAGGTTGACCGCCCCCTGCCCCAGCTCGAGGCGGCCCCGGACGAGGAGGACCGGCGCGTGGCGGGCCACGTGGCGCCACCTCGCCCAGGCGCCCCGGGAGAAGATCACGTTCACGTGGCCGGTCTCGTCCTCCAGGTTGACGAACACCGCGCCGTGGGCCGTCTCGGGGTGCTGGCGGTGGGTGACCACCCCGGCCACGAGCACCCGGCTGCCGTCGCGCTGGCCCACCAGCTGGTCGGCCGGTACCACCCCGAGGTCGACGAGGGCCGGGCGGACGAGCTCCATGGCCGTGCGCTCCGGGGCGAGGCCGAGCGCCCACAGGTCGTCGCCGACGGCCTCCATGGCCGTGGGCTCGGGCAGCTCCGGGGCCTCGGTCCCGACCACGATCCCGGGCAGGCGGTCCGGGGTGGCCTGGGCCGCCGCCCCGGCCGACCAGAGGAGGCCCCGGCGGGAGGACCGCGCCCCGCCGCCCCCGTCGAGGGCGCCCGCCGCGGCCAGGAGCTCCAGCTGGGCCCGGCTCACCCCGGCCCGGCGGACCAGGTCCTCCTGGCCCCGCCAGGGACGCCCGGCGGCGATCCGCTCGGCCACCTCCTCCCCGAGGCCCCGCACGCCGAGGAGGCCGAGCCGGAGGGCTGGCCGGTCGTCGGGCCGGTCGCCGCCCTCGAGCGAGGCGGTGGCCCGGCTCCGGTCGACGTGGGGCCGGCGGACCTCCACCCCGTGGCGCTTGGCGTCGGCCACCAGGCTCTGGGGGGACCAGAACCCCATGGGCTGCGCGTTGAGCAGGCCGGCGTAGAAGGCCGTCGGGTAGTGGAGCTTCAACCAGGCCGAGGAGTACACGAGGTGGGCGAAGGACACCGAGTGGGACTCGGGGAAGCCGAAGTTGGCGAAGGCGGCGAGCGCGCGGTGCATGGCGTCGGCCGTCTCGCCGGTGATCCCCTTCTCGGCCATGCCGGCGTAGAGGCGGGCCCGCAGCCGCTCCATGCGGGCGGCAGAGCGCTTGGCCGCCATGGCCTGACGGAGCTCGTCGGCCTCCGCCGCGCTGAACCCGGCCACGGCCACGGCCATCTCCATCAGCTGCTCCTGGAAGAGGGGGACCCCGAGCGTGCGCTTGAGGATGGGCTCCAGGAGGGGGTGCAGGTAGGTGACGGGCTCGAGCCCGCGACGCCGGCGGATGTAGGGGTTGACCGCCTGACCCTGGATGGGCCCGGGCCGGATCAGCGCCACCTCGACCACGAGGTCGTAGAAGCAGCGCGGCTCGACCCGGGGGAGGGTGGCCATCTGGGCCCGGCTCTCCACCTGGAAGACCCCGACCGTGTCGGCCCGGCACAAGAGGTCGTAGACCGCGGGCTCCTGGGGCAGCCGGCCGAGGTCGAGCTCGACCCCGTGGTGCTCGGCCACGAGGTCGACCGCCCGGTGGAGGGCGTCGAGCATGCCGAGGCCGAGGAGGTCGAACTTCACGAGCCCGATGGCCGCGCAGTCGTCCTTGTCCCACTGGAGCACCGTCCGTCCGGGCATGCGCCCCCACTCGACCGGGCACACCTCCACCACCGGCCGGTCGCAGATGACCATGCCGGCGGAGTGGATGCCGAGGTGCCGGGGACGGTCGAGCACCTCCACCGCCAGCTCGGCCACGAGCGGCGGCAGGGCACCCCCGCCGTCGGGCCCGGCCCGCGCTGCCTCGGTGGCCACCGCGGTGACGGCCGACGCCGCGCCCGGGCCGCGGTGGTGGACGTGGTCCACGCCCGAGGCCCAGGCCCCCACCTCCTCCATCGAGTAGCCGAGGGCCTTGCCGACGTCGCGGATGGCCGAGCGCGGGCGGTAGGTGATGACGTTGGCCACCTGCGCGGCGTGGCGGCGGCCGTAGCGCTCGTAGACGTACTGGATGACCTCTTCCCGGCGGCCGGACTCGATGTCCACGTCGATGTCGGGCGGCCCGTCGCGCGCCGGCGAGAGGAACCGCTCGAAGAGGAGGCCGAGGGCCACCGCGTCGACGTTGGTGACGCCGAGGGCGTAGCAGACGGCCGAGTTGGCGGCCGAGCCCCGCCCCTGGCAGTAGATGTCGAGCCGTCGGCAGACCTCGGCGATGTCCCACACCACGAGGAAGTAGCCGGCGAACCCGAGGGCGCCGATCACCGACAGCTCGTGGTCGATCTGGGCCCAGGCCCCCGGCACCCGCTCGGCCTGGCGCGGGCCGTAGCGCTCGAGGCCGCCCCGCTCCACGAGCTCGGTCAGGTAGCGCTGCTCGTCGTAGCCCTCGGGCACCACGAAGTCGGGGAGCCTCGGGGCCACGAGGCGCAGGTCGAAGGCGCAGCGCGCCCCGAGCTCTGCCGCCCCCTCGACCACCCCGGGCCAGCGGGCGAAGCGCCGGGCCTGCTCGGCCCCCGAGCGGAGGCACGCGGTGTCCGCCGGGGGCAGCCACCCCTCCAGCTCGGCCAGGGGCCGCCTGGCCCGGACGGCGGCGAGCGTGGTGGCCAACCGGTAGCCCGCCGGCGTGGCGTAGTGCACGTTGTTGGTGGCCACCGCGTCGACCCCGACCTCGGCGGCGAGCACGGCGAGGGCGTCGTTGCGGGCGGTGTCGAGCGGGTCGCCGTGGTCCCACAGCTCGACCACGACGGCCTCACGGCCGAAGACGGCCACGAGGCGCTCGAGCTCGCGCCGGGCGGCCGAGGGGCCGGCGGCCACGAGGGTGGACGGCACCGCCCCCTTGCGACACCCGGTGAGCACCTGCCAGTGGCCGCCGTGCCGGGCGGCCAGGTCCTCGAGCGTGCACACGGGCTTGCCCTTCTCGCCCCCGGTCAGGTGGGCGTCGGCGAGGGCCACCGACAGGCGGGCGTAGCCCTCGGGGTCCCGGGCGAGCACGACGAGGTGGGCGCCGACCGGGTCGGGCTCGCCCGTCCGGGGGCCGGCGGGGGCCAGCGTGAGCTCGGCCCCGAAGACCGTCGGGAGCCCGAGGACCCGGGCCGTCTCGGCGAAACGGACCACGCCGTAGAAGCCGTGGTGGTCGGTGAGGGCGAGGGCGCTGAGCCCGAGCCGGTGGGCCTCGACCACGAGCTCTTCGGGATCGCTCGCGCCGTCGAGGAAGCTGAAGTCCGAGTGGGCGTGCAGCTCGGCGTAGGGGGGGCCGGCGGGCGGGTGACGGATCATCAGTCGTAGGCCGCCTCGACCGACCAGTGGCCGCGCTCGGCGGCGAGGAGGAGCGCCCCGCCGCTGTCGAGCACCACCTGCAGGCGGGCCTGGCGCCGCCGGGTCGACCACCAGCGATCGGTGGCCGGGTAGGGACCGGCCCAGGCGCCGACATCGGCGAAGGGGCCGCCGTCCACCGAGATCCGTTGCGGCGACGCGCTGAGGAGGCCCCGGCCGGTGACCCGCACCGGCCGGTCCGCCCGGTCGACCACCTCGGCGGGGCGCGGCCGGAGGAGCACGGTGACCGGCGAGGGCGGGGGGAGCCGACCCGGCCAGGGGGCGCCGTCGGGGACGGGGGCCGAGGCGGGGTCGGCGTCCCGGCTCCCCCACGGCAGCAACCGGGCCCGCTCCGCCGGGCCCCGGCCGCCCGAGAGGCGACCGACCACGACGGCCTCGGGGCCGAGACGCTCCTGGAGGCGGGCGAGGGTGCGAGCGGCCCGGACGTCGGCGTCGGAGACCCCGCCGAAGAACCCCGCCTGGGGTGTGACGTCAGGCAGCTCGCCATCGAGGCGCCGGAGCCGGCGGGCGACCGCCGGGTCGCGCAGCCCGACGAGGTCGCCCTCCTCCCCCCGGGCCACCCGGTGGCAGGCGGCGGCGTCCGCCCCGAAGCGGGCGAGCACGTGGCGCGTGGGGAGGGCCGCGAACTGCCCGAGGGTGTGCACGCCGAGGCGCGGCAAGGTGACGGCCAGGTCGGGCCGGCCGAGCACGCCGACCGGCCACGGGGCGAGGAAGCCCGCGGTCTCCCCCGGTGCCACCACCTCGTCGGAACGGGCGGCCAGGAGGGCGGCGAAGAGCCCGTCGGCCACCCCCACGCCGACCGCCTCTTCGTCGCCCAGCACCTCGGCCACCGCCACCCGGAGCTGGGCGACGAACGAGGCCTCCCCGCCGAAGAACCGGCTGGGCCCCCGGGCGGGCAGCGTGCAGACCCCGAGCGAGGTGGTCTCCACCCAGGGGCAGAAGGCCTCCACCGCGTGGACGACCTCGAGGAAGGCGCGGGGTTCTTCGCCGCGCTCCCCCTCAGAGAGGAGCTGGGGGCAGGAGAGGGCGACCAGCCGCTCCATGGCGAGGCGTCACGCCGACCGGCCGGCGTGACCGGCGTCGAGGGGGGCGGCCGCCCCGGCGGCCGCCGGCAGCCAGACGGTGTGCCTGGTCTCCCGGCCGGCCGACCGTCGCCCGGTCACCGAGAGCTCGGCCCGGCGGCCCCGCAGATGGCCGTGGCCCGTCCCGATCCCGACCCACGTCGACCCCGTCACCGTCACGGTGAGGTCGGGGGCCTCGGGCCAGTCGGCGGCCCGGGCCCCGAGCACGACGAGCGCGCTCTTGCGCTCCTTCGCCCGCGCGCTGAGGAGGCGGCCGGCGGTCAGCCCGACGCGACCGGGTGCCCGCACGAGCACCACGTCGACCCCGTCCAGCAAGGTGGCCGCGGCCTCGGCCCAGGCGCCGCCGGGCGCGGGGACGAGCGCGAGGCGGAGGAGATCGAGGCCGAGCTCGGCCATCGCCACCACGCCGGGGTCGGCCAGGCCCACGAGCCCGCACCAGCTGCCCGAGCGCGAGGCCCCGACGAGGAGCGTGAGGGCCAGGGTGGTGGCCCCCGCGCCCGGGGCCCCCGTGACCATCGTCGTCGAACCGCGTCGCAAGGCCCGGTCGGAGAAGAGCGGGGCCAGGGGTGCGGGCAATGGGAGGAGCCGGCTGGCCGCACTCGAGACCGGCCGGGCCCGGGCGGCCAAGGCCGCGAGATCCGGCCGCTCCCGGGCCCCGTCGCGGGCCCGACCCCCCGCCCCCGACGGGGCCTGTACGAACATACGTTCGCACTATACCGAGGGGTCGTCCCGGGCGCACAGGGCGGGTGAAAGGCGCTCCGACCAGGGATTTCCTCGCTGAGAGCCCCGTCGGCCCCGTCGGCCGGTGGGGTCACGGCGACCGCCGCACCGCCTCACCTAACGTGAGCCGCCAATGGTCGCGGTCACCGCGAGACGTCGAGCCACGCACGCCGCAGCACCGCCGACCCGGTTGCCCTGGCGCTACAGCCACCACGCCGAGATCCTCGCGATCAGCTTCTCGGCCCTCTTGATCGAGATCAGTTACACGCGGATCGTCTCGTTCAAGCTCTTCTACTACTACGTGTACCTCGTCATCGGTCTCGCCCTGCTCGGCGTCGGGGCCGGCGGCGTAATGGTGGCCATCTCGAAGCGCCTCCGGGCCGCGGCCACCGAGACCGTCCTCTACTGGAGCTTCCTCCTCGGCGCGGTAGCCACCGTCGTCGCCTACATCATCATCGCCACCATCCGCATCAACACCCTGGCCGTTTGGCTCTACGGGAAGGGCTCGGCCAAGAGCCTGGTGATGCTGCTCGTCCTCTGCCTCTGCTTGTTCGTGTCCTTCGTCCCGGCCGGCGTCATCTCGGCCACGCTGTTCGGCCGCGCGCCGAAGGCCATCGGGGGCCTCTACTTCGCCGACCTCCTCGGCGCCGGCCTCGCCTGCGCCGTCGTGATCTACGTGATCAGCTCGCTCGGCGCCCCCGCCGCGGTCATGCTCGCCGTGAGCGTGATGGCCGCCGGCGCCATGTGGGTGGCCCGGCCGGCCCACCCGGCCCGCTTCGCCCTGGCCACGGTGGCCCTCGTGGTCGGGATCGTCCTCACGATCGGCCCCGGGCTCCTCCCGACCCAGCGGGTCGACAGCAGCAAGACCAAGATCGGCGTCGGCACGACCGTGGCCTCGGACTGGGGACCGGTGATCCGGGTCGACCTGGCCCGCCCGGCCGGTCGGCCCGACCAGCTGCTGCTCTACCACGACGGCATCCTCGGGGCGTCGATCCTCAAGTGGAACGGCACGAGAGCCTTCCTCGCCCGCTACCGCTTCCCGCAGGACCCCCGCTCGATCCCGTTCCGCCTCCTCGGCTCCCCGCCGAGGCAGGAGGCGGTCATCGGCGCCGCTGGTGGCCGCGAGGTGCTCGCCTCCCTCTACTACGGGGCCGGGCACGTCGACGCGGTCGAGCTCAATCCGGTGACCGTGCGCTACGTGACTACCACCTTCGCCAACTTCGACGGCCACCTGGCCCAGAACCCCCACGTCAGCTACATCAACGCCGACGGCCGGTCCTTCATGGCCCGGACGGCGAAGCACTACAACCTCATCTGGTACCCGGCACCCGACAGCTACGCCGCGACGAACGGGGCGCTCTCGAGCGCCTACGTGCTCTCGGAGAGCTACCTCTACACGACCAACGGCATCGAGTCGATGCTCCAGCACCTGCGGTCCGGTGGCCTCTTCGTCGCCCAGTTCGGCGAGGTGGACGACGTCTACTACCTACGCACGTCGCGCTTCGTGGCCACCGCCCGCCAGGCCCTCGCCGACCTGGGGGTGCACGACCCCGCCGCCGATATCATGGTGGCCACCACGCCGAGCGGGATCCTGGGCCTGCCGATCTCGACGATCCTCGTCAGCCGGGACGCCTTCACGCCGGCCGAGGTGTTCCGCTTCCTGGCCAGCATGAAGCCGGTCAGCGACAGCACCGTGCTCACGGTCGGGGGCCACGCGTCGAAGGCCAACCCGGTGAACGGCGTCGTGAAGACGCAGACCGATCAGCTACCAGCGTTCTACGCGGCCTACCCGTACAACATCACGCCGACGACCGACAACGACCCGTACTTCTACCATTTCGCCCGTTTCGGCACGGTCGTGGCCAACTTCTTCCACCCACTCAACAGCGCCGACCGGGAGAACTCCGTCGGGGAGCGGGTGCTCGTCCTCCTGCTCGCCATCTCGATCTTCGCCGCCACGATCTTTCTCCTGCTGCCCTTCGTGGCCATCCGCAAGACCTGGGTCCGCCTACCCCGCAAGGGCGTGTCGGCGATCTTCTTCGCTGGCGTCGGGCTCGGGTTCATCTTCTTCGAGATCACCCTGATGCAGCTGCTCAACCTGTTCCTCGGCTATCCGACCTACGCCCTCACGATCACCCTCATGTCGCTCCTCGTCTTCACCGGTCTCGGGGCCCTGGCCAGCCAGCGGGTCCGCCACCGTCGGGCAGCCATCCCCGTGCTCTTCGGCCTCCTCATTGCCCTCACACTCTTCTATCTGTTCGGCCTCACCCCGTTGACCAACGCCCTCCTACAGACGGCGCTGTTCGTCCGCATCCTCGTGACGTTCCTCGTCCTCGCTCCTCTCGGCATCTGCTTCGGCATGTTCATGCCGATCGGCCTCGGCGAGATCTCCCAGCTCGGCGAGCACCCCCGCCAGTACGTGGCCTGGGGCTGGGCGGTCAACGGCTTCGCCTCGGTCGTCGGGGCCTCCCTCGCCACGATCCTTGCGATGTCCTTCGGCTTCGACTTCGTGTTGATCCTGGGTCTCGCCTGCTACTTCGTGGCCGTCCTTGCCTGGCTGGCGATGTCGAGGTCTTTCAGAGGGAACGTCTGAGCTCTGTGCCGCCAGGGATGTGCATCACGACCGAGTCGCAACCTCCAACTATGGTGACCCGCTCGGTCGTCGACGTCGGCGATGGGCTGTTGTGCTGGGACTCGACCCCAGCGGCCGAATGAGGTGTGTTGATGGTCAATGTGATCGGCGCCTCGATCAAGGTCGGCAAACACGTCGTCTATTCGAGAACGACGGTCTCGGTCGATTGGATCGTGGTCATCCTCTCATTGGTCGTGATCGTCACGTTGCTGGTCGGGTTCGTCGTCCTATGGACCAGACGTTCTGCTGTCGGGCCACCGGAGTACTAGATCCCGGCACGTGGCTGCGCTGACGTGGACTCCTGGCGGGCCAACATGGTCGTCGGTCGGCGTGCCGTAGGCGGCAGATTGCACATCGTGGGATCCCGCCTGGAGTTCCGGCCGAATCGGATCGAACGATGGCTCCGCGCCGATGGCTGGTCGACCGAGCTCCGGAATGTTCGAGAGATTCGGATCCAGCCGGCGTCCTCGCAGATGGCGCCGGCGGGAATACGCCGGACGTTGCTGGTCAGCACCACCGACCGTTCAGCCGCGTTCATCGTCAACAGGGTCGAAGAGGTGGCCGAGCGGCTTCGGACAGCCGTTTCGTAGAGGAACGACAGCGTCCTGACGCCACGCCGAGCTTCGGGCCGTCAGGGTCCGGGTTCAACACGAAGCGCGGCTGGAGCCACCGCCAGCACCTGGCTCATCCGTCTGACGGTGGCCTCGAGGTCCTCAGGCGAGATCCCGACCGCGGCCAGCACAGGGTGCGCCTCGGCCAAGCCGGCTCGCTCCGCGATGCCCTTTTCGTTCAGCGCCCATTCACGTGAGGCCGCGAGCCGGGCGTGAGCTTCACCGAGCACAGCCTGTCCGAGGAGGGTCACCGTGGCGGTCACGTCTCCCCGAGTGGCATGGACCGAGGCCATGTAGAGCGTCATCCCGACGAAGCTCCGCCAGACGGCCGGTGCGGATGTCGTCAAGGCGTCCGGGAACGCGGGCCTGGGTAGCTCCCCGACCAGCACCCTGTTCACCGCGAGCTCACCGACGAGGACATAGGTGGGGATCCCCACCGAGTGCGTCGAGAGCCGCTCGATGCGGAACCGTCCCGCCTTCGCTTCCTCCACCCAGTGCAAGACCTCGTCCAGGTCCCGGTAACACAGGTCCACGTTGGCCCCGTCGACGGTGAGCCAAGCCCCGCCGTTCACCACGGGACCCCACCCGCCCGGCCCCGTCACTCGGCCGGGCCAGCCGAGGGCTTCGACGTCAGCCGGGTCGATCGTGCCCCGGTAGTACAGGCCGACGTCCCAGTCCGAGTCGGGCCGGGCGTTGCCGACGGCCCGCGAGCCGCCGAGGGTCACCGCGACGACCCCGGGCAGCGCGGCCAGGCGGTCCGCCAATTGCTCCATCTCGGTCTCGTTCAACCCTGACCCCTTACGATGCGCCGGTGGCGCCCGACGATGCCGATGCCGAGCCACGATCGACGTCTACCCCGCCGGTCCCGCTCACCACCATCGCGCGCGAGTGGGGCCGCATCGGCACCATCGGCTTCGGGGGTCCACCGGCCCACATCTCGCTCTTGCGAGAGCTGTGCGTGGTCGATCGGGGCTGGATCTCCGACGAGGACTTCGAGCACGCCATCGCGGCCACCAACCTCCTGCCGGGTCCGGCCTCGACGCAGCTCGCTATCTTCTGCGCCTGGCGCCTCCGCCGCACGCTCGGCGGCCTCGTCGGCGGCTTCATGTTCATCGTCCCCGGCCTCGTCTTCATCCTCCTCCTCTCGGTGCTCTTCCTCCGCAGCCATCCACCGCACTGGGTGAGCGGCATTGCCGCCGGCTTCGGGGCGGCCGTCCCGGCGGTGGCCCTCCAAGCGGCGGCCGGTCTCGTCCCGGGCAGCTGGCGGGGCCTCAGTGCGAGTGAGAACGGCCCGCGGGTGCGCTGGGTGCTCTACGTCGTGGCCGGCGGTGCGGCCGCCGCGACCATCGGCCCGTTCCTCGTGGTCGTGCTGCTCGGCTGCGGCCTGATCGAGCTCATCGTGCGGTCCTGGCCCTCGGCCGCGCCGACCGAGCGGACCTCGATGTTGCTCCCCTTCCTCCTCCCGGCCGTGATGATGGTCGGCGGCCTCGGCGCGGTGGCCTGGGTGGCCTTCAAGGTGGGCGCCCTCTCGTTCGGCGGCGGCTTCGTCATCGTGCCGCTCATGCAGGCCGACGCGGTGCACCACTACCACTGGATGACCGGCGGCCAGTTCTTGAACGCCGTGGCCCTCGGACAGATCACCCCGGGCCCCGTGGTCCAGACGGTGTCGGCCGTCGGTTACGCCGCCGGCGGCATCGGGGCGGCCCTCCTCGCCGCAGTGGTGGCGTTCGCCCCGTCGTTCGCCTTCATCCTCGCCGGAGCCCGACAGTTCGAGCGCCTCCGGACCAACGTGCGGGCTCAGAGCTTCCTTCGCGGGTCAGGTCCGGCGGCCATCGGGGCGATCGCCGGCTCGGCCATCCCACTCGGCCTCGCCTTGTCGCACGTGTGGCAGGTGGGCGTCCTCGGACTGGCCGCCGTCTGGCTGCTGGCCCTCCGGCGGGGCGTAGTGAGCGCGCTCCTTGCCGCGGGGTTCCTCGGGCTGCTCGCGGCGTTCGCCGGTCTGCCCGTCCTCGCCTGAGACCGGGCCCGCCTTCAGTTCGCCCGCTCGACCGCCTGGCGCACTTCTTCGGCGAGGGTGCGCGCTGCGGTCACCACGTCGTCGTCGGAGCGGGCGAGCAACCCGGCCACGCTCATCCAGACCTGGCCTGAGCGTCCCTCGGGGGTGCTCCAGGCCACGTGGACGAGCCGCTCGAAGTCGAGCGGCGCCACGAGGATGGCCACCGAGAAGTCGGTGGACCGGTCGCGCCGGCGCAGCTCCCGCAGCACCGAACGCCGGAGGAGCTCCTCGCGCGTCTCGCGGCGGGCCCGGGCCGAAGGCTCGCAGTTGACGATGGCCGTTCGCAGGAGCTCGGGGTCCTCGAACCACCAGGCCTCGAGGCGCCGGAGGGGCCGGGCGAAGCGGTCGTCACCGAGGTGCGCCGCCGCCTCGACCATGGCCCGCTCGACTTCGATGGCCGCGAGCCCGTCGAGGACGACCGGGACGGCTCGCTCGTCGCCGCGACGGGCGAGACCGAGGAGTGCCTCGGTCCTCGCCTCCTCGCTCGGGTCGTCGAGGTGACCTGCGAGCAGCGCCCGGACCTCTTCGGTATCGACGTCGAGCACGGTGCCGAGGTCGAAGAGGGCCCAGTCGCGCACGTCGTCGTCGACGTCGTCGGCCAGGCGGACGAGGACCGCCACCGCCTTGGCGTCGTCGCCCAGCCGGGGGCGGGCCGCCTCGTGGACGACCGGGAGGAGGGACGGCAACGCCCAGGCCACGGCGGCCCGGACGCCGGCCTCGGGGTGGTCGGCGAGATCGAGGACCGTCGGAAGTCCCCGTTGGTCCTCGAGCTGCCCGAGCCCTCGCACCGCCGCCGCGGCCACCACCGCCTCGGGGTCGTGGGCGAGATCGAGGAGGAGGTCGACCGCACGGGATCGCAGCGCCCGGTCGACCTCCTTGCCGGGATAGCGCTCGTCGGTGCCCGAGCGCCGTCCGAGGTCCGAGAGGAGGTCGGCCCCGAGCACCCGCCGGCGCACGTCGTCCGAGGCCACCAGCTCCGACGCCCGGTCGAACACCGCGGGCCCCCCGTGGGCGTGGAGCTCCCGGAGCGCGGCCCAGCGCTCTTCGTCTTCGAAGTCGGCCGTCCCGAGTGCGAGCTGTATCAGCTCGTCGACGATGGAACTGGATCCCACCTTTCCGTTCCCCCTGAGCTGCGCCCGAGGCTACTCGGCCGCGGCGGGCCCTAGCAGTAGGGGAATCAGCGAACCCCGTCGGCCCGCATGGCCTGGTCGACCAGACCGGCCAGGGCCGCCTCCCCCGTGGCGTTCGGGTGGAACGGTGCGGCGAGGGAGTGCGGGACGAGGGGCTCGATCCAGCGGGAGGAGGCCGGAGCACAGGCCCCGTGGCCCTCGCTCGCCGTGTAGGTGTCGACGTAGACGTCGTGGTTGGCCTCGGCCTCGGCCCGGAGCATCTGGTCGAGCTCGAGCTCGGTGGCCCGGAGGTAGGGGACGTCGGCCCGGGTGAAGGGCACGGTCGGCCAGCAGCCGGTGCCCGACGGGAGGAGGTCGGGGTAGCCGACTACGAACACCTTGGCCGAGGGCGCGGCGGCCCGGATGGCCTGGAGCACGGCGTCGTCCTTGGGGGCCAGGGCCGCGACGGCCTGGGCCAGCTGGTCGCCGCCCGCTCCGTCGTAGTGGGACCGGCAGGTGCGCCCCACCCGGGTGGGGCCGAGCGGGCTCAGGGCCAGGCAGTGTTCGATCAGGCTGACGAAGCCGAGGTTGTCGCCACCGAGCGTGACCGTGACGACGGCCGTGGCGTCGTTGAGGCCGTCGATCTGCGCGGGGTTGGTCCCCCCGACCACCGTCTCGGGCGACTCGACCGCGGCCGTCGTGGCGCCCGAACAGCTCTCGTCGGTGAGCTGGAGGCCGAGGGCCGCCGCCACCAGGTGCGGGTAGTTGTGGTCCGAGCGCAGGCAGGCGACGGGGTCCGGCAGCTGACCGGGGATCAGCGGCCCCGAGGCGTAGGAGTCGCCGAGGGCCACGTACCCGGCGGGGGCGCCTCCTTGGCCGCTCGCCCCGGCGACGGGAGCGACGGCGAGCCCGAGGACGGCGGCGACGGCCACGGCCGCCGTCCGGGCGACCAGGCGACCCGTTCGAGCTGGGCGTGGGGTGGGCGAGAGCGCGGACAACGAGGGCTCCTCTGGCTGGGGCAGCCGGCACGGCGGCGGGCTCGCGGCGGCGCCGCGGCGTTGTATTGCGAAAAGGTTACGACACGCCGCCGCCCGACAGGGGTCGGCCACCCCCGAGGAGGTCAAACGGCGGCGAGCTGCTCCTGCCGCTGGCGGGTGGTCGAGTGTTCGGGGTCCTTGTCGAACCGGGGCAGGACGTGGCGCCCGAAGGTGGCCACGGCCTCCTCGCAGACCTCGATGGGCATGGAGGAGGAGAGCATCCCGAAGGCCAGCTGGTCGGCACCGGTGGCGGCGAAGCGGGCGATCGTCTTGCTCGCCTCCTCGGGGTCGCCGATGGCCACGAGGCCGTCGGCGATCATGGCGTCGAGGGCCTCGGGCGGAGTGGCCGGGATGACGGCGGGCCACTCCGGGATGCTCTTCGGCCGGGGGAACGTGTCGAGGTAGCGGTAGACGAGGCTCAGGTGGTAGTTGCTGTCGCCCTGCAGGAAGGCCTCCCGGGCCCGGGCGCCGTCCTCGAGGCACAGCATCTGGGTCGTGATCATCACGTTGTTGTTGATGTAGCCGCCGACGGGCTCGGCGTCCTTGATGGCCTCCTTGTAGCCGGCGATGAGCTCGGTGAACATCTCAGGGGCCCCGAAGGCGAAGCAGAGGACCCCGACGCCGAGCTTGGCCGCGAGCTCGAACGTGCTCGGGCTGCCGGCGGCCATCCAGAGGGGCGGGTGCGGCTGGGTGTAGGGCTTCGGGAGGACATTCCTCGTGGGCATCGTGAAGAAGCGACCGTCGAACGAATAGTCGGTCTCCCGCCACATGCGGACGATCTCGGGCAGCGTCTCGGCCACCATCTCCTTCGTCAGCTCCTGCTCCTCGATGCCGAAGCCCTTCTGCTCGGTGGTCGACGAGCCCCGGCCGGTGCCGAACTCGAAGCGCCCCTCGCTCAGGTGGTCGAGCATGGCCACCCGCTCGGCGATACGCGCCGGGTGGTTGACCGGCGGGGTGAGGTTGAAGATGCCCGACCCGAGATGGATGCGCTCGGTCTTGGCCGCCACGAAGGCGAGGAAGGACTCGCTCGCCGAGAGGTGGGAGTAGTCGGTGAGGAAGTGGTGCTCGGAGGCCCAGGCGTACTTGAACCCGGCCCGGTCGGCGGCCTGGATGAACCGCACCTCGTCGAGGATCCGCCGGTGCTCGGACCCTTCGCCGTGCGCCTCCTTGAACCGAGGCAGCAGACTGACCGCGTTGAAGATTCCGAACTCCATGCGGCACGGTAACACGGGCCCCTCTAAAGTGCAACGTGTTACAGTTATCTCGTATTTCCCCAGGTGAGAGAGTCGAGGTCGTGAAAGAAGCACCGTCCACCATGGCTGAGGTCGTGCTCGAGCGGCGGGACGACCAGGGGGTGGGTCTCGTCTCCGCCGAGGGCGCGCTGTCACACGCCGAGGTGACGGCGGCCGCCTCGGCCCGGGCCGCCTGGCTGGCCGACCGGCGCCGACCCGGCCCGTTCCACGTCGCCGTCCTCCTCGGCAACTCCCCCGAGTTCGTCTTCTTCCTCGGGGCCGCGGCCCTCACCGGCGCCGTCGTGGTCGGGGCCAACCCGACCCACCGGGGCGACGAGCTCGCCCGGGACCTGGCCCACACCGAGGTGCAGCTCCTCGTCACGAGCACGTCGCTGCTCCCCCTCGTCGAGGGACTCGACCTCGGGCCGGCCTTCGGGACGGCCGGGTCGGCGAGCGACCGGGTGCTCGTCGTCGACACGCCCGAGGCGAGGGCGACCCTCTCCCCCTTCACCGGCGCGGCGCCGCCGGACCCGGCCGCGACCGGCGTCAACCCGCGCTCGCTCGGGTGGCTGCTCTTCACGTCGGGGACCTCCGGTGCGCCGAAGGCCTGCCGCTGCACCCAGGGCCGCATGGCCGGCATCGCTCAGCATCTCGTCAACATGATGTCGCTCACGAGCGAGGACGTCTGCTACCTGGCCATGCCGCTGTTCCACAGCAACGCGCTCATGGTCGGCTGGTCGCCCGCGCTCTACGCCGGGTCGACGGCGGCCCTCCCGACCGGCGGGAAGTTCAGCGCGTCGGGGTTCCTGGACGACGTCCGGCGCTTCGGCGTGACCTACTTCAACTATGTGGGCAAGCCCCTCGCCTACATCCTCGCCACGCCCGAACGCCCCGACGACGCCGACAACCCCCTCGTCCGGACGTTCGGGAACGAGGGCACGATCCGCGACGCCGAGCGCTTCGCCGAGCGCTTCGGGTGCACGGTCACCGACTCCTACGGCTCGACCGAGGGGGGCGCCACGGTGTCGCGCACGCCCGACACGCCGCCGGGTGCCCTCGGCCGGGCCCGCCCGGAGTCCGAGACCGTCATCGTCGACCCGGGCACCGGGGAGGAGCGTCCGCCGGCCCGCTTCGACGACGCCGGCCGCCTCCTCAACCCCGAGGAGGCCATCGGCGAGCTCGTCGACAAGCGCGGAACAGCCGGCTTCGAGGGCTACTGGCACAACGAGGAGGCCGAGCGGGAACGCACCCGGGACGGCTGGTACTGGACCGGCGACCTCGCCTACCGGGACGAGGCCGGCTTCATCTACTTCGCCGGCCGGGGCGGGGACTGGCTCAGGGTGGACGGCGAGAACTTCGCCGCCGCGCCGGTCGAGCGCATCCTCCTCCGCTACCCCGACGTCGTGCTCGCCGCCGTCTACCCCGTGCCCGACCCCGTGGTCGGCGACTCGGTCATGGCCGCCCTCCAGCTGCGCCCGGGGGCCGACTTCGACCCCATCTTCTTCGCCGGGTTCTTGGCCGAGCAGCCCGACCTCGGCACCAAGTGGGCGCCCCGCTTCGTCCGGGTGGCCGACGAGCTGCCGGTCACCGCCACCGCCAAGGTCCTGAAGCGGGTGCTCCGCTCCGAGCGCTGGCACGGCCCCGATCCGGTCTGGTGGCGACCCGAGCCCACCGCCCCCTACCGGCGCCTCGAGGAGGCCGACGCCGCCGCCCTCGATCGGGCTACGGCGGACCGGGTGCTCTGACGACGAGCCGGCGAGCCCGGGTCGACCTACGGCCTGGTCCGCCTGCGGTCGAGCGGAGGGGCGGCCCGCCAGCTCCCACGCCCCGATTGCTTCGCCGCGTAGAGGGCGGCGTCCGCCGCTTCAAGCAGTGCGTCGGCTGAGCAGACGCCACGGGCGGCCACGGCCGTGCCGACGCTCGCCCCGATCCGGACGATCTCGGGTCCGTGGGGGCCGGGCACCGTGATGGGGTAGCGGAGGCTGGATGTCACCCGCTCGGCGACCGGCTCGAGTGCATCAGGCCGGTCGAGGCGCGGGCACACGATGGCGAACTCGTCGCCGCCCAGCCGGGCCACGATGTCGTTGTCGCGCATGGCCCGCCGGAGGCGCTGGGCCGTCACCCGCAGCACCTCGTCGCCGGCGGCGTGGCCGAGGCGGTCGTTGACCGGCTTGAACTCGTCAAGGTCGACGTAGAGGACACCGACGAACCGCGTGTCGGCCGACTTCGCCTCCTCTGCCTGCTCGCCGAGCGACTCGTCCAACGTGGCGAAGCACTTCGAGCGGTTGACGAGCCCCGTGAGCTCGTCGTGGTCGGCGGCGTGGCGCAGCCGGCGGGCCGCCTGGTCCCGTTCGATCACGAGCCCGGTGATGCGCACCAGGTTCTCGAGGAGCATCGTGGACGTGTGGTCCGGCGCTTCGTCCGTCCTCCGCCAGAGCACGAGGCAGGCACCGGCTCCCGAGGCCACCTCGACCGGCCAGCACCAGCAGCGCTGGTAGCGGTGGATCGCCGCCACCGCCCGCGCCGGCTGGGGCAGGGTCTCGCACGCCGCCACCACCGGCTCGAGCGTGGCCGAGGCCACCGTCCACGGACCGTCGGCGTCGGGCAGCGCCGAGGACAGCTCCCCGGGGAGGCCCGGGGCGGCGACGACCGAGGTGCGCCCGTCGAGCGGATGGAGCACCACCGCCCCGTCGGCCTCGAGCGTCTCGGCCCCCATGACCTCGACGAGGAGGCTCACCGTGTCAAGGACCGCGTCGCCTCGAGCCAGGCTCTCGATCACCCGGTCGAGGAGGTGCCGCTCGTCCCAGCGCCGCACGTAGGTGATGACCGCGCCGACGTCGCCGTCCAGCTGGCTGTTGGCCGTGATCTCGGCGATGAACGTGCTGCCGTCCTTGCGGCGGATGCGGTAGAGCATCGGGCGCTGCAGGCCGCTGGCGGAGAGGGCGTAGACGGCGGCCTCGATGGCGATCGGGTTCCACTCGAGGTCGACGTGGTCGAGCATGGGCGTGCCGACGAGCTCCTCGGGCCGGTAGCCGGCGAGCTGCTCGACCGGGCCGCCCGCCCAGGTGATCATGCCCTCGCCGTCGATCAGAAGGACCGTGAGCGGCGAGTGCTCGACGAGCTGCGTGCCCAGCTGCCCGCCGAGCGCGTGGACCTTGACTACCCCCTCCACGGGGCCAATGGTACGGGGGCCGCCGAGGTGTGGGGCGTCGGCGGCCCGATCCCGGTCAGCCGTCGGTGCCCAGGATGAGCCCGCTCGTGGGCACGCCGGTGCCCGCGGTCACGAGCACGTGCTCGACCCCCGCCACCTGGTTGACCGAGGTCCCCCGGACGAGGCGCACCGCTTCGGCGATCCCGTTCATCCCGTGGAGGTAGGCCTCCCCGAGCTGGCCGCCGTGGGTGTTGATCGGGAGGCGCCCGCCGAGCTCGATGGCCCCGTCGGCGATGAAGTCCTTGGCCTCGCCCCGGCCGCAGAAGCCGAGGGCCTCGAGCTGGGCCAGGACGTAGGGCGTGAAGTGGTCGTAGATGATCGCCGTCTGGATCTCCGACGGAGAGAGGCCCGAGGTCGCCCAGAGCTGCCGGCCGACGACCGCCATCTCGGGCAGCCCGCCGAGGTCGGGGCGGTAGTAGGCGGTCATCATGTCCTGGCCGGCCCCCGAGCCCTGGGCCGCCGCCTGCACCACGGCCGGCTGGTGCTTGAGGTCGCGGGCCCGCTCGAGCGAGGTGACCACGATGGCCTGGGCCCCGTCGGTCTCCTGGCAGCAGTCGAGCAGGTGGAGGGGCTCGACGATCCAGCGGCTGTCCTGGTGGTCCTGGAGCGTGATCGGGCGCTCGTAGAACCAGGCGGCCGGGTTGGTGGCGGCGTGGCGCCGGGCGGCCACCGCCACCCGCCCGAAGTCCTCGCTCGTCGCCCCCGTCTCGTAGAGGTAGCGCTGGGCGGCCATGGCCACCCAGGAGGCCGGCGTGAGGAGACCGAAGGGGAGGTAGGCGGCCATGTGGGCGCTCTCGGCGCTGGCCGTCGGCGGGCGGTCCTGGACACCGGTGCCGAAGCGCCGGCCGGAGCGCTCGTTGAAGGCCCGGTAGCAGACGACGACGTCGGCCACCCCGGAGGCCACGGCCAGCGCCGCCTGCTGCACGGTGGCGCAGGCCGCTCCCCCGCCGTAGTGGACGCGGCTGAAGAAGGTGAGCTCACCCATGCCGAGCGACCGGGCGATGTCGACGTCGGGGTTGGTGTCGGCCGTGAACGTGACGGTGCCGTCGACGTCGGCCGGCGTGAGGCCGGCGTCCTCCAGCGCCGCGGCCACAGCCTCGACGGCGAGCCGGAGCTCGGAGCGCCCCGAGGCCTTCGAGAACTCGGTGGCCCCGATGCCGGCCACGGCCACCTTGCCGGCGAAGGCGTGCTCGGTCACGCCGGACCCCCCTCGGCGAGCGACCCCTTACCGAGGGGCAGGGCCAGCTGGACCGTGCCCGTGACGTGGTCGCCGAGGCTGTTGGCCCCACGGATGCGCACCACCACCGTGGCCTGGCGCCCGTCGGCTGCGGGCCCGGACTTCTCGACCACCTCGCCGGTCAGCGTCATGGTGTCCTCGGGGTAGTTCGGGACACCGAGGCGGATGGCCACCTTGCGCAGCAACCCTCCGGGCCCGGACCAGTCGGTGACGTAACGGCCGACGAGGCCGTTCGTCGTGAGGATGTTCATGAAAATGTCCTTCGACCCGCGCCGTTGGGCCAACACCGGGTCGTGGTGGACGTCCTGGTAGTCGCGGCTGGCGAGGGCGCCGGACACCACGAGGGTCCGGGTGATCGGCAGCACGAGCTCAGGGAGCCGGTCGCCGACCGCCACCTCCTCGTAGGTGAGGGTGCCGAGCGGCCCCCGGCCGGTCACGCCCGCGCCCCGGCCGCCACGAGCCGGCCCAGCCGGGCCAGGTGGGTGGTCGGCGAACCGAGCATCAGCTCGAGCTGCTTGCCCCAGAGGAAGTACCGGTGGATCGGGTAGGAGACGTCGGCGCCGAGGCCACCGTGCAGGTGCTGGGTGGCGTGCACCACCCGCTGGCCCCGCTCGGAGGCCTGCCACTGCGCGACCGCCACCGCCTCGGCCGCCTCACGACCGGTGTCGAGGCGCCAGGCGGCCTGCCACAGGGTGACCCGCATCGCCTCGAGGTCGATGGCCGCGTCGGCCGCCTTCAGCTTGACCCCCTGGAACGTGGACAGCGGCCGGCCGAACTGCTCGCGCTCGTTCAGGTGTCGGGCGGTCTGCTCGAGTGCCGATTCGCCGACGCCGACGGCGAGCGCCGCGAGGCCGGTCCACGCGGCCTGGAGGAGCCACCGGAGGGCTGCCGCGCCGTCGGGCGGACCGACGAGGACGTCCTCCTCGGCCACCTCGGCCTCCGCCAGGCGCAGGTGCGGGTGGACCTCGCGGTTCGTGGTGACCGCCCGCTCGAGCACCGCGCCGCGCCCGGTCGGGTCGACGAGGGCGAGCAGGACGCCGGCGTCGGACTCGGCCGGCACGACCACCCGGGCGGCCAGGTGGGCCTGCGGGACCGTGAGGAGGTGGCCGGTGAGGACCCAGCCGGCGCCGGCCGGCCGGGCCGAGACGGCCGGCCGGGCCGTCGGCCGCACCGCCACCTCGGCCAGGGCCGCGCTGAGGAAGGCCTCGCCCCGGGCCACGGCCGGCAGCCAGCGGGCCTGCTGGTCGGGCGAGCCGAAGCGGGCGATCGCCAACCCGCCGAGGACGAGGGTGGGCCACAGCGGCACGGGGGCGAGGCAGGCCCCCTGGGCCTCGAGGAGGAGACACAGCTCGGTCAGCCCGAGGCCGCCCCCGCCGAGCTCGGTCGGCACGGCCAGGCCGAGCAGGTCGGCCGCGGCGAGCGCCGACCACAGCTCCCGGTCCACCCGGTCCTCGGTGGCCTCGACCGCGGCCACCCGGTCGGCGTCGACCGCCCCGGCGAAGACGGCCGTCGCCGACTCGCGCACCGCCTCCTGCTCGTCGGTGAGCGAGAAGTCCATCAGCCCGCCTCGCCCGCCGGGTGGAAGACGGGCAGCGAGAGCTCGTCGTCGAAGGTCACGATCGAGGCCTCGACGGGCATCCCGATCCGTACGTCGGCCGGGTCGACGCCGTCGAGACCGGCGACGAGCCGGGTCCCCTCCTCCAGGGCGACGAGGCCGATCACGAGCGGGTAGTCGAACGCCGGCACCTGCGGGTGGTGCACGACGACGTAGCTGTAGAGCTCGCCCTTCCCCGAGGCCTCGACGGTGTCCCATTCGAGCGACTGGCAGTTGGCGCAGGCCGGCAGCGGTGGATGCCGCAGCCGGCCGCACGACGTGCAGCGCTGGATGAGGAGCTTGCCCTCGCGGGCCCCCTCGAAGAAGAAGCGGTTGTCCTCGGTGAGCGGGGGGCGGGGCCGCCTCGGCCGGGTGGCGCCCCCGTCGCCGGCCGGTGCGCCCACCACCTTCGGGGCGAAGCGCAGGATGCGGAACACCATCTCGGCCACCGGCACCCCGGCGGCCATGAGCGTCGTGGCGTCGGCCTCCTCGGCGATCTCTGCCGGCACGGCCACGAACGTGAGGCGGGTGGTCACGAAGCGACCATCGCCGAGGGCCGTCGCCTTGCGGTCGGAGATCGACTCGATCGTCGAGCGCACCACGAGGCGCTCGCCGGGCACGAGGTAGCGGTGGTACTCCTGCTCGCAGTTGGTCGCCACCACCGAGGTGAGACCCTCGTCGTCGACGAGCGCGTTCACCTTGTCCATCGCGGTCTGCCCCGCCGGACCGCCGGCCCGCCGGGCCTCCTCCCGGGCGAGCGTCGCCCTCAGCCCGGCCATGATCCAGGTCTGGAGCATGGCCGGCGGGGCGATCACCCCGTCGAGGCCCACGGCCTTCGCCGCTTCGTCGGAGTGGTAGACGGGGTTCTCGTCGCCGGTGGCCTCGGTGAAGTGCCGGATCATGTTGCGGTCGACGGTGTCGCGCCCGATCACCGCCGGGCCGCTCGGCTGGCCGACGAGCGCGGCCAGCTCGACCGAATGGTCGACGCCGGCCACGCTCAGCGGGCTCCCCGGTGCAGCCCGAGACCGGCCGTCGCCACGATCTCGCGCTGCACCTCGTTGACACCGCCGCCGAACGTGTTGATCTGCGCCTGGCGGGCCGAGGCCTCGAGCCGCCCGCCGAGGAACGCACCCGGTGAGCCTGGCGGCAGGTAGCCGACCGCGCCGAGGATCCCGAGGAGGACGTGGAACGCCTCGACCGTCCGCTCGGTGCCGAAGACCTTGACCGCTGAGGACTCGGCCGGGCTGACCCGGCCCTCGGCCACCGCGGTGGCCATGCGCCAGTTGAGGAGGCGCATCGCCTCGAGCTCGCAGCGCACCCGGGCGAGGTCGAGCTGCACCCAGGCCTGGTCGATCACCTTGGCGCCGTCGCCGTCGTCCTCGGCGGCCGCCCAGGCCACCACGTCGTCGTAGAGGCGCTGGAGGAGGCCGGCCCAGGCGGCCAGCCCGATCCGCTCGTGGTTGAGCTGGGTGGTGATCATGGCCCAGCCCTCGTTCTCGGCCCCCACCCGGTTGGCCACCGGCACCCGCACGTCGCGGTAGTAGGTGGCGGTCGTGGTGAGACCGCCGACCGTGCGGATGAGGCTCCACTCGAAGCCCGGCGAGTCCGTCGGCACGCAGAGTATGGAGATGCCCTTGTGCTTCGGCGCCTCGGGGTCGGTCCGGACGGCCAACCAGATCATGTCGGCCATGTCCGCCCCGCTCGTGAAGACCTTGTTCCCGTTCACGACGTACTCGTCCCCGTCGCGCACCGCCCGGGTCTGGAGCGAGGCCAGGTCAGTGCCGGCCGAGGGCTCGGTGTAGCCGATGGCGAAGTTGAGCTCACCCGACACGATCTTCGGCAGCATCGTCGACTTCTGCTCCTCGGAGCCGAAGCGCATGAGCGTGGGGCCGACCGTGTTCACCGTGACGAACGGGAACGGCGCCCCCGCCTGCCGGGTCTCGTCGAAGAAGATGAACTGGTCGGTGGCCGGGCGGCCCTGGCCGCCGTACTCGGTCGGCCAGCCGATGCCGAGCCAGCCGTCCTTGCCGATCCGGCGCACGACCTGGCGCCAGTGCTCGCCGCCCTCGCCGCCGGACGAGAGACCCTCCCGGACCTCGGGGGTGAGCAGCTCGGCGTAGTACTCCCGGAGCTCCTGGCGGAGACGCAGCTGGTCCGGGGTCTCTTCGAGGAACATGGGGCGAGTATGGGTCGGCCGGTCCCGGCGAGTCCGGGCCTGCCGGAAAAAATGTAACAGGTTCTCGTAAAGCGCCTTCAGGGGGCCTCCACGGCCTGGCCAGGGGACCTCGGGATGCTTATGATGGAACTGATACGTGTTCTAGTAATTGGTTTCCAGTGATTCGTCGACCGCCAGGTGGGGCGGGGCGAGGACGGCCTGACGATGCGACTCGAGGACATCGACCTCAACGACAGCCGGCGATTCGTGAGCGGCGTGCCCTGGGAGTGGTTCACCTACCTCCGCAAGGAGGCCCCGGTCTACTTCCACCCGCACGCCGAGAGCGCAGGCGGCGGCTACTGGTGCGTCACCCGCCACGAGGACTGCGTCAACGTCAACCGCGACTGGGAACACTTCTCGAGCTTCGAGCAGGGCGCCCTGTTCCACGACATGGCGCCCGACGCGCTCGAGCAGCAGCGGCTGATGATGCTCAACATGGACCCGCCGCTGCACACCCGCTACCGACGCCTCGTCAACCGGGGCTTCACGCCACGGATGGTGCGCGACCTCGAGGCCAAGATCGTCGGCTACACGGACGAGATCATCGACACGGTCTGCGAGAAGGGCTCGGCCGACTTCGTCGTCGAGATGGCGGCCGAGCTACCGCTCCTCGTGATCGCCGAGATCATGGGGGTGCCCCGCGAGGACCGCGGGCAGGTCTTCGACTGGTCGAACTCGATGATCGGCGCCGAGGACCCCGAGTACTTCGTGCCGCCCGAGGAGCAGGGGCGGGCCGCCATGGAGCTCTACGCCTACGCCGACCAGCTGACGGCGGCCCGGCGGGCCGATCCCCACGAGGACCTCATCTCGGTGCTCACGACGGCCGAGGTCGAGGGCGAGACCCTGAGCCAGCTCGAGATCGACCTCTTCTTCCTCCTGCTGGCGGTGGCCGGGAACGAGACCACCCGGAACCTCATCGCCGGCGGGATGACCGCCTTCTTCGAGCACCCCGACCAGTGGCAGCTCCTCCGGTCGGACCGTTCCCTCTTGCCCGGGGCGGTGGAGGAGATGCTCCGTTACGTCACCCCGGTCATGCACTTCCGCCGCCAGGTGATCGCCGACCTCACGATCGGGAACCAGGCGGTAGCGGCCGGCGACAAGGTCGTCTTCTGGCACATCTCGGCCAACCGCGACGAGGCCGTCTTCGAGCGGCCGAACGACTTCGACATCACCCGGGACCCGAACAACCACATCGCCTTCGGCGGCGGCGGGCCCCACTTCTGCCTCGGCGCCAACCTGGCCCGCCTCGAGATCCAGGTGTTCTTCGACCGCCTGGTCGACCGCCTGCCCGACATCAGCCTGGACGGCCCGGTCGAGCGCCTGCAGTCGAACTTCATCAACGGCACGAAGCACCTCCCGGTCGCCTTCACCCCCAGCGCGCCCCTCCGGTGACCGCAAGCCCCGACGGCCCGAGCTGAGGTGCGCTTCCACCAATCGGTGACGTTCCTGCCCTTCGAGGACGTCGTGCCGATCGCCCAGGCCTGCGAGCAGTCCGGCTACCACGGCGTCTACATCTCGGACCACCTCTTCAACCCGAAGGAGCGCGTCTCGCGCTACACCTACTCGACGGCCGCCGACGGGGCACCGCCCTATCCGCCCGAGACCTCGTGGCCCGACTCGATGTGCGTGATCTCGGGCCTGGCCACGGTGACGTCCTCCATCCTCTTCACGACCGGCGTCTACCTGGCGCCGCTCCGCGACCTCATCACCGTGGCCAAGACGGTGGCCACCGCGGCGGCCCTCTCCGACAACCGAGTGCGCCTCGGAGTGGGCGTCGGGTGGCTGCGCGAGGAGTTCGAGCAGACCGGGCAGTCCTTCTCCGACCGCGGCCGCCGCCTCGACGACATGATCCCGGCCCTCCGGGCCCTTTGGTCGGGCGGCTGG
>DATGZH010000010.1:0-82908 GCA_035297265.1 Acidimicrobiales bacterium | reverse complement strand
GCAGATCCACGGCTCAGGGTGGACGCCCCTCAGGCTTCAGGAAGCCCACTCCTGGACCCGCCAGTCGGGGTTTGCCTGGTTCGGCCCTCCGACACCACATCATTCCTGGTGAGCATTTCGGCGGAACCCCAAGGTTCGATTGCTACCCGAGAATCTGACCGGCTGACGAGTTCGGCCACATTGTCGTGCAGCGTGGGCGTTGTCGGTGAGTTCGGGTCGAAGATCGGGCAATGAGAGTGGCCTACGGATGGTGCTATTCCAACGGCTGGAGCGATGTCATCGATCTCTGTCATCGATGTCTCAAGCGCCCAACTCCCCTTAACCGACCACCCTGAACAGCCGCCAGGTGCCGGGGACCCCCTTTAGCCTGCGCTCGCCTCGGTCCTCGAACTCAATAGCCGAGCCCACGACGTGATCGGCCACCGTTCTCGTGGCGAGCACCTCGCCCGGGCCTGCCAGGTCGCACACTCGCTTTGCGATGGTGACCGCCAGGCCGGCGATGTCATCGCCACGAACCTCGATCTCTCCAGTGTGCACTCCCGCCCGCAAATCCAGCCCAAGGTCTTTGGCACCCGCCACGATGTCCGCGGCACAGCGCAAGGCCCTCCCGGTGGCGTCGAAGGTGGCCAAGAAGCCGTCCCCCGTCGTCTTCACTTCGTGTCCGCGATGGCGGGCGAGTAGGGCCCGGACCATGGCGTCGTGGTGGTCGGTTAGCCGTGACCACGTGCGAGGACCGACTCGCGACTGGTGCTCGGTTGAGGCCACGATGTCGGTGAAGAGGATGGTCATGCTGAGAACATCGCCCTCGCCCCCGCTGCGGCTACCGGTCAAGAACTCCTCGATCTCGTCGGCCAAGGTGTCGATGTCGCCGGCGAAGAACAGGTGGTCATCGCCGGGGAGTACGACCAGATGGGCATTTGGGATGTGTTCGGCCAGGTACTGACCCGCGCCCAGTCGGATGTAACGGTTGTTCTCGCTATGCAAAACCAGAGTGGGACATGAAATCGAAGGCAGAAGGCTACGCAAGTCTGCTTCGAAGCTGGCGCGAACAATGTCAGCGAATTGATTGGGACTGCCGCCGAAGCGCCCGGCACGGGCGTACCAATCTCGAAACCGTTGGTCAGCGCTTCGGCTGGGGGCAACGAAATCCACCGCTCTGCTCGTCCCCCAACCCTCTTGGACGGTGGCCACGAACTGATTGACGGTCTGGGGCGGAACGCCCCAGAGGTAGTCGTCCTCCCGCACGTAATGCGCATAGCTATTGACGAGAACCAGGGCGCTCACCCGCTCGGGATGGGTAGCCGCGAAGTGGATCTGGGGCATGCCTGGATCCGCGCCGGCCAACGCCGGTCGCTCGAATCCCACCGCGTCCATGACAGCCGTCAGGTCAGCATCGGAGATGTCGCCCACCAAGGCCGTTCGTGGGTCACCCTCCGACGCGCCAATGCCCCTGGCGTCGAACCAGACCGTGCAACTGAAGGTCTCCAGGCGCCTGCGAAGACGCATAAACCCAGGATCGTCGGAGAGGAGATCGATCGGAATAGGGGCGGGCACGAAAACCAGTTCGAGCGGTCCGTCCCCACTCATCTGGTAGGCGAGGTTGGTACCATCGGCCGAGCGGGTGTACTGGGTGTTTGGAGCGTCGGTCACCACATCAGACAGTCTGCCCTTGGCGCCGCCATGCCGTCGTCGTCCGTTGCACGTCCGGTTCGCAACAGCTGGTCGGCATGGGGTCCCAGCCACAGAACCGGCGTTCGGGGACGTCTCTGCCGGGGGATGGCACATCCGGGTCAGCGGGCAACTACCCGGTCCCTGGAACAAAGTCGTAGTCGCCCATGCCCTGAAGCACCAGGAAGCTCGCTGGATCGGCGCCCGCGTTCGTGACGAGATGGGGGCGTCTTCTTCGGACAGGTGCCCAGCTCTCACCGACGCCCAACTCGATCGCTTCGTCTGGCAGATGGAGGGTGATCCGGATGCGTCCGCCCAGTACGTAAAAGGTGTCCTCGATGTTTGAGTGATGGTGCCATGGGACATGTTGGGTCGGGCTCAGCCGGATTTCGGATATCCGAAACCCAGGCCTCTCCGCGTGATGCCCAACGCGCTCGTACAGTTCACTGGATTCGTCCATAAGGACCTCCCGGGCCCGCGCGGGCAGCGTAACTCCTGTGGAACGCATATCGATCTGGATTGCCGGAACGTCCTTCTGCGCAGGTGGTGGACGCGATCGAGGTTGCTCAAGTGGGGCTATGACACCATAAGTCATCGTCTTCGAACGCAGCCCGAGTTCCTTGGAGGATGCCGCGCTTCTTGGAGTGGAGATGGTCCGGTTTGCTCCCGAGACCGAAGATAGCGTCCGAGGAGTGGAGGTGGCGGAAAGGATTCGCGATTCTGCAAACTGGGCATTCTGGTCGGACAAGTGATGCAAACGCCATAGACCATCGACTCCGGCGGATGGTTGCGGATGGAGCAGCTCCCGGGCGTGGGCATCCCTGTTGACAGTCCATCGAGCGCGTGGGGCTAGAAGCTGGGCAAGATCGAGTTCATGCAGTATGCGGGATCGGAGTGGCACCATCTAGGCATGCATCGATGGGTCCCGTGGTGCCTACTCGTGGCGCTATTGGCGCTGACCGCTGGCGCCGCAACGATCGCCACATCAAGTTCTCGTTCGGAAGCCGTGACTGCATGCGCCACTTTCCTGACCGCGTACGTACCGGTGGAGGACGGCCTACCTGCCTTCTTCAATGCGGAGGCTGAGTCGACGAGCTTGAACGCCAACGGCGCCGCCATCACTCTGGTCGGGACACTGCGAGCGTTCAAGAGCACTCTGTCGAATGATCATTGGCCGACGAGGGCAAGAGTCACCATTCATGAGCTGATTCGGACCGACAGTGTCTTACGAGACGATTTGGAATCATTAGCAAATGGTTCCAACAACTATGGCTGGTACACGGAGTCGCAATCTGATGCTGGAACGTTGGAGGCTGACGCTAATGACGTCGAAGTCTTGTTAGGGGTTGAAGCATCGAGCCACCGTACCGTTGTCTCTTGCTATATCGCGCAGCTTCCCCAGATTCCATAATTCTTTCAGGTTTCAAGCTTGCGCCGTCCATCGGACGGCCCGAGTCCGTGGATGCTCCGCGGCCGGTCCCGCGCCGGCGACGGGCAGTACCGGGGTGGACAGCTGCAAAGGGCACACTCAGGGGCCTCGCACCTCGGCGGGGGCATCAGAGGCGTTCTTGGAGGTCCCGCCGACCGGGATCGTGGCACCCCTTCGGATGAGCGGTTCGGCGGTCATCTGTACACTGGCCCTCCGACCAAGGAGGAGGTCTGATGACCGTGTCCCGTGGGCGTCGACCGGCAGCGGACGAAGTGCAGGGATCCAATCGAAACAGGATTCGAACCCGCGCGCTTGCTTTGCTGGCGAGCGGCGTGCTGGGCGTCGCATTGCTCGCTGTCCCAGCACTACCGGCCTCCGCGGGCAAGGCGCACTACGTGGGGTTCGCCGCGACGAGCACCGGCATGGGCTATTGGATCACCGACTCGAAGGGTGACACCATCGCCTACAACGACGCCACCTGCCCGTGCTCGCCACCGGCGAACTTTGGACCGGTGGTGGGTATTGCCGCCACCGAGAGTGGCTATGGCTACTGGCTGGTCGACAAGGCGGGGGACGTCGCCAACTATGGCGACGCCATGAACTGGGGGTCGCTCACCGGGATCACGATCACCCACCCGATCGTGAGCATTGCCGATGGACCGAGCGACGACGGTTACTGGTTGACGGACTCGAGTGGGGACGTCTATGCCTTCGGCACGGCCGGGTACGACGGTGGGGCCTTCTCCGTCAAGCACCATGGGAGCATCGTCGCCCTCGTACCGACGATCGATAAGCTCGGCTATTGGCAAGTGAACAAGAAGGGGGACGTCTTCCCCTTCGGCGACGCCGCTTCGATCCCGATTAGCCCGCCGCCGCCACCGCCCGGCCTGACGACTCCAATCGTCGCCATGGCTGCGTCGCCCGACGGCGGAGGATTCTGGCTGGCTGACAAGGCGGGCGACGTCTACCCCTTCGGCACGGCGTTGTCCTACCCGTTGACGTCGGCCGGTCTCACCCCGGGCGTGCCGGTGGTGGCGATGGGCGGGACGGTTCGGGGGTACTGGTTGCTGCAGCAGAACGGCAATGTTGCCGGCTACGGCGCTGCGGTCGTCTATTAGGCGAACAGCGATCGGGTCCTAAGACGACGGACGCCGTCGGCGTCGGTGGGGCGATCTTCGCTGTTCGAGGTTCGGAGCGATCAGTGCCGACGCCATCGACGGGCAGCCCGGGTTGCCCGGGGAACCTCGTCGGGCGACACTTCCGGCCCGATCTGCGTGGTACCCGGCTTGGTTGAACATCGAGATCGACATCGCCTCGGTTAATGGCGGAGTCGCTGAGCTGCGTGCGGCGGACGGCGCGGTCCCGAGCGGGTGGCCGCCGGTTTCAGATCTCCTCGTAGAGGGCGTCGCCTCGTCGGAGGCGGGTGGCGATGCGGACGACCTGGGCGAGCTCCCGGCGGGTCGGGGTGTGGGCGGCGAGGAAGCGTGCCGCACCGGCGAGGATCAGCGCGGCCTGCTCCGAACCCAGTGGCCAGGCGGCGGCCTGCCGGACGGCCGCCTCGTAGGTCTGGTACCAGTGGAAGTCGGCGTCCTCGGCGAGGAGAGCGGAGCCGAGCGCGGCCACGACGGCCCCCTGGTCGCCGCCCGACCGCAGCCAGCCGAAGACGATGGCCCCGGCCTCGTCGACGAGGCCCTCCTGGTCCCAACAGGCCTGAAGCTCGGCCAGGTCCGGGGCCCGGGCAGCCACGGGGTTGGCGGCGGGGAGCCGCGCCGCTGGGACGTTCAAGAAGCGGTCCAAGAACACCTTGAGCGCACCCTGGTAGATGCCGCGGGCGAGCTCGGGCGCGGGCGAGCGGCGGATCATCTGGTGGACGGCGTTCGCCGCGGTGAACCCGTGGTGGACGACGTCCCAGTCGCCGTGGTCGTTCTGGGTGTGGAACCGGACGAGTCGGAGGGCTGCCGCGTAGGCGACGGCCCGGGCCAGCTCCTCGTCGGTGGCACCCCGCGCCACCGCGTCGTCCAGCCGGGCCACGACGTCGGCGGGGTCGTGGCCGAGGACCGCCCAGGCGAGGGCGTCGACGTCGACGTCCCCGTCGAACCCGCCTCGGGCCGCCGCATCGGTGGCTCCGCCGGCCTGGACCGGTGCGAGGAGGCCGGCCAGGTCGTAGGGGTGGCGCCAGGCACCGGACTCCTCCGAGCGGGAGGCGGCCGCCGTCTCCTGGGCCAGGGTCGGCAGGACGACGGGGCCGCGCTCCCACCCGAGGTGCTCGAGGGCCTCGAAGGCCTTGTTCGTGAAGTCGATCGTGTGACCGCCGTCGACGAAGACGTGGTCGGTGACCGCCGCGCCCATGAGGGCGGCCATCCCGGAGGGCCCGGCGGTGCCCGCCGCCGCGGTGGCCAACACCCGTTCGGCGGCATCGCCGTTGCGGGTCTCGACGAACCGGCGGTACCACGACGCCAACCTGGTGAGGTCGATGTCGGCCTCGAGGGGGGAGAGGGCGAAGCGGGGTGGGTGGCCCCGGGTGTCGCGGGACACGAACGCCAGGCCGTGGACGAGGGCGAGGGGCCGGTCGGCGGGGGCGAGGACAGGGAGGACGTTCGCCATCGCGGTGAGCACGGTCAGGCCGGCCCCCCAGCCGCCCTCGCGGTTCTGCACCCCGAAGTCGACCCCGGCCCGCACCGCCGCCGCCGCCCCTTCCTCGGGCCCGAGCGCGTCGAGCAGGCCGAGGACGGCCTTGGCCGTCACGAGCGTGAGTCCCTGTTCGAGGCCTTCGCCGAGTCGGCGCAGGTGGTGGGCGACTGGGTCGGAGGTCGGGCGGAGGACCACGAACACCTCGGTGCCCTCGACGTCGACCGTGTGGGCCCTCACGTCGTCGGCGAACGGGTCGAGCGTGCCTCCCGAGGCCAGGTCGAAGCGTGCGTGGTGCCAGTGGCAGGTCAGAAGACCGTTCTCGACCGTGCCGTGGTGCAGCGGGAACCCCATGTGCGGACAGCGGTCGTCCACCGCCAGGGCCTGGCCGTCGCTCCAGAACACGCACACCGGGTGGGAGCCCACCTTCCCGCTGAGACAGCCCTTCGTCCGGAGCTCGTCCAGGGTGCCGATCCTCGCCCGCTCCATGGCGCACCTCCCAGGCGTTCGGACTGCCCGACCCCCCGCAGCATAAGAGTCGGGCCTGGTCGGGGACGGGCCCCTCCATACGGGCCGGTGCCTCGCTCCGGATCGGGCGCGGCGCGACGAAGGGCGTCAGCCGACGGGGAGGCCGAACAGGTCGGCGGCGTTCCGTCCGAGGAGGCGCTCGACGGTCTCCGGTCCGACCTCGTACTGCTCGCACAGGGCCAAGGCTTCCGCGGGCGTCGACGTGTCGTGGTTCGGGTAGCGCGATCCCCAGGCGCCCCTCGTGGCGAAGAAGTCGGGTAGGCGCAGCACCGACGACTCCCAGCCGTCGAAGCCGACCAGGACCCGGCTGCGTCGGAAGACCTCCTCGGGCTCGAGCGACACCGGGTTGTCGCCGACCATCGTGGACGGCGCCAGCCACAGGTAGGTCTCGGCCTTCTCGAGAGCGAGGAGCACCATGGCCGCGCCCGAGTGCAACAGCGCCAGCCGGAGACGGGGGTAGTCCTCGAGCAGACCATGGAACGCCGCCACGACGACGAACATCGCGTTGTCCTGAAGGTAGGCAACGGGCTCGGCGACCGTGTGGCCGATGCCGAGCTTCGCCGACACCCGTTCGACGTAGCTCCCCTCCGAAGTGGCCTCGCGGTTGGTGATGCCGAGCGAAGGATGCACGCAGGCCACCAGTCCGAGCTCCTCGATGCGCTGCCACAGCGGACGGAACGCCGCGTGGTCGATGTACACCCCGTTCGGGTTGACCGGCCCTGGTTGCCCCAAGAGGGGGTTCAACTCCGGGGTGGCGTCCGGGACCCGGTAGAACATCGGTCGGAGGGCGACCGAGCGGAACCCGAGCCCGGCGACCCGCTCGAGTTCGGCGACCGCGGCCTCGGGGTCCTGGGTGGGCAGGACCGCCGCCGGGTGGAGGCGACCGTCGCCCGAGGCGGCGAGATCGTTGGCCCAGTCGTTGTAGGCCCGGGCCAGGGCCACGGCCACCGTGACGTCCTCGGCGCACGGGAAGTACTCGGAGAAGAGCGTGGGCAGCACGATCTGATGGTCGATCCCGAGCTTGTCCATGTCCGCCAGCCGGGAGGCCGGATCGGCGGCACCGGGGTTCACCCCGGGGTCGACCGACGGGTCGAGCCCCCCGATTTGCTCGAGGGTCATGCCCGGGCGCCACACCGCCTGGCGGTTGATCCGGGACCGGTTGAGGGGCGTGGCCGGGACGCCGTTCAGCATCACCGCGCCGTCCTCGAGCCAGAAGACCCGACGAGCGGCCTCGGTCACCTCGGGGTCGAGGTACTCAGACCAGATGGCGGGTGGCTCGGAGACGTGACTGTCGACGTCGACGACGAGAGGTCCGTGGTTCGATGCCATGGCTCAGCTCCTCGCGGCTGGGGAGGCAGGTCCGAGGACAGCCCGGATCGGGCTCAGTAGCCGGCCGAGCGCGACCGCCGGCTCATGTTCATGGGGACCGTCGGAGCGGTGGCGATCGCCCGCTCCCTGATAGCGCCGGCGTTCTCCCTCGGATGGGCGACGAGCGCGGCCCACTCCTCCAGCTCTTCGCCCTGGGGGAACCACGCCGGGCGCTGGATGGGCGGGGGCTCGGTCGTCACGAACATCTTGGGCTCGATCCCGTAGATCCGTCGGGCGTTCTCACCCATGAGGTTGGCCTGCGTGGCGTGGGGCACGCCGAGCTCCTCCATGGCCCGGAGGGCGCTCCAGGCGTCTGCGCCGTCGTGGTGGTAGCAGTCCGACGCCCAGATCCCGATGGTGTCGAAGCGATCCCACTGGACCATCGTCGGCTCCTCGTCGGATTCGAAGGAGATGACGCACTGCTCGTAAAAGGCCTCGGAGGGGAGCCGGTCGGCCTTGACCTGTCGCTCGCTCGAGTAGAGCTTGAAGAGCCGGTCACAGGTCTCGAGCATGGAGGGCAGCCACTGGCTGTTGGACTCGAAGACCGCCATCTTCAGGCGGGGGTAGCGATCGAGGAAGCCACCAAGGAGGACCTGGGCCAGCCAGACCTGCATCTCGAAGATGAACGACAGGGTCTGGGAGTCCACACCGGCGTGGTTCACGAGCTCACCGGGCGAGCTGAGGGCACCGGCGAAGGCTGTCCGGCCCACCACGCTGGCGGGGAAGGTGTGCATGCCCAGCACCACACCGGTGTCCTCGAAGGTGCGGAAGAGCGGGTCCATGGGTCCCTTGTCCTCACGACCCGAAGCCATGACCCGACCGATGTCGTTGGGATAGGCCCCTCTCGCGTCGATCGGGCGCATGAGGCCCACGGGGAAGCCGAGGTCGGCCACCCGGAGCAGCTCCCGACGGGCGCGCTCAGGATCCTGCAGGGGCAGGAGGGCCGCACCGTAGAGACGATCTGGTACCTGCGAGCACCAGTCGCGGCACCAGTCGTTGTACGCCCGGCAGAACACGTCGACCCCTTCGGCGTCCTCGGCGAACGGCAGGTTCATGATCACCATCGTCGGGATGACGAGCACCTGGTCGATGCCCATGAGGTCCATCTCGCGGATCCGGACGCTGGCGTCGTAGCCACCCGGATGTCGCAGGTACTCCCGCTGCTCGTCGGAGAGCGGCACCATCGAGATCAGCTTCCGCATGATCTTCTTGTTCATCTGCGGTCCGGCGATGAGGATCGGGTTGTAGAACGGCGCAAACTCCTCGTTGCCTCCACCGACGCACCGGGTGTCCCCGTTCACGAAGGCCTCGGCGTCGTTCCGCCAGTAGGTCCGGCGGACGAGGTCTTTCTTGGACGCAGGGACGTACTGCTCCCAGATCTCCAGCGGGTCGTTGACGTGGGCGTCACAGTCGAAGACCGGGAAATCCTTGGTGAGACGATTCCCGTTCGAAGGCATGGCCCTCCCTCCCCATGTTCGATCCCAGGGCAGGCTGACGTCGATGGTACTACCGGGTCCTCGGCCCAGCCTGGCTCGACCACACGTCCGAGACCGAACCGGACGGCGCGTCGGGGTGGCCTCCTTGGAGCGGGCCGCTCCCGTCGAGCACGTGGTCATCTCGCCGCTGTCTGGGCCGCCCGGTAGTCTCGCTCCGGACTCTGGGATGTCCACCCGTGCGGGATCGCCAACAGGGGGTCGGGGTATGGCCTGGGACTTCACGACCGAGCCTGCGTTCCAGGCCAAACTCCACTGGATGGACGGTTTCGTCCGCGAGGAGATCGAACCGCTCGACCTGCTCTTCGGCTCGCTCACCTACCATCGGATCACCGAGCCGCTGAAGTCCGTCATCGACCAGCTGAAGGCCGAGGTGCAAGCCCAGGAGTTGTGGGCCTGTCACCTCGGGCCCGAACTCGGCGGGCAGGGCTACGGCCAGCTCAAGCTGGCCCTCATGAACGAGATTCTCGGCCGTTCGGCCTGGGCCCCGACGGTGTTCGGCACCCAGGCGCCCGACACCGGCAACGCCGAGATCATCGCGGCATACGGGACGCCCGAACAGAAGGAGCGGTGGCTCCGCCCCCTCCTCGACGGGGAGGTCTTCTCGTGTTACTCGATGACCGAGCCCCAGGGCGGGTCCGATCCGACCCGCTTCACGACGAGCGCCGTCCGCGACGGTGACGAGTGGGTCATCAACGGGGACAAGTTCTTCTCGTCGAACCTCCGGGAGGCCTCCTTCATCATCGTCATGGCCGTGACCAACCCCGACGTGAGCCCCTATCGCGGCATGTCGATGTTCCTCGTGCCGAGCGACACGCCCGGTATCCGGGTGCTGGCCAACATCGGCGCCGGGCACGAGCCGTACGGGGAGGGCATGCACGCCCATGTCCGCTACGAGAACGTGCGGGTGCCGGACGAGAACCTCCTCGGCGGCGAGGGTCAGGCGTTCGCGGTGGCCCAGCGCCGGCTCGGGGGAGGCCGGATTCACCACGCCATGCGGGCGGTAGCGGGGGCCAAGAAGCAATTCGACATGCTCTGCGAGCGAGTGCTGAGCCGCTCCACCCAGGGCAGCCTCCTCGCCGAGAAGCAGATGGTGCAGGAAGCGGTTGCGGACTCCTGGATCCAGATCCAGCAGTTCCGGCTCCTCGTCCTCTACACGGCGTGGCTCATCGACCAGTCGAGCACGGCGGCCACCCGTCAGTACGTCGCCGCATGCAAGGTCCTAGCGGCCGAGGTCCTGAGCGACATCAGCGCCAAGACCCGCCACATCCACGGCGCCCTCGGGTACTCGAACCTCCTCAGCCTGAGCGCCGAGGGCGGGGCTATGGGGGTCGTCGACGGGCCCACGGAGGTGCACAAGATCACGATCGCCCGTCAGGTGCTGAAGGACTACGAACCCGCCGCCGACCTGTGGCCCTCGGAGTTCAAGCCCCGGCGACTGGTCGAGGCCCGTCGACGGTTCGACGAGATCCTGGACCGTCGGGTGCCCGACGGGCCCACCAGGCAGGCCTTTGGTGACCTCCTCCAGCAGTCGGCCGCCCCGGACGAACTGGTGAAGCAGATGGAGGCGTACTTGGAGGCCACCATCGGCAACCTCTAGGACCTAGGCGACGGGTTCGGTGAGGTACTGCGCTAACAGCGTGACGACCCGTTGTTGCAGGAACTCACCCACTTGACCTTGAAGGCATTCAGTGTCTTCTTCGTCTTGAGAGCTGAGCTGGTCATCTCGGGACCACCGGCAACATCGACCAAGTCCTGCTGGACGCCACCAGCGATCACGATGTTCGTTCCATTGATCGACGCCGCCGAATAGGACGTCACCGAAGACTTCGGCACGGGTGTGCATGCAGAGCCGACGCAGTTCGTCGCAATGTCACCGATATCTTCTGCGTTCACCGATCCACCTGGACCGCTGGCCGTCTGGGACTGGGTACCATCAATCAGAGTCACCGTCGCACCTGACGGTCCGTCACTCGCGTTGACTGATACCGTGTCCCCCGCGTTGATCGTGATGCCGCTCCCAATCGACACTCCGGTGATCTCGATCAGCGGTACGTAGGCCACAACTGGGCCCGAACAGACCGAGACCGCGCCACCACCTGTGTTCCCGCTGACACTCTGCAGACGTGCTCCGGCAAGCACTGCTTGGAAGTTACCGGCGGGAATCTTCTTGCAATCGATCTTCGGTACCGTGAACGTCACCGATACGGTTTGCGTCGGAAGTGCCGAAGGAGGAGCCTCGTAGCCCGCGACGTGCCCGGAGACAACCGCTCCTGCAGGTGCCGCCAGCACCAATCCAGCGATCAACGAGGATGTGGACGCGAGAACCAATCCCGCGAGCATCGACCGTCTTTGCATCAGGAACCCCCTAACCGGGTGAATAGGAGTGAAGATAGACCTCGAACGTGCGGTACGCCACCGGAGTCAGACGCGGGTGAATCAGTGCCTCTGAAGTGGGAAGTCTCGTCATCGGCCAGCTGATCGTCCGGTGAAGGACTCCTGGCCTCGTGCCGGCTCCTTCGGGTCGTCCAGCGGGGAGCGGGGCGCCATGAGGCCGAGGTCTCCCGGCCTGGACGGATGATGATGTGTTGCTTCCGACTCACCTCACAGTAAGTCCGTCTGTGGGATGAACTAGGCCACAGGGTTCCGGTGGGCCGGAAGCATGCGCTTGGCTTCCCGCTGGTCGTCGAGGAGCATTGTCAGGTTTCTCAGGGTCTGAGGCTCGTCGTCGACCCGGTTGTGGTGCTCCTCGGGGTCGGTGGTCAAGTTGTGCAGCTCGAAGATCGGATCGGCCGGCGGCCCAGCGAATGGATTCTTCGGGATGCCATGATCAGCGTTCCAGTCGTCGAGGCGCTCGTAGTAGTGATTGAGCTTCCATAGCTCGTCGGCACCGTCGGCACCGGTCGGCAAGGTGGCGATCACCGACTCGACGCGGGACGGGAAGGCAACTGGATCGAAGGGCTTCCCCGAGAGCAGGTTGGTCTCGTTGAGCCCCCGCGAGATGTCGTCCTCGGTCATGAAGTACAGGGGCGAGACGACCGCGTCGGTTCCGGCCGATGCGGTGATGATGCCGCTGAGATCCCGGCCCGGCAGGGGCTGGGCCTCCTCGTGGCACTCGGCCACCCCGGCCATGGCTCGTTCGGGGTCGATGCCAGCCAGTCCCATGAGGGTGGGGATGAGGTCAATGTGGCTCGTGGGCATCGTGATGCCGCCCGCCGAGGTCGCCACACCGGGGCCCTTTATCAGGAGCGGCACACGGATCGCCTCGTCGAATCCGTTGTACCACTTCTGCTGCATGCCGCCATGGGCCCCGAGGAGATCGCCGTGGTCGGAGGTGAACACGATCATCGTGTCGTCGGCCATACCCGAGCTCTCGAGAGCTTCGACGATCCGCCCGATGGCCTTGTCGACGAGCTTGTGGAGGTAGTAGTAGAGGCGGCGATAGGCGAGGTCGGCTGGCTGCTCGTAGGCCATCTGCCACCAGGCGGCTTTCCACTGCTCCTGGCATGGCGGGCGATCGTCGAACGTGTCGCTCTGGGAAGGGGCCGCTGGGACCTCGGGCACCGAGTCGTCGGGGGGGCCGAACTTCCACAGCTGCTCCCAGACGATCCCGTACGTGCAGATGTCGTGGGGGTTGACGAAGGAGGCGACCGCCAGCCACGGTCCGTCGCCGCGAGCTTGGGCCAACTCGTCGAAGAGCTCGACTACCTGTTCGGCGAAGACCCCGTCGCGCACCTTGCCGGACTCCGCCGGCGCCGGCCCATGGGGCTCGCGGCCGATCCACCCAGAGAACCCGAAGGGATCGAGGCGATCGGACTTGCGGTACGCCTCGACGGCCTCGGGGATGGGCACACCGTTGTCGTCAGAGGCCATGAGCCCCTCATGGCTGCCGGGGATCGGCAGGGCGGCGTTCGACACGTGCCACTTGCCCCGGTAGTGCGTCTTGTAGCCCCCAGCTCGAAACCAATCCCCCAGGGTGGGGACAGTGTCCGGATCGAGCCACATCATGGCAGGGTCGTCGACCTTCTTCGATGTTCCGTCAGTCTGGGAGACCCCGTGGAGCGACGGGTACTGCCCGGTGAACAGAGTCGCCCGGCTCGCGACGCAGGCGGTCGAGCCGGCGTAGTGGCGGTGGAATTCCAAGGCACCGTCGCGGATCGACTCTCTGGCGCCGAGCTGCTCCCTGCGGAATGCCTTCACCGCCTCTGTCTCGTAGGGCGGTGGGTAGCGCTCCTCGTCGGTCATGATGAGCAGGATGTTGGGCTGAGTCATGTGCCAACGGTAGACGGCTGCGCTCGGATCACGCCTGGGGGATCTCGCGAGCTGCGGGATCCTCGTCCGCTTGTTCGTGGACGGTCCTAGCCACGGCGGCCCCAGCTTGCGGATGCTGTTGACGGAGGTCCTTCGGGCCCGCAGCTGACCAGGGTTGCCGACTGCGAATGCGTCCAATCGCGCTGTGGCGCTCAGGAGCCGAAAAGGGGAAGGCGAACGATCGCATCCCCAGTGTCGCAGCGGGCTGGTCTCGGCGACACGTCGGCGCGGGGGAGCCAGGTCGAATAGTTGGCGAGGACCGCGCCCAGGAAGACGATCTGGGATCCGGTCAGGAACCCCCTCGGGCTGGCCTGACCAGTACAGCGCGCCGAGTGCGGCAGCGATGCCGACGACGAGGCTCACGCTCCCGGTCGGTGACACCCGCGACCGCTCGAGGCCCAGCCGGGAGGGCGAGAACGTGGCTGCCGTACCGAGCAGGAGGGCAGTGGTGAAGAGCAGGCACCCGACCAGCATGTGGGCGGTGCTCGCTTGCGTGCTCCACGAGTGCGGTAGCGCCACCAGTGCCGATAGCACCGCAAGGAGCCGCAGGACCTGACGGACGAGGCCGGCCTGCACAGCTGTCGCGCTGACCCAGAGGCCGATGGCGACGCTCGCCAGCGCGGCGGTGACGGGCACGAAGGTGCCCCAGTGGCCCTGGTAGAAGCAGAGACCCTCGTCGAGCCCGAGCCCCCTCGGGATCATGAACGCACAGGCTCCTATGCCGGCCCCGAACCCCGTCGCGCCGAGCACGACCCCGCGCCGCGCGTCGATATGGCGACCGGGCGTGTTCACGACGTACCCGAAGCGCCAAGGGTTGCGGGGAGGCCGTCGCGCCAGGCCATCCGCCGAGCCGCCAGCCAAGCGGGGTAGCCACCGAGCGTCGTTCTCCCCACGCCCGGTGCCAGCTCGGTGGTAGCGCCGAAGCGCACCGGCTCGACCTCAGGCTCGTAGGTGCCGAAGACCCGGTCCCAGACGATGAGCGAACTGCCAAAGTTCTTGTCGATGTACTGGCGATTGGTACCGTGATGGACCCGGTGGTTCGACGGTGTGACGAACCACCGGTCAAGCCGGGGGAACCTTCCGACGACTTGTGTGTGGCTGACGCCGCCGATGGCCAGGGCGAAGGCGGTCATCGGCGCGTAGACGGCCATGGGAACACCGACGAGGGGCGCCCAGAGCACGAGCAGCGGCTGGTAGAGCGCTTCGACGGGCGAGAGTCGGACGGCCGAAACGAAGCTCAGATCTTTGGCCGAGTGGTGGACGACATGGGCCGCCCACAGGAAGGGGACCTTGTGCGTCGCGACGTGCACCACGAAGTTGACGAAGTCGTCGATGACGAAGAAGGCGATCCACACGAGGGGGTTGGCGGCGGAGAGGTGCCAGGGCGCGGCGTGTGCGAGGAGGCTTGCGGCGACGAGTGTAAACAGGAGCTCACTTCCCAGTCCGAGCGTGTAGGCGATGGCGCCCACCGTGAGTGAGACTCGCCCCTCGCGCAGGTCCAGGGGGGCACGGCGACGGCGGAGCACCGCCTCGGCGACCATGAAGCAGGCCGCGAAGGCGACAAGCAGGTCGTAGGAGGCTCCCATGGAGCTACTCTGCGCTCCCTCCGTGGCGGGGGGAATCGGGGGTTGCCCTCATCTCGGTCTGGGGGGACCCCAGACGCGGTGCACCGGCCGACCTCGACCTCGGACTCGACGGATCACGGTCGGGCGACCGGCATCTCACCGGAGGCCCTCAGGCCAGGGGCCCGCGCAGCGATCGGCCACCGCCCGATCGCTCCCCTCTCAGGAGAGGGCGATGAGAGCGCCGATGGCGAAGCCGGCGGCGGCCAGCCACAGCAAGGTGGGCAGGGCCCGCCACAGCCGGGACGGCCAGCGCTCAGGCGGTGTAGACGTTGCCACCGTGCACGACCACGGCCACGGCCGGGAGGGGCCGAGTCGCCGGCCCGTTGACCACAGCTCCAGTGAGGTAGTTGAACCGGCTCCCGTGACACGGGCAGTTGATCGTCCCACCCTGGACGGCAGCCACAGTGCAGCCCTGGTGGGTGCACGTCGAGGAGAACCCGTGTACCAGTCGACCGGGGCTCTTCGTCACGACCACCCCGTCCTGGGCGACGACGACGCCTCCCCCGGCCGGCACCCGGTCCACGGCGATCAGCAGTTTGCCGCCTGACGACGGTGGCGGGGCCCCGTAGCCGTTGGGACCGGCGGTCGCCCCGCCAGCCCGAGCCAGAGCGCTGTGCGCGGCCACCAGATAACCGGCCGCCCCGGCGGCGGCCGCCACCGCCAGGCCGGTCAGGACCGAGCGCCGCGACAGCTGGCCGTCGGACACCTCTTAGTGCCTCATTTCAGAAGAGCGGCACGCCCGAGCGGGTGAAGAACCACAGGGCGGCAGTCAGCCAGACCAGCACGAGGAGGCCGAACACGGTTCCGCCGAGCACCGGCAGGACCCAGCTCGGCAGGCCCGGTGTACGGAGGCCCAGCATCTTGGCGGCGTAGGCCCCGTAGAAGAGGCAGCCCGCGAGGCCATGGACCACGACCCGGGGGTTGGCCGTCGAGAAGCCGAGAGACCAGATGCAACTGAAGGCAACCGGCACCGTGACGACGAAGGCGACCGCTCCCGTCCAGCGGTGGGCCGGGGGCACCCAGGCCGGGGCGGAGCCGGCCCGGGGGAGCCTGCCCCACATCCACAGAGCGGTGAGGAGCTGGGCCACCACGAGCACCAGGGCGACGGTGGTGAGCCACACCTTCATCTGCAGCAGCCCGGAAAAGCCCAAAGTGAAGGGGGAGCGTCCGGAGGGAGTATGGAAGCGCGCGTAGAGGCCGAGTGAGAGCGACACGACGGCCCCCACGAGAAGGGTCGAAACGAGACCCAGTTTTCGGACCGAAGCGGCCCGGTCGTTCACCACGGCCATGCTCGCCACTCCCGCCGCGGCCCGCCAGCTTCGCTCCACCGACGGCTCTGCGGCCAGCACACGATAGCGCCCACCGTCCGCCACCGCCGTTTCCAGTGTGGCGCCACCCGCATGGCGTCGACTCCGCCGTCCGTTCGAGGACCTTTGTCGACCTGCCCCACGGATGGGCGGATCGGGAGGGCCGGGATCGCGCCGGGGAGAGAGGCACTGCAGGGTCTACGGCATGAAGTAGCCGGCAATGCGATAGGCCCGAGGCCGCCCGTGGACGGCATTGGCCGCTTGGAGTCCAGACAGCACGGCCGCCTCGATACATCCGGCGTTGAGCCCCGAGTCGGTCCAGTCTCCCGCCAGGTAGAGGTTGTCGTAGCCGCTTTCGTCAGATCGGAGGCGGATCCGGTCGGTGCCCGGCAGAGACTGCACGTAGAGATCGGAAGGATCAACGTTGGCGCTCCAGTACTGCGAGTCGAAACGGTCCGGCCCGACCAGGCCGTCGGCGCCGCAGAGCAGCTCCCAACGGAACCCGCGGTCGTTGACCGCGCCCGGCAGCAGGCAGCCGACGTCGTCTTCCAAGAAGCTGACCGCGTTGTGGCGCACCCGCGCTCGCTGCGATGCCGCCTCGGCCGGATCGTTGGTCGCGGCAGCGTCAAGAGGACCGCAGAAGTACGCCACGGCCCTGGGGCGACCGTCGGTCGCCCAGTCCTCGACATCAATCAACTGGGGCATGGAGGACCAGGTGTTGAAGGGCTCCTGGAAGGCGCTCAAGGTCGATCCCGGGTGTGACCAACCGAGGTCCAGTTCATCTTCTTGCAGCCAGAGCTGAAAGGACTGGGTGGCCACCGTCCGAAGACCGGTGAGCATGTCGTGCCACTCCGTCCGATCGGCCATGAGCTCGCCGCAGGTGTGGGTGGCCATGGCCGGGGGGATGGCGAAGACGACGACGTCGAAGTCGGCGCCATCTCGCAACACCCGGCGCTCGGCGTCGGGCCATCGGCACCAGTGAGCCTCGAGGGGTTGGCCTTCGATGCCGTCGGCGCCGGCCAACTGCTCGGTCAGTGGCACGGATGGGAAACAGGGGAGTCCCTTGTAGGGCACGAGGGGGTCGTAAGAGTGGCGGCCCGGTGCGAGACGCGCCTGGCGGCCGAGAGTGACGGACCCGATGCGGCGACCGTCGTTCGACGGGTGCACAGCATCGACCCGGTGGAAGAACTCAAAGGCAACACCCCGGCTCCGGAGGGCTTCATAAAGGGGAGCGAAGACGACGTCTCCCATGCCCGCGGCCATCTTCCAGAAGATCGACCCCCTGTAGTCGAACAGTGTCTTGCCACCGAACAGCACCGCGGTCCCGGCACTGAACGATGGTTTCGTTGTATCGCCTCCGTCGAAGGCAAACACGATGTCGTAGATGGAGCGGACGATCGAGAAGTCGGCAAGCTCCGGTGGACCGCCGTGGCGCTGTACCCAGCTCAGGTACTCCTCGTCGTTGATCGCGGCGAACCCCCGCGGGTTGGTGAGGAGGCCGTCGGCGATGATGCCCCGGACCGCGGCGATCAACAACGCAGCGCCGTACCAGGTTCGCAGGAGCGGGTCGTCACCACCCGCCGGTAGGCCGAGGCGAGGCCCCGGTGTCGCACCGTTCGGTGCGGACCCCGCCGTCCGTGCAGCACCCCGGGCGCCCACCTGATCCGTCAGACGCAGCGCTTCGCTGACGAGGGCCGCAACGGAGACTGGAACGGCAACGTCGAACGGACGCACCCACGAGGGGCCGGCGGACGCGCCGCTGTCAGGAAAGGTAGCGAAGTACCGCGACAGGAGGCGGACCGCGTGGGCGGTGAAATCGACGGCCGTCATGTCGCGGCCGTCGCCCGTGGGGTCACCCGGGCAGCGATCGTCACGAGGGAGCTCGGTCACCCAGGGCTGCCACGTCCCGTCGACCTTCTCAGCCAGTCCGATCTGGTGGGAAGGCAAGAAGGCCTCGGCGAGCGTCCGGATTGGAGCATGTGGCCGCTCGGTGGGTCGATCGAGTTCTTCGTAGCACTCCCTCATGAGCCGGAAGGCGTTCTCGTACCAGCCGAGCCAGACGTGGAGGCCGTGCTCCTCGATCCGTCCGTGAGGCCCCCGGCTGCTGGCTCCTTTGCCGCCGAGGCGCCAACCCCGCTGGTAGACGGTGATCGACTCGAAGTCGTCCTGCCACCCCGGCTCGCTGAGGCGCCACGCGGCCGCGAGACCCGCCATGCCCCCACCGAGGACGACGACCCGCTCTCGCCGACCCTTCATTCTCGGATCGCCAGCAGGGACTGGGCTCGTGTCACCTCCGGGTAGGCCCCGTCCCGCCCGAGCCGATCGAGCGCCTCCGTGAGCTCGGCCCGGGCCTGGGAGGGGTCGAGTTCGGCCAGGTCGAGGGCGATGCGCAGCTCGAACAGGTTCGCGCGCTGGCTGCGGGCGATCTCGAGGGCCTCTCGGAGCCGTTCCTCTTGCCCCTCCGGGTTGAGCTCCAGGTGCGCGAGGTGGCGGATGGTCTCGGCCCGCCAGAACTGCATGCCGGTCTCTGCGGCAAGCCGGAGCGAACTTTCGTAACAGGCCTGCGCGTTGTGCTTGTCACCTGCACCGGCGTAGAGGAGTCCGGCCATCATCTGGTAGTAGGGGAGGAAGAAGCGGGTGTCGAACCGTTTCCAGAGGTCGATCATCGCGACCAGCGTCGAGGCGTGGCGGGCCAGTTCCCTCGGGTCGATCCCTTCGTGCAACGCTCGAGCCGCGGCCAGCACGGCGTGCTGGGTCATGGCGACCATTTTCCAGCCGTCGAAGCCGTGTCGGTCGGCGATCTCGGTCATGCGATTAATCCGGTCTTCGGCCTCCTCGAGCTGCCCCCTCTCGAAGCGCATCCAGGCGTCGACGGAGAGGACGTAGGCGGCGCTGTAGGGACCCTGGGGGAACGGGAGGACCTCGGCCCGTTGGATGGCCGCGGCGAATTCGGGGTCCGCCGACGCCACGTCACCCATGACGAAGTTCACTACGGCGATGCAGGTGAGGATGACGGTGACCGGCTCGTTCGGGTTCATCCACTCTGCGAGAAAGCGCTCCTCGTCCGCCTGGACACGGTTCGCTCTGAACAGGTCGAGGAGGCCCCTGGCCGCGTGGAAGTCGCCCTCCCAGCAGTCGAGGATCCCAAACGCTGCGATGTTGAAGCTCCGGTACCACTCCCGCTTCTCCAGCGTTCTGTAGGTGTACTCGCTGATCTGGCGGGCCTGTGCGAGCTCGCCTCGGATGAGGTGGTACGTCCAGAGCACGATGACCGTGTTGAACATCTCGTCCCCGAACGGGTCGGCTGCGGTCAGCTCGAGGCACCGCTGGTAGTCGGCCGCCGCAGCCGGGCTGGCGAGGCCCTCTTCGGAGACGGCCATGTAGCCCCGCTGCAATCGGAGCTTGACCTCGCGGACGTCCCGGTCGACGTCGTGGTCGACGCTCGATGTCAAAAGGTCGATGGCCCGGCCGAGGTAGCCCTCGGCCTCGCGGAAAGCCCCCCGCCGGCGGGCTGCCCCCGCCGCCTCCTCGTAGGCCTCGGACGCCTCGCTGGCGCGGCCGGCCCGTTCGAAGTGCGTACCGACCACACCCCAGTCGACGACGCTCCCGCTGGCCAAGAGCGACGTCAGGGCATCGGCGAGCTTGCCGTGCAGCGCCCGTCGGCGGCTGGGCGGTTCGAGCTCGTAGGCCACTTCGCGGAGCAGCTCGTGGTGGAACCGGAACTGGCCCTCCCGGTCCCGTCTCTCCAGCACCCCCTGGGCGCAGAGGGTGTCGAGGGCGGTGTCGAGCTCCGACGGCGCCAGGTTGAGGAGCGTTTGGAGCAGGTTCCGGTCGACGTCGCGCCCCATGACGGCGGAGGCGGTCGCCACCGGGATCACGTCCGACGGCGAGTCGAGACGGGCGGCCAAGAGGTCGTAGAGGAGATCGGGCACCGCTCCGCTTTGACCGTTGGTCTCATCGGGAACGGAAGGCACGCCCTGTTGGATGTTGGCGACCAGCTGTTCGATGTACAGCGGGATGCCGTCACTCCGGGCGACCACGTCACTGCGGTACTCGGCGCTGATGAGCGTCCCCGTGCAGAGGGCGTCCACCAGATGGGCACTGTCGGGTTGGGAGAAGGGTGCGAGATCGATGATGTCGACGCCCTCGAACGGGACGGCATCCGAACGAGCCGTAATAACGAGGAGGCAGGTCGGTTTCCGCACGGCGACTCTTGCCACGAGCTCGCGCGTCGACTCGTCGAACCACTGGATGTCCTCGACGAGCAGGATGGACGAAGCTTCGCCGAGCAGGCTTTCGACGTATTGATAGGCGGCTTCGAGGATCTCTTCGTTGAGCTTGCGGGCGTCCATCGGCTCGGCGACGTACCCAGCAGTCGGCTCGAGGCCGAGAATGGGCGCGAGGCGGGGTACGAAGCTCTCCGGCTCGAGACCTCGACCCGCGAGATCGGCTCGCAGCCGTTGGAGCCGTTCGACGACGTCGGTGTCTCTGGTGACACCCGTGGACCTCTCGATCAGACGACGGACCGGATGGAGCCCTGATGCTTCGAAGATGGCCGAGCCGGCCAACTCCACGGTTGGCGCCCCCTCTTCCCTGGCCAGCGAGACGATCCTCGAGGCCAGGTAGGACTTCCCAATGCCCGCCTCACCCCGCAGGAACAGTGTCGTGGCCTCGGCTGGTGCGCCGCTACGGACCGCCTGCCAGGCGGCGCGCAGTCGTCCCCACTCCTCTTCCCGGTCGACGAACGGCGCGCTCGGCAGGTGCGCGATGGGGAGGTCGGTCCGCTCGCGGACGATGCGGTGAGCCCTGATGGGCTGGTCGACGCCCTTCACGACCTGAGGTTCGCCTGCTTCGGTCTCGAAAATGTGGCCGATGATCCGCTGCACCTCGTCGGAGACGACGACCTCGTTGGCCGCGGCCAGGGTCTGCAGACGGGCGGCGACGTTGGTGGTCAGGCCGTACACGTCGCCGTCCGGGGTGCGGTAGATCTGCCCGCGGTGCACGGCGATCCGGACGGCGAGGGCCTCGCCGAGGTCACGCTCGGTCTCGGCGGAGAGCTTCGTGACCCGGTCGACCACGTCGAGCGCGGCACGGATCGCCCGCTCCGCATCGTCCCCATGGGCGTGGGGTGCTCCGAAGAGCGCAAGCAGCCCGTCGCCTTCCACGTTGACCACCTGGCCGCCGAAGCGGTCCTCGATGGTCGTCCGCACCTCGGAGATGTAGCGCCTGACCAGCAGCCCGTAGTGTTCTGGGTCGTGTCGACCTGAGAGCTCCGTCGAGCCCACGAGGTCGCAAAACATCACGAGAGCCCGAGGCTGTGTGCCCCCTCCGTCAGGAAAGGCCTGGTCCGAGGGTTCCTCGGGTGTCACAGTCGGCCGGTCAAGGGATGACGATCCACACGGGGAGGCTGGGGGGGTTCGGCTGCGGGTTGTTGGGATCGAGTTGCGCCGTCACCTGTCCCACGTAGGTGCCGCCGGGTGACCCCTGGAGCTGCGTGCTGTCGACCACCAAGCGGAACGTCGTGTGGGTCGCGTCGAGCGTGCTCGGGTTGCAGGAGACCGCCGCACTCGGCAGGTGCTCGGCCACGCCCCCGAGCTGGGCGATGCCGAGCTGGAGGGGGCCGGGCACAAGGGTGAGCCCGGCTGCCGCCGGGAAGTCGAACGTCATCGACTGGTACTGCGACGGCATGGTGCCGCTGCCCAGCAGTCCGCTGAAGCACTTGAAGGGGAGGGACCACAGCTGAACCCAGATGTTGACCAGATCCGCCACGACCTGCGACGAGTCCTGGGTGTTGTTCGTCTGTCCGCTCGGCATGGGGGCTGCTCCTCGTTGCGGGGGGAGGGGCTGGTGGCGAGCGTACGACCCTAGGGACCGCTGCTCCCCGGCACCAGCTGCCCTCCGATTTGGAAGAACGTTGCACTGTTCGTGGCCAGTCGGTTCGACAGCGTCCCCAAGTCGGAGACGTAGTCTGCCGGCCCGTACTGGCCGGAGGTGATCTTGGCCCACGAGGAGGAGACGTCCTGGAGATAGACCTGGATGGCGGCCTCCATGGCGGCGACAGCCTGATCGGCCAGCGAGCCCGGCTGGCCCGGAGCGCCCGACTGGCCTGGGGCGGGCGCCGAGGCCGCGCCCCCGCTACCGACGCCTGGGGTCACGTTCTGGACATTGGTGCCACCACCCGTGGCCGGCTGTGCGGGCTGCGGCCAGGTGACGTGCACCGCCAACGGGAGATTGTCCATGTCGGCGACCTTGTCGATGAAGAGCTCAGCCGCGGAGGCGTAACCCATGTTCCAGACGAACCAGGCGATCCACGCCGCTTCGGGCCGAGGAGCACCGGCGAAGGCGCTGAACTGGACCCGCTTGGTCGTGATCACCTCCGTGACGCCATTGCCGAGGTCGCGCACGAGGAGACTGCCTTCGTCGACCGTCACGAAGCCGTCGCCGCCGAGCTCCGGGTCGCCCAGCCGGTACTGGAGGACCTTCCCGTTCTCGCCGGGGGGGAGCGGGTCTTGCCGGAAGTTGAGGACCGTCTTCAATTCGAAGGCGGCAGGGTCGCCGCACTCCCAGGAGATGACCTCGAGACGAGGACCGTAGTTGGCCCCGGCCGAGGTGGCCGCCGCGGCTGCCGCAGTCGCGGACCCACTCACGTTGCCGGCGGGCCCCGCCGTCGGATCGTCCATGCTGCACCAGGGTGGGAGCACCTGCAGCCAGTTCTTCGGGTCGACGATCAACTCGATTTGGGCTAGCGGCACCCCGCTCACCCGCATACGGGTCTCGAAGGCCACCGCGGGTCCGCCGGCTTCGGTCGACGGGACGACCGTCCAGTCGCAAACGATCATCGGCTGGTTGGCCACGGCCCTGGTGACGAGGTCCTCCTGTTGGGCAACGCCCATCATCCTCTGCCACGCCGTGACGTCGGGGTACAGCTTGTCGTTCTTCAAGACGTCGAGGAGCTTCCCGGCGCGTTGTTGGGGAGTGAGGCCGCCGATCGCGTTCACCGGGCTGGTGACCGGCACGAGGGCACCGGCGAGCGTGGCGTCGTCGACGACGAAGGCCGACAGACCAGGTGGCGGAGGACCTGACGCGGGGGCGAGCCGACTGAGGACGGCCAGCGCCAGCAGGCGCCGGGTGGTCAGGTAGGGGGAGAAGGGGTCGGTGTTCGCCAACCGGCCGAGGGCGCCCGCCAAGTCGGACGCCTGGATGGTCCTCACGGGCAGGCCACCCTGCCCCGAGCCGCCTCTTGCTCCATGCTGCGCGACCTGGAGCCAGGCCTCGATGCCGTTGTACCAACCGGCGGCCCCTTTGTCGTAGGCCGGGAGCAGGGCGGCCACCGTCGGCTGGATGCTCGGCTGACTGCCGACTGCTTGGTCGATGGCGCCGAAGAGGGTGATGAGATCTGCGAGCTCGCTCATGCGGACCCCTCCCAATCCTCTCGGCTATCGCCTACCCTACTCGATGCCTGCTCAGCCGGCATTTGACCGACCGGTGATCGCCACCACGACAGGTCCCCCGCACCCTGAGTGACGCACCATGGACGACCACCACGAACGAGACCCCGGACGAGGCCTGCCTTGGGCCTTCGTCCTCGATCCGGCGGCCAACGCCAGGGCTCTCGGTGACGTGCAGCGGCGGGGCCTGCGGGCCGCCCAAGAGCTCGTCGACCGGGTCGTGGGGTCGATCGATCCGGCGCAGGAGTCCACGACCGGATCGAGGACGAACGGCTCGATCTCGAACGGCGCGGGTCCGGACGCTCCCTTCGGGGACCTCGTGCAGGCCTGGTGGGAGCTCGCGGCCCAGGTGCTGGCGGCCATGGCCGGAGGGTCCGCGACCGTGACGAACCGCCCCGTCCCAGGGGCTCCGGAACGCTCGATTACCGTCGACGTGACCGAGCCCGCCCGCCCGGTCGTCTGGAGGCTCCGTTCGGACTCGAAGGGCCAGCTCCTCGCGCCGGTCGAGCTGTGGCTGCACAATCCGTCGGCGACCCCGGTCGGCCCGCTCCGCCTCCGCGTCGGTGCGCTGCAGGCCGCCGACGGCGCTGTCGTCGGCGGGAGCTGCGTGCAGTTCGACCCCGAGGAGGTGGCCGAACTGCCCGCCCGGTCGGCCCGAGGCGTCGAGGTGGCCCTCTCGGTGGACGAGCAGCTGCACCCGGGCACCTACCGGGGATTGATCCAGGCCGACGGGGCACCCAACGTCTGTGTGACTCTCGAGATCGCGGTGGGGGACGATTCAGCGTGACGGTGGTGACCCCTCCCACCGAGGCGGTGGAGAGGGTGCTCTCCGAGGTCGGCCGACAGGTTCGGCGGGCCATGCTCGACGCCGTCCCCGACGCCGAGCCCCACCGCTGGCTCTACGGGCTCGTCCGGACCTATCCCAGCCGCCCGGGCAAGGCCATCCGCCCTGCCCTCTGCCTGGCCACGTGTCGGGCGTTCGGGGGCTCCGACGACGACGCCTTTCCGGTGGCGGTGGCCATCGAGATGCTTCACAACGCCTTCCTCGTCCACGACGACATCGCGGACGGGAGCGAGCGGCGTCGCGGCCGTCCCACCTTGCCCGCCGATTACGGCCAGGCCCTCTCGCTGAACGCCGGCGACGCGCTCGTCGTCCTCGCCAACCAGGTCCTGCGGCGCCACGCCCGCACCCTCGACCCAGAGCTGGCCGACCGCGTCCTCGACGAGTTCGACACCATGGCCCTCCGCACCCTCGAGGGCCAGGCCACCGAGCTCGGCTGGCGTCGGGACCGCGTCACCGACCTGACACCCGAGGACTACCTCCACCTGATCCTGCACAAGACGTGCTGGTACACCACCATCCACCCGCTCCGCGTCGGTGCCCTGCTCGGCTCGGGGAGGTCGGCGAGCCTGGCGGCCATGGTGCACTTCGGGTTCTACCTCGGCGCCGCCTTCCAGATCCGAGACGACCTCTTGAACCTCACCGGGGACGAAGAGGTCTACGGCAAGGAGATCAACGGCGACCTCTACGAGGCCAAGCGGTCCCTCGCGCTGATCCACCTCTGCGGCGAGGTCGAAGGCGACGACGCCGGGCAGTTGCACGGCTACCTCGCCGTGGACCGGCCGAGCCGGACCGCCCCGATGATCGCGGGTATACGAGCTCTCCTCGACAAGTACGGGAGCATCGAATTCGCCCACGACTACGCCAAAGGGATCGCGGTTGCCGCCCTGGACGCCTACGAGGAGGCCTTCGGCGACTGTCCCGACACGACGGACACCCGGTTCATCCGGGCGCTCGTCCCCTACATGCTCGGGCGTCCCTCCTGAGAGCGTGAGGGGCCGGCCTAGGATGCCGGTATGGCGAGGCGCGAGACCAACGAGATCATCGGACAGATCACCGACGCCACCGTCCACCTGGTGAACGTGAACGTCGACCTCGTCCAGAGGATCGCCCGGAGTGATGCCACCGCGGAGCCGGACGAGGCTACCGGCCCGGTGCAGCAGATCTGGATGTCCTGTGCGGAGAGCGCGGGCGACCTCGTGCAGATCTCCTATCTCACTGCGCAACTCGTCGACTCCCTCTGGGCGAGTCGCCGCGCGACCCCAGAAACGGACTAAGGCCGCGAGAACTATGGCGGACCGCGACGCTGCTCCGGCAGAGCGCCTCGCGCTGGAGTTGAAGGACGGCTTCGTCCGGTTCTGGTCGACGCTGCACGAGGCGACCTACCGGGTCACCGACGGGAAGATCCTCAACCGGGTGCTCGGGATGCGGGTTGTGGAGCTCACGACCACGGGTCGCCGTACCGGTGAGCCGCGTCCGACCATGTTGACGGCACCGATCGTGGAGGCGGAGAAGATCGTGCTGGTGGCCTCCAACGGCGGTGACTCCCGGGATCCACAGTGGTTCCGCAACGTCCTTGCCTGCCCCGAGGTGACCGTCACCCTGGATCGGCTGACCCGAACGATGCGGGCGCGCGTGGCCGAAGACCCCGAGCGCTCCGACCTCTGGTTCCGGATCCGCCGGATCACCCCGACGTACGAGCTCTACCAGAACCGGACGTCGCGCCAGCTGCCGGTGGTCGTCCTCGAACCTCTACCGACCGACCCGGGGTCCGGTGGAGGGACGTCGGCGTGACCCCGCCCGCCGAGTCGAAGATCGATGGCGCGAGCTCCGAACGCAAGGAGCGTCATCGCACGGTCAGGTTTCGGGTCAGGGCTCGTTGAAGAAGTCGAGCAGCGCGGGCGCGGCCTCGACCCAGGGTCCGAACAGGGCCCCCGTGCCTGACGCTGACGCCTGCATGGCCTGTTCCCAGGCGTCCTCAGGCCACGGCGGCTCGATCAGACGAGAGCCCTTGATGAGCGCGTGGACCTCGAACGACGTCCGCTTCGGGTGGTCGTAGTCCTTTTCGCCACCGCGGATGATCAGTGTCGGGACCCTGATCTCGCCGAACTCCCAGTCGGGTACACCCGGGATCGCCTCGTTGGGCTTGGGGATGAAGGCGTCGAGCCATCGGTTCATCACCCGCTCGAACTCCTCGCTGCCGATCGCCAGCAGACGATCCCGGTTGCGCGGGTTCTTCGCGACGAGGTCCGCCCAGCTCCCGGCCGGCCCCGTCATGTCGAGGATCCCCTCGATGCCCCGAGTACGGACCACCCCGAGCTCGTTCAGGACGTAGACCTGGGCCAGCTTCATGCTGCTGTAGTTGCCGCCCACTATGTGCCAGACGGCCAGCTTGCGGACCAGGTTGGGCCAGGTGAGCGTGAACAGGATGGAATCTCGCGCACCACCGGAGCCCCCCGCCGCGATGACCCGCTCGATGCCCAGCTTCTGGACCAAGAGCCCAATCGTCTCGGCCCGCATGTGCGACTCGGAACGGCCGTAGATCTGGATGTCGGACTTGCCGCAGTTCGGACGATCCCAGAGCAGCACCCGCTTGCCCCCGTCTGCCAGGGCAAACGCCAGTTCGTGGACACCGCCGTAGTCCTTGCTGAACCGTCCGCCCGGCGTGAGGACGACGACGTCGCCGTCCTCGGGCCCGACGAACTCGTAGACGACGATGCCGCCATTGACCTCGATCTCACTGTCGGACATGGCCTTCCCCTTGATCCGCTGGTTCCCGGCGTTGTCTACATCAACAGGCCGGGTAGGCCGCAAGATCGACCCCCTTCCGCCTGCTTCGAGTGGTGATCGGCCAGCAAGGACAGGCGCTGGCAGGGTCGTCGATGAGACGACGGGCGCCAACGTCGCGCGAGCACAACGGTGACGGTGCCACCGGCCTGGCGCGAAGGTCCCTTCCGTGCCCGATTGGGAGGGGGACTGGCCCGACGACCTGTGGACGGAGACGGCAGACAAGTCACCGGCGCCACCGGAGCAGGCTGGACGAACCGGACCGTTCTCGGACCGGCGCCATGCGTTGCTCTTCGTCGGTGGCATCGTGGCCTTCTGGGCCGGGTTCGCCCTCCTGTTCTGGACGCTGCCGTTCTCGAACTCCTCACTTCGAAACGCGCGCACGCCCGCCTACGCGTGGCCGATGTTCGCTCTCGTGCTCCTGGGCGCCATCGGTTATGGCTTCGGCCTCGACGACCTCGAGGTCGTGAGGAGGGGTCGACGTCCCTTCTGGTTGTTCGGCGTGAGCTTCGAGACCTTGCTCACGGCTGCCAGGCCGACGACCTTGCTCGAAGGGGCCCGGCAGGCCGAGCTGCCCGGCCTGCCAGTGGTGTTGGTCGCCTACGGTGTCCTGGCCGTCGGTCTGGTCGGCTTCTTCCTCCGGCTTCCCTGACGACGTCATCCTCGTTGGCTCAGCCGCTCCCTGGAGAACGGCTCACCGGTCCGGGTGGACGTTCGTCTCCTTCCTATCGGAGCTACGGCTCGACGAGCAGACACCGGCTGGCCATGGCCACCGTGCGGGCGAGGCCGTTCATCATGAGGTCCTCGACGGTGGGGACGCCGCGGGACTGCCAGAGGGCGAGGGCGGTGTCCCAGGCCACGTCCCGGGCCGAGGTGATGCTCCAGTTGCCGATCAGGTCGAGCGCCCGCTGAGCGTGGCGGTCGGCGTCCAACACCACCGAGGACTCGAAGGACTGGCGTATCGACTGCTCGATCGCATCGAGCAGGCCGTCCACCTTCTGGTAGTCGTCGTGGATGCTGCCCTGGTCGGGCGCCAGGGCGAAGTCGGTGCAGGCCTGGACCACGGCGATCGGCAGGTCGTGGTTGATGTGAGCGTTCATCCCGGCCAGAGCGAACTGGATGGGATAGATCCCCGCGGTCGATCGCAGTTCGAACAAGGGCTCCCAGGCCGCGGGGACGCTCTTCAGCCCACCGGTCGAGGCGTCGAGCGCGGCGAAGTAGATGTCGGCGAAGACGACGTCGAGGTGCTCCATAAAGGCAGGGTTGCTGAAGAAGCTCGTCGCGAGGTGGTCTTGTACCTGTTTGGTCACGTCGAGGTACATCCGGTTGAAACAGGCGACGCCGTCGGTCGGCGGCAGGCTTCCGTCGATCTCCTCCATACGGGCGATGACGTCGCCGATGGTCGTACCGACCGGTGCGCCCGTAGAAGGTGACCGGCTGATCGGCGCGGGCACCGCCGGTGCCTTGCTCACCCGCCGTTCGAGCTTGAAGCGGACGCTGTCCAGCGCCCGGGCGGGAGCGAAGACCGCTGGCTCGCGGAGCGGCCAGACGCCGCAGCGAGGCTCGTTCGAACCGGAAGCGGCCACGATGCCGTTGACCGCCCGACGCGCGGCCTCGTTGGCCCCCTCCATCGTGGCGAGATCGGTGAACGTCCGGACGTAGTCCGAGGCCAGGAAGAGGTTCGGGATGGCCGTTGTGGCTTTCGGACGGCACCGCCAGGAGCCGGGCGTGTTGACCAACAAGGGCTCGAGGTTGATGTCGGTGCGGACGCCGTGCTCCTTGCGCACCTCGGGGAAGCGGACGTCCTCGTCGAGGAACCAGGAGACCACGTTGGCGTCGTCGAGGGCCTCGGGGTTGCTGGGCGCGAGATGGGCCCGGAGCTGGGCGAGCACGTCGGCCGCGATCTCCTCCCGGCTGCAGTCCATGGCGGTCTTCCCGGTGAGGAGGCCCGGGGTCTGCCACTCCGAGATGTCGACCGAGAGGAGGCCTCCCACGTCACCTGCGCCCATGTCCGCGCTCGGGAAGCCGTCCCAGAACTGCTCCTGGGAGATCGAGGTCAGCGACCACGGTGAGTCGATGTAGATGACGTGGCCGTGCACCATCGGCGCGTCCTTGCGCAAGTAGAAGACGATGCCGTTCATCCACCGGGTGACGAGCTGCGGCAAGCGGTCGAGGGCCGGTTCGGCCTGTTTCATCGCTTCATTGGTCAGGCGGGTCATGTGCTCGACCGGGACGGCGGCCACGTACCAGTCGGCCTCGACCCGGCGGCGACCTGCGGCGTCGGCGACCGCGACCCCGGCGACGCGGCCGGCATGGATCTCGATGGCCTCGACCTGGACGCCCAGCTCGAAGCGCACCCCGAGGCTCTCGAGATGGGCCTGCCAGGGCGAGATCCAGACGTCGCTCGTCGGACCGTCGAGCACCCGGTCGACCGGGCGGCCCGGGGTGGCGAGATCGAAGAGCAGCTGCAGGAGGATGTAGCCGCCGGTGCGGGCGCTCATCTGCCGGGCCCGGGCGGCGACCAGGGTACGGGTGAGCCCGTCGGCCATGAACTGCTGGTAGGCGGCGGAGCGGTGGGGGGCACCCGAGAACTCCCACCAGCTCACGTTGTCCCACTCGACGTACCGACGCTCCTGGCAGCTGGTCAGGAGCAGGAGCAGGCGGCTGGCGAAGTATGCGTAGTCGGCGGGCGACAGCTGGGCGACCGGATGCAACGCGGTGTGCAGCAGGAGTCGGAGGTCGTGCACCGAGTCGGGGAAGTGGGCGGGGAGCTCGACCGGCGTCAGACCGCCCGAGCGGGCGATCTCCATCTGGGTGGCCTCCCGGAGGTTGTCGAGCACGCCGTTCGGCTGGTCGCCGTAGGGGATGCGCCGCATCGTGTCCGGGAGGTGCCGGTAGAAGCCGGGAAAGAATCGGAACCCATGCTCCGCCGGCAGGCTCCGGCGGCCACCGACGGCCGATCCGGGAACCGCAAAGCTGCGGGCTTTGCCCCCGAGGTGCTCGCGGGCCTCGACGACCGTGACCGCGAAGTCCCGCTCGGCGAGCTCGTGGGCCGCCGACAGGCCGGCGACGCCACCCCCGAGGATCAAGACCGAATGACGCAGCTCGCGACCCTCCTCTTGCGTGTCACCGCTTGCCTCGCCCTTGGTGGATGTGGGGCACCGGTCCGGGAGACGAGTGTCGGCGGTGGCGGCGGTCAGGCTCACGGTACTCGCCTTGGCCGAACGCCCGGTCTCGACCGGACCGACCGACCGCCGCTGGGCGGCGGTGGCCAACGAGAAGAGGAGCCGTTCTCGCCACGCTCCGGGCGGCCGTCCTCGCGACCGTCACGACGAGACGGGCTCCCTCAACCCCGTGAAATCGGGGGGTATCCTCTGCGTTGGCATCGGCGGCTGCGGGGCCGCCGATGGTGGGTTCGATCGCACGGAGGGGGAAACCGTGACCGACACTCCGACGGAGACCCAGACGGAGACGACGGCCGCTCCGCCTGCGGCAGACAGCGCGGACGCATCGGCGTCCCGTCAGACCACGTTCCCGCCGGGCAGCAGCGGGAACCGGTTGAGCACGGTGGTCGTCGTCCTGCTCGTCATCGTCGGGATCGCGCTGCTCATCTTCTTCTTCGGGGCCCTCCGGCACTGGGTGGCGCTCAAGACCGGGACGTTGCACGGGGGACCCGACGTCTTCTACAACTTCTGGTCCGGCTTCGGCTCCGACCTGGGCGAGGCCACGCTCATCAGCGCCGTCGGTATCGGTGTCTACACCGGGGTGCGCAAGGTCAACTGCCACACCAAGGGGTGCTGGCGGATCGGGCACCACCCGCTGGACGGCACCCCTTACATCCTGTGTCGGCACCACCACCCCGACGTCCCGAACGAGGGTGCCAGCCACGAGCACATCATCGAGCAGCTCCGCCTGCACAAGGAGCGGGAAGCGGCGAAAGAGAAGGCTCGCCTCGGTTCGTGAGTCGCAGCCGCGGTCTTGACTCCTGAAGTCGACGACGCGGTCCTGACCGAGCACGCAACCTGAGGACGTCGAGTTGTCGTCGCGTCCCGAGGCGGCGACGCCGCTCTCCCGCCGTCGAGTCGTGGACGCCTCGGACATGTGCCACAGTTCGCGGTGACGTCCATGACGCAGCGAGAGGCAGAGTGAGATGAACGCAGGTACCGACGTGCGGGACAAGGTGATCGTGGTCGCCGGGGGAGCCACCGGGATCGGCGCCGCCGCAGCGAGACAGCTCGTCGGGGCGGGCGCCAAGGTCGTCCTGGGGGACATCAACGAAGAGGGAGGTCGGGCGACCGCCGCGGCGATCGGAGGCGAGACGCCCTTTGTCACCTTCGACATCGCCGACGAGGACTCCGTGGCCCGTCTCATGGACACCGCCGTCTCCTCGTACGGTCGACTGGACGGCCTCTTCTCCAACGCGGCCGACCTCCGGGACGAGACGCTGTCGAGGGACACCGACATCGTGGAGATGGACGTCGCGACCTGGCACCACAGCCTGGACGTCGATCTGACCGGCTTCTTCTACACGGCCCGGCACGCCATCCCGCACCTCCTGGCCGCCGGCGGCGGGCCGATCGTGGTCACGAGCTCGGCCGCGGCGTTCATGAGCGACCGGGTTCGACCGGCCTACTCGACGGCGAAGGCCGGCCTGGGCGCCCTCGTACGCCACATCGCCAGCCGGTGGGGCAAGGAGGGGATCCGCTGCAATGCCGTCGCTCCGGGGGTGGTCCTCTCGGAGGTGCAGCGGGCCAACGTGCCCGAGCGCCACCTCGAGTCCTATCTGAAGATGCACCGGCTCGACCGGTTGGGCGCCCCCGACGACATCGCCTCGGCGGTGACGTTCCTCCTCTCCGACCAGGCCGAGTGGATCACCGGACAGGTGATCGGGGTGGACGGCGGCATGGTCATGCGCTGAGAGAACCCATGAGCCGGGCGGGCAGCTCAGCAGTGCTGCTGGATGGCCTGGAGCTCGAGCATGGCGAGCTCCTCCTGTCCGGCCGGCGTCGGATGGATGCCGTCGGGTCGCAGCCAGCCCGAATGGGTGTACTCCAACGCGCCCCAGTCGAGGACGTGGACGTTCCCGTGGCGGGCGGCGAGGGAGCGGATGGCCGCGTTGATCTGGTCGCCCACGGGGCTCACCCGCGGTGAGACCGAGACGTAGATCACGCAACCGGCGGACGCCATCTCCCGCCACTCCGTGTTGAAGGGAGTCGCCCAGTCCGGGTTCTTGGACCCGGCGTCGTTCGTGCCGAGCTCCATGACCCAGATGTCGGGGTGGGTGCTGGCCAGCCGGGCCACGGTCGCTTCGGCCTGGGCCAGCTTCGTGCCCGGGAGGGACACCACGGTCGGGTGGTAGCCAGCGGCGTCGAGCCGGGCGGCGATGTCCGCCCGGCTGAGGTACGTGATCGAGTCCCCGACCACGGCGACGGTGGTCGGGGCGGCCGGCGGTTTGCTCACCCACCAGGTGATGGCCAGGCCGGCGACGGCCAGCGCGACCAGCACGACGACGACGCGGCGGCGTGGCCGCCTCCGTCGCGCCGTGGCTGCGGACATCCGGAGAGTCTGGTCGCGCCAGAGGGTCGCCGTGGGCATGCTGGTGCCGTAGCCCGACCTCGGTCCTCCCACGCCCTCTCGTGACGCTTGTCGGTGCCGGGCTGGGCTACGACAAGGCCGGCCGGCGGTCGCCCACCATGACCGCCAGGTCACGGTCGGACCACGTGACGACGGCCTCGAAGCCCGCCTCGGCCATCCAGCGCAACTGCTCGTCGACCCGGCTGGGCTTGTCGTAGCCCTCCTCGATCGGGGCCACCACGTCGGAGGGGTCCTCGGGTATGACGACGTCGCCGACGACCAGGCGGCCGCCGGGCCGCAGCACATCGGCGATCCGCCCGAAGAGGTCGGCCTTTCCGGGACCGTCGAGGTGGTGGATGGTCATCGCCGAGACGACGAGGTCGTAGGTCCCCTCGGGCAGCGGATCCTCGAGGCGCTGCACCCGAAGGTCGGCTCCGGCGATGACCTCGCGGGCGCGCGACAGCATGGCGTCGCTCTCGTCGATGCCCACGAGGGAGGCGGCTGGGTGCTGTGCGAGGATGCGTACCGAGGTCTCGCCGGTGCCGACGCCGAGCTCGAGGATCCGTGCGGCGGGCCGGTCCGCGGTGGCCCGCACCACCTGGGCCTGCAGCTCGCCGTAGCCCGGAACCTCGGCCGTGATCATGTCGAGGTAGGTCTCTGGGTGGAAGTGGAACTGGTCGCCCTCGGAGGCCACGGGCCCAGCTTGCCATGGCGGTAAGAGGCTCCCTCGGGCCGAGCGAGGTACCTCGCTCGGTGCCGTCGCCATGGCGCGGCCGGCTCAGTCCGCGGCCGTATACGGAGCGAAGACCTGTTCGTAGAGGCCGTCGACACCCGAGCCGTGGAGGGTCATGCCCCCGTCGACCACGATGTTCTGGCCGGTGACGAACCGGGCAAGGTCCGAGCACAAGAAGACGACGACGTCGGCGATGTCCTCGGGCGCCCCGAGCCGCCCGACCGGCGTGGTCCGCACGTAGCGGGCCTCCTCGTGGGGGAACATCTGGAGGAGCGGCTCGGTGAGGGCGGTCACGATCATGCCCGGTGACACGGCGTTCACCCGGATGAGCGGGCCGTACTCGAGGGCAGCCGAGGCGGTGATGGCGGCCACGGCCGCCTTCGTTGCCGAATAGGCGGCTTCGCCCGCCGCCGGGCGGGTCCCGCTGATCGAGGCCGTGCTCACGACGGCCCCGCCGCCGGCCTGGAGGATGTGGGGGATCGCGGCCCGGAAGCCCAGATAGACACCGGTGAGGTTCACGTCGATGATCCGCTGCCAGGCCGCCGGCTTCCACTCGTGGAGCCGGCTCCAGTCGCCGATGCCGGCGTTGTTGTAGAGGAGCGTCACGCCACCCATCTGCTCGGCCGCGTCGTCGACCGCCTCACGGAACGCGTCGGCCTCGCGGACGTCGACCGTGTAACCCCAGCCACCGAGCTCCTTGGCCACCGCCTCGGCCGCCCCGCCGTTCACGTCGAGGACGGCCACCTTGGCCCCCTCCTCCGCCATGCGGCGGCAAGTAGCCCGGCCGATCCCCGAGCCGCCCCCGGTCACCACGGCCCGGTGTCCTTCGAGCAGGCCCATCGCTCACCCTCCCCGTCGTGCTATCGCCGCCGGACGGCGGCTCTTCGGCAATGTAGATCGCCACCGGGCGGGGTGAGACGTGCACCCGCCGCGGGGAGGGTGTCGCCCTACGATGGCGCCGTGGACGAAGTCGAGAGCCCCGGTCGCCAGCAGTCGAGGCTGTTCCACGTCGAGGCGCTGCCCGACCGGCCCTTCCCGTCGCGGCGGGCGGCCGTCGTGACGACGCTGGCCTTCGGCACGGTCGGCCTGGTGCTGGTGCGTCGCCTGCCCCGGCCCGTCCGGCCGGTGGCCGACGTGGCCCTCGCCGCTACGGCGCCGTACGTGGCCCACTACCTCACCCGCATCGGCGTCTGACCCGGCTCCGGCCTCGGGCGCTCTGACAGGGCCCCGTTACGATCCGGTCCATGGTCGATACATCGCGCACCGTGGCCGCTTACTGGGCGGCCGCCGAGGCCCGGTCGTGGGACGAGTTCGGGGCGCTCGTCGCCGCCGACGTCCTCTACGAGGGTCCCCAGACCGGCGAACGGGTCCGGGGCCGAGAGGCCTATCTCCGCTTCAACGTCGAGGGCTTCCCGGGCGACTGGCACCTCGAGGTGCGGCGGATCGTCGGTGAGGGCCCGCACGCCGCCAGCTGGATCGACTTCACCGAGGAAGGGAAGACCCAGACCGGGCTGTGCTTCTTCGACCTCGACGCCGACGGGCTGATCAGCCGGATCACCGACTTCTGGCCCGAGCCCTACGACTTGCCGGCCAGCCGGGCCCACCTCGTCGAGCGCGACTGACCCCGGCGGAGGCTCAGGTCTCCTCCGGGACGAGGACGCAGTGCGTGCCCCGGTAGATGGTGGGCATGCACTTGTTGCAGTGCACGCAGAGCGATTCGTGGGCCGTCCCCGTCCGGAACCGCTCGACGAGGTCGGGCTGGCGCAGGAGAGCCCGGGCCATGGCCACGAAGTCGAAGCCTTCGTCGAGCGCCGCCTCGATCGTGGACAGGCGGTTGATGCCGCCGAGGAGGATGAGCGGCATCTCGAGCGCGGCGCGGAACTGCCTGGCGTAGGGCAGGAAGAACGCCTCCTCGAACGGGTAGTCCGGGAAGAACCGCCGTCCGACGAACCGGAAGCCCACCCTCGGGAGCGTCGGCAGGGTGGCGGCGAACTCCCGGCGCGGTGCGTCACCGCGCAGGAGGTACATCGGGTTGCCGAGGGAGCTCCCGCCGGTGAGCTCGATCGCGTCGAGCGCGCCGTCGCTCTCGAGGAGCCGGGCCACCTCGAGGCTCTCGTCGAGCCACAACCCGCCCGGCACCCCGTCGTCCATGTTGAGCTTGGCCGTGACCGCGAGGTCCCGACCGACCTCCTCGCGGACGGCCGAGGCGACCTGGCGGGGGAAGCGGGCGCGCCCTTCGACGCTCCCGCCCCACCGGTCCCGCCGGCGGTTGAGCTTGGGGCTCAAGAAGGCGCTGAGGAGGTAGTTGTGGCCCAGGTGGAGCTCGATGGCGTCGAAGCCCGCCGAGGCCACGAGGGCGGCGGCCCGACGGAAGGCCGAGGTGATCCGGGGGAGGTCGTCGGCGTCGACCGCCCGGGTGACCGAGCCCAGCGGGCTCACGGTCCGACTGGGGGCGAGCGCCGGGACCCCGTTGGAACGGGCGTTGGCCACGGGGCCGGCGTGGCCCAGCTGGGCGGCCACCGCCGCCCCGGTCTCGTGGACCGCCTCGGTGAGCCGACGGAGGCCGGGGACAGCGTGGTCGTCGACGCAGATGCAGTGGCGGTCGATGCGGCCCTCGGGCGAGACCGCGAGGTAGGCGACCGTCGTCATCCCGACCCCGCCCTCGGCCATCTTCTTGTGGAAGGCGATGAGGGCGTCGGTGACCTCGCCCCGGGGGGTGGCGCCCTCGAACGTGGCTGCCTTGATCACCCTGTTCCTGAGGGTGAGCGGTCCGAGGCGTGCCGGCTCGAAGACCGCCCGGCTCGCCCCCTGGTCGCCCACGGCTCCCACCTTGGCCGGGTGGCCCGGGCGCGGGCAAGGGCCGCCCTGGGGCAAGGGACCTTTGCCACTGGATCCGACCTGGGCGGCGGGCCAGCATGGTAGCGACGAGGAGGGCCATGAGCGAGGTCCGGACGGCGCCGCACAACGGGGCGAAGGCGACGGGGGCGGCCGAGACGCGAGCCGTCGCGGCGATGAGCGACAGCGATGCTCTGCTCTGGACCATCGATCGGGACCCGGTCCTGCGACCGACGATCAGCGCGGTCGTCCTGCTCGAGGGGGAGCCCGACTGGGACACCCTCCAGGCGAGGGTCGAGCAGTTGACGCGCGACGTGGGTCGTCTGCGCTCGCGTGTCGTCCTCGGCCCGCTGCCGATGCGCCGACCCCGCTGGGAGCCGGTCGAGCGGTTCGACCTTTCCTTCCACCTGCATCGGATGCGCTTGAGTGAGCCCGCCGATCTGCGCTCACTGCTCGATCTGGCCCAGCAGATGGGCTCGACCTCCTTCGACCCTGAGCTCCCGTTGTGGGAAGCGACGCTCGTCGAAGGCCTCGACGGCGGGCGATCGGGACTCGTCATCAAGCTGCATCACGCGATGATCGACGGCGTCGGCGGTCTGGCCGTGGCCGCCCAGCTCTTCGACCGTGAAGACGGGACCCCCCTCGTCGACGGCGGTCCGGCAGACGACGGGCTCGGGCGGCGAGGGCGCGGGCCGATCGGCCGGGCGATCCACCTCGGGCTCCTCCCGGCCCGGCTGGGCATCGCCACGGCCCGGGCCGCCTGCCATCCGCTCAGCACGTTCCGCCGGGTGCAGGCGACGGCGGTGGCGAGCGTCGAGCTTCTGGCCCCGGCGCCGCACCGGCTTTCACCGCTCATGCAGGGGGCGAGCTTCGTCCGCAACTTCGAGATCTTCGACCTGCCGTTCCGCCCGCTCTACGAGGCCGGTGCGGCAGCCGGGGGCACGCTCAACGACGCCTTCGTCGCCGGGATCCTCGGTGGCCTCGGCGAGTACCACCGTCGTCACGAGGCCGCGGCGCCGGGCTTGCGCCTCCTCATGCCCGTGAGCATCCGGCGGCCCGACGACCCCATCAGCACCAACCGCTTCGTCCCGGCTCGCTTCGTCGTGCCGGCCGACATCGCCGACCCGGGGCACCGGCTGCAGGCTGTGCACCGCATCGCTGGTGGCTGGAAGCACACGCCGGCGCTCGGGCTGACCGACGCGATGGCCAAGGTGCTCGGCCGACTCCCCGCGCCCGTGGCGGCTGGGGCCTTTTCGATGATGCTGAAAGGCTCGGACTTCGTGGCGACGAACGTGGCGGGGCCGCCGTTCGAGACCTGGCTCGCCGGGGCCCACGTGCAGGGCTTCTACGCCTTCTCGCCCCCCTCGGGCGCGGCGGTCAACGTGTCGCTCCTCACGTTGGCCGAGCGGGCCTGCTTCGGCGTGAACATCGACCCGGCGGCCGTGCCGGACAGCCAGGAGCTCGCCGGCTGCCTGCGGCGGGGCCTCGAGGAGGTGGCCGAGTTGGCCGGCAAGCCCCCGAGGCGGCCGGCTTCGGCCACGAGGCGCTGATGGGCGACGCCGGCGAGGCCCTACACCCCCTCGACGCCCTCTTCTTGCACTTGGAGGGGCCGAGGACCCCCATGCACATGGCCAGCATCGGCCTCTTCGAAAGGGCGCCGCTCGTCGACGAGACCGGTGCCCTCCGGCTCGAGGAGGTCCGCTCCCACGTGGCGGCGCGCCTCGAACTCGTGCCGAAGCTGCGGCGAAAGGTCCGTCAGGCGGCCATACCTGGGGCCCCGCCGGTCTGGGTGGACGACGAGTGGTTCGACATCACCGCGCACGTGCGGGCCATCGGCCTGCCGACCCCGGGCGGGGAAGAGGAGCTCCTCGAGACCTGCGCCAACCTCTTCGGCCAGCTGCTGGACCGGACCCGTCCCCTCTGGGAGATCTGGCTGATCGACGGTCTGGCCAGCGGGCAGGTCGTCGTCTACACGAAGCTGCACCACTCGGTGGCCGACGGGCTCGGTGGTGTGGAGCTGGTGACCGTCCTCCTCTCGACCGAACCGGGGCCGGCGGCCCGACCCACGACGGCCTGGCGTCCCTCGCCACCCCCGCCGCTCCTCGGCGAGGTGGGACTCGACCTCGGTCGGCTGAGCGCCATCGGTCGCCGTTGGACCGCCGCCGCCTGGCGCGGGCTGCGCCATCCGGTTTGGGCCGCCGAGGGCCTGGTGCAGCTCTGGCAGGGGCTGGCCGGACTGGCGTCGTTGCGAGTCCCCGCGCCGCGGCTCTCGCTCAACCGCAGGATCGGTTGGGACCGGCGCATGCTTGTCACCCGGCACTCGTTCGACGACCTCCACCGGGTGGGGCGGGCCCACGGGGCCACCGTCAACGACGTGTTGCTCGCCGGCGTCGCCGGCGGTATCGCCGCGCTCTTGGAAGCCCGGGGCGAGCTCGGCACGGGGAAGGAAGCCCAGGTGCTCGTGCCCGTCGGCCTCGCCCACAACGGCGAGGTCGGCAACCGGGTCTCGGCTCTCTTCGTCCGTCTGCCCGTGGGGAAAGACCCCGTCGCCGGACTCAGGGCCGCGTCGACCGGTGCCAACGTGGCCAAGGTGTTGCACGAGGACGTGGCGGCCGAGTTCGTGCTGGACCTGCTGGCGCCGTTGCCCCAATCGGTGCTCGCCGGCGCGGCGGGTGCCGCCCACCACCAGCTGTTCTTCAACGTCGTCGTGACGAACGTCCCCGGACCGCCGGTCCCGCTGTACGCGCTCGGGGCCAAGATGCTCGAGGCCTTCCCCTTCGTCCCGGTGGCCGGGAACCTCACGCTCGGGGTGGCTGCCCTCTCCTACGAGGGCCGCCTCAACCTCGGCATCCTCGCCGACCGCCGCACCTGTCCGGACGCCGACGTCTTCGCGCGGGGCGTCGAGGACACCTTGGACGAGCTCGTGCGGGGCCTCGACGCCGCGCCGCGCCGAGGCCGCCCGGGCCGCCCGGCGCCGGCCGACCGCCGCAGCCCGGGGACCGCCGTGCCCCGGGGCCACCGTCCGACCGGGCGGACGAAGCTGGGCTGATGGCCGACCACACGGTGAGCTTCAGCCCCTCGGGTTCCCCCGAGACGGTCCTCCCCGAGCCGGCACCCGACGTGGCGGCGGCGCTGGCCGCCGCCGAGGGCCGGCCCGAGGGCGAGCGGCTCGGGGCGCTGCGGTCGGTCGCCGCCCGGTGGCCCCGCTGCCTCGACGCCTGGGCCGGATTGGCCGAGCTGGCCCCCGAGCCGGTGGAGCGCTACGCCTACGCCCGGGTCGGCTACCACCGAGGCCTCGACCAGCTGCGGGCCGCGGGCTGGCGGGGCTCGGGTCACGTGCGCTGGGCTGCCCCTTCCAACCGGGGCTTCCTCCGCTCCCTGGCCGCCCTGCGGCGGGCCGCCGCCGAGCTGGGGGAGGTGGACGAGGAGGAGCGCTGCCGCCTCTTCTTGCGCCAGCTCGATCCGGCCTGGCCGCCCGCCGAGTTGGCGGAATAAAACAAGAAAACCCTTCCTTAAAGGTGGTAGGGTCGCCTGGTCGACCGACCGGGAGAACGACCGGAGCACCGAGGAGGTTGGGCGATGGGCGTCGCGGTGGTGACCGGAGCTTCGAGGGGTCTCGGGCGGGCGCTCGCCGAGGCCCTCGCCGACCGGGGATGGTCGGTGGTGATCGACGGGCGGGAGGCCAACGCGCTGGCGCAGGCGGCCGAGGGGCTGCGAACCCACGTCCAGCCCGGGGCCGAGCTCGTGGCCATCGGCGGCGACGTGGCCGACGCCGGCCACCGCCGGGCCCTGGCCGAGGCCGTGGAGCGGCTGGGGTCGTTGGACGTGCTCGTGAACAACGCCAGCGTGCTCGGCCCGTCCCCCCTCCCGCCGCTCGCCGAGTACCCGCTCGACACGCTGCGCGAGGTGTACGAGGTGAACACCGTCGCCCCGCTGGCCCTCGTCCAGGAGCTCCTGCCGATGCTGCGGCAGGCGGCGCACCCGGTGGTCCTGAACATCACCTCCGACGCCTCGGTCGAGGCCTACGAGGGCTGGGGCGGGTACGGGTCGTCGAAGGCCGCGCTCGACCACCTGAGCGCGGTGCTGGCCGCCGAGCAGCCGACCCTCACCGTCTACGCCGCCGACCCCGGCGACATGCGCACGGCCATGCACCAGGCGGCGTTCCCGGGCGAGGACATCTCGGACCGACCGCCGCCCGAGGACTCGGTGCCGGGGCTCTTGGACCTGGCCCTCGGGGGACGGCCGAGCGGCCGCTACCGGGTGGCCGACCTCGCGAGGGCGACCGCGGACGAAGCGGTCGGGGGAGGTGCGGTGGCATGACGACGCTCGTCGACGAGACGGCGCGGGCCCTCACCGACCTCCTCGACTTCGAGCTCCCACCCGAGCTCGAGGCGCAGGTTCCGCCCGAGGCGAGGGGCATCACCCGTGACGCCGTCCGGATGATGGTGGCCCACCGGGGCACGGGCGAGCTCGTGCACAGCACGTTCTCCGAGCTGCCGCGCTTCTTGGACGAGGGCGACCTCGTCGTCGTGAACACGTCGGGCACGCTCGCCGCCGAGGTCTCGGCCATCGACGGCTCGGGCCAGACCCTGGAGGTCCACCTCTCGACCCAGCTGCCGGCGGGGCTCTGGACGGTGGAGCTGCGACGCGACGGTGAGCCCCACTTCGGCGGACGGGCCGGTGAGGAGCTCTCGCTCGACGGCGGCGGCCGGGCCGTGTTGCTGTCGGCCTACGCCCTCCACCCGAAGGGCGTCCGGCTGTGGGTGGCCACGCTCTCGACACCGGCCCCGCTCCTCACCTATCTCGCCGTGCACGGCCGGCCGATCCGTTACGGCTACGTGCGGGGCAGCTGGCCCATCACCGCCTACCAGAACGTCTACGTGACCGAGCCCGGCTCGGCCGAGATGCCGAGCGCCGGGCGGCCCTTCACCCCTGAGGTCATCACCCGGCTCGCGGCCCGCGGGGTCGGCATCACGCCGGTCGTCCTCCACACCGGCGTGGCCTCGCTCGAGGCGTCCGAGCCCCCCTATCCCGAGTACTACCGGGTCCCCCCGTCGACCGCGGCGCGCGTCAACGACGCCCGGCGCGACGGGGGCAAGGTCATCGCCGTCGGGACGACGGTCGTGCGGGCCCTGGAGACGGTCGTCGACAGTCACGGCCGTGTCCACCCGAACGGCGGTTGGACCGAGACGGTCGTCACGCCTGAGCGCAAGGTGCGGTCGATCGACGGCATGCTGACCGGTTGGCACGAACCCGAGGCCTCGCACCTGGCCATGCTCGAAGCCGTGGCCGGGCGCGAGCTGGTCGAGCGCTCGTACGCCGCGGCGGTCGAGGAGCGCTACCTCTGGCACGAGTTCGGCGACGTCCACCTGGTGCTGCCGTGACCACGACCGTCTCCGGCGCCGTCCCCGAGCCGCCGCTCGCCGCGATGCCCACGACCCGCCGGGCCATCCTCGTGGCCCTGAAGCGCGGCGGGCCCCTGCGGGCCCAGGACCTGGCCGGCCAGCTCGGGCTCACGCCGGCCGCCGTGCGCCAGCAGCTGGCCCGGCTGGCCGAGGACGGTCTCGTGGCCCACCGGGCCGACGCCGACGGACGGGGGCGGCCGGCCCACCGCTACGAGCTCAGCGCCTCGGCCGAGGCCCTCTTCCCGAAGCGCTACGGCGACCTCACGACCGAGCTCCTCGGCTACCTCGGCGGGCCCGACAGCGCCGAGGTGACGAGCCTCTTCGAAGCCCGCCGTCGGCGTCGTCTGGCCGAGGCCACCGCCCGCCTGGCCGGCCGGTCGCTCGAGGAGCAGGTCGACGAGCTCACGGGGATCCTCGACGAGGACGGCTACCTGGCCGACGTCGAGCGCCTGGCCGACGGCGGCTGGCGCATCACCGAGCACAACTGCGCCATCCTCTCGGTGGCCGCCGGCTTCGGGCAGGCCTGCTCGAGCGAGCTCTCGTTCATCCGCGAGGCGCTGCCCGGCGCCGAGGTGACCCGGGTCGCCCACCTCATGGACGGGGCCCACGTGTGCGCCTACGAGGTGCGCCCGTCGACCTCGGGCGGACCGCCCGGCGAACCGGCCTGAGCGCCTCGGCGTCGCTCAGCTGACGCCGAGGCGTTGGTTGTACTGCCCGATGATCTGGTTGACCTGTTGGCTCGCGGTGTTGAGCGCGGCCTTGGGTGAGACGCCCGAGGTGTACATCGACTCCTCGGCGTTCAAGATGGCCGTGTTGACGTCGGCGTAGGGGCCGATCACCGCGCCGGCCGTGGCGTAGCTGTTCACCCCGGTGTTGAGCTGGGTGTAGGCCACCTTGTAGCCGGGGTTGGTGGCCCACAGCTGCTGGACGAGCGGCGTCAGCGTCGAGGACCGGCGGATGGGGATGTAGCCGGTGCCGGCGGCCCACTTGGCCTGGTTCGTGGTGTTGTCCAGCCACGTGGCGAAGACCCAGGCCGCGGCCTGTTGGGCCGGCGGCACCTTGTTGGAGATCCAGATGCCCGAGCCGCCCGGCTCGATGCCGCCGGGGAGGCTGGCCGAGAGGACCGGGAAGGCGCTCACGCCGATCTTCACGTTGGGGTAGCTGCCCGAGGCCAGCACCTGGGTGATCGTGCCGAGGTCGGCTGAGGTGTCGATCGTCATCGCGTACTTGCCCGAGCCGATGCCGAGCAGGTTGTCGAAGGCGTCGGGGCCGGTCGCCGGGTTGGTGGTGGCGTCGCCGCTCGTCACGAGCTGCTTCAGCTCGGTCCAGATCTGCAGGCCCCGGGGCGTGTTGAAGGCGGCTTTCGTGGCCCGGCCGGTGCGGCCGTTGTTGTTGTTCACGAACAGGTTGTTGGCGGTGGCCAGCCACGTGGCCAGGTGCCACGGGTCGAGGACGAGGCCCATCCCGCTGCCCGCCTGCTTCAGGATCCTGGCGTCGGCCAGGAGCTGGGGCAGGGTGGCCGGCGGGGCGTTCGGGTTGAGGCCGGCCTTCTGGAAGGCGAGCTTGTTGTAGTAGAAGACCGGGTTCGACACGGCGAAGGGCAGGCCCTGCTGGATGCCGTTCGTCTTCCAGTAGGCGAGGACCCGGGGGATGAAGTCGGCCGTCGGGTAGTGGGTGGCGCTCATGCAGGCCTGCATCGGGAGGAACGACCGGGTGTCGACGGCCTCCTGGGTGCGGACGTCCTCCAGCATGGCGAGCGCCGGGAGCTGGCCGGTCGAGAGACCGGCCTCGTACTTGTTCCAGGTGTCGTCGTAGCTCGACTGTTGGACGAGGACCACCTTCACCTTCTTCTGGGCGGCGTTGAAGGCGTTCGTGATGTTCTGGAGGGTGGTCAGGTTGGCCCGGACCGCCGAGTTCCAGAACGTGATCGTGACCGGCCCCTTGCTCTTGGCCAGGGTGCCGAGTGGGCACGAGGGCACGCTGGCCGCCCCGACCGGACCGGCGCCGGCGACGGTGCTGGCGCCGACGGCCGAGAGCGTGGCGAGGGGGACGAGGACGGCGGTCAGCACCCGGAGGACCGGCCGCCGCCGCCGGGGGTCCGCGACGGTGTGCATAGCCTCCATACCTACCACTTCGAAAGCTTGACGGGACCGCGACGGTTTGATGACGGCCGGCCCCACGCTCAGCGCACCGCGCCGGCAGTGAGGCTCCGGACCAGCTGCTTCTGGAAGATGAGCAAGAGGATGATGAGGGGGACGAAGGCGATCACCGCCCCGGCGAGGGCCACCGGGATCTGGTCGGCCTGGGTGCCGTAGAGCTGCTTCAGCCCGAGCTGGACCGTGTAGATGGGGCTGTTGCCCCCGGTGGCCACGAGCGGCCAGAGGTACTGGTTCCAGGCCGAGACGAAGGCGAAGACGGCGAGCGCGGCGATCGAGGGCCGGGCGAGCGGCACGGCCACCCGGAGCATGAAACGCCAGTGGCCGTAGCCGTCGAGCTGGGCCGCCTCCTGGAGGTCCTTCGGGATGCCGAGGAAGGCCTGGCGGAGGAGGAACGTGCCGAAGCCGGTGGCGAGGAACGGGACGGCCAGCCCCTGGAGCGTGTTGAACCAGCCGAGCGAGATCACCGTCGACAGGTTGGTGATGAACGTGACCTCGAAGGGGATCATGAGGGTGATGAGGAAGACGACGAAGAGCGCGTTGCGGAAGGGGAACCGTAGGAAGGCGAAGGCGTAGCCGGCGAGGACCGACGTGACGATCTGGCCGGCCACGATCATGGCCGTCACCGCGATCGAGTTGACCATGTAGGAGCTCATGTGGCCGGCGTCCCAGGCCACCCGGTAGTCGTGGAACTGGGGGTGGAGCGGGATGAGGGGCGGCGGCCGCTGGGCCAGCTGACTCGGCTCCAAGAGTGAGTTGACGATGGTGATGTAGAGCGGGAAGAGCACGATGATCGCCCCGACGGTCAGCACGAGGTAGCTCCCGACGAGGCGCCAGCGCCGCCGCCGCTTGGCCTGGATGGCCGCCGCGGCCGCGGCGGCGACCGACGTGTCGTTCAACCCGGTCACCGGGAGGGCGAGGGCCTCAGCGGGCATAGTGCACCCGCCGTTCGAGGAACCGCAGCTGGAGCAGCGTCAGCGCCAGCATGATCAGGAAGAGGGCGATGGCCATGACCGCGGCCGCGCCGGTGTTGTTCTCGTTCTGCAGCTGCTGGACGATGTTGTAGATGAGGACGTTCGTGTGCAGGTGGGCGGCCTGGCCGGTGGCGATCAGGATGTCGATCTGCCCGAAGGTCTGGAAGGCGTAGATCGTCCCGACGACGAGGGCGAAGAAGATGGTGGGGGAGAGGAGCGGCACCGTCACCCGCCAGAAGCGGGTCCACGCCGAGGCGCCGTCGATGCGGGCGGCCTCCAGGATCTCGTCGGGCACCGACGAGAGGCCGGCCGACATGATGATGAACGACAGCCCGATGTACTGCCACACCGACATGAGGGCCACCGACGGGAGGGCCCAGAAGGTGTTCTCGAGCAGCGGCGGCGTGGGGTTGATGCCGAGCCAGGGCAGGAAGCCGACGACGGGGTTCATGAGCGTCCCGAAGACGAGGGCGGCGACGGCCACCGAGCTCACGACGGTGGACGAGAAGCACATCCGGTAGACGCCGACGCCTTGCAGCTTGCGGTGGGCGGCCACCGCGAGGGCCAGGCCGACGAGCAGGCTCGCCGGCACGACGAGGATCACGAACACGAACGACGTGAGCAGGCTCTGGAGGAAGCTGGTCGAGCTGAGGACCTGGCCGACCTGGGAGAGGCCGACGTAGTGGCTGGGGAGGCCGGGGACTGGTGGCGCCTGGTAGAGGGCCAGCTTGAAGTTCTTGAAGAAGGGATAGAACGTGAAGGCGGCGAAGATCACGAGAGCCGGCAGGAGGAGGAGGTAGCCGAGGCCAGCCTCCTTCAGACGCCGGCGCCGTCGGTTGCGCCGGACGTCGACATGGGCATCGACCGCTTCGACGACGCTCACGCCGCCACCTCGAGGCGTCGGCCGTCCTCGGCGGCGAAGAGGTTGACTGCCTCGGGCGTCGCCGCCACCCGGACCTCTTCGCCGAGGCCCGGGTGCCGGCCTTCGGTGCCCTGGCGGACCACCACCCGGGTCCCGTCGTCGAGATGGCAGATGACGTGGGCCTCCGCGCCCAGCAGCTCGACGATGGTCACCTTGGCCCGCAGCGACCCCTGCGGGTCGAGACGCAGGTGCTCAGGGCGCACGCCGGCGGTCACGGCCGGGCTGCTCTCGACGAGGGGTCTCGAGGTGCCCGGGAGCGGGAGCGTCCCGCCCGAGACCCGGGCCTCGGGCTGACCGTCGGCTCCCTTGACCAGCGTGCCAGGCATGAGGTTCATCCCGGGACTGCCGAGGAAGCCGGCCACGAAGGTGTTGGCCGGGCGGTCGTAGAGCTCCTGGGGCGCGGCCACCTGCTGGAGCTGCCCGCCGCTCATGACGGCGATGCGGTGCCCCATCGTCATGGCCTCCACCTGGTCGTGGGTGACGTACAGGGTGGTCGTGCCGAGGCGCTGCTGCAGGGCCACGATGTCGGCCCGCGTCTGGACACGCAGCGCCGCGTCGAGGTTCGAGAGCGGCTCGTCCATCAAGAAGACCTGGGGGTCGCGCACGATGGCCCGGGCCAGGGCCACCCGCTGGCGCTGGCCGCCCGACAGCTGGGCCGGCTTCCTCGAGAGGAGCGTGTCGAGGCCGAGGGTCGCGGCCACCTCGTGCACCTTCCGGTCGCGCTCGTCGCGCTCGATCCCCCGCTGGCGGAGCGGGAAGTCGATGTTCTTGGCCACGGTCAGATGGGGGTAGAGGGCGTAGGTCTGGAAGACCATGGCCACGTCCCGTTCCTTCGGGTCGATGTCGTTCACGATGCGGTCGCCGATGACGAGCTGCCCCTCGGACGGTTCCTCGAGGCCGGCCACCATCCGCAGCGCGGTGGTCTTGCCGCAGCCGGACGGGCCGAGCAGCACGAGGAGCTCGCCGTCGTCCACGCCGAGCTCGAGGTGGTCGACGGCGACGACGTCACCGAAGCGCTTGGACACCCCTTGGAAGGCGACCCGGGCCACGGCTCAGCCGGGCAGCTGCCGACGGAGCCCGTCGGCCACGGCGTCGGCGTCGGGGCTCGTCACGACGAGCCGGGCCCATTCGCTGCCTTCGAGCTCCACGACGACGGCCGGTTCGTGTCCGTGGATCACGACGAAGTCGCGACCGAAGTCGCCGCGGAGCGTGCCGACGAGGATCCGTCCGGGCCAGCCGGTGCCCGGCGCCCGCAGCCCCCGCACCTCGGTCCACGGATCGGGCGCCACCCGCACGGTCGAGACCGCGGTCACCGGCACCGCCACCTGGCCGTGGACGGCTTCGAGCTTCTCGAGCTCCGACAGGCGGACCGCCAGCTCGCCGCCGGCCACTTCGAGCCTCGCCACGAGCGTCACGGTACTCGGGAGGCCGTGTCGCCGGGCTGACCCGAAGGTCGAGACCCGCCGGTCCTCCGGGCCGCCGGTAGCTTGGGGCGCGGAGGTGTGATGGGCCGGATCGTGGTCGGGGTGGACGGGTCACCGTGCTCGAGCGAGGCCCTCCGCTGGGCGCTCGCCGAGGCCGTGCTGCGCCGCTGCCCCCTCGAGGTGCTCGCCTCCTTCCATCTCTCGTCCTCCTGGCTGGGCATGGGCGAGGCCATGGGGGCCGGCGTGAGCACGACGCTCACCGAGAGCGAGCTCGCCACGTTCACCCGGGACTCCCTGACCGCGGTCATCGACGAGGTGGCCGGGCCCGACCCCGGGGTGGAGATCGTCCTCCACACGGTGCCGGGCCGACCGGCCGACGTGCTCGTCGAGGCGTCCAAGGGCGCCGCCCTCCTCGTCATCGGCTCCCGGGGCCATGGCGAGCTGGCGAGCGCCCTCCTCGGGTCGACCGGCCTCCACTGCGTCCACCACGCCCACTGCCCGGTCGTGGTGGTGCGGGGCGCGGCCGACCCCGACGCCGACGGCCCGACCGAGACCGCCTGAGCCACGGTGAGCTGGCCACCGGGGCGCCGTGGCACGTGGGTCATCGACCTCGACGGGGTGGTCTGGCTCTCCGGACAGGCCATCGAGGGTGTGCCCGAGGCGCTCGCCCGTCTCCGCGGGGCCGGGTGCCGCCCGCTCTTCGTCACGAACAACGCCGGTCTCACCGTGGCCGAGATCCTCGAACGTCTCGCCCACATCGGGGTCGAGGCCCGGTCCGAGGACCTCGTCACGTCGGCGGAGGCCGCGGCGACGCTCCTCGAGCCGGGCGGCACCGTCCTGCCCGTGGCGCAGGGCGGGGCGCTCGAGGCCCTGACCGGGCGGGGCCTCACCCTCGTCGACGAGGCTCCGGCGGGCGCGGTCGTCGTCGGCTACACCCGGCAGTTCGACTACGACCGTCTGGCCCGGGCGGCCACGGCCGTGCGCGGCGGGGCCCGACTGATCGGCACGAACGAGGACGCCACCTACCCCACGCCCGAGGGGCTGCTGCCCGGGGCCGGCTCGCTGCTGATCGCGGTGGCCACGGCCTCGGGGGCCGAGCCGGAGGTGGCGGGGAAGCCCTACCCGCCGATGGTGGCCCTCGTGGGCGAGCGGGCGGACGACGTCGTGGTGGTGGTGGGGGACCGGCCCTCGACCGACGGGCTCTTCGCCCGCCGCCTGGGCGTGCCGTACGCGCTCGTGCTCTCGGGGGTGACGAAGCCAAGCGACCCCCCGCCCGACCCGGTGCCTGACATCACCGCTCCTGACCTCGCCCACCTCGTCGCCGACTACCTCGGCGGTTGAGCTGGCGCGACAGGGTGTTGTTGGTCGACATCGGGTCCATTACCGTGGACGCGTGACGACCAACGACGGCTACCGCAGATATGTCGAGGCGGGCGCCGCCCTGGGAAGGATCACCCGTGAGCGGGCCGAGGAACTGGTGCGTGAGGTTATGAATTCGGGCGAGAGCCAGCGGGCACAGGAGATCATCGACGACCTCGTGGAGTGGAGCCGTCGGCTGGCCGACATGGTGAAGACCGAGGTCCACGACCAGCTCGAGGCGATGGGGGTGCACTCGCTCGACGAACTGGCCCAGGAGGTGGCCGACGTCCTGCGACGCTCGGCCGCCGCCGGCCGGGCGGCCACCTCGAGCGCGGCGACCAGCGTGACCGACGCCGCTTCGACGACCGTCGGGCGGGTGGGGCAGTCGACGACCCGGGCCACCGGGGCGGCCCGCACGGCGGCCAAGAAGGCGGCGAAGAAGGTGAGCCGCGGCGGGCCGGCCAAGAAGACTGGGGCCAAGAAGGCGGCCAAGAGGAAGGCACCGGCGAAGGCCCCCGCCAAGAGGGCCCCCGCCAAGAAGGCCACCGCCAAGAAGGCCGCCAAGAGGAAGGCACCTGCGAAGAAGGCGCCGGCCAAGAAGGCCGCCAAGAGGGCCCCCGCCAAGCGGACCACGGGCCGCTGAGCGAAGGGGCCCGGCACCGGCTCGACCAGGAACTGGTCCGGCGGGGTCTCGTCGAGAACCGCCAACAGGCCCACGAGGCGGTGGCCGCCGGCCGCGTGCTCGTCGGCGGGGCGGTGGCCGACAAGCCCTCTCGCCTCGTGGCGACCGGTCAGCCCGTCGTCGTCGAGGGCCCCCGTGCCCGCTTCGTCAGTCGGGGGGGCGAGAAGCTCGACGCGGCCCTGGACCACTTCGCGCTGGACGTTGCCGGGTACCGGGCCCTCGACGCCGGGGCATCGACCGGCGGATTCACCGACTGCCTGCTGCAGCGTGGCGCGGCGCACGTCGTGGCCCTCGACGTGGGTCACGGTCAGCTCCATCCGAAGCTGCGCGTCGACCCGCGAGTGACGGTGGTCGAGGGGTTGAACGTGCGGACCCTGGAACTCGCCCAGGTGACGCCCGAGGGGGAGGCGGCGAGGCCGTTCGACGTGGTGACCGCCGACCTCTCCTTCATCTCGCTCACCGCGGTGGTACCGGCCCTCGTCACGGTGGCGCGTCGGGCGGGCCACCTCGTTCTGCTCGTGAAGCCGCAGTTCGAGGTGGGACGGGCCGAGGCCTCGCGGGGTCGGGGCGTCGTCCGCGACCCCGAGCTCTGGCGAGGGGCGCTCGTGACGGTCGCCTCCGCACTGGCGTCGGCTGGAGCCGGCATCATGGGTGCGATGGCCTCACCCCTGACCGGACCGGCCGGCAACGCCGAGTTCTTTCTCCATGCTCGGCCCGGCTGGTCCCCCGACGAACGGGCCGCGGCCGCGGCGATCGACGCCGCGGTGGGCGAGGTCCGTACCCGGCGGGAGGGCTGAGCCGTGTCGACCGTGGCGCTGCTCGTCCGCAGCGATCTCGAAGAGGCGAGTGGCCTCGCCACGTCGACCGCCACCTGGCTCCGCCAGGCCGGCCACGAGGCCCGCCTCGTCCGGATCGATCCCCACGACCGGGCCCGCGAGGACGGCATCGAGCTCGCGCTCCGCGATCTCGACCTGACCGGTGCCGATCTCGCCGTGAGCCTCGGGGGCGACGGGACCTTCTTGAAGGTGGTGCCACGTACCAGCGCGGCCGGGGTCCCGATCCTCGGCGTCAACTTCGGCCGGCTCGGCTACCTCCTCGAGGTCGAACCCGAGAGCCTGAAGCGGGCGCTCGAACTGGCCCTCGCCGGCCGGCTGGACGTGGAGGAGCGGGCGGCCCTCGAGGTGCGGGTCCCGGGGGATCTGGCCCCGCCGCGCGATCCCGAGCGGGCCGCCCCGACGACCACCGACCGGTGCTGGATGGCCCTCAACGAGATGGTGGCCGAGAAGACGGTGCCCGGGCACACGGTCCGGCTGTCGACCTATATCGACGGCGAGCTGTTCCTCAACTACTCGGCCGACGGTGTGCTCGTGGCCACGCCGACCGGCTCGACGGCCTACAACCTCTCGGCCGGCGGACCGGCGCTGTCGCCGCGGTTGCGGGCCATGATCGTGACCCCGGTGGCCCCCCACCTCTCGATCGACCGCAGCCTCGTGCTCGACGCGGCGCAGGTCGTGACGGTCCATGTGCGGGAGAGCCGACCGGCCGTCCTCGTCATCGACGGGAGGGAGGTCGGGCGCCTCGAGCCCGGGGCCGAGATCACCTGTCGGGTGGCCCCCGAGCCGGTGCGCCTGGTGAGCTTCGGCGAGCGCGGCTTCGCCGGCTTGCTCCGGGCGGCCCTCGCCATCGACCGGGACGGCTGACCGGTCGGTGCTCACGGACCTCCATGTCCGCGACCTCGGGGTGATCGAGGACCTCACGCTGCACTTCGAGCCGGGCATGTCGGCACTGACCGGCGAGACCGGGGCGGGCAAGACCCTCCTCGTCGAGGCGCTCCAGCTCGTGCTCGGCGGTCGGGCCGGACCGGCGGTGGTGCGGGCCGGCGCGCCGGAGGCGTTGGTCGAGGCCCGGTTCCTCCTCCCGCCCGAGGGCGACGACGAGGAGCGTGAGGTCATCCTCGCTCGCTCCGTGCCGGCGAGCGGGCGTTCCCGGGCCTGGCTCGACGGGCGCATGGTCCCGGTGAGCGCCCTCGTCGAGGCGGGCGCCGAGCTCGTCGACATCCACGGCCAGCACGACCAACAGTCGCTCGTCGCCGCGGCGGCCCAACGGCGGGCCCTCGACGCCTACGCCGGGAGCGACCTCGCGCCGAGGGCCGAGGCCCGACGGCTCGTGCAGGAGGTCGATGCGGCCTTGGCCGCGTTGGGCGGCGACGCCGCCGAGCGGGCCCGCGAGGTGGACGTGCTCGGGCACCAGCTGGCCGAGATCGGGGCGGCCGGTCTCGGCGCCGACGACGAGGAGGCGGCGCTCGCCGACGAGGAGGAGCGACTGGCCGACCTCTCGACGCTCCGCCAGGCGGCGGCCCGGGCCCTCGAGGCGTTGGAGGGCGGGGCCGGCGACGACGGGGGCACGCTCGGCGGTCTCGGCGCGGCCGTCGCCTCGCTCGGTGGCCGCGTCCCCTTCGCCGACTGGGAGGCGCGCCTGCGGGCGGTGACGGCGGAGGTGTCCGACGTGGCGAGCGACCTCCGCCAGGTCGTCGACACCTGGGAGGACGATCCCGAGGGCCTGGCCGCCGTGCAGGCCCGCCGCCGGCTGCTCGCCGACCTCCGCCGCAAGTACGGCGCCACCCTGGGCGAGGTGCGGGCCTTCGCCGAGCGGGCCCGTGAGCGCCTCGCGCTTCTCGAGGCGGCCGAGTCGCGGGCCACGGTGCTCGAGGCCGAGCGCAAGGAGGCCACGTTGGCCCTCGCCCGGGCCGAGGAGGCGCTCGGCGAGGCCCGCCGGACCGCCGCACCTCGGCTGGCCGAGGCGGCCGAGGTGCGGCTCCGGGCGCTGGCCATGCCCGCCGCGCACCTCGCGGTCGAGGTCGACGACGGGGCGGGGGACGACATCACCTTCCTGCTCGGCGCCAACCCCGGCGAGCCGCTCGCCCCGCTGGCCAAGGTGGCCTCGGGTGGCGAGCTGGCCCGGGCGATGCTGGCCCTCCGGCTCGTGGCCATGGGCGGGCCGGCCACGATGGTGTTCGACGAGGTCGACGCCGGGGTGGGTGGCGAGGCGGCCCTCGCCTTGGCCCGGGCCCTCCTCGAGGTGGCCGAGGACCATCAGGTGCTCGTCGTCACCCACCTGGCCCAGGTGGCCGCGCTCGCCGACCACCAGATCGGCGTGACGAAGTCACTCGTCGGGGGTCGGACGGTGACCGAGGCGCGAGCGCTCGCACCGGACGGGCGGGTGGTCGAGGTCTCCCGGATGCTGTCCGGCCACCCCGACAGCAAGACGGCGCGGGCGCACGCCGAGGAGCTCCTCGCCCTCCGCGACCCGAGCCGCGTGGGCGCGCCGTCCACCACCAAGGCGCGACGGGTCGACTAGCGTAGAAGGGTGCGCCAGCAAGATCACGGGGTCATCGCGCCCGGTGACACCCGCTCGGGGCGGCGGTGACCAAGTTCGTCTTCGTCACCGGCGGCGTCTCCAGCTCGCTCGGCAAGGGCCTGACCGCTTCCTCCCTCGGTCGGCTGCTCAAGGCCCGGGGCCTCCGGGTCACGATGTGCAAGCTCGATCCCTACATCAACGTCGACCCCGGCACGTTGAACCCCGGCGAGCACGGCGAGGTCTTCGTGACCGAGGACGGGGGTGAGACCGACCTCGACCTCGGCCACTACGAGCGCTTCATCGACGTCAACTTGATGCAGAAGTCGAACACGACGACCGGTTCGATCTACTCGTGGGTGATCGCCAAGGAGCGGAGGGGCGAGTACCTGGGCAAGACGGTCCAGGTCATTCCCCACGTCACCGACGAGATCAAGGAGCGCATCCGGCGCCTGGCCGACGAGGACGTCGACGTTGTTATCGTCGAGATCGGCGGCACCGTGGGCGACATCGAGATCGTGCCGTTCATCGAGGCCATCCGGCAGTTCCGCCGGGACGTCGGACGTGACTCGGTCTGCTACGTGCACCTCACCTTGGTGCCCTTCCTCGCCCCCTCGAAGGAGCAGAAGACCAAGCCCACCCAGCACTCGGTGACCGAGCTGCGGAGCCGCGGTATCCAGCCCGACGTGATCGTGTGCCGCAGCGACCACGAGATCTCGGAGGGCCTGAAGCGCAAGATCTCCCTCCTCTGCGACGTCCCGATGGAGGCGGTCGTCTCGGCCGTCGACGCCGAGAGCATCTACGAGATACCGCTCGTGCTCCGCAACGAGGGCCTCGACGACGTGGTCTGCCAGATCCTCGGGCTCGGCGACGCGAACGACAAGGTCGACCTGGCCGAGTGGGAGCAGCTCGTCGAGCGCATCAAGTCGCCCGAGCGCACCGTGCGCATCGGCATCATCGGCAAGTACGTGAACCTGCCTGACGCCTACCTGTCGGTGGTCGAAGCCCTCCGCCACGCCGGCTTCGACCACCGCTCCGAGGTCGTCCTCGAGTGGATCGACGCCGAGACCGTGCCCGACCGCTTGGCCACCGACCGCCTCCGCGAGCTCGATGGCATGGTGATCCCCGGCGGCTTCGGCGAGCGGGGCATCGAAGGGATGGTCGTCGCCGCCACCTACGCCCGGGAGCACGACATCCCCTGTCTCGGCCTGTGCCTCGGCCTCCATGTGATGACCATCGACGCGGCGAGGAACCTGGCCGGTCTGGAGGGCGCCAACTCCGCCGAGTTCGACAAGCTGAGCCCGCACCCCGTGATCGACCTCATGGACGAGCAGCGCGCCGTGGTGGACATGGGCGGCACGATGCGGCTCGGGGCCTACCCGGCCCTCCTCACGCCGGGGTCCCTCGTGGCCCGGGTCTACGGCACCGAGGTGGTCTCGGAGCGTCACCGGCACCGCTTCGAGTTCAACCCGCGGTACCGCACCCGCCTCGAGGAGGCCGGCCTGGCCTGCACGGGGAACTCACCGGACGGCCGCCTCGTCGAGTTCATCGAGCTGCCCGGCCACCCGTACTGGGTGGGCACCCAGGGGCACCCCGAGTTCAAGAGCCGACCCGACCGGCCCCACCCGCTCTTCCAGGGGCTGCTCACCGCGGCCCTGGAGCGGGCCGAGGGCCGCGAGCCGCGGCTCCTCGATCTCGACGCCGTCCTCTGAGCGCCCGTGGCGGCTGACGAGGCCCGGGACGACCCGGCCGGCGACTTCGAGGTGACGGGGGAGACCGAGGTCTACGCCGGCTACCTCGTCTCGGTGGCCCAGGTCCAGGTGCTCGACCCCGACGGCCGGCCGTTCGAGCGCGACATCGTCCACCACCCGGGGGCCGTGGCCGTCCTGCCGGTGCACGACGACGGCACCGTGACGCTCGTCCGCCAGTTCCGCACGGCCTTCGCCACGACCGTGCTCGAGGCCCCGGCCGGGACTCGTGACGTCGACGGCGAGTCGGCGGAGGCCACGGCCCGGCGGGAGCTCGTCGAAGAAGCTGGCCTCGAGGCCGACGGCATGGAGCTCCTCGTCGAGGCCTACAACTCGCCCGGGTACTGCGACCAGGTCACGTCGGTGTTCCTCGCCACGGGCCTCCGTCCCGTCCCGACCGACCGCGGCGCGGTCGAGGAGCGCTGGATGACGACGGAGCGGGTGGCGCTCGACGACGTGAGCGAGCTCGTGGCCAACGGGACGCTGCACGACTCGCTCACGATCCTCGGCATCGGGTTGGCCAGGGCGGCGCTCGCCCGGCGCGGCGGTGCCCGGTGAGCGACACCGAGCTGGCGCCGCCGCTCTCGGTCGGCGCCGAGGAGTACCTGTCGTGGCTCGCCGTCGAGAAGGGTCGCTCGCCGCTCACCGTGGCCGCCTACCGGCGGGACCTCATGGCCTACGAGGCGGCGCTCGCCCGGGGCGGCCGCACGCCCCTCACCGCCCGGCCGTCCGACGTGGAGGAGCACCTGGCCGAGCTGCGGGTCGGCCACCAGGCGTCGTCGGTGGCCCGGGCCCTCTCGGTCGCCCGGGGTCTCCATCGTTTCTTGGTGGAGGAGGGCCTGGCCCTCACCGACCCGACGGCCGACCTCGACGGCGGACGGCTGCCGGCCCGGCTCCCGAAGGCCTTGGACGAAGAGGAGGTGGCCCGCCTGCTCGACGCGGTCGAAGGTGACGACCCGGCAGCCCGGCGGGACCGGGCGCTCCTCGAGCTGCTCTACGGGACCGGGGCCCGCATCTCAGAAGTGGTCGGGCTGGACCTCGCCGACCTGGCGGCGGCCGACGGCCTCGTGCGCCTCTACGGCAAGGGGGGCAAGGAGCGACTCGCCCCCGTGGGCCGGGCGGCCGCCGCGGCGCTCGCCGCCTGGCTCGGGCCGCTCGGTCGGGACCGGTTCGTGCCCCGCCGCTGGCGACGGCGGGGCGACGCCGAGGCCCTCTTCTTGAACGCCCGGGGCGGCCGGCTCACCCGCCAGGGCGCCTCGTTCGTCCTGCGGCGCCACGCGGCGGTGGTGGGGCTCTCGGCGCGCGTCAGCCCGCATGTGCTCCGGCACTCCTGCGCCACCCACATGCTGGCCAACGGCGCCGACATCCGGGTGGTCCAAGAGCTCCTCGGGCACGTCTCGATCGCCACGACCCAGCTCTACACGAAGGTCTCCCCCGAGCACCTGCGGGCGGCCTACGAGGCGGCCCACCCGAGGGCCGGCGCCGTTCCGGCCCGGCGCCGGGCCTGAAAAGGTCCTTGGCCCCTGCCGCGGCCGGGCGGTTGAGGTTCTAGGCTGGACGCCATGGCGAATGAGGCCCCCACGTCCGACGCCACCGAGGTCGACTTCCGCGAGCTCCTGGAACAGGAGCGCAGCGAGCTCCAGCGCCAGCTCGCCGAGCTGGGGCACGGCGACGCGGGCCGGCTGATCTACGACTCCAACTTCGCCGACTCGAGCCAGGTCACGGCGGAGCGGGGCGAGGTCGACGTCCTGGCGGGCGAGCTCCGGGACACGCTGAACGAGGTCGAGGCGGCGATCCTGCGGCTCGACGCCGGCACCTACGGGCGCTGCGAGCGGTGCGGCAAGGAGATCAACCCGGCCCGGCTCGAGGCCAAGCCGGCCGCCCGACGCTGCATCGACTGCGCCTCGCGTCCCTGACCGGGTGAGCGACGCCGCCTGGCCGCCCCCGGGGCGGCCCGAGGGCACCCAGCCACCGCCGTCCGCCGGCGCGCCCGAGGAGCCACCGGACGGCGGAGCGCCCCGTCAGCAGCCGTGGTGGCTGTCGTGGCGGGCCCTCGTCTGGGCGGCCGTGGCCGTCGTCCTCGGCGTCCTCGTCGCCACCGCGCACAAGATCTCGACCGACGAGGTCATCGCCTTCTGCGTGCTCATCCCCTCGGTCATCCTCCACGAGATCTCGCACGGTTGGGTGGCCCTCCTTTTCGGCGACGACACGGCCAAGCGGGCCGGCCGCCTCACGCTCAACCCGGCCAGCCACATCGACCTGTTCGGCACGATCATCCTGCCGGCCCTGCTCGTCTTCTCGGGCTACGGGTTCATCGGCTACGCCAAGCCGGTCCCGGTCAACCTCGGTCGGCTGCGCAGCCCGCGGAACCAGGGGGTGCTCGTCTCGTTGGCCGGGCCGCTCACGAACCTCGCCCTCATGGGCCTGGCCGCCGTCCTGTTCACGTCGCTCCACGCGGCCAACTACCAGTTCGGCGTGCCGATCTGGGTGCGCGTCCTCTACTACCTCGGCCTCGTCAACCTCTGGCTGGCCGTCTTCAACCTGCTCCCGATCCCGCCGCTCGACGGCTCGGTGCTCGTGGAGCGGGCGCTCCCGGCCGCCTGGTGGCCCGGCTACCTGCGGCTGCGCCGCTTCAGCATGCCGGTCTTCATCGTGGCCTTTCTCCTCGCCGAGAGCATCCACGTCGGCGGGGTGTCACTGATCGGCCACCTCTACAACGAGATCGAGCGTCTCTGGCTCGACATCTTGGGGCTCAACGGCTGAACAGCCCCATGGCGTGCGCCGCCCGGGCGTAGGTGCGCGCCGCCACCTCGTGGGCCGCCTCGCTCCCGGCTACGAGCACCTCGCGGACCGCCCCCTTGTCCCGGGCGAGGTCGTGGTAGCGCTCCTGGACCGGCCGGAGGAGCTCGACCAGAGCCTCGGCCGTGGCGTCCTTCAGCTCGCCGTAGCGGGTGAAGTCGGCCGCCACGTCCTCGGGACGGCGGTCGGTCGCCGCGCCGAGGAGGGCGAGCAGGTTGGCCAGCCCGGGCTTCTTGACCGGGTCGTAGCGCATCTCCCCGTCGGTGTCGGTGACGGCCTTCTTCACCTTGCGGGCGATCTCGGCCGGCTCGTCCATGACGTTCAGCGTCCCGAGGGGCGAGTCGACCGACTTCGACATCTTGCGCTCCGGGTGCTGGAGGTCCATGACTCGGGCCGCCACCTTGGGCACGGTGGCCGCGGGGACGGTGAAGGTGTGGCCGTAGCGGTTGTTGAACCGCACGGCGAGCTCCCGGGCGAGCTCGAGGTGCTGGCGCTGGTCGTCGCCCACCGGGACCTGGTCGGCGTCGTAGAGGACGATGTCGGCCGCCTGGAGGACGGGATAGGTGTAGAGGCCCACCCGGACGCCGTCGCGCCCCTCGGCCTTGTCCTTGAACTGGGTCATCCGGTTGAGCTCGCCCATGGTGGCGGTGCACTCGAGGAGCCAGGACAGCCGGGGGTGCTCGGGCACGAGGCTCTGGACGAAGAGCGTGCAGCGCCCGGGGTCGAGGCCCGCCGCCAGGAGGTTGAGCGCCGCGTCGATCGTGCGCTCTTGCAGGTCCTCGGGCGAGATCTCGAGGGTGAGGGCGTGCAGGTCGACGATGCAGTAATAGGCGTCGTGGTCCTCCTGGAGGGCCACCCAGTTGCGCAGCGCCCCGAGGTAGTTCCCGAGGTGCAGGTCGCCGGAGGGCTGGATGCCCGAGAGGACTCTCGCCATGGCCGGCCATCGTAGGAGGGAAACCCGGGACCTCCGGACCCGCCCGGGGTGCACCTTGGGCGGTGCGGCGGACCGTAGGATCGGGAGGTGGCCTACGCCGTCACGACGCCCGTCTTCGAAGGCCCCATCGACCTCCTGCTGCACCTCGTGCAGAGCCACGAGCTCGACGTGGTCGACATCCCGCTGGCCCCGATCGTGGACGCCTTCGTGGCCAAGCTGACCGAGCACCGAGACGAGCTGTCGCTCGACGTCATCTCCGAGTTCCTCCTCGTGGCGGCCATCCTCCTCGAGATGAAGTCCCGCGGCCTCCTGCCCGGGCCTGACGACGTGGACGAGGACGAGGAGCTGACCGGCTACGACCAGCGGGACCTCCTCGTGGCCCGCCTCCTCGAGTGCCGGGCCTACGCCGCGGCCTCCGACGTCTTCTACGCCCTCATCGAGATGGCCTCCCGCTCGGTGCCCCGGGAGGTGGGCCTCGACGACGGGTTCGTGGTCCACGCCCCCGACCTCCTGGCCGGGGTCACCCCCGAGCAGCTGGCCGAGGCCTTCCGGCGGGGCACGGCCGAGCGGGCGGCCCCGAGCGTCGACCTGTCCCACGTGACGGTGGACACGGTCACCGTGTTCGAGGCGGTGGAGGAGCTCGTCGGCACCCTGCCGGGCCTCGGCCCCACCTCCTTCCGGGCCTTGACCGCCCACCTGGCCGAGCGCATCGAGGTGATCGTGCGCTTCCTCGCCCTGCTCGAGCTCTGCAAGCTCGGCAAGGTGGTCCTCGGCCAGGGCGCCACGTTCGGCGACCTCGAGGTGACCTGGCTGGCCGCCGACGAGCTCACCCCGGTCGGCGTCGGATCCTTCGCCATCGACGACTACGAGGGGTGAGATGACCGACGAGGAGCTCAGCCGGGCCGTCGAGGCCGTGCTGCTCGTGGCGATCGAGCCAGTGCCGGCCGGTCTCCTGGCCGAGCTGGTCGAGGAGCCGGTCGACCGGGTCGAGGCGGTGTGCACGGAGCTCGCCCGGGCCTACGCCGAGGAGCGCCGCGGCATCGTGGTGGCGCGCATCGCCGGCGGCTACCGCCTCCAGACCCACCCCGACCTCGCCCCCTACGTGGAGCGCTTCGCCAACCGCGAGGTGTCGCACCGCCTGTCGGCCGCGGCGCTCGAGACGCTCGCCATCGTGGCCTACCGCCAGCCCGTCTCCCGGGCCCAGATCTCGGCCCTCCGCGGCGTGAACGTCGACGGCGTGGTGCGGCTGCTCGAGCAACGCGGCTACATCGGGGCGGTGGGACGGGCCGAGGGTCCCGGCCAGGCGGTGCTGTTCGGCACGACCGAGCTCTTCTTGGAGCGTCTCGGCCTCGACGGGCTGCACCAGCTGCCGCCGGTGGAGCAGTTCCTCCCGGGGCCCGAGGTGGCCCGGCAGTTCGAAGAGGACCTCCGGCCGGCGCGGCGCGCCGGGGCCGACGGCGACTGAGGCGGCCTCGGGGGAGCGCCTGCAGAAGGTGCTGGCCCGGGCGGGACTGGGCAGCCGACGGGCCTGCGAGGAGTTCATCGCCGAGGGACGGGTGACCGTGGACGGCCGGCCGGCCGTGCTCGGCCAGCGGTTGGACGTGGCCACTGCCCTGGTCGAGGTGGACGGAGTGCCGGTGCCGGTGGCCCCTGACCTCGTTCACTACCTCGTGAACAAGCCGGCCGGTGTCGTGACCACGGCGTCGGACCCCGAGGGCCGGCCCACGGTGGTGGGCCTCGTCCCGGCCGAGCCCCGGGTCTTCCCGGTCGGCCGGCTCGACGTGGCCACCGAGGGCCTGCTCGTCGTGACCAACGACGGCCAGCTGGCCCAGCTCCTCGCCCACCCGTCCCACGGCGTGGAGAAGGAGTACGTGGCCGAGGTCGAGGGCGTGCCCTCGGCCGGGGCCCTCCGCCGGCTGCGCCAGGGCGTCGACTTGGAGGATGGGCGGACGGCGCCGGCCAAGGTGGGCACCCTCGCCCCCTCGGTGCTGCGCATCACCATCCACGAGGGGCGCAACCGGCAGGTGCGCCGGATGTGCGAGGCGGTGGGGCACCCGGTGCGCCGGCTCGTGCGCACTCGCATCGGCCCGGTGGCCGATCGCTCGCTCCCGCCGGGGGCCTACCGGGACCTGTCGGCCAAGGAGGTGCGGGCCCTCACCGCGGCGGCCGTCGGCCGCGGGCCGAAGGCCCCGCGGAACCGGCGCCGGGTGCGCCGCACGGCAGGATCGGGCCCGGCCGGCCCCAACTAGGCTCCTTCGCCGATGTCCGGCATCCCCACGACGCGGGCCCTGCGCGGGGCGACGACCGTCGAGGCCGACACGCCCGAGCAGATCGCCGAGCGCACCCAGGAGCTCCTCCAGTCGATCATGGCGGCCAACGGGCTGGTCGAGGAGGACATCGTGAGCATCATCTTCACGGCCACGAAGGACGTCACCTCGATGTTTCCGGCCACCGCGGCCCGCGAGATCGGCTTCGGCGCGGTGCCGCTCCTCTGCGCGGCCGAGATCGACGTGCCTGGGTCGATGCCGAGCTGCATCCGGGTGCTCCTCCACGTGCTCACGACGAAGTCACGCGATGAGCTGCACCACGTCTACCTCCACGGCGCGCAGTCGCTGCGCGACGACCTCCCGGACTGAGCTCGGTCCAGGGCGAGCGAGGCCGTGGTCGACGAGGGGACCGGGCGGTGAGCGGCGGGGGCGCGAGTCGTCGGGCCCTCGTCGTCGGCACCGGGCTGATCGGCGGTTCGCTGGGCCTCGGCCTGCGGGCCCGGGGCTGGCACGTGAGCGGCCGCGACGCCGACCCGGACCGGGAGGCGGCCGCCCTGGCGGCCGGGGCGCTCGACGCGGTGGGGCCGGACCCGCTGGCCGAGCTGGCGTTCGTGGCCACCCCCCTCGCCGACGCGGCCGAGGTGGCGAGCGACCTCCTCGCCGAGGGGCGTGTGGACCTCGTGGTGAGCGACGTCTGCGGCGTGAAGGCGCCGGTGGTGGCGGCGGTGCGCCATCCCCGCTTCGTCGGTGGCCACCCGATGGCCGGATCCGAGCAGGTGGGTCTGGCCGGGGCGGACCCCGACCTGTTCGTCGGGGCCACGTGGGTGCTCACCCCGACCGAGACCACCGACGCGCCGGCCTTCGCCCGGGTCCAGGCGGTGGCCCAGAGCCTCGGGGCCGACGTGATCGCCCTCAGCCCGGCCGACCACGACCGCATGGTGGCCGTCGTCTCCCACGTGCCCCACCTGGTGGCGGCCACGCTCATGAACGCCGCCTCGAGCGGGGCCGAGCGCGACGCGGCGCTCCTGCGCCTCGCGGCGGGGGGCTTCCGTGACATGACCCGGGTCTCGGCCGGCCATCCGGGCATCTGGCCGGACATCTGCGCCGACAACTCGGTAGCCATCGTGCGGGCCATGGACCGGCTGCTGGAGGACCTGCGCGCCGTGCGCGACGAGGTGGCCGGGGGCGACCGGGCGCGCCTCTTGGCCATGCTCGACCGGGCGAGCGCGGCCCGCCGGGCCCTCCCGGCGAGGGCCGCCCGGCCCGAGGGGCTGGCCGAGCTGCGCATCCCCGTGCCCGACCGGGCCGGCGTCCTGGCCGAGGTGACGACGATCGCCGGGAATCTCGGGATCAACGTGGAGGACATCGAGATCGCCCACTCGACCGAGGGGCCCCGCGGCGTGCTCGTCCTCGTCGTCGACCGGGACGAGGCGGCCAAGCTGCACGACGCCGTCATCGGGCGCGGCTACCGGTGCACGGTGGTGGAGCTGTCGTGAGTGCCGGTGGCTCCGGATCCGGAACGGTCCCCGACGTGGTGCGGGTGGCCGGGGGGCGCCCGCTCGAGGGCACGGTGCGCACGCCGGGCGACAAGTCCGTCTCCCACCGGGTGCTCCTCCTCGGTGCGCTGGCCGAGGGCCCGTCGACGTTCACCGGCCTCTCCGACGGCGACGACGTGGCGGCCACCGGGCGGGCCGTCGTCGCGCTCGGCGCGACCGTCGAGGGCCGGGCCGGCCCCGACGGCACGGTGACCGTCGAGGGCGGCCGGCCCCGCCTCCGCCCGGCGGACGGCGCCATCGACTGCGCCAACTCGGGGACGAGCATGCGGCTCCTCGCCGGTCTCGTGGCCGGCATCGCGGGCCACCACACGCTGGTGGGTGACGCCTCGCTCTCCGGCCGGCCGATGGACCGGGTGGCCGAGCCCCTCCGGGCGATGGGAGCGGGCGTCTTCGGCCGCGGGCCCCGCTGCCTCCCGCCGCTCGCGGTCGCCGGCGGCCCGCTCGCCGCCGTCGACTGGACGCCGCCGATGGCCAGCGCCCAAGTGAAGGGGGCCATCCTCCTGGCGGGGCTCTCGGCCACCGGGGAGACGGTGGTGCGTGAGCCCGTCCCGACGAGGGCCCACACCGAGGAGCTCCTGTCCCTGGCCGGGGCCGACATCACCGTCGAGGCCGAGGGTCCGTCCCGGGTGGTACGGGTGCGGCCCTCGGCGCTGCGGCCCTTCTCGCTGGCCGTGCCGGGCGACCCGTCCCAGGCCGCCTTCTTCGTGGTGGCCGGCTGTCTCGTCCCGGGGAGCGAGGTGACCGTCGCCCACGTCTACGCCGGGCTCGAGCGCCTCGGTTTCGTCGACGTGCTCGCCCGGATGGGGGCGCTCGTCGAGGTCGACCCCGAGGGCGACGGCGCGGCGACGATCTCGGCCCGCTTCGGCCCGCTCTCGTCGACGACCGTGGAGGCCGCCGAAATCCCGTCCCTCGACGAGGTGCCCGTGCTGGCGGTGGCCGCCGCGGCGGCCGAGGGCACCACCGTCTTCCGCGCCGTGGGCGAGCTGCGGGTGAAAGAGACCGACCGCCTGGCCGCGGTGGTCGAGCTCGTGGCGGCCTTCGGGGCCGAGGCCGAGGTGCGCGGCGACGAGCTGGCCGTGCACGGGGTCGGTCGGCCCGCCCGACTGCGGCCCGGCACGTTCGACAGCGGAGGCGACCACCGGATGGCCATGGCCGCGGCGGTGGCCGCCGCGGCGGCCGGCGACGGGGAGAGCGAAGTCCGCGGCTTCGCCTCGGTGGCCACGAGCTACCCGTCGTTCCTCGCCGACCTGGAGCGCCTCCGCGGCGGCTCGTCGTGAGCGGGCCACGGGGCGACGGCCACCCGCTCCTCGTGGCCATCGACGGGCCGGCGGGGGCCGGGAAGTCGACCGTCTCGACCGCGCTCGCCGAGCGGCTCGGCGTGGAACGTCTCGACACCGGGGCCATGTACCGCGCCGTCACCTGGGCCGCGCTCGACCGGGGCGTCGACGTCCACGACGCCGGGGCGGTGGCCGCGCTGGCCAAGGGCCTCGACCTCGTGGTGGGGCCACAGGTCCTCGTGGACGGGGTGGACGTGACCGCGGCCATCCGCTCGCCCGAGGTCAACCGGACCGTGTCGATCGTGGCCGCCATCCCCGGCGTTCGTCAGGTGCTCGTGGAGCGCCAGCGCAAGTGGGCGGCCGAGCACGGCGGCGGGGTGGTCGAGGGACGGGACATCGGCACGGTCGTGTTCCCCGACGCCCAGGTGAAGGTGTACCTCACGGCGACCGAGGCGGAGCGGGCCCGCCGGCGCCACGACGAGGCCCCCGAGGGGCTGGCCCGCCGGGACGAGCTCGACCGGGGCCGGGCGGCCTCGCCGCTCCTGGCCGCCGCCGACGCCCATCGCCTCGACACGACCGGCCGGACGGTCGAGGATGTGGTCGAGGAGGTGTTGTCGTGGCTGTGAAACCCGAGGCCCGGGCGGACGACGAGGGCGGCGCGGCCACCGGGGAGGAGCAGGCGCCGACGAAGGCCGAGGCGCCGGGGCGCCATGTGGCCTTCACCGTCGACCCCCGCTACACCCCGGTCTACGGGGTGGCCCGGGCCATCTTCACCGCCATCATGCGGGCCTGGTTCCGCCCCCGGGTGACCGGCAAGGGCGAGGTGCCGGCCGAGGGGCCGGTCATCCTGGCCCCGGTGCACCGTTCCTTCGCCGACTTCGGCTTCAGCCCGTTCGTGACCGACCGAAAGCTCTTCTTCATGACGAAGGACGACATGTGGCACTCGCGCTTTTTGGGTTGGTTGCTCGTCAACCTCGGGTCCTTCCCGGTGCACCGGGAGTCGGCCGACCGCGAGGCCCTCAAGCGGGCCGAGGAGGTCCTCCAACGCGGGCAGGTGCTGGTGCTCTTCCCCGAGGGCACCCGCCAGCAGGGGGAGCAGGTGACCGAGCTCCTGGAGGGCGCCGCCTACCTCGCGGCCAAGACGGGGGCCACGATCGTGCCGCTCGGCATCGGGGGCTCGGACGTGTCGATGCCCAAGGGCACGAAGATCCCGAAGCGCCTCCGCATCGAGCTGGTGGTGGGTGAGCCGATCGCCCCGCCCGAGCTGACCGAGAGCGGGCGGGTCTCGAGGAGCAAGGTGCACGCGCTCTCCGAAGAGCTGCGCCAGCGCATCCAGGCCGTCTACGACGAGGCCCGGGCGGCCTTCGAGGCTGCGCCGCGCTGAGCGTCGCTCAGGCCGAAGCGCCGATCAGTTCCCAGCGGTTGCCGGCGGGGTCCACCACGAACAGCACTCGACGGCCGCCGCCCTCGTTGGTCTTGAACTCGTAACCGGCGGCCTCGAGGCGGGCCTCGACCGCCGGCAGGTCGTCACCGCAGCGCACGGCGGTGTGGGCCCGGGCCGCCGGGCGGTGGTCGGGGTCCACGCTCAGGTGGATCTGGCAACCGTCCTCGCCCTCGAACCACATCGGGTGGAACCGAGCCTCGATGTCGGGCGGGGCGGCGACCCGCCGGTAGGCGAGGACGTCGACGAGGAAGGCCGCCTCGGCCTCCGCCCCGCCGTCGGGCACCCCGAGGTTGGCGTGGTCGAAGGTGGGCACGCACGGGAGCGTACCCCCCGCATCCGCCACTCAGCGGCGCACGTGGAGCGAGACGAGGGAGAACGAGCTCGTCTGGGTGTAGGTCGAGGTGCCGAACGGCGTGGCCGTGCGCACCTCTATCGTCTCGCTCTCACGCAGCGGCAGGCCGTTGGTCAGGTCGAACCAGACCTGCGAACGCTCGAAGCCCTGTTGGGCCCCCGAGTCCGTGCGCAACCGGAGGAAGTGCGCCGCCTCGACCTTCGTGGTCCCGACCCGGACGCTGACGTCACCGAGGAACCGGTAGGGGCCGGCGCTCACGGTGGTCCCGGCCACGCTCGTGTTGGTACCGGTGCAGCGCGAGGACCACACCTGACCGGGTGCACGCGGTGCCGGGACGGCCATCGTCGCCGGTCGGCAGTGGAAGTCGGCCACGTCGGTCACGTCGACCGGGCCGATCGACCAGAGCTGCCAGGTCTTCCCGCCGGCCTCCTCGAGGTTGCCGTGGCGGAGGCAGTACCGCCAGGTCTCCCAGTGGTGCGAGCTGTAGTCCACCCGGAAGACGAAGCAGTCGGCGCCGTCGAGCGTGACCGTGCCCGGGATGGTCGGCCCCTCGGACTGGGAGAGCGGCGGGAGCGACAGGTGCTCGGAACCGGTGCCCCGGTAGTCGTAGACCCCGGGGGCCGGCCTCGAGCCTGGGACGGCGCGGGCCTGGGGGCCGAGCCGCTGCTCGGCCTGGCCCAGGGTGACCTGGTGGGCCCGGTCGGTGGTGACGACGAGCGCGACGACGAGGAGGCCGAGGAGGAGCAGCAGGGCGACGAGCACGTAGGGCCAGCGCCGGCGGCGGGTCGGGTGCCCGGAGGGTGGCCCCTCGCCGTCGAACCCGGTCGTCGCGCCGGGACCCGGCGCCCCGGCTGGGGTGTCGAGGTCGGTCCGCACGGGACCAGCTTGCGGCGACCGGCGCCGCTGGGGCAGGGGCGAAGGACCTGTTCGCGGGGCTCAGCGGCGCTCGCGGCGCCACGTGCCGAGCAGGACCGCGGCGTAGCGGAAGCCGTAGAGGAGGTTCTTCCCCTTCTTGGACTGGCCCGAGGCCCGCTCGTGCCAGACCGTCGGCCGCTCGGTCACCCGCCAGCCCCGGAGGAGCGCAGTGACGAGGAGCTCGGAGGTCTGGTACTGGTCCTGCTCGAGGCGGGGCGCCACGTCGGCGAGCGTCGCCGCCCGGAGGGCCCGCAGGCCGCTCGAGGTGTCGGTGAGGTGGGCCCCGGTCAGGCGGTTCATGAGGGTGGCGAAGAACACCACGCCGAGCTGGCGGTAGCGGTCCTCCGTCTCGTCCTGGCCGAGCCGGCGGGACCCGACGACGAAGTCGGCCCGGTCTTCGACCACGGGGCGCACGAGCTCCTCGAGCTCGCCCGGGTCGTTCTGCCCGTCGGCGTCGAGCGTGACCACGTACGCTGCCCCGCCCCGGAGGCACAGGTCGTAGCCGATGCGGAGGGCCACGCCGTGGCCCAGGTTCACCGGGAGGACGAACGTCGTGGCCCCGCCGTCGATCGCCACCTTGTCGGTCCCGTCGTCGCCGCCGTCGACCACGACGAGCGCGCCGACCTCGAGCCCACAGGCGGTCGTCGGTACCTTGGCAAGCACGTCGCCGAGGTTGTCGGCCTCCTCGAAGGCACAGATCAGGGCGACGATCGGCGGGAGGCGCAGCTCGGGGTGGCGCTCCTCGAAGTCACGCTCCGCGAGATCGACGGCCAGTCGCCGCAGCGCGGCGAGCCGGGCCTGTTGGCGGTCGTCGGCGACGGAGGGCACGCCGGGGCGGGCCGCTCAGAGACTCTTCGCCCGGGCGAAGACCTCCCGCACGAGCGGCGCGAAGTGCTCGAGCGACTGCGTCGGGTAGTCGGGGTCGAAGCTCGTCTGGTCCCAGTCGTCGGCGAATCTCTCGGCCAGCTCGAACCAGGGCTCGCCCCGGTACTGCTCCCGGGCCTCTGGGTCCATGTCGAAGTAGGCGTAGTAGTGGCGGCCCTGGAAGTCCTGGTGGACGTCGATGACGTGGTACACCTCGTCGCGCACGTAGGGCTTCAGGACCTCCGCCGCGATGTGGGGGTGGTTGGGCACCGAGACGGCCTTGCCGATGTCGTGGCAGAGGGCGGCCACGACGAGCTCGTCGTCCGCCCCGGCCTCCTCGGCCCGGGTGGCCGTCTGGAGGCTGTGGGTCAGCTGGTCGACGGCGAAGCCGTCGGTGATCTCGGCCAGGGACTCGAGGAGACCGAGGACGCGCTCGGCCACCCGGCCGCTGTTGGCGATGGACTCCGTGGCGATCACACCCCATTCCTCGGCGGAGGACTCGTCCATACGCGTGAACGAGCGGGACGCGCTGCGCTTGGCGGTGTCGGTCATGACGTCATCCTCCCACCTGCGAGACGGTGCGGTCGAACCATGCGTTCAGCCGGCCACGGCGGCGAGCACCGCGGCGGCCGAGACCTTCCGGTCCTCGGCCACCGGGTCGCCGGCCGGACCGGGCACGCCTGCGAGCAGGCCGACCGCGGTGGCGAGCGCCCGCAGCAGCTCGCGCAGCTCGGGCGGCGGCGGGAAGTACTCGTCCTCCTCGGTGACGAGCACAGTGGTCGTGCCCTCGGTCGGGGCGAGGCGGGCGATCACCTCCTCGACGAGGGTCTCGGGGGCCGAGGCCCCGGCGGTCACCCCGACCGTGCCGGCGAGGTCGGATGGCACCTCGGCCGCCTCGTTCACCCGGAGGACCAGCGGGCAACCCGAGGCCCGGGCCACCTTCTCCAGGGCGACCGTGTTCGAAGAGTTGGCCGAGCCGATCACGAGCACCGCGTCGGCCTGGCCGGCGATGGCCTTCAAGGCCGCCTGGCGGTTGGTGGTGGCGAAGCAGAGGTCGCTCCGGTTCGGCATCCAGAGGTCCGGGTGGCGGGCCAGGGCCGCCTCCATCAGTCCCTTCCACTCGTCGTGGCTGAGCGTGGTCTGGGCGAGGAGGGCGACTGGGGCGTCGGCGAGGTCGCGCTCGGCCAGCGCGTCGAGGTCGTCCTCGGTCTCGATGAGGACGACCGAGTCGGGGGCCACGGCCATGGTGCCGACCGCCTCCTCGTGCCCGGCGTGGCCCACGTAGAGGACGGTGTAGCCCTTGGCGCTGCGCACCTTGAGCTCGTGGTGGACCTTCGTGACGAGCGGGCACACCGCGTCCACCACGACGCCGCCGGCCGCCCGGGCCTCGGCCACGACGGCCGGCGCCGTGCCGTGGGCCGACAGCATGAGCGGGGCGCCGACCGGGACCCGGCCGACGTCGTCGACGAAGACGACGCCTTCGTCGCAGAAGTGGTCGACCACGTGGGCATTGTGGACGATCTCGTGGTAGCAGTAGACGGGCGGCTCGAAGACGCGCACCATCCAGTCGAGGGCCTTGATGGCCTTCTCGACCCCAGCGCAGAAGCCGCGGGGCTCGGCCAGGAGCACGCGCTCGACGGGCACGAACCAGAGGTTACCGGCCTCCACCTGGGCTCCCGCCGGCGGGGGCCGCGAACACCCCGGGTAACCTGGACCCCATGACGGCGCCCAGGGTCACCGTGGTCGCCGCGGGTTCACCGGCCGCCAGGGCGGGTCTTGCGGTCGGCGACGAGGTCGTGTCGATGCAGGGCCGGGTCCCGAGGGACGTCATCGAGTACCAGCAGCTGGCCGACGACGAGGACGTCGAGCTCCTGGTCCGCCGGGCAGGGCGACCCGAACCCCAGCCGGTCCGGGTTACCAAGGCCGCCGGCGAGCCCCTCGGCCTCCAGGTGTCCTCGGCCGTGTTCGACCGGGTGCGCACCTGCGACAACCACTGCCCGTTCTGCTTCATCTACCAGCTCCCCAAGGGCCTCCGCCGCAGCCTCTACGTGAAGGACGACGACTACCGGCTCTCCTTCCTCTACGGCAACTTCACGACGCTGACCCGCTTCACCGAGCTCGACGCCGAGCGGGTGCTCACCGAGCGGCTCGGCCCGCTCTTCGTCTCGATCCACGCCACCGACCCCGGGCTGCGGGCCCGGCTCCTGCGCAACCCCAGGGGGGCCACCAGCCTGCGGTGGCTGAAGGTCCTCCTCGAGGGGGGCATCGAGGTCCACGGGCAGGTGGTCGTCTGCCCCGGGGAGAACGACGGCGGCGCCCTCGAAGCCACATTCGCCGGCGTGCTCGACGAGTACCCCCGCCTGGCCACGCTCGGCGTCGTGCCTCTCGGCGTCAGCCGCCACCACCACGAGCCACTGTTGCGGCCCCACACGACGGGGGAGGCGGCGGCGGTCTGTGACCTCGTGGCCGAATGGCAGGAGCTCTACCGGGCGGCGCTCGGCCGGCGGCTCGTCTACGCGGCCGACGAGTATTTCCTCCTCGCCCGTCGGGACTTCCCGGAGGCCTCGGCCTACGACGGGTTCCCCCAGCACGAGAACGGCATCGGCATGGTGCGGGCGATGCAGCGGGACTACTTCGGCGAGGGCGACGTCAAGGGCGGCGTGCGGCACGGCTTCTTCGCCTCGGTCGACGGCGCCCCGCCGCTCGGCTACCGGGCGCCGCGCTCGGCGTCGGGCCCGGACGACGGGGCCACCGACGAGCGGCCGGTGGTGGTGGTCACCGGCACCTACGGCGCCGAGGTGCTCGCCCCGCTCCTCGAGGCGCACCCGCGCCGCGACGTGCGCCTCCTCAGCGTGCGGAACGACTTCTTCGGGGGCAACATCGGTGTGGCCGGGCTGCTCACCGGGGCCGACCTCGCCCCGGCCCTCGCCGCAGCACCCGAGGGCGAGCGCTACCTCCTGCCCGACGCCTGCCTCTCGGAGGACCGGTTCCTCGACGGCGCGACGCTGGCCGACATGCCGCGCCCGGTCGAGGTGGTGCCGGCCGACGGACGGTCGCTGCGGGCCGCGCTCGACGGCCTGGTCGTGGGCCGGACGAGCGAGCCGGCACTCGAGGTGGCGCGGTGAGCGCGGCCGTGGCGCACCCGACGGAGCGACCGCTCGTCGTCGTGGCCGGCCGGCCGAACGTCGGCAAGTCCTCGCTCGTCAACCGGATCGTCGGTCGCCGGGCGGCGGTGGTCGAGTCCGAACCCGGCGTGACCCGGGATCGCAAGGTCCTCGATGCCGAATGGGTCGGCGTCCCGTTCTCGATCATGGACACCGGCGGCTGGCTGGCCGGCGGGGACACCCTCGACGCCAAGGTGAGCGAGCAGGCCGAGATCGCCCTCGGCCAGGCGGACCTCGTGCTGCTCGTGGTGGACGTGAACGTCGGGGTGACCGAGGAGGACCTGGCGGCGGCCCGGCTGGTCCGCCGGACCGGCGTCCCCCTCCTCCTCGTGGCGAACAAGGTCGACGACATCGGCCGCGAGCCGGCGGCCTGGGAGTTCGTCTCCCTGGGCGCGGGCGACCCCTGGCCGGTGAGCGCGCTCCACGGGCGGGGCACGGGCGACCTGCTCGACGAGGTCGTCCGACGTCTCCCGGAGGGGGTGGACCAGGGGGCACCGGCGGACGGGGTGCGAGCGGGACCCGACCAGGCCGACGACGTGCCGCGGGTGGCCATCGTGGGACGGCCCAACGTGGGCAAGTCGACGCTCTTCAACCGGCTGATCGGCGAGGAGCGGGCCATCGTCCACGACCGCCCGGGCACCACCCGGGACACCATCGACACCCTCGTCGAGTCGGACGACGGCCCGCTCTGCTTCGTGGACACGGCCGGGATGCGCCGGGCGTCGCGGACCGACGCCGGGACCGAGCACCACTCGGTGCTCCGGGCGCTCGACGCCCTCGAGGAAGCGGACCTGGCGCTCCTCGTCATCGACGCCACGGTGGGCGCCACCCACCAGGACCAACGGTTGGCCGAACGGATCGGGGTCTCGGGCTGCCCGACCGTCGTCGTCCTGAACAAGTGGGACCTCGTGGGCGTCGAGGAGCGCGAGGACGTGCTCGCCTCGGTGGGGGACCGGCTGGCCTTCCTCGGTACGGCGCCGGTGCTTCGGGTGTCGGCCATCTCGGGCAAGGGCGCGCACCGCATCTTCCCGGCGTTGCGGGCCTCGGTCGAGGCCTACCACCAGCGGGTGCCGACGGGCGCCCTCAACCGGGCCCTGCGGGAGATCCAGTCGGCCCACCCGGCGCCGGGGGCCCGCATCCGTTACGGCGTGCAGGGGGCCATCGACCCCCCGACGTTCACGCTGTTCGCCACGGGCCGGATGCCCCAGACCTACCTGCGCTACGTCGAGCGGGGCCTCCGTGAGCGCTTCGAGCTCGGTCCCACCCCGGTGAAGCTGCGCGTGCGCACGAACGCCGGCCGCTGAGGAGTCGTCGGTGCCCTGGTGCGAGGAGTGCACCGAGCTGGTCGACGAGGAGGACCTGGACGAGGAGGGCGCCTGCCCGCACTGCGGGACCGTCCTCACCGAGGTCGAGCACCGACCGGTGCCCTGGTACTTCAAGGGCATGATCGCCGCCTCGGTCGTCTACCTCGGCTGGCGGGCCTACCAGGGCATCAGCTGGTTGGCCCACCACGTGTGAGGGCTACCGCGCCACTTTCCAGGTGGCGCCGTTGTCGGACGTCACGATGATGCCCGGCCGGTTGCCAAGCGGTGCCTGTCTGGACACGTCGACCGGCCTGGTCCCGACGCCGATGCAGACCGTAGGCCGGGGACACGCCACGTCGTCGATGCTGAGACTCCGGGTGACCGCGGTGAGCTTCGTGTAACTCCAGGTGGCACCGTAGTCCGACGAGCGCCATAGGAGCGTTCCCCGGAGCAAGCCGTGCTGCTTGTCCGGGAAGTAGAGCGTCCCGGCCCCGATGCACCCACCGTCGGCCCGACAGTCCACGACATCGAACGCCGGCACGCGCCGATGCCCGCACCACCGCCGGCGTCCACACCGCTCCTCCGCTCGTCTAGCTGGGTTGGGCGTCGTTCCCGGGATACCGGTTCCCCACGGCGCTGCCCAGTCCCGTACCGGCTGACGCTTCCAGGCTGGTGTTGGGCTCTCACACTAAGGTCAACCGGTGGCCGTCTATCAGCTCGGGGACCTCGTGCCAGCGATCGACCCCGATGCCTTCGTCCACCCCGACGCCGTGGTCATCGGCGACGTCACGATCGGACCGCAGTCCACGGTGTGGCCGGGGGCAGTCCTGCGGGGCGACTACGGCGAGATCCGGGTCGGTGCCCGGAGCTCGATCCAGGACGGCTGTGTCGTCCACGCCGTCGAACCCTTCCCGACCGTCGTGGGCGACGACTGCGTGGTCGGCCATCTGGCGCACCTCGAGGGCTGCACGCTCGAGAACCGGAGCCTGGTCGGCTCCTCGGCCGTCGTGCTCCACCAGGCGGTGATCGGCGAGGGGGCGACGGTGGGGGCCAACGCCGTCGTGCCCAACCGGATGGTCGTGCCACCGAGGAGTCTCGCCGTCGGGGTGCCGGCGGCGATCAAGCCCGAGGCCTCCAACCACGAGTACATCGTCATGGCCGCGGCCGTCTACGTGACCAACGGCGAGCGCTACAAGAAGGAGTTGCGCCGGGTCGAGTGAGCGTCACCAGCCGACGGCGCCGTCCACCATCTCCCGGATGAGGTCGGCGTGGCCGTTGTGGCGGGCGTACTCCTCGATCATGTGCACGTAGATCCACCGCAGCGAGACGTCCTCACCGCGCCTCGTCCCCGTGTCGTCGAGACTCCGGCTGGCGGCCGCCCGGCGGCTGGCCTCGCACTCCGCCTCGAAGGCGGCAAGGTCGGCTTCCCAGTCGGCGTCGTCCAGCGGGACGAGCTCGCTGTCCTCCTGCCCCGGGACGTACCAGAGCCACGGGGCCTTGGGCTCGTTCTCCAGGCAGCGACGGAACCAGTTCCGCTCGACCTCGGCCATGTGGCGCAGGAGACCGTGGAGCGAGAGGGCCGAGCTGGGCACCGGACGGCGCTTGCGTTGCTCGTCGTCGAGACCCTCGCACTTGAGCACGAGCGTGGTCCGGTGGAACTCCAGCCACGCTTCGAGCATGGGTCGCTCGCCCAGGAGGTAGGGGGGTTCGGTTCGCCGGGGGTCTGCCAGGTCGTCCACCATCGGCCGCGTCCTCCTGTGGCTGGTCTCTCGGGATGATGCCGCCCCCATCCTGGCACCCGACCGAAAACCGACTTTCGACCCTGGCCGGCGGCGCCCGGTCATCCGACAATGGTCGAGTCGGAGAGGCGGGATCGCCTGAAAGGAGGCTTTGATGCGCTGCCCGAACTGTGGAGCAGACGACCCGAAGCCGCCGAAGTCCGACGACGGTACGACGACGTGCCCGCGCTGTGGCCACCGCTTCCCGGTCGACGAGCGGGAACCCGCCGGGCCGTCGACTCGATGACCTTCGGCTGAGGTCGGCGCTCCCACGAGTTCACCGGGCGACGGTGTTGCGCGCCGCGAGGACGCCTGCGACGATGAGCTGTGCCCACCAAGGCATCCGGCGGGTCCCGCGTCGCTCATCCCGCCCTCCCCCTGAACGATCCGGCGTTCTACGCGTCGGACCCCTTCGATGCCTACCGGTTGCTCCGGGACGACTGCCCGCTGTACTGGTTCGAGGGTGCGGGCTTCTGGACGATCACGAGGCACGCCGACGTCCTCTACGTCTCGCGGGACCACCAGACGTTCTGCAACGGCCACGGCATGACGATGCGGGGCTCGGAGCTCGAGGACGTGAAGGGCGGCGAGACCCTCATCACGACGGACCCGCCCCGCCACACCGCCGAGCGCCACCTCGTGCACCAGGCTTTCAGCCCGCGCCAGGTGGCCAAGCTGGCCCCGCGGGTCCGCCAGGTGGCCCGGGACACCTTGGCCGGGGTCCCCGAAGGCGAGACCTTCGATCTCGTCGACCGGGTCGCCGCCTCCGTGCCGGTGATCGTGATTGCCGAGCTGCTCGGTGTGCCGGTCGAGGACCAGGAGAAATTCATCCGTTGGTCGAACGCCGGCGTCGGGGTGGCCGATCCCGACTACGCCGACCTCCGAGTGGAGGCGATGACCGAGCAGTACGCCTACTTCGAGGCGCTCCTCCGGGAGCGGCGGCGCCAGCCCCGAGACGACCTCTTGACCGTGATCGCGGAGGCCGCCCGCGAGGACACCGACTTCGACCAGTTCCGGGCACTCACCCTCTGCTTCCTGCTCCTGGCGGCCGGGAACGAGACCACCCGCAACCTCGTGACGCACGGCTTCACCGCGGTCGCCCGGCACCCCGACCAGCTCTGGGCCCTGCGGGAGGGCCTGAGCTCCCGGCTCGCCGTCGACGAGCTCCTCCGTTTCACGAGCCCGGTCATCCACATGGCCCGCACGGTGACGGCCGAGGTGGAGCTGCACGGTGAGACGCTCCACCCCGGCGATCAGGTCGTCATGCTCTACGGAGCGGCCAACCGCGACGATCGGGTCTTCGGCAAGACGGCCGAGGAGCTCCACCTCGACCGCTCGCCCAATCCGCAGGTCTCGTTCGGCTTCGGCCAGCACTTCTGCCTCGGCGCCGCCCTGGCCCGCCTCGAGGCCCGGATCGTCTTCGAGGAGCTGGCGGCGGCGTTCGGCGCCTGGGAGGTGGTCGGACCGCCGGAGCACCTGCAGTCGACGATGGTCCGGGGCATCAAGCACCTGCCGGTCCAGGTCGCCCGCTGAGGTCCTCACCGGGTCCCCAGCCGGGCCGGAGTCTGCCAGCGATCAGTTCGTCGGCCCGCCGAGCCAGCCCCGTTTTCCAGAAGAGCCCGACGAGGAAGACGACGGTGGCCAGTTCGAGGCCGATCCCGAAGGTCAAGAAGACCCAGAGGCTCGTGATGTGGGTGATCATCCAGGCGAAGTTCTGGCCGAAGAAGCCGGTCAGGAAACTGAGAGGTAGGAAGATCGTGGCGATGATCGTGAGCTGCTTCATGACGACGTTCAGGCGGTTCGAGACGGTCGAGATGTGGGTGTCCATCACCCCGCTCAGGAGGTCTCGGTAGTTGTCCACGAGGTCGTTGATCCGGATCGGCTACTTCCCGCTCGGCGACGACTCGGTCGTCAACAACACCAACGTCTTCGACATCGTCCTCACCAACGGCTACGCCCTCCAGGCGGCCAATGCCGGCTCGGGCACCCTGGACAACACGGTCTCGGGCACGATCGACGACACGAGCACGTCGAGCCACTCGATCAGCGTCCCGTTCCTGAACGCCGGCCTCCTCTTGTTGCAGACGGGTGTGCCCCTCAACGTGACCGGCCTGCAGTTCGCATCCTCCTCGACTCTCCAGGTGACGCTGGACTCGGCTTCCTCGGCCGGCAAGATCGTCACATCGGGCTCGGAGACGGTGAACGGCGACCTGCTCGTGACCAACGGTGGCTCGTTCATCCCGACGAGTGGCACGCAGTACACGATCGTGCAGTGCCTCGCCTGTTCGGGTGCCTTCGTCAACGTCTACGGTCCGGTCACCGACACCGTCAATTCGTCGTCGGTGGTCGTGACCACGGGCACGCAGGGTCCGGCCTTCACCCAATTCAAGAAGCCCAACGTCTACCCGGGCAAGGACGTCACCTTCAAGCTGAAGGGCACCGGGTTGTCGGCCAGCGACACCGCGAGCGTGGTCGGCCCCGGGACAGGTGTCACGGCCACCCTCGTCTCGGGGTCGGGCAAGACCCTCGCGGTTGCCGTCACGACGACCAAGACCACCACGCCTGGTGTCTGGCTCCTCTGACCAGTCCCGTCGGGATCACGACGGCCGCCGTATTCCACGTCCTCGCTAACCCGACGGTCAACACGTTCGTGCCGGGCACCCTCGTCTACGGCGCCCAGCAGACCCTCGTGATCTACGGCACCGGCTACCTCCCGAAGACGAAGGTCAAGATCAAGGGGGTCAAGGTCAACTCCACGGCGATCCCGTGGTCCGGCGAGCTCGTCGTCTCGGTCACCGTGCCGACCTCGAGCAACCCCAACCCGACCAACCACACGGTGACCGTGAGCGTCCCCAAGGCCGAGAAGGCCACGGCCACGATCGTGATCGGCTGACGGGCCCGTCACGACAAGCCGAAGTCGAGCTCAGGGTCGACGGTCGTGCCAGGCCGTGCTCAGACGATGCTCAGTGGGCGGCCATGCCGACGACGGGCGCGTTCAACGGTGTGCCGCCCATCGACCCCCAGAACTGGGTGCCGCCGAAGGCGAAGACGCCGCCGTCACGGGCGTCGAGCCAGTAGCCCGAACCGGTCGGGTTGGCGGCGATGCCCACGATGGGCTGGGTAAGGGGTTGCGTGGCCATCGAGCCGAAGAACGTGGCGTCACCGAAGGCGAAGACGCCGCCGTTGGTGGTGGCCATCCAGTAGCCGTGGCCGGTGGGGGAGGTGGCGATACCGACGACCGGTCCGCCGAGCGTCAGTGTGGCCCCCGACCCGTAGTAGCCGGCGTCGCCGAAGTTGAAGAGCCCGCCATCGGCCGCCACGAGCCAGTAGCCCTTACCGTCAGGGGTCGAGGTCATGGCCAGAATTGGGGCGTTGAGGGCCATGCCCCCGGTCGAGCCGAAATAGCCGGCGTCGCCGAAGGCGAAGAGGCCGCCGTCCCTCGCCACGAGCCAGTAGCCCCGTCCGCTCGGCGTCGAGGCCATCCCGACGACGGGCTCGTTCAGGTGCTTGCCGCCCATCGAGCCGAAATAGCCGGCGTCGCCGAAGGCGAAAACGCCGCCATCGGCCGCCACGAGCCAGTAGCCCTTCCCGTCAGGGGTGGCGGCCATCCCGACCATCGGCTGGTTGAGCACCAGGTTGCCCGTCGAGCCGTAGAACTGGGCCGAGCCGAACGTGAAGATGCCGCCGTCAGTGGCGTCGAGCCAGTAGCCGCGGCCGTCCGGACCACCGACCACGTTCGAGATCCCCGGCGCCGTGATGATGAGGGTGTTCTCGGCGGTGACCGCGAACTGGTAGCGATCGCCCGCGACCAAACCGGGAACGACGATGGAGGTCGTCGAGGCGGCGGCCAGGATCGCTGCGCCGGTCACCCCGGTGTTCAGATCGGTGGCCGTGACTGAGTAGGCGGTCACCGGGACGTCCGCGGCCGACGAGGGAGCCGACCAGGCGACGAGGGCGCTCGTCACCGGTCCGGCCGCGGTGGGCGAGGCCGTCACCGCGGCGGGCGAGAAGACGGACTGTACGGCCGAAGGGGCGGTGGTCACTGTCCCCCCGTTCCCGGAGGCGACGACCGTGGCACCGGGCGCTCCGGGTCCGCCGGGCTCGCCCCAGAAGTTCGCCGCTCCGTCGACCGCGGTCGGCACTTCGTTGTCGATACCCGTGACGGTCGGGCCGCCCAGGAGATCGTTGCCAGTGACCCGGATCCCCGAGAAGTTGTTGCCCGCCACGTTGCCGCTCACTTGGACGTCGACCGCGCCGGCTCCGGACGCGGTGACCGAATTGCTGGCCACGGTGACCCCGCTGATCGTATTGCCGCCGTTGTTGGCACCCACGATGCCGATGGCGGCCGACCCGTTCTGGGAGGACGCCAGGGTGCCGACGTCGACGAGGTTGCCTCGTACCGAGACGTTCTGGAGAACACCGGTCTGGTTCGGGTTGAAGAACCCCGACTTGGCCCGGACGCCGTAGCCCGAGTAGCCCTCGAAGGTGTTGCCCGAGATGGTGTAGCTCCCGGTCATGGGCCCGCCGGCGTCCGCCAGGAGATAGACCCCTTCTGGGGCAAAGGGGCCAGGCGTGATCGGAGTGAGGTCCTCGTAGGTGCTGTCGGTAGCGACCAACGTGCCTGGAAACCCCTCCATGAAAGTCGGCTGGAAGAACCCGCTCAAGACGTCGTTCGACACTGTGACCGAGTCAGTCGGACCGGAGCCGAGGTCGTAGACGCCGATGCTTTCGTCCGTGCCGAGAGCAGGGTCGATCGTGGTGTTCGTGACCAGGTCGTCGTTCGTGAACGAGATCGATGTGTCCGGCGGCAGGTTCTGGGCGAACATCAGGAAGGGGAGCACGGTCGAGGAAGCAATCTGACCGGGGTTACCCTCGATGAAACGTCCTGGGTCTGATGGAGGCTCGGCTTCTTTGATTCAAAGCTGTCCTGTGAGGGTCAGTTCTCCGGGTCCTTTCCTACCACCCGCGTCGTTTGCGGGGCTCTCCGAGGCGTACAGCGGGAGGTCGTTCTGCCAGTCGTCCTCGAATTCGGCCGGTGGGACGTAATCGAGGTACTCGTGCAACCGTTCGGTGTTGTACCAGTGGACCCAAGAGAGCGTCGCCAACTCGAGGTCGTCGACGTTCTTCCACGGCCCCTGGCCTGGACCTCGGACGAGCTCGGCCTTGTAGGTGGCGTTGATCGCCTCGGCCAGCGCGTTGTCGTAGGCGTCGCCGACCGAACCGATCGAGGGCAGTGCCCCCAGTTCTGCCAAGCGCTCGCCATAACGGATGGACGTAAATTGCGACCCGGCGTCGGAGTGGGCGATCAGGCCCTCGAGGACAGTGCCGCGCTTCCAGCGGGCCATCTCCAAGGCGTCGAGGACCATGTCGGTGCGCATGTGGGTGGCCACCCGCCAGCCGACGATCATGCGACTGAAGGCGTCGACGATGAAACAGACATAGGCGAAGCCTTGCCAGGTGGCCACGTACGTGAGGTCGGTCACCCACAGACGATTGGGCTCCTCGGCCTCGAAATGGCGTTCGACGAGGTCGGGATGGCGCCCGGCTGTGGGATCGGGCCTGGTGGTGCGGAGTTTCCTCCCCCGGTTGTGCCCCTCGATGCCGGCCAACCTCATGAGGCGGGCCACCTGGTCCCGCCCGAGGTGATAGCCGGCCCGACGGGTCGCCCTCCAGAGCTTGCGCACCCCATAGATCCTTCGGTTGGCGGTCCAGAGGGCCACGAGGACGGGGATGAGTGCGGCGTCGCGCACGGCCCGGGCCGAGGGCGGCCGGCTCTTCGCCGCGTAGTAGGTGCTTGGGGCCACCTGCAGCTCCTTGCAGATGGGCTCGACCCCGAGGTCGGAGCGGTTCTCGTCGATGAAGCCGACGATCACCTGAGTGGGCGGTCGAGCTCCGCCTGGGCGAAATACGCCGACGCCCGGCGCAGGATCTCATTGGAGCGCTTCAGCTCCTTGTTCTCCTTGCGCAGCTCCTTCAGCTCCTCGCGCTCTTCGCTCGAGAGTCCGGCCCGTTTGCCCCGGTCGATGTCGGCCTGGTTGACCCAGTTCCTGAGAGACTGGTCACCGATGCCCAGTTGGCGGGCGATACGTCCCACGATGCTCAGGTCACCGGGATGCTGTTCCCGGGCCTCAAGCACCATACGGATCGCCCGATCCTTGAGCTCCTGGGGATACAGCTTGCGGGATGGCTTCTTGTCGTCTGGCTCCATGGCTCCTAGCTTTCCAAGCTCGGGAGCCTCCAGGAAACCCAGGACGTTTCACGATGGTCATCCCATTGAAGGTGTAGCTCCCAGCACTGGGGCCGGGATAGACGCAGGGGTTGTTGGTGGTCGTGATCGAAATGGCCACGGCGATGTAGGTCGCGCAGATCGGATTGTGCTGTGAGACGTCCACGATGGTGTTGGAGGCGCCAGCGCCGTTGATCGTGACCGGGTAGCTCATGACGAGGGTCTCCTCGGTGAAGGTGCCGGGTCCCACGTCGATGGTGTCGTTGGCTGAGCCCTGGCTGAGGGCGTAGCCGATCGTGGCGCAGGGTGACGCCATTGATTGGCAGTTCCCGGTGTCCGTGCCGGTGGAAGCGACGTAGAGCGTCGTGCCAACGGCACCGGCCGGGACGGCGAAAAGAACGGCGAGCCCCAGAGTCGTCAGGGCGGTGACCAGGGTCAACGAGGCGGTGCGTCTACGCCAGATGGTGAAGGCCGGTTCGCGGCGTAAACGCCCCACCAGGTGCATGGTCGAGCGACGTTACCCCAGGTGCCGGCTCGATCGGCGGCACCCCGTTGCGGAATCACCGATGCCAAAGGACCGGGGCACGTGGCTCGTCGTGCGGCCATCCGCGGGCTCAGAACTCGCCGGCCAGCGCATAACTATGATGGCTCTTCGTCCGCGGGCGGCCATGACTGGCAGCCTTCGGCGACACGGGCTGTGGCGCAGCTTGGTTAGCGCGCTTGACTGGGGGTCAAGAGGTCGCCGGTTCAAATCCGGCCAGCCCGACCAGCTTGAACCAGCTCAGGACCCTATTCTCTGGCTGGGCTCGGCGTTGATACAGCCTTGTGGCAATCTCTTGGCAATCCCGAGCTCCGGGTGAGCAGGGCCAGGAGGTGCGGCGATGCAGGGCCACATCCAGCGACGGGGCGGCGACTCCTGGCGGGTGAGCGCCTATCTGGGGCGTGATTCGACGACCGGGAAGAAGCGTTACGCCCAGCGAACGGTGCGCGGTACCAAGCGCGAGGCGCAGGCGGTCCTCGCCCGACTGGTGACCGAGGTCAACGACGGCCGCTACGCCTCGGCCGGAGCGCTCACCGTCGCCGAGCTGCTGGAGCGCTTCTTCGAGCTCAAGGCCAGCCAGATCGAACCGGGGACCCTCGACGGCTACCGCCGGGTGGCCGACTACTACGTCGTCCCCCGCATCGGCACGGTGAAGGTGGCCAAGCTCCGGGCGATCGACCTCGACCGGCTGTACGCGACGCTGCTCCAGTCGGGCGGCCGGGGCGGGCGGTCCCTCTCGCCGCGGACGGTGCGACTGTCCCACGTGCTCCTGCGCCAGGCCCTGGCCCAGGCCAAGCGCTGGGGACTCCTTGCCGTCAACCCGGCCGAAGACGCCACGCCGCCCCGGGACACCTACCACGAGATCACCCCGCCCTCGGTCGAGGTCGTCATCCGGCTCTTGAACGGGGCCATGGAGGCCGACCCCGACTTCGGGGTGTACCTGCGGGTGCTGGCCGTGACCGGGTGTCGGCGTGGGGAGGCCCTGGCCCTCCGTTGGCGGGACCTGACCCTGCCCGACGAGGGACCTGGCGAGGTGCTCATCTCCCGCTCGATCGCTCTTGTCGGGACCGAGGTCGTCGAGAAGGACACCAAGACCCATCAAGGACGGCGCCTCGTCCTCGACGCCGCCACCGTGGCCGTGCTCCACGAGCACCGGGGCGCCTGGGAGGAGTACGCCGAGCTCGCCGGGACCAAGGTCACCGAGGACTCGTTCCTCTTCTCCTCCTCGCTCGACGGGACGACCCCCTGGCGACCCGACGTAGCAACCGGACGCTTCGCCCGGCTCTGCAAGGAGCTCGGCATCGAAGGGGTCCGCCTCCACGACCTGCGCCACTACGTGGCCACGAGCCTGGCGGCCACCGGGACGCCGATCGCCACCATCTCGTCCCGCCTCGGGCACCGGGACCGGGCGACCACCCTCAACATCTACTCGCACAGCCTGCCGGCTCTCGACTACGCCGCGGCCGAGGTCCTCGGCGAGCTGCTCGAGGACGCCGAGGTGGACCGGGGCACCTAGACCTACGCCGGGTCACCGCTGTTGTTGCCATCTCGCTCGAGGCCCACCATCCGCTCCAAGGCAGCACGAGGCACGACGATGCGTCGACCGAGCCGAAGCGAGGGCAGCTCGCCCTGGTGGACGAGCTCGTAGGCCAGCCAGGTCGAGATCCCGAGGAGCCCGGCGGCCTCTTCGACGCTCAAGGCGAGGCGGTCCGGGTGGTGGCGGCCCTCTCTCACCCCGGACCCGCCGGACTGCTCGTCAGCTCCGCTGTTGGCGCTCCTCGGCGAGGGCCTCGATGCCCAGTCGCTTGTTCTCGAAGTAGTGCTCCCGTTGCTCTTCGGCATGGATTGCCTCCCCTCGGTTCTTCCATCCGACCCCGACCGCCCGCCAGCGGGACTCGTAGGAGACCGCGCAGACGTCGGCACCACATCTCGGCCGCCTGGCCGCCCGCCACTCGGCCCGGGCCCGCCGAAGCGCCCCGAAGGTTGTCGAGTAGCGCCTCGACTTGGTGAGGAAGTGACCCCCGTAGCCGAAACAGTGGGCGTAGCGCCGGAGATGCGCACGATCCCGGTGTTCGCCGAGGCGCCAGGCCGTGGCCACCTGGCGGCGCTCGTGGGGACTGAGCCGCCGGGACACCAGGTCCTCTGCGTTCCTGATCCGCTGGTCGAGGGCGCCGTCGGCCGTGGACGACTTGACGGCGTACTTGGCCACGTAGGAGGCCAGCCGACCGGCCCGGGAACCCTCCCGGTCATCGAGCACCTCGACGTCGACCTGGTCGCCCCAGGAGGTCTCGCCCCGCACATGGGCGACCCGCACTGCCCGGGCGGCGGCCAGACAGGCGGCGGCCAGCTCTCCGGCCAACGGACCGGGGTCCCCGCCATCAGCGGCGTCGAGACGGACGAGCACGTGGAGGTGGACCGCGCCTCGGCGTTGGAACTCGGCCACCCGGACAAAGGAGATCCGCAGTTTCTGGTCGAGCTCGCCCAAGGTGAGGCCGAGGACCTTGGCCAGGTAGCGGGGGATGTAGATCGAGGTCCTCCGCCAGAGCTCAGGGGTGGTGGCGTTGTGGAGGACCTGGCCCTCGTAGTCGTAACACCTTGGACAGATGGGCGTCCCGACCACCGCCTCGTCGTCGGCGTGATGCAAGAAGCAGGCGACGCGCCTTCCGTGGGGACAGCGGGCCTTGGGGTCGCCCGGGTGACAGGGCGCCTTGCCCTGCCTCGCCCGGTGCACCGCCCCGAAGGACGGTGCGGTCAGCGTCACGAGGACGGCCGGGTGTCGGGTCACCGAGGGGTCGACGCCCTTCCCGCCCTCGAGCCCGGCCTTCACCAGATGGCGGGCGTCGGAACGGTAGAGGCGGGCACAGCTCGGACACCGGGTCTCCCGGCGG